>JBJHBM010000033.1:0-22230 GCA_050485485.1 Alphaproteobacteria bacterium | reverse complement strand
GGCGCGCGTCGCCCGGCGGCGGCGTTTCGGCGGGCGGCGCCGAGGGGCCGCCCTGGAGCCCGGCCGGCACCTGCGGCACCAGGTCGGCGAGCTCCATGTCGCGCGAGCTCAGGTAGTACCAGCCGCCGTAGGCGACCGCGGCGAGCAGCACCGAGACGAACAGCACCGCGCCCTTAGGGATGCGGCTTTCCGCCACCGGCTCGGGGAACACCAGGGTCGAGCGCGTGGCGGCGGCGTCGGCGCGCTCGTCCTTGAACAGGCGCACGGCCTCGTCGGGGTCGAGCCCCATCAAGGCCGCGTAGGAGCGCACGAAGCCGACGGCGTAGGTGGGGCCCGGCAGGCGGTCGAGGTCGCCGTCCTCGAGGGCGGCGAGGAACGGCTCGCGGATGCGGAGGTGGGCGGCGACTTCGGCGAGTTCCAGGCCGCGGGCCTCGCGCAGCCGCGCCAGCGCCTCGCCGACCGCGATCTCGCCGCGGCGCGCGGCCGCGAACGGTCCCACGTCGCCGGCCGGGTCGTCGAACAGGACTTTCCGCTTGGACGGTCCCTCGGACATGTCGGTTCGGTTCCTTCCGTCGGCTGCCGATGCGGCGCGCGCGCCCTGCTGTGCGTGGGCCGGATTTCCGGCCAAAAACAGCATCTTGCCTTTCCCTTGTTAGCCCAACCGGGGGGCACGGCGCAACGGATTAGGCCTATGCCCTTAGGCGCAGCAGGCCCGGGCGGGCGTCACGCCGGGATGCCGTGGTCGCGGGCGAAGGCGCGGAGCTTGTCGCGCAGGCTGTGCTCGACGGTATCGCGCTGGCTGCGCAGGTAGTCCTCGAGGGTGCGCAGGCGCAGCGCGCGCACCGTGGCCTTGACGCGCCCGACGCTCGCCGCGCTCATCGAGAGCCGGCGGAAGCCGAGCCCCACCAGCGCCATCGCCTCGAGCGGGCGGCCCGCCATCTCACCGCACACCGAGACCGGCACGCCGGCCTTGTCGGCCGCCTGGACCACGCCCTTGAGGACCGCGAGCACCGCAGGCGACAGCGAATCGTAGCGCTCGGCGAGGCGCGGGTTGGCGCGGTCGGTGGCGAACAGGAACTGGATCAGGTCGTTGGAGCCGACCGAGAGGAAATCCACGCGCTCGAGCAGCGCCGGCAGCTGCCACAGGAGCGACGGCACCTCCAGCATCGCCCCGATGCTGAGCTGGCGCGGCAGCTTGCGGCCCGCCGCCTCCTCGCGCGCCATCTCGAGGTCGAGGATGCGGCGCGCGCGGTCGAGCTCGGCGACCTCGGCGATCATCGGGAACATGATGGCGAGCGGGCGCCCGTTGGCGGCGCGCACCAGCGCGCGCACCTGCTGGCGCAGCATGGCGGGCCGGTCGAGGGTGATGCGGATCGCGCGCCAGCCGAGCGCCGGGTTCTCGCTCGCCTCCCTCTCGAAGTAGGGCAGCGTCTTGTCGCCGCCGACGTCGAGGGTGCGGAACACCACCGGCTTGCCCTCGGCCTGGTCGAAGATGTTGCGGTAGAGCGCGGTCTGGGCGGCGACGTCCGGATAGGCGGCGCGCACCATGAACGGAATCTCGGTGCGGAACAGACCGATGCCGTCGGCCCCGGTGGCGTGAAGCTGGGGCACGTCCAGCTCGAGCCCGGCATTGATGGTGAGCGACACCGAGACCCCGTCGCGGGTGACGGCGGGCGCGTCGCGGAGCTGGGCTAAGGCCTCCTTCTCCGCCGCGCGCACGCGCAGCGTCTCCTGGAACGTGGACTGGGCGTCGTCGGAGGGGCGGATGAAGAGCTGGGCGTTGTCGCCGTCCACGATCACCACGTCGCCGTGCTGGACGCGGCGCAGCGCGTCCTTGACCTGGGCGATCACCGGGATGTCGAGGGCGCGCGCGACGATCGAGACGTGGGCGGTGGCCGAGCCCTCCTCCATCACCAGGGCGCGCAGCTTGCGGGGATCGTAGTCGAGCAGCTCCGCCGGGCCCATCGCGCGGCACACCACCACGGTGTCGTCGGGAAGGTCGTGGACGGCGCCGTTGTCGTCGCCGGTGAGCTGCATCAGCACCCGGATCGCGAGGTCCTCGAGGTCGGCGAGGCGCTCGCGCAGGTAGGGGTCGCTGATCTGGCTCATGCGCATGCGCGTGTTCTCGCGCACCTGCTGGACCGCCGCCTCGGCGGTGAGGCCGGAGCGGATCGCGTCGCGGATGCGGTTGAGCCAGCCGGCGTCGGCGGCCACCATGCGGTAGGCCTCCAGCACGTCGCGATGCTGGCCGTCGTGGGCCAGCTCGCCGACGCCGAAGATGCGGTCGAGGTCCTGGTGGACCGCCGCCACCGCCTCGTCGAGGCGCTCGAGCTCGACCTCCGGGTCCTCGGCCACCAGCTGGCGGATGGCGATGTCGGGGGTATGGATCACCGCCCGGCCCATGGCGATGCCGGGCGATATCTGCACCCCGTCGAGGCGCATCGGCAGCACCGCGTTGCCCTCGGCCGGCGCGGTCTCCTCGGGGCTCACGAGATCGCCGCCGGTCACCAGCTCGGCCAGCACCATGGCGACGATCTGCATCGCCTCGATCTCTTCCTCGGTGTAGTTGCGCTGGGTGCGGTTCTGCACCACCAGAACCCCCACCACGCGGCCCTGGCGCAGGATCGGCACGCCCATCAGAGAGCGGTACGGGTCCTCTCCCGTCTCCGGGCGGTAGACGAAGGCCGGATGGGACTGGGCGTCGGAGAGCGCGAGCGGCTGGGCGTGGGCGGCGACCTCGCCGACGATGCCCTCGCCGACGCGCAGGCGCGTGCGGTGGACGGCCTCCGGGTTGAGGCCCTCGGTGGCGAACAGCTCGAGCACCTCGCCCGCGCGCTGGACGTAGACGGAGCACACCTCGGCGACCATGTCGGCGGCGATCACGCGGACGATCTGGTCCAGCTTCTCCTGGGCCCCCGCTTCGCTCGCCATGACATCCCTGATCCGTCGAAGCAGCCGGCGGGGCCCCACAACGGTCGGGACCGGTTGCATTATTCCGCGGCCTCCGATCGGTATCGGGCCATCAGCACGGCTATGGCCTGGTCGATAAGCGCGGCGAGGATATCGGCGCAAGGTTGCTCTTTCGTGACCATGCCGACCGATTGTCCCGCCATCAGCGAGCCGTTCTCGACGTCGCCCTCGACCACCGCGCGGCGCAGCGCGCCCGCCCAGAAGTGCTCGATCTCGAGCTGCGCGGCCTTCTGGTCCATGCGCCCGTCACGGAACGCCTGCAGCACCTCGCGCTGGCGCTCCTGGAAGCGCTCGGTCGCCTTGTTGGCGAGCGCGCGCACCGGGATCACCGGCAAGCGCGGATCGAGCTGCACGGAAGGCACCGCGTCGCGCGCGGAGGCGCGGATGAAGGCCTCCTTGAACCTGGGATGGGCCACCGATTCGGTCGCGCACACGAAGCGCGTGCCCATCTGCACGCCCGACGCGCCCATCTCGAGGTAGCTCACGATCGCCTCGCCGCGCCCGATGCCGCCCGCCACGAACACCGGCACCTCGTGCAGCTCGGGCAGGATCTCCTGGGCCAGCACCGAGGTCGAGACCGGGCCGATGTGGCCGCCCGCCTCGCTGCCCTCGATGATGATGCCGTCCACGCCGAGCCGCGCCAGCCGCTTCGCGATCACCAGCGCCGGGGCGAAGCACAGCACGCGCGCCCCGGCCGCCTTGATGCGCGCGATGGCCGCGCCGGGCGGCAGCCCGCCTGCCAGCACGATATGGCTGACGCCCGCCTCCAGGCACACGCCGATCAGGTCGTCGAGCGCCGGGTGCATGGTGATCAGGTTGACGCCGAACGGGTTCGCGGTGAGCGCGCGCGTCGCCGCGATCTCCTTCGCCAGCAGGTCGGGCGTCATGGAGCCGCAGGCGATCACGCCGAAGCCGCCGCCGTTGGAGATGGCCGCGACCAGGTTGTGCTCCGACACCCAGGTCATGGCGCCGCCCATGATGGCGTGGTGCGAACCGAGCAGGTCCCGGCCCCGCTCCCAGAGCCGGCTCAGTCGCGCTTCAGCTCCGGCCCGGTCCATCGCTCAGCCCGCGTCGAGCCCGTAGGCCGTGTGCAGCGCGCGCAGCGCGAGCTCCGTGTATTCCTCCGCGATCAGGACGGAAATCTTTATCTCGGACGTGGAGATCACCTGGATGTTGATGCCCTTCGCGGCCATGGTCTCGAACATGGTCTTGGCGATGCCCGCGTGGCTGCGCATGCCGACGCCGATGACCGAGACCTTCACAACGTCGGGGTCCGGCAAAAGTGCCGCGTAGCCCAGCTCGTCGCGATGGCTTTCGACCACCCGCGTCGCGGCCTTGAGGTCGCCCTTGGTCACCGTGAAGGTGAGGTCGGTCGCCTTGCCGTCCTCGGACACGTTCTGCACGATCATGTCGACGTTGATCTCGGCGTCCGACAGCGGGCCGAAGATGGCGGCGGCGACGCCGGGCCGGTCGGGCACGCGCGTCAGCGTGATCTTGGCCTCGTCGCGCGAATACGTGATGCCGCTCACCAGTTCCTGTTCCACGATTTCATCCTCATTGACGACGAGCGTGCCGGGCCCGCTGTTGAAGCTCGACAGCACCTGGAGGCGGACGTTGTGCTTCATCGCCAGCTCGACCGAGCGCGTGTGCAGCACCTTGGCGCCGAGGGACGCCATTTCCAGCATCTCCTCGTAGGTGATTTTATCCAGCTTGCGGGCCTTGGCAACGATACGGGGATCGGAGGTATAGACGCCGTCCACGTCGGTGTAGATGTCGCAGCGCTCCGCCTCCAGCGCCGCGGCGAGCGCCACCGCCGTGATGTCGGAGCCGCCGCGCCCCAGCGTGGCGACGCGGTTGCCGCCGGCGAGCCCCTGGAATCCGGCCACCACCTGCACCGCACCGCCGTCGAGCCCGGCGCGCAGCTCCGCCGTGCCGACGCCGGTGATGCGGGCGCGGCCGTGGACGCCGTCGGTCTCGATCGGCAGCTGCCAGCCGAGCCACGAGCGCGCGGGAATGCCGCGCGCCTGCAGCGCGAGCGCGAGCAGCCCTGTCGTGACCTGCTCTCCGGTCGAGACGACGGTGTCGTATTCCTTCGCGTCGTAGTCGGGCGCGGCCTCGCGCACCCAGGCGACGAGCTGGTTGGTGACGCCCGCCATCGCGGACACCACCACGGCGACCCTGTGGCCCTCCTGGACCGCGGACGCGACCCTGTCCGTCACGGCCCGGATGCGGTTCATGTCCGCGACCGAGGTGCCGCCGAACTTCTGTACGATAATGGCCATGCGAAATTCCCGGTGCTCTGGGCGCGCCCCCGTGCGGGGCCCCCGGCGCGCCGCCGGCGCCCGCGGCGTGGACAGGCGCGGCTTGCCCTCGAAAGGGCGCCAATTCATACTCTGTAACCGTCGGGCAGGCAAGCCGTCGGCCCCCACCCGAGCCAGGATTTCCGAGACATGTCCGCACCTTCCGATAACGGGCCCGGCCCGCGCGTTACCGCCCCTCCCACCGACCGTCCCTCGGGCTCCGTCGATGCCGCCGAGGTCGCCCATTTCGAGGCGCTGGCCGCCGAGTGGTGGGACCCCGACGGGCGCTTCCGCCAGCTCCACCGCTTCAACCCGGAGCGGGTGCGCTTCGTGCGCGACCGCGCGGCGGCCCGTTTCGGCCGTGACGCGGAGGCGCCGACCCCGCTCGCCGGGCTGCGCGTGCTCGACGTCGGCACCGGCGGGGGCATCGTCGCCGAGCCGATGGCCCGCCTCGGCGCCGCCGTCACCGGCATCGACCCCTCGGAGAAGAACGTCGGCATCGCCCGCGCCCATGCCGCGCAGTCGGGCCTCGCCATCGACTACCGCGCGACCACGGCCGAAGACCTGGCGGCGGCGGGAGAACGCTACGACCTGGTGCTGGCGCTCGAGGTGGTGGAGCACGTCGCCGACATCGAGGCCTTCATGGACGCCGCCGCGGCGCTGGTGGCGCCGGGCGGCGCCTTCGCCGCCGGCACCCTCAACCGGACGCTGCGCTCCTGGCTGCTCGCCATCGTCGGGGCGGAATACGTGATGCGGTGGCTGCCGGTCGGCACCCACGACTGGAACAAGTTCCTGACGCCCGCCGAACTCGCCAACCTGTTCGCCGCGCGCGGCCTCTCCGTGACCGATGCCTGCGGCATGGTCTACAACCCGGTGAGCGGGCGCTGGCGCCTCGCCGACGACACCGGCGTCAACTACCTCATGTTCGCGGTGCGGGATTGAAATACCCTCTCCGCTCCCGTCACGCGCAGCGTGCATTCGCACGACGGGGGCGGAGAGGGAATTTTCGGAATGCGCCTTCCGCCTCCTTACGCGCCGGCGCGGGCGGTGACGGCGTTCTGCAGCGTCTCGACGAGCTGCTCGTTGTGGCCCATCGCCTGCCACTGGGTGACTTCCAGCGTGCGCTCGATCAGGGCGACCTGGCGCTTGAAGTTGTTTTCGAGCTGGAATTCCTCGGCCTCGTTCAGGAAATAGGTGACGTGCAGCGCGCCGTCGCGGACCTCGGCCTGGGGCTGGTGGGCGGAGTAGATGGCGGGCGTGCAGGTGAACAGGTGGGCGTCGCCCGAATACGGGATGGAGATGGTGATCGCCTTGAACTTGTGGGCGTCCTCGGCCGCGACGCCGATCGCCGCGCGCTCGTCCTCGCTGAGGGGGCGCTCGCCCGTGAAATGGGCCTTGTCCACGTGCATGTTGGTGACCGGGATGCGGAAGCGCCGGTGCATCTCGGCCAGCACCTCCTCGCGCCCGCGCGCGGCGAGCTCGCCATCGGGCATGCCCTCGACGGCCTCGACCGCGGCGGCACGGCGCGCCGTCAGGTACGCCTCGAGCGGATCGCCCGAGAACAGGTAGGGTCCCACCATGAACATGTCAGGCGTCGCTTTCCGGTAGTTTGGGGATGCAGCCGAAGGGCACGCCTTCGTCCGCGAGCTCGATGGCCTCGTCCCGGGTGGCCTCGCCGTGGATGTTGCGGGCCTCGGTCTCGCCGTAGTGGATCTTGCGGGCTTCCTCGGCGAAGCGCGGGCCCACGTCCTCGCAGGTGGCCGCGACGTGGCGATGAACCTCCACCAGCGCCGCGCGCAGCGCCTTGGCACGGCGCGCCGCCTCGCCCTCCGCGCGCTCGCGCGCGGCGCCGGTCGCGAGGTTGGCCGCGGCCGGCACTTTGGCGACGCGGGCGTCGCCGCAGGTCGGGCACGCGACCTTGCGCGCCCGGCGCTGGCTCTCGAACGCCTTGGCGTCCTTGAACCAGCCCTCGAAGCGGTGCTCCCGGCTGCACTGGAGACTGAAGACGATCATCGGCACCACCGATACCCTGAAAGACGGCCGCCCGGCAAGCGCCGCCATATGTGGCAGATGGGCAGGGCGTGCCGGGGCCGCAAGGGGGGCCTCGGCCTATTTAACACATATATAATGTGAATTTTTAGATTTTACATTTATTCCTGTTTGATATATAGGTTTTACGCTTCATCCATGTTTTTTGGCGTGCCCCATGACCGACCCTGATCGCAACGCCCGTGCCGACGCCGCCCGCGCCCTGCTGGCCGAGGCCGCGCGCGACCACGCCCCCGCCGCGCTCGCCTGCTCGATGGGCGCCGAGGACATGGTGCTGGTCGATATGATTGCCCGCGACCGCCTGCCGATCGGCGTCTTCATGCTCGATACCGGCCGCCTGCACCCGGAAACCTACGCGCTGGTGCAGCGGGTGCGGGCGCGCTACCGGCTCGACATCGGGATTTTCGTGCCCGACACGCGCGCGCTCCAGGACTTCCTCGCCGCCCACGGCCCCGACGGCATCTACAACGGCATCGACATCCGCAAGGCGTGCTGCCACATCCGCAAGATGGAGCCGCTCAAGCGCGCGCTCGCCGGCAAGAAGGCCTGGATCACGGGCCTGCGCCGCAGCCAGTCGGTGACGCGCGCCGACGTGCCGGAGAAGGCCTGGGACGCCGACAACGGCCTCCACAAGTACAATCCGCTCGCCGCCTGGTCGTCGGACGACGTGTGGGCCTACGTCCGGGCCGAAAAGGTTCCCTACAACCCGCTCCACGACCGCGGCTTCGCCTCCATCGGCTGCGCGCCCTGCACCCGCGCCGTCGCGCCCGGCGAGGACGAGCGCGCCGGGCGCTGGTGGTGGGAGAACCCGGAAACGCGCGAATGCGGGCTCCACGTCGCCAAGGCGTAACCTTTCCGCCACCGAAGCGTTCTGAAGGCCAAAGCGTTCTGAAGGATTTTGACAGTGACCGATTCCGATCTCGCCACGCGGCCCGCCACGGCCGATGCCCCTCCGGTGCCGGGCCATCTCGACCTGCTCGAGAGCGAATCCATCTACATCCTGCGCGAGGTCGCGGCTCAGTTCGAGCGGCCCGCGCTGCTGTTCTCGGGCGGCAAGGATTCCGCCGTGGTTCTGCATCTCGCCGTCAAGGCGTTCCGCCCGGGCAAGCTGCCGTTCACGCTGCTGCACGTCGATACCGGCCACAACTACCCCGAGGTGCTGGAGTTCCGCGACCGCGCCGCCGCGGCGGCGGGCGCGCGCCTGGTGGTGCGCTCGGTCGAGGACTCGATCAAGCAGGGCCGCGTGGTGCTGCGCGACCCGGGCGAATCGCGCAACGCCCACCAGAGCGTGACGCTGCTCGACGCGATCGAGGAGTTCCGGTTCGACGCCTGCATCGGCGGCGCGCGCCGCGACGAGGAGAAGGCCCGCGCCAAGGAGCGCGTGTTCTCGTTCCGCGACGCCTTCGGCGCCTGGGACCCGCGCCGCCAGCGTCCCGAGCTGTGGGACCTCTACCAGGGCCGCATCGCGCCCGGCGAGAACATGCGCGTCTTTCCCATCAGCGACTGGACCGAGGCCGACGTGTGGCGCTACATCGCGCGCGAGGGCGTGGAGCTGCCCTCGCTCTACTACGCCCACGAGCGCGAGGTGGTGGACCGCAACGGCCGCCTGATCCCCGTGCATCCGCTGGTCCCGCGCCGCCCCAACGAGAAGATCGTGGTGCGCACCGTGCGGTTCCGCACCGTGGGCGACATCACCTGCACCTGCCCCGTGGCCTCGACCGCCGCCTCGCCCGAGGACATCCTGATCGAGACCCTCGCCACCGACACGTCCGAGCGCGGCGCGACGCGCCTCGACGACGCCGTGTCGGAAGCCGCGATGGAACGCCGCAAGCTCGCCGGATACTTCTGACATGACATCGACATCGCAGTCCGACGGCCGCGACCTGCTGCGGCTCACGACGGCCGGCAGCGTGGACGACGGAAAATCCACCCTGATCGGGCGGCTGCTGGCCGACGCCGGCGCGCTGACCGTGGACCAGCTCGCCTCCCTCGCCGCCACCGCCGTGCGCGAGGGCCACGAGCAGATCGACCTCGCGCGCATCACCGACGGGCTCACGGCGGAGCGCGAGCAGGGCATCACCATCGACGTGGCCTACCGCTACTTCGCGACGCCGAAGCGCAGCTTCATCCTCGCCGACGTGCCCGGCCACGAGCAGTACACCCGCAACATGGTGACCGGCGCCTCGCGCGCCACCGCCGCGCTGCTGCTGGTGGACGTGCGCAACGGCATGACCGTGCAGACCCGGCGCCACGCCTGCATCGCCGCGCTGCTCGGCATCCGCGACGTGGTGTTCGCCGTCAACAAGATGGACCTGGTGGAATTCTCGGAGGCGGCCTTCATGACGGCCATGTCGGAGATCTCCGACTTCACCGCGCGGCTCGCGTTCCGCTCGCGCGTGTTCGTGCCGGTCTCGGCCAAGCGCGGCGACAACGTGGTCAACCGCTCCGAGGCGATGCCGTGGTACCGGGGCCGGTCGCTGCTGGCCGAGCTCGAGGGCCTGCCGGCCTCCGGGCTCAAGGAGGACGGGCCGTTCCGCATGCCGGTCCAGCTCGCCTCGCGCCCGCAAGGGGTGGAGCTGCACGATTTCCGCGGCTACATGGGCCGCATCGCCCAGGGCGTGGTACGCGTCGGCGACCGGGTGCGGATCGCCCCCGGCCCGCTCGAGAGCACCGTCACCGGCATCCTCACGCCCGCGGGCGCGGCGCGCGAGGCGGGCGTCGGCCAGTCGGTCACGATCACGCTCGCCGACGACGTGGACGCGGGACGCGGCGCCATGCTGGCCGCCGCCGCGACGCCGCCCCGCGAGGCGCGCGAGATCGCGGCGACCCTGTGCTGGCTCGACGTCGCGCCCCAGGACCCGCGCGCGCCCTACCTGGTGCGCATCGGTACCCGCACGGTCGCGGCGCGGGTGGCCGCGCCCGACTACCGCATCGACGTCAACACCCTCGACCGGGTGGCCGGCGCCGAGCCGCTCAAGGTCAACGAGATCGGCGAGGCGCGCATCCGCCTGCAGGACGACGTGGCGTTCGACCCCTACGCCGAGAACACCGCCACCGGCGCGCTGATCGTGATCGATCAGCGCACCAACGCGACCGTCGCGGCCGGCATGATCGAGCATACGATTTAGGCGTCCGCTGCCGTCCGGAGGGCCCGGCTTTCTTCCAGAAAGCGTTCAGGCCGCCTCAGGTCCGGGCCGGGCCCGTGAAGGCGCGGTCGTGGGCGAGCGACGGGATCTGCGCGCGCACCCGCGCCACCTGGGCGAGGTCGATGTCGGCGGCGACGAAGCCCGGCGCCTCGCCGCCGTCGGCCAGCACCGTGCCCCACGGATCCACGATCAGCGAGTGGCCGTAGGTCTGGCGCCCGCGCGGGTGGGTGCCGCACTGGGCCGGCGCGAACACGAAGGCGCCGGTCTCGATCGCGCGCGCGCGGAGCAGCGTGTGCCAGTGCGCCGTGCCGGTGGTGCGGGTGAAGGCCGCCGGCACCGCGATCAGCTCCGCGCCCGCCTGGGCGAGCGCCCGGTAGAGGTGGGGGAAGCGCACGTCGTAGCAGATGGTGAGGCCGATCCGCCCGAACGGGGTCGCCGCCAGGACGGCCGCGCCGCCCGGCCGGAAGGTGGCGGATTCGCGGTAGCTCTCGCCGCCCGGCAGCGCCACGTCGAACATGTGGATCTTGTCGTAGGCGGCGACGAGCGCGCCGTCGGCGCCGATCACGAAGCTGCGGTTGGCGACCCGGTCCTCGTCCGCGCCGCCCGCGCCCGCGATGCCGAGCGAGCCCACCACCAGCCACGCGCCGAGCTCGGCCGCGAGCGCCCGGAAGCGCGCTAGCGCGGGGTGGCCGTCCTCGGGCCGCGCGGCCGCGCGCACGCCCTGGCCGTCGGGCGCCATGAAGGCGACGTTCTCGGGAAACGCGATCAGCTGCGCGCCGTCGGCGGCGGCGGCGCGCGCGAAGCCTTCCGCCGTGGCCAGGTTGGCCGCCATGTCGTCGCCCGCGTTGACCTGCACGCAGGCGAGGCGGAACGTGCCCCCGGCCACGGTCAGCCCCGGGAGGGGGCGGCGACGCCGAGCAGCGCGTCGAGCGCGCCCGCCGCGTCGAGCGCGTAGAGGTCGTCGGAGCCGCCGATCGGGCGTCCGTCCACGAAAATCTGCGGCACCGTGCGGCCGCCGCCGCGCGCGCGCATCTCCTCGCGGCGGCCGGGGTCGCCATCGACGTCGTATTCGGTGAAAGCGACGCCCTTGGCGTTCAGGAGCGCCTTGGCGCGGTGGCAAAAGCCGCACCACATGGACGCATAGACCTCGATCTTCGGCATCTGGCGTACCCGAAAGCCCCCGGCGGCGCGCCGGAAGGCCGTAAAAAGTGACCCCTTGGCCCTCTTATATAAGGCGGCGGTGGCCTGCTGTCATCACGGCGCCCCCCTCATGGGGGCCGTCACGGGGCCGTCACAGGGGCCGCACCACCCGGGCCAGCGTCAGCACGTCCACCGCCCGCGCGCCGGCCGCCGTGAGGGCGCGCGCCGCCTCCTCCACGGTCGCCCCGGTGGTCAGCACGTCGTCCACCAGCAGCACGCGGCGCCCCGCAATCAGGGCCGCGCGGCGCGGCTCCGGCGCGAACGCCCGGCGCACGTTGCGGGCCCGCGCGCGGCGCCCGAGCCGGCCCTGGGGCGGGGTCGGGCGGATGCGCAGCAGCAGGTCCGGCACACACGGCTTGCCGGCGAGGCGCCCGAGCGCGAGCGCCAGCAGCGCCGCCTGGTTGTAGCGCCGCATCCACAGGCGGCGGCGGTGCAGCGGCACCGGCGCGATCAGGTCCGCGTCCGCCAGCAGCGCCGCCCCCGCCCGCGCCATCCAGCGCGCGAAGGCCGGCGCCGCGTGGGTGCGGTCGGCGTGCTTGAAGGCGATGACGAGACCGCGGCTCGCGTCGTCGTAGCGCAGCGCGGCGCGCGCCCGGTCGAAGGCGGGCGGCCGCGCGATGCAGGCCCCGCACAGGCCGTCCGTCCCCGGCACGCCGAGCTCGAACGGGTAGCCGCAGGCGGCGCAGGCCGGCGCGGCGAGGAAGCTCATCCCCTGCCAGCAGTCGGCGCACAGCGCGCCCTCGCCCCCGGTGAGCGCGCCGCAGGCGAGGCATTGCGGCGGCAGCACCAGGTCGAGCAGCCCGTCGAGGCCGCGCAGGGCGGGGCGGGCGAGCCGCGCGCCGAGGCCGGACATCAGCGTCATGGCGGCGATTGGAGCGCGGCGCGGGCGGGCTGTCAAACGCGGCGCCCGGCAGGCCCGGCACGATTTCCGGCCGCGCGCGATTGACCCCCGCCCCGCGCGGTCTACAATCACCGGAGGCCTACGAACGGCGGGAGCGGCCCATGCCCATCACCCGATTCGACAGGTTGCGGTTCCTCGGCGCGGCGATGCTGGGCGCGGCGCTCCTCTTGCTCGCGGGCGCGGCGGCGACCCAGGACCAGGGCCCGGCGGAAGCCGAGGCCGAAGCGCGCCGCCTGCTTGTCGCCCAGATCGCGGCCCATGCCAAGCTCACCGCGGAGCATACCGGGCACCCCGAGATCGGCGGCGCCGTGCTCGAAGCCATCGGCACGGTACCCCGCCACCTGTATGTGCAGGAGGAGGCCGCGCGCTTCGCCTATCTCGACGTGCCGCTGCCGGCCGGCAACGGGCTGCGCGAATCCCAGCCGTTCATCGTCGCGCTGACCACCGATCTCGTCGCCCCGCCGCGCGACGGCTCGCTCCTGATCCTCGGCATCGGCGGCGGCTACCACGCGGCGATGGCGAGCCGCCTGGTCGCGCAGGTCGCGTGCCTCGACCTCGACGCCGAGGCGGCGGGCGTGGCGATGGGCCGCCTCGCCCGGCACGACATCGTCAACGTCGAGACCCGCATCGCCGACCCCTACTACGGCTGGCCCGAAGCCGAGCGCCGCTTCGACGCCATCATCGTGCGGCTCGCGATCGATTACGTGCCGGCGACGCTGCTGCGCCAGCTCAAGCCCGGCGGCCGGCTGGTGGCGCCGGTGGGCTCCGCCGAGGCGGAGCAGCAGCTCACGCTGTTCACCAAGGCCGAGGACGGCACGGTGACCCAGCGGCGCGTCCTGCCGGTGCGCTTCATGCGCCTGCCGGGCGGCCAGCGGATCTGAGGCACAGAAAGGCCGCGAACGTCAGGACGAGGGCACCGCAGAGCCGGTGCCCGAGGACCGCCGGCACAAGAGTCGAGACCGGCGCACCTCCGGCATATGGTTCCACGGCCGGACCGGGCCCGCCTTTGAAGCGGGCCGCGAACGTGCCATGAATGCGCCATGACCGCTGGCCCCGCCCCTTTCGACCGCCGGGCCGTGCGCGCCCACCGCGCGCGCGCCGCCGCCGCGTTCGCCGACCACGATTTCCTGTTCCGCGAGGCGGCGGCGCGGCTGCTCGAGCGGCTCGACGACTTCCACCGACGTTTCGCGCGCGCCCTCGACCTCGGCTGCCGCGACGGCACGCTCGCCGCCGCGCTCGCGGCCCGGCCCGGCATGGCCCGGGTCGCCGCCTGCGAGGCGTCCCCGGTGCTCGCCGTGCGCGCGAGGGCGCGCCTCGGACGGGCGGCCCCCGTGGTGGCGGCCGAGGAGGAAATGCTGCCGTTCGCCGACGGCGCCTTCGACCTGATCGTGAGCAACATGGCGCTGCACTGGGTCAACGACCTGCCCGGCGCGCTAGTGCAGGCGCGGCGCTGCCTCGCGCCCGACGGGCTGTTCCTCGCCGCCATGGCGGGCTCCGGCACGCTCGCCGAACTGCGCGAGGCGCTGCTGGAGGCGGAGCTTGCCGTCGAGGGCGGCGCGAGCCCGCGCGTCTCGCCGTTCGCCGACGTGCGCGACGCGGGCGACCTGCTCGCCCGCGCCGGCTTCGCCCTGCCGGTGGCCGACGCCGACACGCTGCGGGTGAGCTTCGAGAGCCCGCTCCACCTGATGCGCGACCTGCGCGGGATGGGCGAGGCGGGCGCCGTCGCCGAGCGCCGCAAGGCCTTCACCCGGCGCGCAACGCTGATGGAAGCGGCGGCGCGCTACCCGCGCGATGCCGACGGCCGGGTGACCGCGACCTTCGAGATCGTCTGGCTCGCGGCCTGGGCGCCGGGGCCGGGACAGCAGAAGCCGCTGCGCCCCGGCTCGGCCGCGGCGCGGCTTGCCGACAGCCTCGGCGCGGTCGAGCGCCCGGCCGGAGAAAAGGCGCCGGGTGGGAGATCAGGCGCCTGATCCGGTCCCGGACGGGGTAACGCCGCGCCGTATGATCCAGGACAAACCCGCCCGCAACGCGGGATAATATCTTGGTCCGCCTGTACCGCCCGCATCGGAGCGCCCCATGCCAAGACCGCCGACCGCTCTTTTCCTCGTCCTTGCCGCGACCCTCGCCCTTCCGCCCGTCGCCGCCCGCGCGGCGGGCGATGCCGCCGAGGGCCGGCGCATCGCCGAGCGCTGGTGCGTGTCCTGCCACGCCGTCGCGCCGAAGGGCACCGGCCCCGACGCCGCGCCGCCGTTCGCCGCCCTGGCCGCCGACCCCGCCAAAACAGAAGGCTACCTGCGTGCCTGGCTGCAAGCACCCCATCCGCCGATGCCCGACCTGCAGCTCACGCGCAACGAGATCGAGAACCTCGTCGCCTATATCCGCGCCCTCGCCCCCGCCCGCGGCAAGTCCGAGCGCTGACGGCCCTCGGGCCGGCTTTCCGGGGTGGACTTCCGCCCGGGGTTGACGGCCGTGGCCGCGTCAGATAAATAACCTATCAGTTAAATAACTGATGGGTAATATGATGACCCCGGCCGACCGTCTCGATGCGACCTTCACGGCCCTCGCCGATCCCACGCGGCGGGCGATCCTGGCGCGGCTCGCCGCCGGCACCGCCACGGTCGGCGAGCTGGCCGAGCCGTTCGCCATGAGCCAGCCCGCGATCTCCAAGCACCTCAAGGTGCTGGAGCGGGCCGGGCTGATCTCGCGCGGGCGCGACGGCCAGCGGCGTCCGTGCCGCATCGAGGGGGACGCGCTGGCGGAGGCCGCCGGCTGGCTCGAAGGCTACCGCCGCCTGTGGGAGCGGCGCTTCCGGAGACTGGACGGGCTCCTCGACGAACTGCAACGGAACGAGGACGGAGCGACGGATGAGCACACCTGAAACCTTCAAGGTGACCCTGCCGAGCGACCGCGAGGTCAGGGTCGCACGCGACTTCGCCGCGCCGCGCGCGCTGGTCTTCGAAGCCTTCACGCGGGCGGACCTCGTCAGGCGCTGGATGTACGGGCCGGACGACTGGCGAATGGCGGAATGCGAGATCGACCTGCGCGTCGGTGGCAGGTACCGCTACGTGTGGCGCAACCCGGAAAAGGGCGACATGGGCATGGGCGGCAGCTTCCGCGAGATCGTGCCGCCCGAGCGCCTCGTCTATACCGAATTGTTCGACGAGGACTGGACCGGCGGCGAGACGGTGGTGACGACCACCTTCGAGGAGATGGACGGGCGCACCACGGTCACAACCACGGTGCGCTATTCCTCGCCTGCGGCGCGCGACGCGGCGCTGAAGACCCCGATGCTCGAAGGCTGGGCGCAGACCTATGACCGTCTCGACGCTCATCTCGCGGCCGGCTTCGCCGACGGCGCGGGCGTGCCTCAGCGCAGATAGTCGGCCAGGGCTTCGATCAGCGGGGCGTCGGCGGGCGGCATCGGCAAGCCGTAGAGCCTGTTGGGAAACACCCAACGGAGCTCCTGGCCCTCCTGGGGCACGGGCGCGCCGTCCCACTTGCGGCACTTGTAGAGGGGCATCAGGAGGTGAAAGCCGTCGTAGGCGTGGGACGCGAAGGTGAGCGGCGACAGGCAGGTCTCGCACACCTCGATGGCGAGCTCCTCCTTGAGCTCGCGCACCAGCGCGGCCTCCGGCGTCTCGCCCTCGTGGACCTTGCCACCCGGGAACTCCCACATGCCGGCCATCGCCTTGCCCTCGGGCCGCTTGGCGATCAGCACGCGGCCGTCGCCGTCGATCAACGCGACGGCGGCGACCAGGACGACGGGCCTAGCTCCGGTAGTCGGCATTGATCGAGATGTAGCCGTGGGTGAGGTCGCAGGTCCACACCCGGGCGCGGCCCTTGCCGCCCTTCACACCGACGTCCACTTCGAGGTCGATGTGGCGGCCCTTGAGGTGGCGTGCCACCGGTTTCTCGTCGTAGCCCGGCCGCACCCGCCCGTTCTCGGTAATGACGGTGCCGCCGAAGGCGATCCTGAGGCGGTCGGCGGCGATCTTCTCGCCGGCCTTGCCGACCGCCATCACGACCCGGCCCCAGTTGGCGTCCTCGCCGGCGATCGCGGTCTTGACCAGGGGCGAGTTGGCGATGGCGAGCGCGATTCGTTTGGCGGCGGCGTCGGAGGCGGCGCCGGTCACGTCGACCGTGATGAACTTGGAGGCCCCTTCCCCGTCCTTCACGATCTGCTGGGCGAGGTCGGTCATCACCGCCTTGAGCTTCGCGCGGAAGTCGGCGAGCAGCGGCGCGCGGGCGCCCCTCACGGCAGGATGCGACGGCCCCTGCCCGGTCGCGGCCAGCAGCACCGTGTCCGAGGTCGAGGTATCGGAATCGACCGTGATCGCGTTGAAGCTCGCGTCCACCGCCTCGTCGAGCAGCCGCTTCAGCACGGCGGGCGGGATGCGCGCGTCGGTGAACACGAAGGCGAGCATGGTCGCCATGTTGGGAGCGATCATGCCCGAGCCCTTGGCGATTCCCGCGATCCGCACCCGCGTGCCGCCGATGTCGGCGGTGGCCGAGGCGCCCTTGGGAAAGGTGTCGGTGGTGCAGATCGCGCGCGCGGCCTCCGGCCAGGCGTCGGGCTTGAGGCCGTCCGCCAGCATCGGCAGCACCCCGACGATCCTGTCCACCGGCAGCAGCTCGCCGATCACGCCGGTCGAACACATGAACACCTCCTCGCGCGCGCAGCCGAGCCGGGCCGCGGCGGCGTCCACGGTGGCGCGCACCGCCGCCATGCCGGCCGCGCCGGTGAAGGCGTTGGCGTTGCCCGAGTTGACCACCACGGCACGGGCCCGTCCCTTGGCGGACGCGCGCCGGTTCCACACCACCGAGGGCGCGGCGGTGAGCGACCTGGTGAACGCGCCCGCGATGGCCGTGCCCGGCGCGAGCTCCGCCAGCATCACGTCGAGGCGCCCGTTGCGTCGGATGCCGCAGGCGGCAGCGGCGAGACGCACGCCGGCCACCCTCGGCAACCGGGGGAAGAACTTGGGCGCGAGCGGGGAGATGTCGGGCATGATGGTCCCTGAGATGCTGTCGTTGTGCGTGGTTCTGGACGCGGCGACCTTGGAAAAGCCGGGCCGCCGCGCCGCCTAGGGCATAGCCGAGACGCGCGGAAATTCCAATAGGCCGCGGCGGGGTTTCCGAAGGCGGGGGATCAGGGCTGGCCGGGCACGGGCATCGTCGGGCCGGGACCGGAGGGCGCGACGTCGAGGCCGTAACGCTCGATCTTGGCCGCGCCGCGCAAGGCCTTGAGCTCGGCCTCGATCACCTCCTCGGTCATGGTGGAGCGCAGCTGGTCCCGGACCTCCTCGAAGCGCGGCGGGGCCGCCTCCTGGATGTCCTCGACCTTGATGACGTGCCAGCCGTACTGGGTCTGGACCGGCGCACGGCTGATCTCGCCCTTGCGGAGCGAGAACGCCATCGTGGAGAACGCCGGCACCATCTGGTCGCGGGTGAAGAACCCGAGGTCGCCGCCCTGGGCCTTGGAAGGACCGATCGACTTCTCGCGCGCGAGATCGGCGAAGTCGCGGCCTTTCTGCGCCTCGGCAATGACCCCCACGGCTTCCTCGCGGGTCTTCACCAGGATGTGGCGGGCGCGCACCTTCTTCTCCGTGACCAGCTTGTCGCGGTCACGCTCATAGCGCCGCCGCACCGCTTCCTCCGTCACCTTGCGATCGATGATGCGGCGGTAGAAGAACTGCTCCAGCACCCGCGCCTCGAGCTTGCGCATGGTGCGCTGGACCTCGAGGTCGTTCTCCAGCTTGAGCTTGCGCGCCTGGCGCACGGCGAGTTGCCGGTCGACGAGCTGGTCGATCACCGCGGTGAACAGGGCTTCCGGCGGCATGTTCACGTATTCGGGCGGCAGCTCGCGCAGCGCCTCCTCCACGTCGGAAACGTAGATTTCCACACCGTCCACGCGCGCCACCACGGCGTCGGGCGCGGGCGGCTGCGCCGGCTGCGCGAAGGCATGGGGAGAAACGGTGAAGGAAACGACGGCAAGCAGCACGGCGAAGGACAGGCGCACGGCAAGGGCACGCGCGGCGTGGCGCGGGTGGCCCAAGCGGACGAAAACGGTCATCAAGGTCTCCTGGGCGGCGCACCCCCGGCACCGCGCGGCTCCGGCCGGACAGAGCCGGAAGACCTGCAAGGGTAGCACGATGGCACCGAAATCCCAGCGGAATCGGGCCGCAGGGCACGGATTTGGCGTGCCCCGGGCCCGCCCGCGTCATTGACAGGGGACGCCCCGCTCTCTATCTGTCTTGCACGTCACCGCCCCCCGGGCGACCCTTGGCGCAAGGGCCGGCCGACCCCATACCGGGAATGCGATGTTAGCTGCCTTCTCCAAACGCCTGTTCGGCAACCACAACGACCGTGTCCTCAAGCGTCTCGCCCCCAAGGTGGCGGCGATCAACGCGCTCGAGCCCGAGATCGAGGCGCTGTCCGACGACGATCTCAAGGCCCGCACCGGCTGGCTCAAGGGGCGGCTCGCGGCGGGCGAATCGCTCGACGACATCCTGGTGGACGCCTTCGCCACGGTGCGCGAGGCGGCCAAGCGCACCCTCGGCCAGCGCCATTTCGACGTCCAGCTCATGGGCGGCATGGTGCTCCATTCGGGCTCGATCGCCGAGATGGCGACCGGCGAGGGCAAGACCCTGGTGGCGACCCTGCCGGTCTACCTCAACGCGCTCGGAGGCAAGGGCGTCCACGTGGTCACGGTCAACGACTACCTAGCGCGCCGCGACGCGGAGTGGATGGGGCGCATCTACCGCTTCCTTGGCCTCACGGTCGGCACCATCCTGCACGGCCTGACCGACGACCAGCGCCGCGCGTCCTACATGTCCGACGTGACCTACGGCACCAACAACGAGTTCGGCTTCGACTACCTGCGCGACAACATGAAGTTCCACCTCGCGGAGATGGTGCAGCGCCCGTTCAACTACGCCATCGTGGACGAGGTGGACAGCATCCTGATCGACGAGGCGCGCACGCCGCTCATCATCTCGGGCGCGTCCGAGGATTCGTCGGAGCTCTACACCAAGGTGGACGCGCTGATCCCGCGTCTCGACGCCGCCGACTTCGAGATGGACGAGAAGGTCAAGGCGGTGACGCTCACCGAATCCGGCGCCGAAAAGATGGAGGAGATGCTGCGCGAGACCGGCCTCCTGACCGGCGACAGCCTCTACGACATCGAGAACGTGAGCCTGGTGCATCACGCCAACCAGGCGCTGCGCGCCCACAAGCTATTCCAGCGCGACCGCGACTACATCGTCAAGGACGGCAAGATCGTCATCATCGACGAGTTCACCGGCCGCATGATGGAGGGCCGGCGCTATTCCGAGGGCCTGCACCAGGCGCTGGAGGCCAAGGAACACTGCAAGATCGAGAACGAGAACCAGACCCTCGCCTCGATCACCTTCCAGAACTACTTCCGCATGTACCCGAAGCTCGCGGGCATGACCGGCACCGCGCTCACCGAGGCCACCGAGTTCGAGAGCATCTACCGGCTCGGCGTCATCGAGATGCCCACCAACAAGCCCTGCGTACGCATCGATCACGAAGACGAGGTCTATCGCAGCGCAAGGGAAAAAATCTCGGCGCTGCTCGACCAGATCGAGGACAACCACAAGCGCGGCCAGCCGACGCTGGTGGGCACCGTTTCCATCGAGAAGTCGGAGACGCTGTCGGCCGAGCTCAAGAAGCGCAAGATTCCGCACAACGTCCTCAACGCGCGCTACCACGAGCAGGAAGCCCTGATCATCGCCCAGGCGGGGCGCCCGGGCGGCGTGACCATCGCCACCAACATGGCGGGGCGCGGCACCGACATCCAGCTCGGCGGCAACTTCGACATGCGCGTCGCCAACGAGCTCAAGGACGTGCCCGAGGGCCCCGAGCGCGAGCGCCGCATCGCCGCGATCCAGGCCGAGGTCGATGAAGGCCGCGAGGTCGCGCTCGCGGCCGGCGGGCTCTACGTCATCGCCACCGAGCGCCACGAGGCGCGGCGCATCGACAACCAGCTGCGCGGCCGCTCGGGCCGCCAGGGCGACCCCGGCGCGTCCAAGTTCTTCCTCTCCCTCGAGGACGACCTCATGCGCATCTTCGGCTCCGAGCGCATGGATGCCATGCTCAAGCGCCTCGGCCTCGAGGAGGGCGAGGCCATCACCCATCCGTGGGTGACCAAGGCGCTGCAGAAGGCGCAGGAGAAGGTCGAGGCCCACAACTTCGAGATCCGCAAGAACCTGCTGCGCTACGACGACGTGATGAACGACCAGCGCAAGATCGTCTACGAGCAGCGCAAGGAGCTGATGCAGGCGGAGGACGTCTCCGAGACCGTCGCCGACATGCGCCGCCAGGTGATCGACGACATGGTCGCGCGCGCGATCCCGGAGAAGGCCTACCCGGAGCAGTGGGATACCCACCTGCTCCACGAGGAGACGCTGCGCGTGCTCGGCCTCGACCTGCCGATCGGGGAGTGGGCGCAGGAGGAAGGCATCGCCGACCAGGAGATCCGCGAGCGCCTGCAGGAGGCGGCCGACCGCAAGATGGCGGAGAAGGTCGCCAACTACGGCGCCGACGTCATGCGGATGGTCGAGAAGAGCCTGCTGCTGCAGATTCTCGACCAGACCTGGAAGGACCACCTGCTGACCCTCGACCACCTGCGCCAGGGCATCAGCCTGCGGGCCTACGGCCAGCGCGACCCGCTCAACGAATACAAGACCGAGGCGTTCTCCCTGTTCGAGAAGATGCTCGACCAGCTGCGCGAGAACGTGACCCAGGTGATGTGCCGCCTCGAGCTCAACTTCACGCGGCCCGACGACCTGCCCCTCGAGCCCGAGGCCCCGGCGATGCAGGAGAGCCGCGCCGATCCCGCGCTGGCGATGGACCCGTTCTCCGACCGCGGCGCCAGCGCCGCCGCCGACGTGCTGGAGCGCCCCGCCACCGTGCGCCATGCCTCGGGCCACGAGCCGGACCCGAGCGATCCCGCGACCTGGGGCAAGGTCTCGCGCAACGCGCCCTGCCCGTGCGGCTCCGGCCGCAAGTACAAGCACTGCCACGGCCGCATCGCCTGAGGCGGCCCGCGCGCCGCCATGCCCGCGCCCGCCGGCCCCTATGAGCTGATCGCCGCCGCCGCGGGCGGCCTCGCGCTGTTCCTGCTCGCCATGCGGATGATGACGGGCGGGCTCAGGCTGTTCGCGGGGAGCGCGCTGCGCCGGCTGCTCGCGGGCTGGACCTCGACCCCGCTGCGCGGGGTCGCGACCGGGGCGCGGGTCACGGGCGCGGTGGAGTCGTCGAGCGCGGTGGTCTGCTGGAGCGAGCTTGCGCGATGTTATCCACAGGCGTTTCGATGTGCGGGGCTGAACATTTACTCGGTAAGTGTCTGCCCCGACGACGTCAGGTTTCGAAGTGAAACCTGACGACGAAAGGATCATTCCCAAGCGGGCATGCCAGCTTTCTTCGTCCAACCAGATTCGCCGAAGCGGCCTTTTTCACGGTTTTCGACGAAGTCCCGCGCGCCCGAATCATCGGTGCGTAACGTAACGATCAGCAGTTCGTCCGCTGTGTATTCCGGCGTGGGATCGTCTTTTGCTTTGACCGTACCGTCTTTCGCTTCGCCCGTACCGACGCGCACGATTTGCGCTGCAGGGGGATATACATCGTTCCAGCGCTCGCGTAC
>JBJHBM010000032.1:0-23117 GCA_050485485.1 Alphaproteobacteria bacterium | reverse complement strand
GCTGCGGAACCCGGAGGACCTGATCCCGTCAGGCATGTTCCTGAGGGTCTCGGCGGAGCTGGCTGTCCGCGAGCAGGCCGTCCTCGTCCCGGAACAGGCGATCGTGCCCGAGGAGCGCGCGAGCCACGTCTTCCGCATCGTCGATGGGCGCGCCGAGCGCGTCGTCGTGAAGCTCGGCCAGAGGCAGGCGGGCCGGGTCGAGATCGTCTCCGGCATCGAGGCCGGCGATGTCGTCGTCGTCGCCGGCCTCCAGCGCCTGCGCTCGGGCGCCGCCGTGCGCATCCTGAACCGACCGGTGGAATCCCGCCCGGCCATAGACGCCGCCGAGGGAGCATCGACCGGATGAGCATCTCGGACATCACCATCCGCCGCCCCGTTTTCGCGACCGTCATCAGCCTCCTGATCGTCGTCGCTGGCATCGCCGGCCTGAGCGGGCTCGCCATCCGCGAGCTGCCCGACGTGGACCGGGCGACCGTCACCGTCACGACGACCTACAGCGGCGCCGCGCCGGAGATCATCGACACCGAGATCGTCGAGGTGCTGGAAGCGGCCATCAGCGGCGTGGACGGCATCGAGACCATCACGTCCATCAGCCGCCTCGGCCGCGGACATATCACCGTCGAGTTCTCGTCGCGGCGCGACATCGACCAGGCCGCCAACGACATCCGCGACGCCGTCGGCCGGGTGCTCCACAACCTGCCGGACGAGGCCGACACGCCGCGCATCGTGAAAGCCGACACCGACGCCCAGCCGATCATGCGCATCTCCATCACCAGCGACCGCATGACCGCGGCGGAGATCACGGACTACGCCACCCGCTTCATCGTCGATCGCCTCTCGGTCCTCGAGGGCGTGGCGCAGGTGGAGACCTTCGGGGAACGCCGCTACGCCATCCGCATCTGGCTCGACCGGCGGGCGCTGGCCTCGCGCGGCCTCGCCGTCAGCGACATCGACCAGGCGCTGCGGCGCCACAACATCGAGCTTCCGGCGGGCGAGATCGAGTCGGATTTCCGCCAGTTCACCGTGCGCTCCACGACGCGGCTCAGGACGGTCGAGGACTTCCGCAACATCTCCCTCGGCCAGGTGCGGGGATACACGGTGCGGCTCGGGGACATCGCCGAGATCGAGCTCGGCGTCGCGGACGACCGCTCCCAGGTGAGGATGAACGGCACCCCGGCGATCGGCCTAGGCATCATCCGCCAGGCCCAGGCCAACACCATCGCCGTCAGCGACCGTGTGCGCGAACAACTCGACCTGATGCGTCCGATACTGCCGGAAGGCATGTCGGTCGCGGTCGCCTCGGACGACGCGGCCTTCATTCGCCAATCCATCCGCGAGGTGCTGATCGCCCTCGGCATCTCGCTGTGCCTGGTGGTGGGCGTCATCCTTGTGTTCCTGCATTCCGCCCGCGCCACCATGGTTCCCGTGGTCACAATTCCGGTGGCGCTGGTCGGCACCCTCGGCGTCATGGCGCTGTTCGGATTCTCGCTGAACGTGCTGACGCTGCTGGCCCTGCTGCTCGCCATCGGGCTCGTGGTGGACGATGCGATCGTCGTGCTGGAGAACATCAAGCGCCGCGTGGAAGGAGGAGAGCAGCCGCTGGCCGCCGCCTTCCTCGGCACACGCCAGGTAACCTTCGCCGTGATCGCGACCTCGCTCACGCTGATCGCCGTGTTCGTTCCGATCTCCATGATGGAAGGCAATGTCGGGCGCCTGTTCCGCGAGTTCGGGATCGTCATGGCCTCCGCGGTCGCCATCTCCACCTTCGTGGCGCTGTCCCTGTGCGCGATGCTGTGCTCGAAGCTGCTGCGCCCCGAGACCGGCAAGGCGGGCGGCGCCATCGGCCGGGGCATGGAACGCGCGTTCCGCGGCCTGGCCGCGGGCTACCGCTGGCTTCTGGCGCGCGCCCTGCGCATTCCTGTCGTGATCCTGTTCGCGGCCGGCTGCCTTTCCGTCACCTCGGCATGGCTCTACGCGGAGCTGCCCAAGGAGCTGACGCCGCCGGAGGACAGGGGCATGTTCTTCATCCCCGTCACCGCCCCCCAGGGCGCGACGGCCGCCTACACCGACGAGAACCTGCGCAAGATCGAGGGAGTCCTTCTGCCGCTGATCGAGAGCGGCGAGGCGTTCCGCGTCTTCGCCGTCTCCGCGTTCCGGGGGCGGGCCGAGCGCGGCATCGCGGCCGTCGGCCTCACCGACTGGTCCGAGCGGGAGCGCTCCCAGCAGGAGATCGTCCGCGGCATCGTGCCCGACATCCTCGCCATACCGGGCGTGCGCGCCTTCCCGGTCAACCCCGCCGGCCTCGGCCAGCGCGGCAGCAGCCAGCCCCTGAGGGTGGTCGTCGGCGGCCCCGACTACGAGAGCGTCAAGGAATGGGCCGACGAGATCATCGCCCGCGGCGAAAGCAATCCGCGGCTGCTCGACCTCGACACCGACTTCGAGGCGACCCGCCCGCAGATCGACGTCACCATCGACCGGCGCCGCGCCGCCGACCTCGGGGTGGACGTGGAGCAGATCGGGCGCACCCTGCAGACCCTGTTCGCCTCGCGCGAGATCACGGATTTCGTGGACCGGGGGCGGGTCTATCCGGTGCTGGTGCAGGCGCTCAGGGACGACCGGCGAACGCCGTCCGACCTATCCAACGCCTTCGTGCGCGCGGCCTCGGGCGATCTCGTGCCGCTGGGCGCGCTGGTCGCGATCGAGGAGACGGCCTCCGCGCCCGAGCTCAGGCGCTACAACCGCCTGCCCTCCGTCACCATCAGCTCCGCGCTGGAGGAAGGCTACGACCTCGGCTCGGCCATCGCCTACATGCAAGAGGTCGCGGCCGAGGTGCTGCCGCCCGAGGCGCGGCTCGGCTACGCCGGGCAGAGCCTCGAGTTCCTGCGGACCTCCGAGGGTGTCATGCTGACCTTCGCGCTCGCGCTGGTGATCGTGTTCCTGGTCCTTGCCGCGCAGTTCGAGAGCTTCGTCCACCCGTTCATCATCATCGTGGCGGTGCCGCTCGCGGTGACGGGGGCCCTCGCCTCGCTCGCGTTCACGGGAATGTCGCTCAACGTCTATACGCAGATCGGGATCGTGCTCCTGATCGGCCTCACCGCCAAGAACGGCATCCTGATCGTGGAGTTCGCCAATCAGCTCCGCGCCCAGGGGCGCACCGTGCGCGAGGCCATCGAGGAAGGCGCCGCGCTGCGCTTCCGCCCGATCCTGATGACCGTGCTCTCGACCCTGTTCGGCGCCATACCGCTCGTGCTCGCCTCGGGGGCCGGCGCCGAGAGCCGCATGGCGATCGGCGTCGTCGTCATGGGCGGCCTCGGGTTCGCCTCGCTGCTCACCCTGTTCGTGATCCCGGTGCTCTACGACCTGCTCGCGCGCTTCGCGCGGCCGAGCAACGCCGTCGCGCTCGAGCTCGAGCGCCAGATCGCGGCTCGGCCCGGGAACGGGCGCCGGGCGGCGGAGTAGCGCGCGGCGCGGAGGCGCGTTAACCCATGAGAGCGCGGCAGCGCTCGGCGGGGAGCTCGATGCGGACCATGTCGCCTTCGGCGACCTCGACGGAGGGGTGGAGCTTGAGGCGCAGCGCCGTGTCCTTGATGCGGACCCTGAACTCGGTGGCGTCGCCCATGAACAGGCGCGCCGCGACCTTGCCTTCGACCACGTTCTCCCCCCGGTTCCCGGTCACCAGGTTCATGTCCTCGGGCCGCACCACGATCAGCACCTTGTCGCCGCGCCCGGCGTTCTCCGGCAGGATGCAGCGGAGCGGGCCCGATGCCGTCTCCACCTCGCCGAGCTGCGCCCCGTTGGCGCCGTTTCTGACCCGGCCCTCGATGAAGTTGGTGAGCCCGATGAAGTCCGCCACGAACCGCACCTTCGGGCGCCGGTAGATCTCCAGCGGCGAACCCTCCTGCACGATCTCCCCCTGGTCCATCACCGCCACCACGTCCGACATGGTCAGCGCCTCGAGCTGGTCGTGGGTGACGTAGACCGTCGTGATCCCGAGACGCTTCACCAGCTCCCGGATCTCGGTGCGGGTCTCCTCGCGCAGCTTGGCGTCGAGGTTCGACAGCGGCTCGTCCAGCAGCAGAACCGACGGCTCGCGCACCAGCGCGCGGGCCAGCGCCAGGCGCTGCTGCTGGCCCCCCGACAGGAACGGCGCCGGACGGTCCTCGTAGCCCTTGAGCTGCACCAGCTCCAGCGCCTTCATCACCTTGTCGCGGATCTCCTGGCGCGAGAACCGGCCCCGCATCTCGCGCAACGGGAAGGCGACGTTCTCGAACACGTCCATGTGCGGCCAGATCGCATAGGACTGGAACACCATCCCGATGTCGCGCCGGTACGGCGGCACCATCACGTGGCGCTCCGCAGAGAACACCGCCCTCCCGTCGATGTAGATATCGCCCCCGCTCGGCCGCTCCAGGCCCGCCAGCGAGCGCAGCGTCGTCGTCTTCCCGCACCCCGACGGGCCCAGCATCGTGTAAAACTGCCCCCGGTCCACGCGGATGTTGATCCCGCGGACCGCGTGCACGCTGCCCTCCGAGCTCTGATAGTGAACGTGAAGATTCCTGATCTCGATCATGGACTCTCCGCCCTCCCCTGCATTGCGATTCGCCGGCCGGCCGGCGTTCTAGTTGTTGGAACCCTGGATGTGCCGGCCCGATCCGAAGCCCAGCGTCCTGAAGAAGAAGGTGACGATCAGCAGCAGCAGGATCATTATCACGCCGATCGCGCCCACCGCCTGCATCTCGCCCTGGTCCCACATGTTCCAGATCAGCACGGCGAGAAGCTGGTTGTTCGGCCCCTCGTAGAGGAACAGGGGCAGCGACGCGGACCGGACCGCGTGCAGCATGACCCAGACCCACACGCCCACGAAGGTCGGCAGCATGAGCGGATAGAACACCCGCCACATGGTCCGCCACTGCGGCGCGCCGGAGACCTGGGCCGCTTCCTCCAGGTCCTTGTGGATCTGCAGGATGGCCGCGTTCATCGCGCGCGTGCCGTAGGCGACGTAGCTGACGACGAAGGCGATGGCGATCGACCAGATGCTGCCGAACAGGTTGATGCCGTACTTTTCGCCCTGCAGGAACACCCACAGGAAGGCGAGGCCCAGCACGATGCCCGGGATGGCGTGCGAGGCGAAGGCAAACTGGTCGAGGATCTTGCGGCCCCAGAACCTGGAGCGCACCACCACCAGCGAGATGAAGAACGACAGCGCCACCGTGCCGGTCGAGGCGACGATGATGACGATCACCGTGTTCCAGACGGACTGGATGAGGTACGGGTCCTCCCAGGCATAGCGGTAGTGCTCGAAGGTGAAGCTGCGGACCGCGTCCATCGACGGCGCCTGCACGAACGGCAGCAACGAGACGTAGACGAACACCAGCAGCGGCAGGATGATCGAGAACATCAGGAACAGGAACACCAGGCCGAAAGCGGGCCAGCGCCAGCGGCCGAGCTCGGTGACGCGCGGCCGGTAGCCCTTGCCGGTGACGATGGTGTAGCGCTCCTGATGCGAGATCACGCGCAGGTAGGCGATGGTCGCGACCACCGCCACCACGAGGTAGATCATGGCGAGCGCGTTGGCCTTGCCGTATTCCGGCAGCTCGGTCGCGGCGTGGTGGATCGCGTAGATCTTGGTCGCGAAGACGTAGATACCGGCTGGCATGCCGAGGATGCCCGGCACCTCGAACACCTCGAGCGCGGTCACGAACTGGTAGATGACGACGGCCACCAGGCCCGGCAGCATCAGCCGGGTCGTGATCTTGCGCAGCGTCGAGCGCGGGTTGGCGCCCGACATGGCGGCGGCCTCCTCGAGCGCCGGGTCCATCGAGCGCAGCAGCGGCACCAGCATCAGGAAGGCGGTCGGGACCAGGCGCAGGCCCTCCACGAAGATCATGCCGCCGAGCGAATAGACGTTGATGGGACCGAGGCCGAGCGGCTCGATCAACATGGTGTTGAGGAAGCCGATGCGCGGCGACAGCAGCATGACATAGGCCATCGCCTGCAGCATGCCCGGCATGGCGAGGGTCATCGGCACGCCGGCGTAGATCCAGATCTTGCCCGGAATGTTGGTGCGCTCCACCAGCCAGGCGAGCGCCGCCGCGGTCGTGATGCCGAAGGCCACGGAACCGAACACGTAGATGAAGGTGTTGGAGAACAGCTGGTAGGTCTGGGGATCGCCCCACACGCTCACGTAGTTGGAGACGCTGAGCTTGGAAAGCGAGATGTCGGTCGGGACCTGG
This sequence comes from Alphaproteobacteria bacterium, assembly GCA_050485485.1. Classification (GTDB taxonomy): domain Bacteria; phylum Pseudomonadota; class Alphaproteobacteria; order SMXQ01; family SMXQ01; genus WHSO01. Next base: position 16,884 of record JBJHBM010000032.1, on the reverse strand, counting down.
GTATGGGAGAAGCTTCCCAGGATCAGGAACACCAGCGGCACGCCGATCAGCAGAACCACCATGATCAGCAGCCCGTGGTGCCACAGGTTGACGGAGCGCAGCCGTCGCAGCAGCGTGCTCCCCCGTTCCGAATACCCCAGCGTCTCGACAGCCATGCCCTTGCCTATCTCTTCCTGTCGTTCGTTTCGTTTATGCCCGCCGTGCGGGAAGCGGCCCGCCGCCGTCGGGCGCGGGCCGCCACAGGTGGACGGGAGCGTCCCGCCGCCGCGCGGCCCCGTACCGCGCGGCGAGCGGTCATGACGTTACTAGGGTTCCGCCGTGGCCGCGGGATCCGGTGTGCCGCCGCCCTTCTGCCACAGGTCGTTCCAGTAGGCCGCGAGCTTCTTCGAGGTCTCGGCGGCGTTGTCGCCGAGCACGGCCATCTTCTTGCCCTTGACCTCGTCCGGATAGTCGAGGAACTCGGGACCGAACAGGCCCTGGTGGCTGGGCGGGCCGGCGATGGCCGCGAACTGGGCGACCTGGCCTTCCTTGGACAGGTACCAGTTGACGAAGATCTTGGCCGCATGGATGCGCGGGCTGCCCTTGAACACGCCGATCTCGGAGATCGTGAGCGGCACCGGCTCGGGGCAGTGGAAGGCGACGGGCGCGCCCTTCTTCGCCTCCATCGCGACGCGCTCCATCGCGGACGGCGTCGCCATCTGCCCTTCGCCCAGGCTCACGAGGCTGAGCACCGCGCTCAGGCCCTCCTTGCGCAGCTGCGGGTCGAGGTTGGCGAACAGCTTGCGCGTGAACTCGCGGCCCCACTCCTCGCCGTTGGCCTCCCACAGGTTGAGCAGCCAGTTGTTGGGGCGGTTGCCGATCATCAGCTTCTTGTCCGCGAAGCGCTTGGAGTTGACGAGGTCGTCCCAGGTCTTGGGCAGGTCCTCCTTCTTCACCAGCTTGGTGTTGTAGGACATGCACCAGTAGCGGGTGCGGCCGGCCACCGCGATGTGGTCGTGCTGCTTGGTCTCATCGGCGAGGTGCTTGTAGGTCGGCAGGTCGTCGAGGCGCTCGAACGCGCCGATCTGGCGGAACAGGTAGACGTTGCCCGACAGGCCCATGACCACGTCGGTCAGGATGCGCCCCTCGCGGAACGCGGTCAGCGGGCGGATGTAGCGGCGCTGGGCGGTGTTGACCTCGTCGTGCTCGAAGGTGATGTAGGGGTAGCGCTCCTTGAGGATGGCGTGCATCTTCGCCCATTCGCGCGGGCGCATGGTGGTGTAGATTTTGACCGCGCCTTCCTTCTTGGCCGCCTCCACCCATGCCGCCGGCACGTTGAGCTCCTCGTCGAGCCCCTGAAGGATGCTGGGCTGGAGCTTGAGCGACTGCAGCAGCGCCTCGGTCGCCTTGGGCAGCTCGGCGGCGGCGGCGGAGCCCGCCAGCGCCGCGCCCGTCGCGAGCGCGGCACAGAATGTGGTGAGACGTCTCATCGTCCGTTTGCCTCCCCTGTCAGAGAAGTGATGGGCGGGATGCCCTTGATGGCTTGAGGCTTTTTGCCTCGTTGCGTGAACATTGGATGAAATCCGGAATACGGTCAACCCGCCCGGTTCGCGATCTTTGAAACTGCCCTTCGCATATCGAAAATAGCTGGCGGCATAAGCCCTTAAATCCCGCCCGCGGCGTGCGGCGGCACGTGCGCCGCGGTTGCCGCCCCCGCCGAACCCGCCTAGATTGGCCCGGTTCGAAGGGGGCGACCGATGCGGGACATGCTGAAGATCTACGTGCCGATCGTGCTGGTGGTGGCGGGGGTCTTCGCCTTCACCTGGCAGTTCGTCGATCCGGCCCCGCCCAGGACTATTACCATCGCGACCGGCGCGGAAGGCGGCGCCTACGCCGATTACGGCGCGCGCTACCGCGCGGTCCTGGCCGAATCGGGCCTCGACCTCCGGGTCCGCCACACCGCCGGCACGGTCGAGAACATCCGCCTGCTGCTCGACCCCGCGAGCGGCGTGGACGCGGCCTTCGTCCAGGGCGGCGTGGGCGATCCCTCCGACGCGCCCGGCCTCGTGTCCCTTGCCAGCGTATTCCGCGAGCCGCTATGGGTACTCGCGCGCGGCGCCGCGCCCCCGGCCCTGCTCTCCGACCTCCGCGGCCGGCGCATCGCCGTCGGCGCGGCGGGCTCGGGCACGCGGGTGCTGGCACACACGCTGCTGGCCGCCAACGGCATCGACGAGAGCAACACCGAGCTGCGCTCGATCGGCAGCGCCGAGGCGATGAAGGCCCTCGAGGCCGGTGAGATCGACGCGGCCTTCTTCGTGACCGCGCGGCCGTCGCCCGCGCTCGATGCGCTGATCCGCGATCCCGCCGTTCACGTCATGGACTTCCGCCGCGCCGATGCCTACCAGCGGCTCCATCGCTACCTCACCCGCGTCACGGTGCCGGAGGGCGTGCTGTCGCTCGAAGCCAACCTTCCCCCCGGCGATCTCACGCTGGTGGCCCCGACCGCGGCCCTGGTGGTGCACGACGAGCTGCACCCTGCCCTCAAGGATCTGCTGCTGGGCGCGGCGATGCGGGTGCACCGGCCGGGCGGGCTGTTCGCCGACGCCGGCGAGTTCCCCTCGACCGACTATGTGGACTTCCCGCTCTCCGACGACGCCGCGCGCTACTTCAAGTCGGGGCCGACCTTCCTGCGGCGCGTGCTGCCGTTCTGGGCCGCGGTGATGGTGGAGCGGCTGCTGATCCTGCTCCTGCCGCTGATCACGGTAATGATCCCGCTGTTCCGGCTGGCCCCGCCCGCCTACCGCTGGCGGGTCCGCCGGCGCATCTACCGCTGGTACAAGGAGCTGCGCGAGATCGAGGAGACGGCGCACGTCGCGCGCGACGCCGCCGAGCTGGACGCCCTTTCCGAGCGGCTCGACCAGGTCCAGGACCAGGTCGGCAAGCTCAAGGTGCCGCTGTCCTACGCCGAGGACCTCTATCACCTGAGGCTGCACGTCGCCTTCCTCAAAAACTATCTGGCCGAGGCGGGCGCGAACGTCGTCGGCCTCGCGGCGGCGCCCCGCCCGTAGGCCCTCAATCGTAGAGCAGGTGCAGCGCGACCCGGCGCGGCTCCGGCCGGGCGCGGTGCTCGAACAGGTAGATGCCCTGCCAGGTGCCGAGCGTGGGCTTGCCCGAGCGCACCGGGATCGAGAGATGGGTCTGGGTCAGGGCCGCGCGGATATGGGCGGGCATGTCGTCGGGCCCCTCCGTCGCGTGGCGGTAGGCCGCCGCGTCCTCCGCCGCGAGGCCGCGGAAGAAATCGGCGAGGTCGGCCCGCACGTCGGGGTCCGCGTTCTCCTGGATCAGCAGCGACGCCGAGGTATGGCGCACGAACAGCGTCAGCAGCCCGTCGCCGCCCGTCACGTCGCGCACCCAGTCGCGCACCTCGCCGGTGAACTCGTGCAGGCCCGGCGCCTCGGGCGTGAGCACGATCTGCGTCTGGGACTGCTTCATGGGCATGGCGTCATGCGCGCCCGCGGGTGCGGACCTCCTCTACGTAGTCTTCGAGCGCCGCTTCCATGTCGTAACGCGGCGACCAGCCGAGCCGTTCCTTCGCCCGGGAGATGTCGAGCACCGAATCGCGGTCGTGCCCCTTCCGGCCCGGCAGCACCTCGTAGGCGAAGCCCGGGAACAGCTTGCGGAACGACGCCACCAGCTCGTCGAAGGCGGTGAGCCGGCCGGTGCCGCCGTTGAACCAAAGCTGCCCGGGCGCGGGCGCGGTCGCGGCGGCGTCCACCAGCGCGCCGATGTCCCTGCAGTAGATGTATTCGTTGGCCATGGTCTGGCCCGCCGGGATGCGCGCCGGCCGGCCGTCGAGCCCCGCCAGCACCATCTCGTGGACCTTCTCGCCGCCTCCCGAGCCCGACCAGAAATGGCCGTTGCCGAACACGTTGGCGGGACGGATGCCGACCAGCTCGAAGCCGTACTTCGCCTGGTAGGCCTCGAGCAGAAGCTCCTTGGCCACCTTGGAATTGCCGTAGGCGCGGCCGGCACCGCGGTGGAAGTCCTCCGGCACCACCTTCGGCACCGCGCGCCGCATGTCGTAGACGCCGAAGGTCGAGACGTGGACCAGCCGCTTGACGCCGGTGAGCCGCACCGCCTCCGCCACGTTGATGGTGCCCTGCACGTTCACCTGCAGCGCGGCGTAGAGCATCTCGTCCACCTTGCCGCCGATGATCCCGGCGGTATGCACCACCGTGGTCGCCTCATGGGCGTCGATGGCCGCGACCAGGTCGGGCAGGCTGCGCACGTCGCCGCGCACGCAGGGCGCGCCGGCCTCGCCGAGCTTGAGCCGGATGAAGTCGCGGCGCGGTTCCGGGTCGAAGAACGCCACCTTCTCGCCGCGCGCGAGCGCGCATTGGGCGAAGGACGTCCCGATCAGCCCCGCCCCCGTGATCAGCGTCGTCATGGCGTGTCGCGCCCCTCCTGTTTTTGTCCTGCGGTTCCGTGGTAGCCCGGATCGGCCGGGGGTGCAACCGAGGCCGCCGAATCGGCGTTGAAGGCGCCCCGACGCGCGGTCTAGAGTCGCGCGAGCCGGCCGCCGGGCGGCCGGGAACCCGGGCAAGGGAGGCCACCATGGCAACGCCGGTTTCCATCACCCGCGCCGCGCGCGCCGCACACGACGGCGCGGCGGCCCGCGCCGAGCGCGAGACGCGCGTCCATCTCGCCGCCTGCTATCGCCTGATCGCCCATTACGACATGGACGACAAGACCTCGACCCACATCTCGGCGCGCGTGCCGGGCACGGCCGACCAGTTCCTCCTCAACCCGCGCGGCAGGCTGTTCGGACAGATCCGCGCCTCCGACCTCGTCAAGATCGACCTCGAAGGCCGCATCGTGGACGACACGCCCCATACCGTGAACCCGGCGGGCTACGTCATCCATTCGGCGATCCTGGCCGCGCGGCCCGACGTCGGCTGCGTGATCCACACCCACACCACCGCCGGCATGGCGGTTTCCGCGATGGACTGCGGGCTGCTGCCGGTCAACCAGAAGTCGATGCGCTTCGCCCACGACATGGCCTATCACGACTACGAAGGCTACGCCGACGACCTCGAGGAGCGCGCCCGCCTGGTGGCGGACCTCGGCACGCGCAACTGGATGGTGCTGCGCAACCACGGGCTCCTGGTGTGCGCGCCGCAGGTCTGGACCGCGTTCCGCTGGATGTATTCGCTGGAGACCGCCTGCCGGGTGCAGGTGGCGGCGATGGCCGGCGGCGCGAAGCTGCGGCTGCCGGCGCCGGAGGTGGTCGCCCATGCCGCCGCCCAGGCCAACCGGCCGCGCAACGACGAGCGGCCCGATTCGGAATGGGGCGCCCTGCTCGACATGCTGGACGCCGCCGACCCGAGCTTCCGGGACTGACGCGTCCACGAAAGAAAACGGCGCCGCATGGGGCGCCGTTTTTCCCGCCGTTTTTCCCAAGGTGACGGGAACGCGGCTCAGGCCTTCTTGTCGGCCTCGGCCGCCTGGATTTCGTCGGTGCTCACGAAGCCGTTGACGCGCTCGCTGCGCGAGCCGACCTTGCGGCGCACCTCGAGGAAGTCCTTGCCGGTCTCGTAGTTGATGTGCTGGTTGGCGCTGTGCGGGCCGGTGCGCGTGCCCAGCATGACCATCGGGCCGGTGCCGGTGTTCTCCAGGCGATAGAACGACCCGCCCTCGATCAGCGCGACCGTGCCCGGCCTCATCACCGCCTTGCCGCCGTCGGGGAAGTGCATGGTGCACTCGCCTTCCATGCAGGTGAAGGTCTGGTCGCCCGGGTGGCAATGCAGGTCGTCGTGATCGCCCGGGTTGGGATAATAGTGCATCCACGCGTGCATCTTGCGCGTGTCCATGATGATCTTGCGCTTCTTGCGCTCGTGCGCAAGGCCGACCACGTCGACGATTTCGATGGCCATGGAGCCTCCTTACGGGTTGTGCGGCCCGCGCGCGGCGCGCCGCCTTGTTCCTCCCCGCTCCGCCCCTTTCAGGGGCCTTGTCACGGGCATGTCCGCAGTTTACAGCCGTCGCCCATAAGGGCGCAATCGGGGAAGCCCGCGCCCCTTGCGCCGCCGGGACAAGGGGATAGATTGGCGCCCATGAACCCAACCGAAACGCCCGTCGCCCTGCTCGCCCGCGCCTACGCCTTCGCCGCCGCCCGCCACGCCGGCCAGACGCGGCGCGCGTCCGGGGAACCCTATATCAACCACCTCGCGGAAGTCGCCAACCTGCTGGCCTTCGCCACCGACGGCGCGGACCCCGTGCTGGTGGCGGCGGGCATCCTCCACGACACACTGGAGGATACCGAGACCACGCCGGCCGAGCTGCGCACGCTGTTCGGTTCCGAGATCGCGTCGGTGGTGGCGGAAGTCACCGACCCGCCGGGCCTCGACGAGGCGGCGCGGCGCCGGCGCCAGGTGGACCACGCGCCGGAGCTGTCGGACCGGGCCAGGCTCCTCAAGATCGCCGACAAGACCTCCAACATCCGCGAGCGCGTCGCCCACCGCCCGGACGGGCAGAGCGACGCCGAGATCGCGGCCTACGTGGACTGGGGCGCGATGGTGGTGGCGGGCTGCCGCGGGCTCAACGCCCGGCTCGAGGAGGCTTTCGACGTCGCCTATGAAGCCGCGATGCGGCGTTACGGTGCGCGCACGCCGTCGTCCGGATAGGACAGGTCGAACTTCCTGCCGGCCATGGGGCGCTCCTCTCTTCCTCGAGGGGCCTCAGGCGGGCGCCGCCGCCGGCCGGATGCCGAGGTAGTGGCGCAGCCAGGCGACCCCCACGTAGATGAAGGGCGTATCGAGGGCGGCGAGGGCCACCTTGAAGACGTAGCTCGCGAAGATGATCTGGGCCACCACCAGCCATGGCAGGCCGAGGCCGAAGCCGAGGAAGATGCCGTTCACGATGATCGTGTCCACGAGCTGGCTGGTCATGGTGGAGGCGTTGTTGCGCAGCCACATGTGGCGCCCGCCGGTGACGGCCTTCCAGAAATGGAACAGCCGCACGTCGAGGAGCTGCGCGACGAGATAGGCGGTCATCGAGGCGAAGATCAGAACGCCGGGCAGCGTGAACACGGAGGCGAAGGCGCTTTCCATCGCCGCCACGGTCGGGAAGTCGGGATTGGTGGTCGCCCATACCGGCGAGCCCGGCAGCGCGAGCGCGATCTGGATCATGGCGAGCGAGACCAGGCTCATGAAGAAGCCCGCGATCACCATGAGGTTGGCGCGGCGCCGGCCGTAGACCTCGCACACGATGTCGGTGAGCAGGAACGTGACCGGATAGGTGATGAGCCCGGTGGTGAGCGTGATCGGTTCGCCGAAGAAGCCGCCCGGCAGCGCCTCCGGAAAGGCGAGGAACAGCTTCACGCCGATGATGTTGGTGAGCACCAGCATCACGACGAAGGCCGCCATCAGGACGGCGTAGGCGCGCTCGGCGCGGATGCCCGGCGCTATTCCCTCGTGGTCGCTCTCCGGGTGGTCGCTCGCCGCCTGGCCCGTCATCGTCTTTCCCCCTTCCCGTCCCTGGCGGGCGCCACGGTAGCAGAAGGCGGCGGCGCGGGGAACGGGACGCCCGGGCTCAGCGCGCGAAGATGCGGCACATCAGGTAATGGTCGACGTAGTGGCGGCCGTCGAGCTTGAGCGCGCGCGGCTCGGTGCCGACCGTGCTGAAGCCGTGGCGGCGGAACAGCAGGAGCGCGTTGTTGTCCTCGGCCGAGACGTGGGCGTGGAGGCACTCGATCTCTTCCCCGAGGCCGCGCAGCGTGACGGTCATGAGCGCGTCGGGGAGGTCGGTGTTCCAGGCCTCGTCGCGGACGTAGAGGCCGTGGATGACGGCCTTGTGGCGGGCCTTGACGAAGCTCGGCCGGCCGAGCGCCAGCACGCCCGCGAGGCGTCCGCGGGAGAAGCCGCCGTAGATCATGTTGTGGGCGATGGCGCCCTCGTGGCGGGCCACCGGCAGGCCCTGGTCCTCCGCATAGGACGCCGTGAACAGGTCCGGACGGCGTTCCAGCGCCTCCAGCCTCAATTCGCGATAGTCCGCCGCGTCGGCAGCGGCCAGTTGACGTACTTCGTACATACGCGCGTCACTTCCCCCCGCGGCCATGCCACCGTGGCGTGTCCGCAACCCCTAAGTGCGCGCGAAAATTGGCAAAAATTGGGCACTACGTGCCCTTTTGAACACATCCTTGTGACATCGAGGTAACTTGGTGCCCCCGAGGGCGCAGGCGCCGCCGTGCCGGCCTACATGCCGAGCCGCTCGTAGATGAAGCCGGTCAGGAGCGGTTTCGGCCAGATCGCCCCGTGCATCAGGTCGAACACGAACCAGATCAGCGCCACCGCGCCGACCGCGGTCCACAGCCCCTTGCGCCAGTTGCCGCCCTGGTAGTGGGCGTAGAGCAGCGGGTAGGCGAGGAACGTGAGGTGGAATCCCACCAGCAGCAGCCCCGCCACCAGCCCGCCGATCCAGGCCGCCGCCGACAGCTCCCGGCGCCGGTCGTCGGCGCTGTAGGGCGTGATCCGCACCCCCTGCCCGCGCCGCTCGCGCCCGATCGCGAAGCCGTCGCGCGCGAGCTGCAGCGTGGCCAGCGCGAGGCCGAGGACGGCGACGAAATAGACCGCGATCGAGGCGCGCAGGTCCCACTGGGTCGCCTGCCACGCCATGTAGCCGAACATGCCCGCGAGCGCCGCCGCGAACGTCAGGCTGCCCGCCGCCATGGGGCGGCGTACCTCGTGGGTCAGGTCCATGTCCATCGCCTCCCGGCCCGCGCGCCGCTGACGGTAGATCGGCCAGGCGACGGTCGCCACGATCACCAGGAACAGGATGACGACGCCGGTATGGGTGAGCCATTCCGTGCCGTAGCGGTCCACCGACAGCCACAGGTACTGCTGCACCTGGGGGCCGAGCACCACCGCCACCAATACGGGCGGGCGCGGCCAGCCGTAGCGCTTCATCAGGATTCCGATGCAGGAGAACACGATCAGCGTGGTGATGTCGGTGAGGTCGAGGTTGATCGAGTAGGCGCCGACGAAGATGAAGGCGAGGATCGCCGGCACGAGGTAGTAGTAGGGCACCAGGCAGGCCTTGGAGAACTGGCGCGCGAAGACGAGCGCGAGACCGGTCGCCATGAAGTTGGCGATCACCAGCGTCCAGATCATGGAGAACATGTAGGGCCGCTGGGTGGTCAGCATCGGCTCGCCGGTCTGGATGCCGACGGCGTAGAATCCGAGCAGGATGATCGCCATCGACGTGCTGCCCGGGATGCCGAACAGCAGGGTCGGGATCAGGTCGCCGCCCTCCTTCGCGTTGTTGGAGCTTTCCGGGGCCAGTACCCCGCGCACGTCGCCCTTGCCGAAGTTTTCGCGGTTCTTCTCGGTCTGGACCGCATGCGCATAGGCGAACCAGTCCGCGACCGACGAGCCGAGCCCGGGCAGGATGCCCACCCACACGCCCACCATCGAGCAGCGCACCACCAGCCACCAGTGCCTGAAGGTGTCCAGGATGCCCTGCCACAGGCCGCTGCCGAGCGACTGGACCTCGGTGATGCGGCTGCGCCTCACCATCAGGTCGAACATCTCCGGCACCGCGAAGATGCCCATGGCGATCAGCACCACCGATATGTTGTATTCCAGATAGGAGGTGCCGAAGGTGAAGCGCTCGATGCCGGTGCGCACGTCGGTGCCGATCAGGGCGATGGACAGGCCGATCAGCGCGCCGATCAGTCCCTTCACCGGCTCGCGGCCGCCCAGCACCGACACCGCCGACAGCCCCCACAGCACCAGCATGAAGAATTCGGGCGAGCCGAGCGACAGCACCAGCGGCTCGAAGAACGGCAGCGTGACGATGAAGGTGGCGGCCCCGATCACGGCGCCCACGGCGGACGCGGTGAAGGCCGCGCCGAAGGCGCGGTTGGCCTCGCCCTTCTTGGCCATCGGGAAGCCGTCGAGGATGGTCGCCTGGGAGCCCGATCCGCCCGGCACGCCCACCAGGACCGAGGTGAAGGTGTTGGCGGTGTTGCCGACGGTCGCCGCGCCGATGATGAGGGCGATGAACTCGTAGGGCTGCAGCGTGAGCGCGAACGGCATCAGGAGGGACAGCAGCAGCAGCCCCCCGATCCCGGGCGCCGCCGCGAAGAAGCTCGCGATGGTCACGCCGAACACCATCAGCAGCATGGTCTTCACCTGGAGGATGCCTTGCAGCCCCTCGAACACCCCTTCGAACATTCGTGCTCCTTGCACCGGCGAACGCGCCGCGGGCGCCCGGCGGGCGGCGGCGTGACCGGATATCGATCCTGTCGTGTTGTTCCGAAAGCTTGCGGAGAGGCGCCACGGTCCGGGTGCGCGCGGACGCCCGCGCCCTTTCACGCCGGCCCTGCTCTCCCGATGACGGTGGCTCCCTGTTGGTCGGCGAATTCTATTCCCCAACCGGGATCGGCTGTCCATCGGGATTTGCGCGGCACGGCCGGCGGCAGGCCACGGGCGCGGCGCAGGATCAAGATTCGGAAAAGGTCACTTTCCCGGCGTGACGCCAAGGCGGGCCCCAAGGCGGCCCGGCGCGAAGGCCGGGCGGGCCTCAGCCGCGCCGCACCACCATCAGACCCTTGAGGTACTCGCCCTCGGGGAAGGCGAGCGTGGTGGGATGGTCGGGGGCGGCCTCGAGGCGGCGGGCGATGTAGCCGTCGGCGCCGGCCTCGCCCGCGGCGGAGGCGACGATCTTGTGGAACAGGCCGGCGTCGATGGCGCCGGAGCAGGAGAAGGTCATCAGCAGCCCGCCCGGGGCCAGCGCCCGCAGCGCGACGCGGTTGAGGTCCTTGTAGGCGCGCGCGGCGCGCTCCACCTGGGCGGCGGAGGCGGCGAACTTGGGCGGGTCCAGCACGATGGCGTCGAAGCTGCGCCCGCGATCCAGGTAGCCCCGGATGGTGGCGTTGACGTCGGCCTCGACGAACTCGGCCGCCGCCGCGTCGAAGCCGTTGAGGGCGACGTGGCGCCGCGCGCGTTCGAGCGCCGGGCGCGAGCTGTCCACCGACACCACCTCGCGGGCGCCGCCCGCAAGCGCCGCCACCGCGAAGCCGCCGGTATAGGCGTGGCAGTTGAGCACCGTGCGCACGCCCAGCGCCGCCACCCGGTCGCGGAACAGCCCGCGGTTGTCGCGCTGGTCGAGGTAATGGCCGGTCTTGTGGCCCTGGGCCACGTCGAGGGTGAAGCGCCAGCCGTGCTCGGCGATCTCCACCTCGGTATCGCCTCCGCCCGCGCGCCAGCCGGTGGCCTGCGGCAGGCCCTCGAGCTGGCGGGTGCCGGAATCGGAGCGCTCGTAGAGGCGCCCGGCGCCGCTCGCCGCGAGCAGCAACGGCACCAGCCGGTCGCGCCAGCGCTCGGCCCCCACCGACAGGAACTGGGCCACCAGCACGTCGGCGTAGCGGTCCACGATCAGGCCGGGCAGGCCGTCGGCCTCGGCATGAACGAGGCGCATGGCGTCGGAGGCGATGGCGAGGCGCGCGCGGTAGGCGACGGCGGCCGCGATGCGGGCGGCGAAGAAGTCCTCGTCGATGCGGTCCTCCTCCGCGAAGCTCCAGATGCGCACCCGGATGCGCGAGGTCGGGCTGTAGGCGCCCCAGCCGAGGAAGCGGCCGTCGGCGCCCTCGACCCGCACCGTCTCCCCGGGATCGCCGCCGCCCGACGCGACGGCACCGTCGAACACCCACGGATGGCGGCGCAGAAGCGCCTTTTCCCTGCCGGGACGGAGCCGGATGACCTTCATGCCGTTACCCTTGCGCGCGCGATGGTGGGCCGAGGACCGGCCTATGGGCCGGTCGGAGGCGGCTCTATAACGGCGCCGGCGCGCCCCGTCCAGCCCCGAAGCGCCTTATTTTTTCCTTGCCGGAACATCATATATGATATATTAAGCATCAATATATTGGTATTTAACGTGCATATCGATGATCACTGCCGCACAGATGAAGGCCGCACGGGCGCTCCTCGGCATCGACCAGCGCCGCCTCGCCGCCATGGCCGGCGTCTCCCTCCCCACCATCCAGCGCATGGAAGCGAGCAACGGCACGGTGCGTGCCGTGGTGGACACGCTCACCAAGGTGGTGGACGCGCTCGACCGCGCCGGCATCGAGCTGATCGGCGACAACGCCGCCAGCCCCGGCGGTGGACGCGGCGTGCGGCTGCGTGCGCCCGCGCCGTCCGCTTCCCGAACAGTTTCCACCCAGCAAGCTTCCAAGAGCAGCAACAGGTCATGACGACCGCCTGAGCCTGCCGCCCATCACCGTCGTTCGCAGTAAGCGCACATGCACACCGCCCGTCCGGGGGCGACGCTCCTGTCCCCACCGAGCTTCCGCGAGCTCTTCACGCCCAAGCTGGTCACCGTCCTGCGCGAAGGCTACCGGCTGCGCCACCTGCGCGCCGACGCCCTGGCCGGCCTCACGGTCGCGGTGGTCGCGCTGCCGCTGTCGATGGCTATCGCCATCGCTTCCGGCACCTCGCCCGAGCGCGGCCTCTATGCCGCCATCGTCGGCGGCTTCATCGTCTCGGCGCTCGGCGGCAGCCGCTTCCAGGTGGGCGGCCCGGCCGGCGCCTTCATCATGCTGGTGGCAGCGACCGCACAGCAGCACGGGCTCGACGGCCTGCTGCTCGCCACGATCCTGTCGGGGCTGCTGCTCGCGGCCATCGGGCTCCTGCGGCTCGGCACCTACATCAAGTACATCCCCTACCCGGTCACGGTCGGCTTCACAGCGGGGATCGCCGTCATCATCTTCGCAAGCCAGGTCCGCGACCTCTTCGGCCTCTCCCTTGCCGGACCGGAGCCGGGCGCGCTGCTGCCCAAGATCGCCGCGCTGGCAGCCGCCGCACCGACCGTCAACCCGGCCGCGGTGGCGCTGGCCGCCGGCACCATCGCCGTCATCGTCGCGCTCAAGAAATGGCGGCCGTCCTGGCCGGGCATGCTGATCGCCATCGCTCTCGCCGCCCTCGTCACCGGCCTCCTCGGCCTGCCGGTGGAAACCATCGGCACCCGCTTCGGCGGCATTCCCGCGACCCTGCCGGGCCTCGCGCTTCCGGACGTGACGGCCGCGAAGGTCGCCGCGGTCCTGCCCAACGCTCTCGGCTTCGCCCTGCTGGGCGCCATCGAATCGCTGCTGTCCGCCGTGGTCGCGGACGGCATGACGGGGCGGCGCCACCGCTCCAACTGCGAGCTCGCCGCGCAAGGCGCCGCCAACGTCATGTCCGGCCTGTTCGGAGGAATCTGCGTCACCGGCACCATCGCCCGTACCGTGACCAACGTACGCGCGGGCGCCCACGGCCCCGTCGCCGGGATGCTCCACGCCGTCTTCCTGTTGGGGTTCCTGGTCGTGGCGGCGCCGCTCGCGCGTTTCATCCCGCTCGCCGCGCTCGCCGGCGTGCTCGCCGTGGTCGCCTGGAACATGACGGAACGCCATGCCTTCGCCGTCCTGCTGCGGGCGCGCGGCGACGCCGTCGTGCTGCTCGCGACCTTCCTGGTCACGATCCTGCGCGACGTCACGGAAGGAATCCTCGTCGGCTTCGCCCTCGGAACGCTGCTCTTCATGCACCGCATGGCGAACACGGTCCAGGTCGAGCGGCAGATGCCGCCCATCCCCGAGGACAAGGCCGACGGCCGCAACGGCGATCGCATGCCCTACGATTCCGCGCGCGCGACCGACCCCGATCTGGTCGTCTACCGGATCTCCGGCGCGTTCTTCTTCGGCTCAGCTTCGACCGTCGGCGCCGTCCTGGATCGCGTCGAAGGTCGTCCCAGGACGCTCGTGCTCGACTTCACCAACGTCCCGTTCGTCGACTCGTCGGCCGCCAACGCCGTGGCGGTCGCCGCCGCCAATGCCCGCAAGGCAGGAACGACGCTGATCGTCGCCGGCACCACCCCGGCGGTGCGGCGCGCGTTGAAGGCGCACGGCGTCCGGCCGCCCGGAGTGCGGTTCAGGGACAGGGCCGGTTAGGCTCTGGCGGGCGCAGGACTCTTGGGCCCCAGCAGAAGCCAGAGAATGAAACCGAGCAACGGCAGCAGCAGGATGATCACGACCCACAAGACCTTGGCGCCGGTCGAGGCCGAGGAGCCGACCGTCTTCACGATGGCGTAGATGGCCGCGATCAGGATGAGCAGGCCGAGAATGCCTCCGACTTCTAACATGGGCGTTCCTTTCGTAGCGCGGAAACCTCCATCCCCTGGCAGAGCATAGCCCTCGTCGGGGAAAAGTCGAAGTCGGCGTTCACGCGAACACCTTGGCCGCGAGTCCCGCCTCCGCCGCGACGTCGAGCCCGAAGGTCTCCGTGAGCGTCCGGTACAGGTCGGGTGGGCCCGCGACCTCCCGGCTTTCGGTGCCGGCGGACGTGGTCACGGACAGGGTCCGGTCGATCAGCAGCGCCCGCGAAGCGCGACGCACCCGCGCCACGACCAGCGAACGGATGAAGGGCGATTGCGGCCAGGTGGCCGTGAAGTGGTTGGCCATGACGTAGTCCACCGGCTGCTGCGGCTCGGTCGAGAACAGGTAGAGATCTTCCCAGTCGCCGCCGGCCAAGCGCGAGCGCATGACCCATTCGGCGCCTTCGCGCGCGAGGCGGAAGGACGCCAGCGGCAAATCGGCTTCGGCACCCTCCCGGAGCGGCAACGGCTCCAGCAGGCCGCGCAGGCCGAAACCCGCATCGGCGACCCAGCGCTCACCGCCCGCCTCCGCCAGCAGCAGGGCGTGGGTGCGCGGTCGCGGTCCCGCGTAGCCCATCCGCACCCGCGCCGCCAGCAGGCTCACCGGGAAGCCGAGCGCCGTAAAGGCCGCGTGCAGCAGGAGGGCATGCTCGTAGCAGTAGCCCCCGCGCCGTGCCGCGACCAGCTTCGCGACAACGCCCTCGGGCGTGAGGTCGAGCGGCCGGCCGAGCAGAACGTCCACGTTTTCGAACGGAATCACCGCCGCATGGGCCTCATGGATCGCCGCGAGCGTCGCGGGCGTCGCATCGGTGGCGCCGCCGTAGCCGAGGCGGGCGAGATAGGCGTCGAGGTCGAAGGGCATGAGCCGTGCAAGCAAGATGGCGATGGTTGGGACGCGCATGGTAGCAAGGCCGTCCGCGCACGGAAATCGTACTGTGCGGATAGTGTCGCGAAGGCTACAGTCGGGACCATGAGAATCGTCAACCGCACCCTCGGCGCACGCCTCCGCGTGGTCCTGCGCCGCGACGTGGCGCTCGGTCCCGGCAAGGCCGACATCCTCGAGGGCATCCGCGAGACCGGGTCCATCGCCGCCGCCGGGCGCCGTCTCCGCATGAGCTACAAGCGCGCCTGGACCCTGGTCGAGGACATGAACCGCGATTTCAGGTCGCCGCTGGTCGAGACCACGAAGGGCGGCAGCGGCCATGGTGGCGCCGTCCTGACCGCGCTCGGCGTCGAGGTGCTCGACCGCTACCGCCGCATGGAAGCCCTCACCGAACGCGCGGTCGCGCAGGAGAGGAAGGCGCTCGAGCGCCTGCTCGCCCCCGGCCCGGGCTAATTCCGATATATTCATAAGAAAATATCGCTTGCCTGCCCGATCCGGCGGCCCATAATTCCCGATATATACGAACGAAATATCGGTATCGCCGTGCGTGCGCGCCGCCTGCTTCGCATCCTGTCCTTCGTCCTGCCGCTCGCCATCTGCGCACCGCTCCAGGCGGCCCACGGCGCGGAAGCGCTGGTGGCCGTCGCCACCAATTTCGCGGAGGCGGCCGCCTCCGCCCGGATCGCCTTCGAGAAGGCGACCGGACACGAGATTCGGCTGACGGCGGGGGCTTCCGGCAAGCTCTACGCCCAGATCCGGAACGGAGCGCCGTTCCACGTGCTGCTGTCGGCCGACGAGAAGGTTCCGGCCATGCTGGAAGCGGAGGGCCTAGCGGTCGCCGGCACCCGCTTCACCTACGCCGCCGGGCGGCTGGTGCTGTGGAGCCGCGATCCCGGCCGGATCGCGGGCGACGGCGCGGCGCTGCTGCGGGAGGGCAGCTTCCGCCACCTCGCCATGGCCAACCCGGAGCTCGCGCCCTACGGTGCCGCTGCGCGCGAGGCGCTGCAGGCGCTCGGGCTTTGGGAATCGCTGTCGGGGCGGATCGTGATGGGCCAAAACGTCGGCCAGGCCCATGCCATGGCGGCCACCGGCAACGCCGAGCTCGGGCTGGTCGCACTCTCGGCCCTCGTCGGTCCGCGCGCGACGACGATGGGCAGCCGCTGGGAAGTGCCCCGGTCGCTCCATGCGCCGATCCGCCAGGATGCCGTGCTGCTCGACGCCGGCCGCGACAATCCCGCCGCCGTGGCCTTCCTGGCTTTCCTGAAAAGCGCCGAAGGACGGCGAATCGCCGCCGATTTCGGCTACGGCACGGACGCGGACTAGGCCGATGGACCTTCCCGATCTCGGCCCGCTGTGGCTCACGTTCCGGCTCGCCGCCATCACGACCGCGCTGCTGCTGGTCCTGGGTACGCCGCTCGCCTGGTGGCTCGCCCGCACCCGCTCGCGTGCCAAGGCGCCGGTCGAGGCCGTGACGGCGCTCCCCCTGGTGCTGCCGCCCACGGTGCTCGGCTTCTACCTCCTGATCCTGCTGGGCCCGGCAAATCCCGTCGGCGCCCTCTGGGTGCGCGTCACCGGCGACACGCTCACCTTTTCCTTCGCGGGGCTCGTGGTGGCCTCCGTGTTCTACTCGCTGCCGTTCATGGTGCAGCCGCTCCAATCGGCGTTCGAATCGATCGGACCCAGGCCGCTCGAGGCCGCCGCGAGCCTGCGGGCGGGACCGCTCGACGCGTTCTTCACGGTGGCCGCGCCGCTAGCGGCGCGCGGCTATCTCACCGCCGTCGTGCTGACCTTCGCCCACACGGTCGGCGAGTTCGGGGTGGTGCTGATGGTCGGCGGCA
>JBJHBM010000031.1:0-23399 GCA_050485485.1 Alphaproteobacteria bacterium | reverse complement strand
GCGTCGATGAACGGCACGGCGGTGCCGGCGGCCGGTGCGCGCGCGTAGGCCGGCGCGCCCTCGCGCGCGGCGAGGCGGCGGTACTCGATGTCGAGCTCCACCAGCGTCTCCGAATGTTCCGAGACGAAGGCGACCGGCACCATCGCGACGGCGCGGCCCGCGCGGGCGGCCCGCGTCACCTCGGCGTCGGTCGCGGGCCCGATCCATTCGAGCGGCCCGACGCGCGACTGGTAGCACACGACGGCCTCCGCGTCCGCGAGCTCCGCCTCCAACGCCGCGACGACGGCCGCGACGGTGCGCTCGACCTGGTGCTGGTAGGGGTCGCCGCGCGCGATCACCCGCTTCGGCAGGCCGTGGGCGGAGAACAGCACGCTCACCGGGCGGCCGGGTGCGGCGGCACGGGCCTCGGCGATGGCCGCGCGCGCGGCTTCCGCCAGCGTCGCGACGAACCCCGCCGCGACCGGATAGCAGCACACCGCGGTGGTCGGCGCAGCGATCCCGGCGGCGCGCGCGGCCCGCGCCCAGTCGGCGAGCGACGAGCCGGTGGTGGTGGTGGAATACTGGGGATAGAGCGGCAGCGCCACCACGCGGTCGGGGCGGAACGCGGCGACCTCGCTCGCAGCCTCCGCCGCGAACGGGTGCCAGTAGCGCATGGCGACCGCGACGTGCCAGTCGTGTTCCGGCGCCACTTGCGCGAGCCGCGCGGCGAGCGCCCCGGCCTGGGCGCGGGTCTGCGGCAGGATCGGCGAGCGGCCCCCCATCTCCGCGTAGATCGCGCGCGCGATCGGCGCGCGCCGCCCCGCGATCAGGCGCGCGAGCACCCAACGCACCGGGCCGGGCGCGGCGATGATCGCCGGGTCCGAGAACAGGTTGCGGAGGAACGGCCGGACCGCCTCCAGGCTGTCGGGTCCGCCCAGGTTGAACAGCACGACCGCGACGCGGCTCACGCGCCACCGTCCCGCACGCAGGCGACCAGCGCCGCGACGTGCTCGGGCGGCGTCGCCGGCAGCACGCCGTGGCCGAGGTTGAAGACGTGCGGTCCGTCCGCGAGCGCGGCGCGGATACGGCGTGCGGCCTCCGTCATCGGCGGTCCTCCCGCGACCAGCAGCGCCGGATCGAGATTGCCCTGCACACAGGCGAGGGGCTGTAGATTCTGCCCCGCCCAGCCGGGCGGCACCGAACTGTCGATCGAGACGGCATCGACGCCGGTTTCGCGCGCGAAGCGTTCGTAGAGCACGCCGGCGCGGTTGGGGAAACCGATCACGGGAACTTCCGGGTAGCGCACCTTGACGCGTTCCACGATCCGCGCGATCGGCGCCACCGACCAGGCGGCGAAGGCGTCCTCAGGGAGAACCCCGGCCCAGCTGTCGAAAATCTGCACCGCTTCCGCGCCCGCCGCGATCTGCGCCAGAAGATGCTCCGTGATGGCATCCGCGAGAAGGCCGATCAACTTGGCGAAGCTTTCCGGCGCCCGCCACGACCAGCCCTTGACGCGGGCGAAGTCGCGGCTCGATCCGCCTTCGATCATGTAGGTGGCGAGCGTCCAGGGCGCCCCCGCGAAACCGATCAGCGTGCAGCGCGCCGGCAGCTCGGCACGGACGAGGCGCAGCGCTTCGTAGGCCGGTGCCAGCCGCTCCGCCAGCCCCGCATTCGAGAGCCGCGCGATCCCATCGTCGTCCGCGAGCTTCTCCAGGACCGGCCCCTGCCCCTCGACGAAACTCACCGCTTGCCCGAGCGCGTCGGGTATCACGAGGATGTCGGAGAACACGATGGCACCGTCCATGCCGAAGCGCCGCACCGGCTGCAGCGTCGCCTCCGCCGCCAGCGCCGGCGTTGCACAGAAATCGAGGAAGTCCCGGGCCTGCGCGCGCAATGCGCGATACTCCGGCAGATAGCGGCCAGCCTGGCGCATGAGCCATATCGGCGGCACGGCCTGGGGCTGTCCTGCCAAGGCTGCGAGAAGAGGCTTGGTCGTCACGCGGCTCCCCGTCGTTGGGTGCACTTCATATCCCTTATTATGATTCCTTAAAAGAAAAGGTTGTTGAGGTTGTTGGAGGGCGGAATGGCGGGGATTAAAAGCAAAGCACGGATTCGTCCGATGATGAGAGGGACAGGCCGCAGTCGGCCGTCGCGACCGGGACGATTCGGAGACAGGGGAGGAAAACCGGCGGTTGCCGGCCGTGGAATGGGTAGGCTGCGAATCGGGAATCGGGTGGATAAGTTCCGTTTCCGGGATTCCGCTCCCGCGATTCACGCAGTTCTGAAAATCCGCCCACAGGCGCGCAAGCAGCGCGCTGAATCGGTGTCATGGGGCATGATCGGCGACCCCCTGTGGACAAGGAAGCCCTTCTCCCCGCTTCCCCGGATTCCGTCTGCGCGTTATCGTCGCCTTTTGCACAGGACACCCGCCCGCCGGAACCGAGCCCTACCGACCCCTCGCCCATGACGATCCCGTCTCCTCCCGCGCCACCGTCGGTCGTGCTCGCCTCCGCAAGCGAGACGCGCGCGAACCTGCTCGCGCGGGCCGGCGTCGTGTTCACGGTGGAGGCCGCCCGGATCGACGAGGATGCGATCAAGGCGGG
The DNA here is from genome assembly GCA_050485485.1 of Alphaproteobacteria bacterium. Classification (GTDB taxonomy): domain Bacteria; phylum Pseudomonadota; class Alphaproteobacteria; order SMXQ01; family SMXQ01; genus WHSO01. The sequence goes on along the minus strand of JBJHBM010000031.1, from coordinate 20,817 downwards.
TGCCCGCTCGGAAGGCGCCTCCGCCCTCGACGCCGCGACCCTGCTGGCCGAGGTGAAGGCGTCCCGCGTCGCGCGCACGAATCCCGGTGCGCTCGTGATCGGTGCCGACCAGATTCTCGTGCTGGGCGAGGAATGGTTCGACAAGCCCGATGGAATGGCGGCCGCGCGCGATCATCTCCGCCGTCTCTCGGGCGCGGTGCACGGCCTCGCCACCGCGGCGGTCGTGGTGCGCGATGGCCGCCGGCTGTGGCATCATGCGTCCATGCCGAAGCTTGCCATGCGCCCCTTGAGCGACGCCTTCATCGAAAGCTATCTCGCGGACGCCGGCGAATCGGTGTGCAACTCGGTCGGCGCCTACCAGCTCGAGGGCCTGGGCGCGCAACTTTTTGCCCGCGTGGACGGCGACTTCTTCACCGTGCTGGGACTTCCTCTCCTCCCGCTCCTCGCCTTCCTGCGCGAGCATCGCGTGGTGCCCGCATGACGGACTCCGATGTGACGATCTCCGGCAGGACCAGGCTCGCGGGCGTGATGGGCTGGCCGGTCGCCCATTCGCTGTCGCCGCGCCTTCATAACTACTGGCTCGCGCGCCACGGCATCGACGGCGTCTTCGTGCCGCTGCCGGTCGCGCCCGAGCATTTCGCCCAGGCGCTGCGGGTGCTCGCGCATCTCGGCTTCCGCGGCGCGAACGTCACGCTCCCGCACAAGGAAGCGGCGCTGCGCGCGGTCGACACCGCGGACGCCGTCGCGCGCCGCATCGGTGCGGTCAATACCGTCACGGTGGGCGCCGACGGCGCGCTGCACGGCACCAATACCGACGCTGCCGGCTTCGCCGCGCATCTCGCCGCGAGCGTGCCCGCCTTCGACCCGAAATGCGGCCATGCGGTGATCCTGGGCGCGGGCGGCGCGGCGCGCGCCGCCGCGGTGGCGCTGCTCGACCTCGGCATGCCCGAGGTCCGGCTCGTCAACCGCACGCTCGCCCGCGCCGAGGCCCTCGCCCGCGATCTCTCCAAATCCGGGACCGGCAGCGGCGCGCTCAGGGTGGTGGACTGGGCGGGGCGGCGGCGCACGCTCGAGGGCGCCGCGCTGCTGGTCAACACCACCACCCAGGGCATGATTGGCCAGCCGCCGCTCGATCTCGATGTGGCGGCGCTGCCGGCCTTGGCGGTGGTCTACGACATTGTTTACAACCCGCTGGAGACGCCGCTCCTCGCCGCCGCGCGGGCGCGCGGCAACCCGGTCGTGGACGGAATCGGCATGCTGCTCCACCAGGCGGTGCCGGGCTTCGCGGCCTGGTTCGGCACGACGCCCGAGGTGACGGCGGAGCTGCGCGCCCACGTCCTCGCCGGGCTCAAGGCATGAGGCAAGGACGGCGACGCGGGCGAACCCGCGTGCTCGGCCTCACCGGCACCATCGGCTCGGGCAAGTCCACCGCCGCCGCCATGCTCGCCCGCATGGGCGTGCCGACCTTCTCGGCGGACGCCTGCGTTCATGGCCTGCTCGCGCCCGGCGGCGGCGCGGCCGCGGCGGTCGCCGCCGCCTTTCCCGGCGTCGCCGGAAAGGGCGGCGGGATATCACGCCCGGCGCTCGCGCGCGCCGTGTTCGGAAACGCGGCCGCGCTCGCGCGGCTCGAATCGATCCTGCATCCGCGCGTGCGCGCAGCCGAAACCGCCTTCATCGCGCGCCAGCGCCGCGCCGGCCGGGCGCTGTGCGCGCTCGAGATACCGCTCCTGTTCGAAACTGAGGCGGAGACGCTGTGCGATGCGGTCGTGGTGGTGACCGCGCCGCGCGCGGTCGAGGACGCGCGCGTGCTGGCGCGCCCCGGCATGACGCGCGACCGGCTCGCGGCGGCGCGCGCGCGCCAGATGAGCGCGCATGACAAGGCGGCGCGCGCCGATTTCGTGGTGCGGACGGGGCTCGGCAGGCGCCACACCTGGCGGGCGCTTCGCGCTATAGTGAAACGAATGGGAGGATAGCGATGGAAACGGCGCCCATGCGCGAGATCGTGCTCGACACCGAAACCACCGGGCTCGATCCGGCGGCGGGCCACCGCGTGGTGGAGATCGCCTGCATCGAGCTGGTCAATCGCGTGCCGACCGGCAAGAGCTATCGCGCCTATCTCAACCCCGAACGCGACATGCCGGAAGAGGCCTTCAAGGTCCACGGCCTCTCGGCCGAGTTCCTGTCGAAGCATCCGACCTTCGCGGACGAGGCGGACAAGTTTCTCGCCTTCGTCGGCGACGCCGGCTTCGTGATCCACAATGCGGAGTTCGACCTCAGGTTCCTGAACGCGGAGCTCGCGCGCTGCGGCCGGCCGCCGCTCGACGGCAACCCGGTGGTGGACACGGTGCTGCTCGCGCGCAAGAAGTTCCCGGGCGCGCCCGCCTCGCTCGACGCGCTGTGCCGGCGCTTCGGCATCGACAATTCGGCGCGTACGGTGCACGGCGCGCTGCTCGACGCGGAGCTGCTGGCGGACGTCTATCTGGAGCTGACCGGCGGACGCCAGCCCGGCCTCGGCTTCGCGCTCGAGGCCGGTGTCGCGGCGCGCACCGTCCGCCTGCGCGAGGCGCGCGTCCCGCGCGTCCATGCGCCGGACGCGGAAGAGATCGCCCGGCACGAGGCCTTCCTGGCGAAGATCAAGGAGCCGCTCTGGAACGCCTGAAGACGCCCGGAAGCGGAGGGCGGCGGATCAGGCGGTGCCGGTGCTGCCAGCGGGGGTGCCCGCCTGGCTTTGCTCCGTCTGGCCTTGCTCTGCCTGGCGCTGCGCCGACTGGGCCTGGTAGAGCTGGCCAAAATCGACCGGGTTGAGCAGCAGCGGCGGGTAGCCGCCGTTGCGCGTGATGTCCGCAACGATCTGGCGCGCGAACGGGAACAGCAGCGTCGGGCAGTGGATGTAGAGCACCGGCTCCATGTGCTCCTGCGGGACGTTGCGGATCGTGAACAGCCCGGCGTACTGCAGCTCGGCTACGAACAGATGCTTGCCGTCGCGCGTCGCCTTGCCCTCGACCGTCATCACCACCTCGAACAGGCCGTCGCGCACCGCCGCGGCACCGATCTGGATGTTCATGTCGATGTTGGGCGCGCCGCCCTCGCCCGCCGCCGCGGCCAGTGCGTTCGGGTTCTCGAACGACAGGTCCTTGACGTACTGGGTGTGGCAGAACACCACCGGCTGGGCGTCGGCGCCGGCGCCCGCCTCGGGTCCGGGAGCGTCGGGCGGGGTGGTCTGGTCGGTCATGGCAGCTCCGATCGTGAGATGGCCAGTCGTGGAATGCCCAGTCGTAAGATGGCCGGGCGGTTCTAGCCCGTATCCCCGACCCGCGCAAGGAAACGGCTCATCGCCGGCGCTCGTCGCCGCCGTTCTCGTCCGCTTCGCGGTGCCGGTCGCGGCCGATCCGCTCGGGTGGAATCTCGCGGTATTCGCCCTCGATCACCCCGTCATCGGTTTGCGCCCCGCCGCGGACGGCGACGGCGCGGCGCGCGAGTATCCGCCCCAGGGCCCGGCGCAGCGGCGGAACCAGGAGCGCGAGGCCCAGCGCATCGGTGACGAAGCCCGGCGTCAGCAGGAGCACGCCAGCGACCAGCAGGGCCGCGCCCTCGAACAGGGCCCCGGCCGGGAATATTCCGAGCGCGAGGTCGTCCTGTATACGGCGCAGCACGGCGAATCCCTGGGCCCGCACCAGGAGCGCGCCCACCGCCGCCGTCAGCACGATCAGCGCGACCGTGGGCCATGTGCCGATGGCATCGCCGACACGCAGGATCACGGCGATTTCGACGATCGGGACGGCGATGAAGGCCAGCAGCAGCAAAAGAGGCATGATTTTCCTTCAAATTGGGCCGTCCGATCCCCAAATCCAGTGGAAATGCCCGCCAACACTGGATTTTGGGGATGCGCGTTGATACTTTGGGGACCGGCGGGTCGTCCCGGAGTCTTCGGCGCGGGTGAAACTCCGACCGGACGGCGGACGCTGCAGGGAACGCGATATGGGTAACGGTTTCCAGTTCATTGATATCATTTTCTTCGCGCTGGTGGCCGTGTTCATCATTCTGCGCCTGAGGAGCGTGCTCGGCCGGCGTACCGGCCACGAGCAGCGCGACGCCAACCCGTTCCCGCCCCGTACCGTGAACGGCGACGCGCGCCACGCCGAGAGTCCCGCCGACACCGGCAGCAACAACGTGGGCAGCGACAACGTGGTGCGCCTGCCCGGCGCCGCCGGGCACGAGGCCCGCGAGATTTCCCAGTCCACCCCGCTCGGCGCCGGCCTTACCCAGATCAGCCTCGCCGATCCCGGGTTCGATCCCGCCGATTTCGTGGAAAAGTCGAAGGCCGCCTTCGAGTACATCGTGATGGCCTTCGCCGCCGGCGACACCGCCCGGCTCAAGCCGCTCCTCTCCAAGGACGTGTTCGAGGGCTTCGCCGCCGCCATCGAGGCGCGCGCCGAGAAGGGCGAAACCCTGGAGACGACGCTGGTGCGCTTCAAGGAGGCGGAGCTGACGGAGGCCGCGATGCGGGGCCGCACCTCCTCGGTGACGGTGCGCTACGTCACCGAGCAGGTCAACGTCACCCGCGACAAGGACGGCAAGGTGGTGGACGGCGATCCCGACCACATCACCGAAGCGGTGGACGTCTGGACCTTCGAGCGCGACACCCGCTCTTCCGATCCCAACTGGATCCTGGTGGCGACCGAAACGCCCGAATGAGATGGGTTGCCCCATGACCGCCGGGTTCCGCGCCGTCTTCCTCCGCCCGCTCCGCTACCTTCTTCCCGTCACCCTCCTCGCCGCCCTCGGCATCGCCGCCTGCGCGCCGCGCGTGCCCGAGGACCGTATCGCGCTCGAGCCCGCGTCCTTCGACGACCTGCCGGGCTGGCGCGCGGACGACCCGCGCCATGCCCTCGCGGCCCTCAAGCGCTCGTGCGATCGCCACCTCGCCCGCCCGGCGGAGGCCGCGGTCGGCCCCTTCGCCGTCGGCGGGCGCGCCGGCGACTGGCACGGGCCGTGCCGGGTGCTGGCGACGCTGGAGCCGAGCGCCATGGACGCGGCCGAGGCGCGGCGCTTCGTCGAGGCCGGGTTCCGGCCCTACCGCGTACGCGGCTCGGACGGGCCCGAAGGGCTGTTCACCGGCTACTACGAGGCCTCGGCGCGCGGCTCGCGCACCCGCTCGGCGCGCTACCACGTCCCGCTCCACGGCCGTCCCGCCGACCTCGTGACCGCCGATCTCGGCATCTTCTCCGACGAGTTCCGCGGCCGCTCCGTCGCCGGCCGGGTCGAGAACGGCCGCTTCATCCCGTACGAGGACCGCGCCGCGATCTCCGCCGGCGCGCTCGCCGGGCGCGACCTCGAGATCCTGTGGGTGGACGACCCAGTGGATGCGTTCTTCATGGAGATCCAGGGATCGGGACGCGTGCTGCTGGACGACGGCACCGTGCTGCGGGTCGGCTACGCCGGCAAGAACGGCCTGCCCTATACCGCCATCGGCCGCGTGTTGACGGACATGGGCGCGCTTACGCGCGACCGGGTCTCGATGCAGTCGATCCGTGCCTGGCTCGCGGCCAACCCCGACAAGGCGCGCGCCGTCATGGACCACAACCGCTCCTACGTGTTCTTCCGCGAGATCGAGGGCGAGGGCCCGATCGGCGCCGAGGGCGTGGCGCTCACGCCCGAGCGTTCGCTCGCGGTGGACCGGCGTTTCTTCGGGCTCGGCGTGCCGTTCTACGTCGTGGCCGACGACGACGCGGGCGCGCTCGCGCCGGTGCGCGCGCTGATGGTGGCGCAGGATACCGGCGGCGCCATCCGGGGCCCGGTGCGCGGCGACCTGTTCCTCGGCTGGGGCGAGGCGGCGGGCGAGCGTGCCGGCCGCATGAGGATGCGCGGGCGCTACTGGATGCTGCTGCCCCGGGGCGCGGCGCCCGCGCCGTTCTCCTGACACCATGGGCGGGGGGCGCGGGGGCGACGACGCGGCGCTGTGGGCGCGCCTCGCCGAAAGCGTGACGCCGCTGCGCCGCCGCCGTCCGGCATCCATCCCGGCACCCGCTCCCGCCTCCGTCTCGGAACCCGCGACGACCGCGCCCGCGAAGAAGCTCCGGGGCCGCGTGCCGAGGACGCCGGCGCCGAAGCCGGCCCCGCCACCGCCCGTGCCCGATCTCGTCCCCGGCCGCGCGCCGGGGCTCGACCGGCGCAACGCGCTCAGGCTGCGGCGCGGGCTGCTGCCGATCGAGGCGCGCCTCGACCTCCACGGCATGACGCGCGAGCAGGCGGCGGCGGCGCTCGACCGCTTCGTCCGCGCGGCGCGCCGCCACGGGCGGCGCTGCGTGCTGGTGATCACCGGCAAGGGCACGCGCGGTCCCGGCGGCGAGGGCGGCGCGATCCGGCGCGAGCTGCCGCTGTGGCTCAACGGCGCCGCGCTGCGCCCGTTCGTGGTTGCCTTCGCCGAGGCGCAGCCGAAGGACGGCGGCGCCGGCGCCTACTACGTGTACCTGCGGCGCGCGCGCGACCGATGACGCCGTTCGGGTGCAAGATGCGCGAGCTGCGCGCGGCGCGCGGCATCACCCTCAAGCGGATGGCGGCCGACCTGCAGCTCTCGCCCGCCTACCTGTCGGCGCTGGAGCACGGCCGGCGCGGGCGCCCCTCGCCGGTGCTGCTGATCCAGATCTGCCAGTACTTCCACGCCATCTGGGACGACGCCGAGGAGCTCGAGCGGCTCGCCCAGCTGTCGCACCCGCGCGCGGTGGTGGACACCGCCGGCCTCGCCCCCGAGGCGACCGAGCTCGCCAACCTGCTCGCCGAGCGCATCCGCGACCTCGACGCGGCGACGCTCCGCCGCCTGCTCGCGGCGCTGAAGGGGCCGGAGCCCCGATAGCTACAGGATGAACTTCGAGAGGTCGGAGTCCTTCACCAGGTCGCCGACCTTGGCGCGGACGTAGGCCGCGTCGATCTCGACCTCGAGGCCGGGCGTGTCGGAGGCGGTGTAGCTCACCTCCTCCAGCAGCCGCTCCATCACCGTCTGCAGGCGCCGCGCGCCGATGTTCTCGACGTTCTCGTTGACCTCGGCCGAGAGCTTCGCGATCTCGCGCACGCCGTCCTCGGTGAAGGAGAGCGCCACCTGCTCGGTCGCGAGCAGCGCGACGTATTGGCGGATCAGGCTCGCCTCGGGCTCGGTGAGGATGCGGACGAAGTCCTCGACCGTGAGCGCCGCGAGCTCGACCCGGATCGGCAGGCGCCCCTGCAGCTCGGGCAGCAGGTCGGAGGGCTTGGCGAGGTGGAACGCGCCCGAGGCGATGAACAGGATATGGTCGGTCTTGACCGCGCCGTGCTTGGTCGCGACCGTGGTGCCCTCGATCAGCGGCAGCAGGTCGCGCTGCACGCCCTCGCGGCTCACGTCGGCGCCCATGCGCTCCTCGCGCGCGCAGATCTTGTCGATCTCGTCGATGAACACGATGCCGTTCTGCTCGACCGCGGAGATCGATTCGCGCACCACCGCGTCGTTGTCCACCAGCTTGTCGGCCTCCTCCTCGACCAGCAGCTTGTGCGACTCCGAGACAGAGACGCGCCGCGGCCGGCGCTGGCCGCCGAACGCCTTGCCGAACACCTCGCCGAGATTGATCATCCCCATCGACGCTCCGGGCATGCCCGGAATCTCGAGGGTCGGCATGCTGGCGGGGCCGTCCGCGATCTGAATCTCGATCTCCTTGTCGTCGAGCTCGCCCGCGCGCAGCCGGGTGCGGAACTTCTCGCGCGTGTCGCGGCTCGCGTTCTCGCCCACCAGCGCGTCCAGCACGCGCTCCTCGGCGCGCAGCTCGGCCTTGGCCATGACTTCCCTGCGGGCGCGCTCGCGCGTCATGACGATGGAGGCCTCGACCAGGTCGCGCACGATCTGCTCGACGTCGCGCCCGACGTAGCCGACCTCGGTGAACTTGGTGGCCTCCACCTTCAGGAACGGCGCCTGGGCGAGCCGCGCGAGGCGGCGCGCGATCTCGGTCTTGCCGACGCCGGTGGGGCCGATCATCAGGATGTTCTTGGGCAGCACCTCGTCGCGCAGTTCGGCCGGGAGCTGCTGGCGCCGCCAGCGGTTGCGCAGCGCGATCGCGACCGCGCGCTTGGCGTCGTTCTGGCCGACGATGTAGCGGTCGAGTTCCGAGACGATCTCGCGCGGGCTGAAGGACGGGGAGGACGGGAGGTCGGCCATGTCAGGACAGCTTCTCGACGACGACGTTGGTATTGGTATAGACGCAGATGCCGGCCGCGATATCGAGCGCGCGGCGCGCGATGGCTTCGGCGTCCATGTCGTCGCGGTCGATCAGCGCGCGCGCGGCGGCGAGCGCGTAGTTGCCGCCCGAGCCGATGCCGATCAGCCCGTCCTCGGGCTCCAGCACGTCGCCGGTGCCGGTGACCACCAGGGAGGCGCGCGCGTCGGCCACCGCCAGCATCGCCTCCAGGCGCCGCAGGTAGCGGTCGGTGCGCCAGTCCTTGGCGAGCTCGACGCAGGCGCGGGTGAGCTCGCCGTGCTTCTCGAGCTTGCCCTCGAGCCGCTCGAACAGGGTGAAGGCGTCGGCCGTGGCGCCGGCGAAGCCCGCCAGCACCTTGCCGTCGCGCAGCCGGCGCACCTTGCGCGCGTTGGACTTGATCACGGTCTGTCCCATCGAGACCTGGCCGTCGCCCGCCACCACCACCTCGGCGCCCTTGCGGACGCACAATATGGTGGTGCCGTGCCATTGGGGGGTGTCGCTCATGGTGCCGCCGTCGTGGGTGGTCCGGATGCGTGGAGGGGCCGGGGCCCCGGAGAGGCGCAAAACATACCCGGACGATGTGGGAACGCAAACCCCCGGGATCAAGCGCGGGGCTTCCGCGCCTCCCAAGCGCCTTCCGCTGCCGCCCGGTTTCCTGCTAAAAGGCGCACTCCGGGCCGGGCCCCGCCGCGACGGCGGGCCGCGTGCCGGCGGGAACGACGATGGACAACGGAAGCGGAATCGCCATGCGCGTCGGCAAGGTCGAGCGCAAGACCAAGGAAACCAGCATCGCCGTCGAGGTCAACCTCGACGGGACGGGCGCCTACGACGTCTCCACCGGGATCGGCTTCCTCGATCACATGCTGGAGCAGCTCTCGCGCCACAGCCTGATCGACGTGCGCCTGCAGGCCAAGGGCGACCTGCACATCGACTTCCACCACACCACCGAGGATTCGGGCCTCGCCCTGGGCGAGGCGATCTCGAAGGCGCTCGGCGACCGCGCCGGGATCGCGCGCTACGGCAGCGCGCTGGTGCCGATGGACGAGACGCTGACGCGGGTGGTGCTGGACGCCTCCAACCGGCCCTACCTGATCTACGAGGTGAAGCTGCCGGTCGCCAGGCTCGGCGACATGGACACCGAGCTGTTCAAGGAATGGTTCAAGGCCTTCGCCCAGACCGCCGGGCTCACGCTGCACGTCGAGAACCTGTACGGCGAGAACGCCCATCACATCATCGAATCGTGCTTCAAGGCGCTGGCCCGCGCGCTGCGCCAGGCGGTCGAGATCGACCCGCGCAAGTCGGACGCGGTCCCCTCCACCAAGGGCGTGCTGGGGGGGTCGCTCTAGCCTCCCGGCCGCGGGCCGGACATCGGAACCAAGGAAGCGATGCGCGTCTATACCGTCCACCTGCCGCCGCCCTCTTCGCGCCCCGACACGGCGCCCGTGGCGATCCGCGAGGGCTTCAGCCTATGGGCTCTGCTGTTCACCGGCCTGTGGGCGCTTTACCACCGCATGTGGCTGATCGGGATCGCGCTGCTGGCGGGGCTGGCGGCGCTCGTGGCCGGGCTCGAGGCGGCCGGGATTCCCGAGCTTCCCGAGGCCGTGGTCGTGCTCGCCGCGGTCGCATGGGTGGGAGCCTCCGCCCACGACTGGCGGCGCTGGCACCTCGCCCGCAAGGGCTGGAAGGAGGCGGCGGTGATCGCCGCGCCCGACCGCGACGCCGCGCTCCGGCGCTATCTCGACCTCGCCGCGCTCGACGGCGGCCTCCCGCCCCGGGAGCCGGCGCCCGCCGGGGCCGCGCACCCGGCATGAGCGGCGGCACGGTCGTCATCGTCGATTACGGCTCCGGCAACCTGCGCTCGGCGGCCAAGGCGTTCGAGCGCGCGGGCGGCGGCACCGAAGTGGTGGTGACGGGCGACGCGACGCGGCTCGACGGCGCGGCGCGCATCGTGCTGCCGGGGGTCGGCGCCTTCGGCGACTGCGCGGCGGGCCTGCGCGCGCTGCCCGGCATGGTGGAGGCGCTCGCGGACAACGTGATCCGCAGGGGCAAGCCCTTCCTCGGCATCTGCGTCGGCATGCAGCTGATGGCGGAGCGCGGGCTGGAGCACGGCGTCCATGACGGGCTCGGCTGGATCGGCGGCGAGGTGACCGCGATCGCGGGCGCCGGGCTCAAGGTGCCGCACATGGGCTGGAACGACCTTTCCTTGCGCGCGCCGCCGCACCCGCTGTTCGCCGGCATCCCGGCGGGCGCGCACGCCTATTTCGTGCACGGCTACCGGCTCGCGCCGCGCGACCCCGGCGCCGTGCTGGCGGAGGTCGATTACGGCGGCCCGATCGCCGCCGCGGTCGGGCGCGACAACCTCGTCGGCACCCAGTTCCACCCCGAGAAGAGCCAGGCGGTGGGGCTCGGGATCATCGCCAACTTCCTCGCCTGGCGTCCCTGACGCCGCCGGGCCGCGACGGAGCACCGCACACCCATGATCCTGTTCCCCGCCATCGACCTCAAGGACGGCGCCTGCGTGCGCCTGTTCCAGGGCGACATGGACAAGGCCACCGTCTACAACGCCGACCCCGCGTCCCAGGCGCGCGCCTTCGCCGACGCGGGCTTCCGCTGGCTGCACCTGGTGGACCTCAACGGCGCGATCGAGGGCCGCCCGGTCAACGACCGCGCGGTCGAGACGATCCTCGGCGCGATCCCGATGCCGGCGCAGCTCGGCGGCGGCATCCGCGACCTCGCCACCATCCGCATGTGGCTCGACAAGGGCGTGCGGCGCGTCATCCTCGGCACCGCCGCGCTCGAGAATCCGGACCTCGTCAAGGAGGCGTGCCGCGAATTCCCGGGTCGCATCGTGGTCGGCATCGACGCGCGTGACGGCTATGTCGCGGTGGCGGGCTGGGCCAAGACTTCCAAGGTCAAGGCGCTCGACCTCGCGCTCCGGTTCGAGGACTCGGGCGTGGCCGCCATCGTCTATACCGACATCAGCCGCGACGGCGCCATGATGGGCGTCAACGTGGAGGCCACCACCGACCTCGCCTGGGCGCTGACGACGCCGGTGATCGCGTCCGGCGGCGTCTCCACCATGACGGACCTCGAGGAGCTGAAGCAGGTGGAGCAGGCCGGCATCGAGGGCGTGATCGTCGGGCGCGCGCTCTACGACGGGCGCATCGACGCGAAGCGCGCGCTCGCGCTGCTCGACGCGCCCCCCGCGGGGCAGTGACGATGCTCAAGGTGCGCATCATCCCCTGCCTCGACGTGAAGGACGGCCGCGTGGTGAAGGGCGTCAACTTCGTCGGCCTGCGCGACGCGGGCGATCCCGTGGAACAGGCGCGCGTCTACGACGCGGCCGGCGCCGACGAGCTGTGCTTCCTCGACATCACCGCCTCCCACGAGAACCGCGACACCCTGTTCGACGTGGTGCGCGGCACGGCGGAACAGTGCTTCATGCCGCTCACGGTCGGCGGCGGCGTGCGCCAGGTGGAGGACATCCGCAGGCTGCTGCTGGCGGGCGCCGACAAGGTCTCGATCAACACCGCCGCCGTGGCGCGTCCCGAGTTCGTCCGCGAGGCGGCCGAGAAGTTCGGCTCCCAGTGCATCGTGGTGGCGATCGACGCCAAGGCCACGGGGCCCGGCAGGTGGGAGATCTTCACCCACGGCGGGCGCAACGCGACCGGCCTCGACGCGGTGGCGTGGGCCGCGCGCATGGTGGCGCTCGGCGCCGGCGAGATCCTGCTCACCTCGATGGACCGCGACGGCACCAAGGCGGGCTTCGACTGCGCGCTCACCCGCGCGGTGGCGGACGCTGTCTCCGTGCCGGTGATCGCGTCGGGCGGCGTCGGCACCCTCGACCATCTGGTGGAAGGGGTGCGCGACGGCCATGCCTCGGCCGTGCTGGCGGCCTCGATCTTCCACTTCGGCACCCACTCGGTGGCCGAGGCCAAGGCCCACATGGCCGCCGCCGGCCTGCCCGTGCGGCTGGCCTGAGGCGCCGCGATCTGCTACGGCTTCGCCCATGACCGACCGCCCTGAAGATACGCCCGCTTCCGCCGAGGTTCTGGCGCGGCTCTACGCGACCATCCTCGCCCGCAAGGGCGCGGACGCGGGCGTCTCCTACACCGCCAAGCTGCTGGCGGCAGGTCCGGCGGCGATCTCGCGCAAGCTCGGTGAGGAGGCGATCGAGGCCCTGATGGAAGGCGTGCGCGGCGACGCCGGCGCGCTCGCGCGCGAGAGCGCCGACCTGCTCTATCACCTGCTGGTGCTGTGGGCGGCGACCGGCGTGCGGCCCGAGGACGTGTGGGCCGAGCTCGCGCGGCGTGAGGGGACCTCGGGTCTCGCCGAGAAGGCCGCGCGCGGCAAGGGCGAAAGCTAGGACCTGGCCGCGCGCCGGCGCGTCACCAGCCAGATGCCGGCGAAGATCAGCGCGATCCCGGCGCCGTGATAGGCCCGGAACGGCTCCGCCAGGAACGCGACGCCGAGGACCGAGCTGAACACCGGCATCAGGTAGATGAACATGCCGGTGCGTCCGGGGCCGAGCGCGGCCACCGCCTTGTTCCAGAAGATATAGGCGAGCACCGAGGGGAACACCGCGAAGTAGAGGATCGCCGAGACGGTCCCGGGCGTGACCGCGAAGCCGCCGACGCGCGCGTATTCCCACGCGACGAACGGCAGGTGCAGCAGGACGCCGAAGCCGACCGTGACGGTGAGGAACAGCATCAGCGGCAGCGCGGTGCGGCGCCAGCGGATCAGCACGGTATAGAGCGCCCAGAACATCACCCCCGCCACCACCAGCAGGTCGCCCCGGTTGAGGTCGAGCGCGGCAAGCGTCCCGAGCGTCCCGCGCGCGACGATCAGCGCCGCGCCCGCCACCGCCACCGCCACGCCCGTGGCCTGCCGCGGGGTCAACGTCTCGCGCAGGATCAGCGCCGCGAGGATGAAGGTGAACACCGGCAGGAGCGTGTTGATGAGCGCGGCGTTGACCACCGTGGTGTGGTGCAGCGCCGCGTAGATGAAGCAGTTGAAGGCGGTGATGCCGACGCCCCCCAGCACCACCAGGAACGGCAGCTCCGCCCTGAGCCGCGCGCCGTGCCCGCGCACCGCATGGAGCCCGAACGGCAGCAGGATCAGGAACGCCGCGACCCAGCGCCACAGCGACATCTGGACCGGCGGGATCTGGTCGGCCATGATCCGCGCCAGCAGGAAGTTGCCCGACCAGAACAGTGGCGGGAGCGCGGCAAGCAGCCAAAAGACCGGCCGGGGACGGGCGGGATCGGAAGACGCGGCGGACATCGCGGGACCGGAAACGATGGTACGGACGGCCCCGCAGACTAGGACGCCCGGCACCGCCGGTCCAGCGCGCGGCGGCGGTGACAGCGCGGCCGGCCTCTGCTAACTCCTATGGCATTGCCGAGGGAGCATGCGATGGCCTACGACCCGACCAACATCTTCGCGAAGATCCTGCGGGGCGAGATTCCCTGTAAGAAGGTCTACGAGGACGACCATGTGCTCGCCTTTCACGACATCGCGCCCAAGGCGCCGGTGCACGTGTTGGCGATCCCCAAGGGAGCCTACGTCTCCCACGACGACTTCGCCGCCAACGCGGGCGAGGCGGAGATCGCCGCCTTCGTCCGCGCGGTCGGCCGCATCGCGCGCGAGGCCGGCGTGGCGGAGAGCGGCTACCGCCTGATCGCCAACACCGGCGCCGACGGCGGCCAGGAAGTGCCCCACTACCACGTCCATATCCTTGGCGGCGGACCCGTCGGCCCGATGGTGAGCCGCGCCTGACCCTATCCGTCCGGGCCCGACCGCGCCTCCGCCGTCGCCCCGGCCGCGGGCTTGGTCATGGTGAGCGCCGCCAGCACCATGCCGCCGCGGGTGCGGTGGCCGTAGATGCGCCGGCGCCGGTAGCCGTGGCGCTCGTAGAAGCCGCGCGCGGCGAGCGACGATTCAACCCGCAGCACCCGATGGCCGCGCGTGCGGATGTCGTCCTCGAGGCGCGCCAGCAGCGCCCCGCCGATGCCGCGCCCGGCCCAGTCGGGATCGGTGTAGAGCAGCCACACCTCGTCTCTGCGGCTGGCGCCGAGCGCGACCACGCCGGCACCCTCGGCCTCCGCCACCACGAACAGGTCGGTGCGTGCGAGCGCGCGCCGGTAGAAGGCGGCGTCGAGCCCCGCCGCCCAGCTCGCGACCTCCTCCTTGGTGTAATGGCCGATGCCGGTCACGCGGATCGCGCGCGCATGCACCCGCGTGAGTGCCGGGATGTCGTCTCCGGTCGCCGCGCGGATGGTCCAGCCGGGCGCCATCGCCCGCCTAGGCGGGGGACGTGCGCGTCGCGCGGAACACGATCACGGCGAAGATCGCCATGCCGGCGATCATGAGCAGCGACGAGACCGCGGCGAGCGGCTCCGCTTCCGGGAGCCCGCCGTAGATCAGCGCGATGCCGGTGATGCCGCCGATCAGGCCGATGTTGGCGATCCAGAAGTGCCAATGGGCGAGCCGGCCCGCCGCCGCCTCGGGCCAGCCGCGATAGAACAGGCCGTAGAGGAACATGGCGACGAAGCCGAGCAGGTTGAGATGCGCATGGGTCGGGGCCTGGGCATGGTCGTGGCTCATCGCCATGTGGATGCCGATGCTCATGCCGATCAGGGCATAGATGACGGACAGTCTCAGGAAACGCGAAACCAGCATATGAAACCTCCCCCTCGTCGATGGCGCCGCCTGGGTCGCGGCTTGGGGCCGATCTTAGCGCCCCGGCGCGACGCGGCGATAGGAGATCGCCTCGGCGACGTGGATGCGGCGCACGTCCGCGGCGCCGTCGAGGTCGGCAATGGTGCGCGCGACCCGCAGCACGCGGTGGTAGCCGCGTGCGCTCATGCGCATCTTCTCGGCGGCCTCGGCGAGCAGCGTCCGCCCCGCCGCGTCGGGCGCCGCGACCCGCTCGAGCAGTTGCCCGTCGGCCTCGGCATTGGTGCGGATGTCCGCGCCCAGCGCGGCGTAGCGCGCGGCCTGGACCTCGCGCGCCCGGGCGACGCGGGCGGCGACCTCGCGCGTGCCCTCGGCCGGCGGCGGCAGGGAGAGGTCGGCCGCCTCCACCGCCGGCACGTCCACGTGCAGGTCGATACGGTCGAACAGCGGGCCCGAGATCTTGCCCTGGTAGTCGCTCGCGCAGCGCGGCGCGCGGGTGCAGGCGAGCGCCGGATCGCCGAGATGGCCGCAGCGGCACGGGTTCATCGCCGCCACCAGCTGGAAACGCGCGGGCCAGGTGGCGTGGGCCTGGGCGCGCGCCACCACGGCGCGGCCCGACTCGACCGGCTGGCGCAAGGCTTCCAGCGCGCCGCGCGCGAACTCCGGCAGCTCGTCGAGGAACAGCACGCCCAGGTGCGCGAGCGAGACCTCGCCCGGCCGCGCCCGCGCGCCGCCGCCGATCAGGGCCGGCAGCGAGGCGGAGTGGTGCGGATCGCGGAACGGCCGGCGCCGCATCAGGCGCCCGTCGGGCAGCGTGCCCGCGAGGCTGTGGATCATCGAGACCTCGAGCGCCTCGGCGGGGGCGAGCGGTGGCAGCAGGCCCGGCAGGCGGCTCGCCAGCATCGACTTGCCGGCGCCGGGCGGGCCCACCATCAGGAGATTATGGCTGCCGGCGGCGGCCACTTCGAGGGCGCGCTTGGCGCTCTCCTGACCCTTGATGTCGGCGAGGTCGGGGGCGGGCGCCCCGTCCGCCGCGTCCTCGGCCAGGGGACGCGGCGGCGCCAGCATCTGGGTGCCCTTGAAGTGGTTGACGAGCTCGATCAGGGAGGGTGCCGCCAGCACCTCGAGCCCCTTGACCCAGGCCGCCTCGCCGCCGCACGGGCCGGGGCAGACCAGGCCGAGGCCGTGCCCGTGGGCATGGATCGCCGCCGGCAGCACGCCTGCGACCGGACTCACCCGGCCGTCGAGGGCGAGCTCGCCGAGCGCCGCGTAGCCCGCCATTTCGTCCGCCGGCAGCACCTCCATCGCGGCCAGCAGACCGAGCGCGATCGGCAGGTCGAAGTGGCTGCCCTCCTTGGCGAGGTCGGCGGGGGCGAGGTTCACGGTGATGCGGCGCGGCGGCAGCGCGAGGCCCAGCGCGCCGAGCGCGCCCCGCACGCGCTCGCGCGATTCGGCCACCGCCTTGTCGGGAAGCCCGACCACGGCGAAGGCCGGCAGGCCCGCCGTGATCTGCACCTGCACGTCCACGCCGACGACGTCGATGCCCTGGAACGCGACCGTGTTGACGCGCGCGACCATTCAGCCAGAACCCGTGCCGCGCCGCCGCCTAGTTCATCTTGAACAGGCGGTCGGCGTTCGCATGGGCGACCTTGCGGGCGGTCTCCGGCGTGAGCTTGGCCAAGAGCCCCTTGCGGATCGCCTCCACCACGTCGCGGTACATTTCGGCCGAATAGACGTCGTCGATCCCGACCATGAAGCGGTCGGGCATCCGCTCGATCAGCTCGCGCCAGTCCTCCTCCAGGCCGCGCGAGGTGAAGACGATGACCCGGAGCGGGTCGTTCCCTTGATACTGTGGCCGGTTCATGTGCGACAGGTCGCACATCGCGTTGGGGTTGCGCGCGAGGAACTCGCCCATCGCGGCGGCCTTGGCGATCGCGCCGCAATGGCCGAGCACGAGCGTGGCCGAGGGCTGCGAGCGGGCGAGGACGTGCAGTTGCTCGACCGTGTCGGAATCCCATTGGGCGTGGATCATCATCGGCACGCCGTGCTTGGCGGCGAGGGCGAACATCGCGAGATGGGTCGGAGCGTCGGCGCGGGTCTTGCGGCGCAGCCCCCGCCGATGCGGGGGCCCGGTGGTCGAGGCGTTGACGTGAATCTCCCCGATCCCCTTGATGCGACCCGCCCCGAGGTCGCGGTCGAGGGCGGCGAGGAGCTCGCGCGCGGGCGCGCTCTCGGCGTTCTCCAGGACGGCCGCGCCGTGGGCGAGGAAGATGTCCACCGTCTCCTTCTGGCCGCCGAACAGCTGCAGCCGGTTGCCAAGTACCCGGTGGTAATCGAGGAGCGCGCGCTCGGGCGCAAAGCTGCCGGCGCCACCGGCCCATTTGATGCCGAGCTCGTCCATGAGGCGACGCAGCTCGTCAGCCCCGATCGCCTTGGGAATGACGTGAAAGTGGGCGTCGGCGATGGAAAGCTCCTGTGCCTGTAACGCGGCGGGCGCGATCGGCGCGGCAAGAATCGCCAGGGCCAGCACGGCGGCGGGCCCTGGAACGAAGGCGCTCATACGCATGACCTTCCCCCTCTCGAAGACTTCCACGTTCGTGGAATGTTCCGTCACTCTAGCGGCGCGCGGTGCCCAAGTCGAGAGTCCAAGTCGAGAGCCCAAGCCGAGAGCCCAAGCCGAGGACCCTCGGCGCCGGGGCCGTGGCGAACGGGCGCGCGGCTAGCGCCGGAGGCGGCCGGGGTGGTTGGCGGCGACGCGCGCCTCGATCGCGTCCCAGATGCGCGTCTCCAGCCGCACGCCGTCGAAGCGGTTGATCTCCTGGATGCCGGTGGGCGAGGTCACGTTGATCTCGGTGAGGTAGCCGCCGATCACGTCGATGCCGACGAACACCAGCCCCTGCTCGCGCAGGCTCTCGCCGAGGGCGTCGCAGATGTCGCGCTCGCGCGCCGTGATCTCGGCCTTCTCCGCGCGCCCGCCGACGTGCAGGTTGGCGCGCGCCTCGCCCGACGGCGGCACACGATTGACGGCGCCCACCGCCTCGCCCTCGATCAGGATGATGCGCTTGTCGCCGTCGCGGACCTCGGGCAGGTACTTCTGCACCACCACCGGCTCGCGGTAGAGCTGGGTGAACAGCTCCAGCAGCGCGTTCAGGTTCTCGTCGCCGGGCCCGACGTGGAACACGCCGGCGCCGCCGTTGCCGAACAGCGGCTTCACGATGATGTCGCCGTGCTGCCGGCGGAACGCCTCGATGCGCCGGCGGTCGGAGGTGATCAGCGTCGGCGGCATCAGCTCCGCGAAATGGGTGACGAACAGCTTCTCGGGCGCGTTGCGCACCCGCACCGGGTCGTTCACCACCAGCGTGTGGGGATGGACGTGCTCGAGCAGGTGGGTCGCCGTGATGTAGGCCATGTCGAACGGCGGGTCCTGGCGCATCAGCACCACGTCGAGCGCGGCGAGGTCGATCTCCTCCTCGGCGCCCGCGGTGAAGGGGCGCTCGGGGTCGCGGCGCGCCTCGAAGCGCCGCGCGCGCGCCGTCACGCGCCCGTGGGCGAGCGTCAGGTTCTGCGGCAGGTAGTGGTAGAGCAGGTGCTTCCGCGCGACGCCCTCGAGCGCCAGCATGTAGGTGGAATCGGCGGCCGGATTGATCCTCTCGAGGGGGTCCATCTGGAAGGCGACGGCAAGCGACATGTGCGTGGGTCCCGGGTTCTTCGTGCCGGCGACAAGGTATCACGCCCGCCGAAAACCGCGAGTCCCGGCGCGCGGGCCCGGCGCAGGGCCGGCCCCGGGCGGGCTCAGTTGAGCCGGGCCTCGATCTTCTGGGCGAGGGAGGCGGCGATGTGGCGGGCCTCGGTGTCGGGGGTCGCGGCGATAAAGGCGCGCAGCTCCGAAAGCGCCGCCTTGAGGTTGCCGGTCTCGGCATGGAAGATGCCGAGGTCGCGGTGCAGCGCCACCTCCTCGGGCACGATCCACAGCATCCGCTCGGTGACGTCGGCGGCCTCGCGGAAGCGCCCCTGGGCGGCGAGCCGGGTCTTGATGTTGTTGGCGAGCCGCATCAGCACGCGGCGGTCGTCGAGCCGCGCGTAGCACGCGGGGGTCAGCTCGGCGGCGACCCCCGAGACCGCCTTCAGCATGGCGCGCAGGCCGCTCGCCCCGGCGACCGGGACGCCGGCGAAGGGATCGAGGATGACGCGCTCGGTGCCGGCCTCGACGCTCACCAGGAAATGGCCGGGAAAGGCGATGCCGTCGGCGCGCCAGCCCTGGGCGCGCGCGGCGTGGATGTAGAGGATGCCGAGCGCCACCGGCAGGCCGCGGCGGCGGTCGATGACGCGCATCAGGTTGGCGTTCTGCAGGTCGTCGTAGGTGAGGTCGTCGCCGCGATAGCCCTCGGTGCCGTGGATGGTCGCGGCGAGCGCCGCGGCCCGGCCGGCGGCGCTGCGCGTCGCGCCGCCGTGCGCCCCGACCGCGGCGGCGAGGTCGGCGAGGTGCCGGCGATAGCGGTCGACCGGCACCCGGGGACGGTCGAGGGCGGCCAGCATCAGCGCGGCCTCGGCCAGGTCGAAGGGGGCCTCGGGGGCGCGGCCGATGGCCGCGAGCAGGGCCTCGGCCGCGCCGCGCGACTCCTCGGGCTCGCGGGGCCGGGCCTGGCCGCTCACGGCGTTCCGCCTCCCGTGGGGGGCGGGGCCCCGCCCTGGTTCGCCAGCCGGCGCGGGTCGTCCTTGAGCAGGACGTGGTTCACCACGCGCTCGACGTATTCGATGTTGCGGGCGTAATCGACCACGCGGTCGAGCTCCTCGCGGCTCTGGGCGACGCCGAACAGGTAGACCACGTGGCGCACCGTCTCGACCGAGTAGTTGATGCCGATGATGTGACGGTCGGTCAGCATCTTGGTCTTGAGCTGGGTCGAAATCCAGGTGTCGCGCGCGAAGGTTCCGGTGCGGCCGGAAGGATCGACGATGATCTCGTCGATCACCTCGTTCACGCCCTTGACCTGCCACGTCAGCTTCACGGCCGCAGCGCGGTCCTCCTCGGTCTTGAGCACGCCCAGCAGCAGCACGCGGCCCTCGTACACGGCGGTCGAGAGCGGCAGGAAGATCTCCCGGTCGTGCTGGAGCCAGTTGTAGTTGATCTGCGCGGCGATGCGTGTGTCGATCGCCGACTGCTCGAACCCGCGCTCCTGCACCGCGCCGACCGCGCCGGCCGCGCCGACGCCGACCGCGGTCTCGACGCAGCCGCCGAGCGGCAGGAGCGCCGCGAGCGCAAGGGCGGCGCACCATGCGCGCGCGCGGCGCGCGCGCGACGGTGAATCCTGAAAAACGTGTTCGGAGGAAGAGCGCAGCGTCACGGCGGCAAATCTCGCGTCTGGGAAAACGACGCGGCCATTAGACTCAACAATGCGCGCCTTGTCCAGACGCGCGGCGTCTCGTCGCTTTTGCACTTGCTAGTCCGTCCGCCACGCGCCGGGCAGGTGGCGAGGCAGGCGGCCGGGCGTCATCAGCATCGCGTCGAACCGCAGCGCCCGCGCGGCGTCCTCCGGATGCGCCGCGAGCCAGGCGCGCGCCGCGATCAGGATGCGCCGGCGCTTGGCCGGCGTGATCGCCTCGGCGGCGTCGCGCTCGCGGTCGCGGCGCTTCACCTCTATGAAGGCGAGCGTGTCGCCGCGCCGCGCGATTACGTCGATCTCGCCGCCGCGCACGGCGTACCCGCGCGCGAGAATCCGATATCCCTTGAGCGCGAGCCACAGGGCCGCCACGCGCTCCGCGCGCAGGCCGCGCATTCGCGCCCGCGCCCGTTCCCGCCCGGATGCCGGGATCAAGCGCCGTTCCTTCCGCCGGCTTCCGCGGCGAGCGCGAGCGCGCGGGCATAGACCCGCCGCCGCGCGATCCCGATGAGACGCCGCCCCCGCCACCGCCGCCGCACCCC
>JBJHBM010000030.1:0-27240 GCA_050485485.1 Alphaproteobacteria bacterium | reverse complement strand
GCCCCGCCGCGCTCGCCGAGCGCGTGCCGGTGCTGTGGCTGACGCCCGCCCAGGACCGCCTGTTCCTCGACCGGCCCGGGGCCCGGCGGCGCTATCTCGACAAGCTGGTGGCGGCGCTCGATCCGGCCCATGCCGGCCGCGTCAACGAATACGAGCGCGCCCTGCGCGAGCGTGCGCGGCTGCTCGCGGACGGCGGCGCCGATCCCGGCTGGCTCACGGCGCTGGAGCGCACCATGGCGGAGTCGGGCGTCGCGATCGCCGCCGCACGGCGCCAGGCGGCGGCCGATTTCACCCGTGCCGCGGCGGAAGGAATCGGACCGTTCCCGGCCGCCGAGGTCGCGGTCGCGGGCGATGCGGAATCCTGGCTTGCCGAGGGGCCCGCGCTCGCCGCGGAGGACCGGCTCGCCGCCGCGCTCCGGGAGGCGCGCGCGCGCGATGCCGAAACCGGCGGTGCCGGGGCCGGGCCGCATCGCTCCGACATGGCGGTGCGCCATCGCGCCCGCGCCCTGCCGGCGGCCGAGCTTTCGACCGGCGAGCAGAAGACCCTGCTGGTCTCGATCGTGCTGGGTGCCGCCCGTCTGCAGGCGCGCCTGCGCGGCTTCGCGCCGATCCTGCTGATGGACGAGGTGGCGGCCCATCTCGACGACCGCCATCGCGCCGGCCTGTTTGCGGAGATCGCGGCGCTCGACGCCCAGGCCTGGCTCACCGGCACCGACGCCGCCGTGTTCGCTCCGCTCGCCCCGGCGGCCCGCTTCCTCACGGCGGGCGCGGGCCGGGTGCGCGACGCCGACGCGCCATGATGCCCATTCCGACGACATTGCACGCAACACCGAGTCCGCGCACATGACCGACCAGCCCGAACGACCCGCACCGCCGCCTGCGCGCAAGAGCAAGAGCGAGGCCGCCGAGGAATACGGCGCCGGCGCCATCAAGGTGCTGCGCGGCCTCGAGGCCGTGCGCAAGCGCCCCGGCATGTACATCGGCGACACCGACGACGGCACGGGCCTCCACCACATGGTCTACGAGGTGGTGGACAACGCCATCGACGAGGCGATGGCGGGCTATTGCGACACCATCGAGGTGATGCTCAACGTCGACGGCTCCGTCACCGTGACCGACAACGGGCGCGGCATTCCGGTCCAGATTCATGCCGAGGAAGGCGTCTCGGCGGCCGAGGTCATCATGACCCAGCTGCATGCCGGCGGTAAGTTCGACCAGAACACCTACAAGGTGTCGGGCGGACTTCACGGCGTCGGCGTCTCCGTGGTGAACGCGCTGTCCTCGGTCCTGGAGCTCCGCATCTGGCGCGAAGGCAAGGAGCACTTCATGCGCTTCCGCGACGGCGCGGCGGAGGCGCCGCTCGCCGTGGTGGGCGAGGCGCCGAAGCTCCCGGACGGCAGCTATCGTACCGGCACCGAGGTCACCTTCACGGCCTCGCCGCAGGTGTTCACCCAGACCAAATACGATCACGACACGCTGCGCAACCGGCTGCGCGAGCTCGCCTTCCTCAACTCCGGCATCCGCATCGTCTTCACCGATGCGCGCGAGGTTGAGCCGGTGGTGCACGAGCTTCATTACGAGGGCGGGCTGGTCGCCTTCGTCGACTACCTGGACCGTTCCAAGACTGCGCTGCATGCACCGCCGATCTACATCTCGGAGCAGCGCGACGGCATCACCGTGGAAGTCGCCATGCAGTGGACCGACGCCTACCACGAGAACATGCTGTGCTTCACCAACAACATCCCGCAGCGCGACGGCGGCACCCATCTTGCGGGCTTCCGTGCGGCGCTGACGCGCACCGTCAACGCCTACGTGGCGTCGGCGGGGAGTGCGCGTCGGGACAAGGTGGTGCTGACCGGCGACGACGCGCGCGAGGGGCTCACCTGCGTCCTCTCCGTCAAGGTGCCGGACCCCAAGTTCTCGTCGCAGACCAAGGAGAAACTGGTCTCCTCAGAGGTGCGCCCCGTGGTGGAAAGCGTCGTCGCCGACCGTCTCGGCCAGTGGTTCGAGGAGCATCCGGCGGAAGGCCGGCGCGTGATCGCCAAGGCGGTCGAGGCGGCAGCCGCGCGCGAGGCCGCGCGCAAGGCGCGCGAGCTGACGCGCCGCAAGGGCGTGCTCGACGTCTCCTCGCTGCCGGGCAAGCTCGCCGACTGCCAGGAGCGCGACCCGGCACTCGCGGAGCTGTTCATCGTCGAGGGCGATTCGGCCGGCGGCTCGGCCAAGCAGGGACGCCACCGCGCCAACCAGGCGATCCTGCCGCTGCGCGGCAAGATCCTCAACGTCGAGCGCGCGCGCTTCGACAAGATGCTGAGCTCGGCCGAGATCGGGACGTTGATCACGGCGCTCGGCACCGGGATCGGCGCCGACGACTTCAACATCGGCAAGCTGCGCTACCACAAGGTCATCATCATGACCGACGCCGACGTGGACGGCGCGCACATCCGCACTCTGCTGCTCACGTTCTTCTATCGCCACATGCCGCAGCTGATCGAGCGCGGCCATCTCTACATCGCCCAGCCGCCGCTCTATCGCGCCAAGCGCGGCAACTCGGAGGTCTATCTCAAGGACGATCGCGCGCTCGAGGACTACCTGATCGGCACCGGCATCGAGGACGCGGTCCTCACGCTGCACGACGGCCAGCAGGTCGCGGGGCCCGACCTGCGCGCCCTGATCGAACGGGCGCGCCATGCGCGCAACCTGCTCATGCCGCTCGCGCGCCGGGCGGGCTCGCTGGCCCTCGTCGAGCAGGCGGCGATCCTCGGCGTCCTCAACCAGGCCATCTTCGGCGATCCCGCTCGCGCCCAGGAGGTCGCGGCCTACATCGCCAAGCGCATGGATGCCCTGACCCGCAGGATCGAACAGGGCTGGAGCGGCCGGGCCGACGAGAACGGCATGGTGTTCGAGCGGATCCTGCGCGGCGTGCCCGAGCGGCGCCGCGTCGACGCCAAGCTCATCACGATGGTCGAGGCGACCCGGCTGGACCAGATGGCGGTCGAGCTGCAGAAGGTGTTCGAGCGCCATTCCACCCTGGTCCGCAAGGACACCGAAAGCCGGATCGTCGGCCCCACCGGCCTCGTCGAGCAGGTCATGGACCTCGGCCGCAAGGGTGTGGCGGTGCAGCGCTACAAGGGCCTCGGCGAGATGAACCCCCAGCAGTTGTGGGAGACCACCCTCGACCCCGAGGCGCGCACGCTGCTGCAGGTCCGGGTCAGCCACGCCGAGGCGCAGGAGGACATTTTCGCCACCTTGATGGGCGACGTGGTCGAGCCGCGCCGCGAGTTCATCCAGACCCATGCGCTCGAGGTCGCGAACCTCGACGTGTGACGCCGCGCCGGGCGCCCACGCCCCGTGCCGGGTCGTGGCATTTCCGTGAGCGGTCGCGCCGGCTCTTGATGTGCCGCGCGCCGCCGCTAGATTAGGCTGGGCGCGCCCCGGCGCGCACGCGAAGAACACATGGCCCGCAAACCCTCACGCAGCCCCTCACGCAGCAAGGACCGCAAGCCCGCCCCGCGCGCGCCCCGGCCGCGCCGGGGTCTTGTGCGGGGATTGCTCAAGTGGGGCGCGGTCCTGTCGATCTGGGGGATGCTCGCGGCCGGCGCGGTGGTGGCGTGGTACGCCTACACCCTGCCCGAGATCGAGGGCATCCCCGCGCTCGAGCGGCGCCCGGCGGTGACGCTGCTCGCGGCCGACGGCACGCCGGTCATGCGCTTCGGCGAGGCCATGGCGCGCCCCGTCGCCGTCTCCGAGCTGCCGCCCCACGTGCCACAGGCCTTCATCGCGACCGAGGACACGCGGTTCTACTCCCATCCCGGGATCGACCCGATCGGCCTCGGCCGCGCGACGCTCGTCAACCTGCGCCACGGGCGCATCGTCCAGGGCGGCTCCACCATCACCCAGCAGCTCGCCAAGAACCTGTTCTTCGGTCCCGAGCGCACCCTCGAGCGCAAGGTGCAGGAGGTGCTGATGGCGCTGTGGCTGGAGCGCCGCTTCGCCAAGGACCACATCCTCGCGCTCTATCTCAACCGGGTGTACTTCGGCGCCGGCAACTTCGGCATCGAGGCGGCGGCGCAGAGCTACTTCGGCAAGTCGGCGCGCGCTCTCTCGCTCAACGAGGCGGCGATGCTCGCGGGCCTGCTCAAGGCGCCGTCGCGCTACGCGCCCACCAGAAACCCCGACCGCGCCGCCGAGCGCGCGGCGGTGGTGCTCGACCGCATGGCCTCGGCGGGCTTCATCACCCAGGCCCAGGCCCGCGTGGTCAAGCTCAATCCGGCCCGGCTCGGCCGCCAGCAGGCGCGCGTCGGGCGCTATTTCGCCGACTGGGCGCTCGAGCAGGCGCGCGGCTACGTCGGCGCCGGCAAGGGCGACCTCGTGGTGCGCACCACCCTCGACGTGCGCCTGCAGCGCGCGGCCGAGGCTGCGACGGCGGCGGTGATGGACGGCCCCGCGCGCGCGCGCGCGGTCGGACAGGCCGCCGTGGTGGTGATGTCGCCCGACGGGGCGGTGCGGGCGATGGTGGGCGGCGCCGACTACGGCCAGAGCCAGTTCAACCGGGCCACCCAGGCGCTGCGCCAGCCCGGCTCCGCGTTCAAGCCGGTGGTGTTCCTCGCCGGCCTCGACGCCGGCCTCGTGCCCGGCCGGGTGCTCGACGACGCGCCGGTGCGGCTCGGCGACTTCACGCCGCGCAACTACGACGGCCTCTACCACGGCCGCGTCACCATGCTGGACGCGCTCGCGCGCTCGCTCAACTCGGTCGCGGTGCGGGTGCTGGAGCAGGCCGGCATCGACCGCGCCATCACCTGGGCGCGCCGGCTCGGCATCACCGCGCCGCTGCGGCGCGAGGGCGGCCTCGCCCTCGGCGCCTCCGAGGTGACGCTGGTCGAGCTGACTGCGGCCTATGCGGTGTTCGCCAACGGCGGCGACGGCGTGTTCGCCCATGCCGTGACGGAGATTCTCGACGACGCCGGCACCGTGCTCTACCGGCGCGAGGGCTCGGGGCCCGGCCGGCGCGTTCCGCCCGCGCTGGTGCGCGACATGAACCAGATGATGGAGGCGGTGATGACGCGCGGCACCGGCCAGGCGGCGGGGATCGGCGTGCCTACCGGCGGCAAGACCGGCACCACCCAGGACCACCGCGACGCCTGGTTCGTCGGCTATTCCGCCGACTACGTCGCGGGCGTGTGGATGGGCAACGACGATGGCCGCCCCACCCGCGGCGTCACCGGCGGCGGCCTCCCCGCCCAGCTGTGGCGGGAGGTGATGGCGGAGGCCCATCGCGGGCGCGCCCCGCGCGCCCTGCCGAGCGAGGACGGCGGGTTCTGGTCGCGCCTGTTCGGCGCCTCGGGTACGGCGTCCTCCGAGCCCGCCTCCGACACCGGTCGTCGGCGCGACAGCCCGTTCCGGCCCCGCGATTAGGGCGTGGCGCGCCGCGCCGGCGGCCTGCCGCCCGCGGCCGGGCGGGCGAGGCCGAAATAGGCCGCCGCCGACAAGAGCGCGCCCGCGAGGATGCCCGCCATCATCGGCAGCTCGGTGCCGTCGGCGGCCCAGCCCACCGCGGCGATCATCAGCGCGCCGGTCACCTGCTGGAGGAAGCCGAACAGCGCCGAGGCTGCGCCCGCGATCCGCGGAAACGGCGCCATCGCGCCCGCGATGGCGTTGGGCATGATGAGGGCGGTGCCGAACATGAACACGAACTGGGGCGCCACCACCGCCGCCCAGCCGCGCACGCCCGCGAACGCGAGCGCGACCATCGCGGCCGCCCCGAGGATGGCGACGGCGTTGCCGAGCGCGACGCAGCGGTGATAGCCGATCGCCATGGTGACGCGCGCCGACACCAGCGAGCCGAGGAAATAGCCCGACGCCACCGTCATGAAGAACACGCCGTACATCTCGGGCCCGAAGCCGTAAAGGTCGATGAACACGAACGACGAGGCCGAGTGGAACGCGAACATGCCGGCGAAGATGAAGGCGAAGGCGAGCGCGTAGCCCGCGAAGGCACGGCTCGCGCATAGCTCGCGATAGTTGTGGATCATGCGCGCCGGGTCGAGCGCCTCCGGGTCGCGCCGGCGGAGCGTCTCGCCGAGTCCCCACCAGGCCACGGCCCAGACCCCGACGCCGATCGCGGTCTGGGTGGCGAACACCGCGCGCCAGCCGAACCAGGACTGCAGGAAGCCTCCCAGCACCGGCGCCAGCGCCGGGGCCAGGGTGAACACCGCCGCCATGATCGACAGCATCCGGGCGGCCCGGTCGGGCGGGTAGATGTCGCGCACGATGGCGCGTGCCAGCACCTGGGTCGAGGCGGCGGCGAGCCCCTGGACGAAGCGGGCGCCGATCAGGGTTTCGATGTCGGGGGCCATCGCGCACACCGCCGAGGCGGCGGTATAGGCGCCGAGCCCCGCCAGCAGCACCGGGCGCCGGCCGTAGCGGTCGGCGACCGAGCCGTAGAGCAGCTGGCCCGCCGCGAAGCCGACGAAGAAGGCGGCGAGGGTCAGCAGCACGGCCGAGACCGGCACCTCCAGCAGCCGCGCCATGGCCGGGAAGGACGGCAGGTACATGTTGTTGGAGATCGCCCCGAACGCCACCAGGGCGGTCAGGAGGCCGGTCATGGCGATGGAATCCGGACGCAGGCGGCCCGCGGTCGCGGGGCCGCCCTCAGCCATAGCGCAGCAGCCGGGCGCCTTCGGTATCGAGCCAGCGCGTGGCCATGTCCGCGTGCGGCGTCAGCCGCTGGACCAGGGCATGGAAGCGGGCGCTGTGGTCGAGATGGACCAGGTGGGCGACCTCGTGGGCGACCACGTAGTCGAGCACCTCGCACGGCGCCATGATCAGGCGCCAGGAGAAGCACAGCCGGTTGTCGGAGGAGCAGCTGCCCCACCGCGCCTTGGGGTCCGTGAGCCTGAAAGGCGGCGGATTCCTGCGGATCATGGCCGCCTTGACCGCGACCCGGACCGAGATCGCGCGCCGCGCCTCCTCAATCAGCCACTCGCGCACCGCGTCGGCCAGCAGCGCGGCGCTGCCGGGAACGTAGAGCACGCCGCCCATCAGCACCGGGTCGGGCCCGGCCAGCGGGAAGTGCCGCACCACGATCTCGCCGCCGTGGTAGGGAACCGCGGCCCCGTCCGCGAACGGGGTATGGGGCGCCAGCTCGTCGAGCCGCTGGGCCAGCCAGTCCGCCTTGGAACGGGCGAAGCCCATCCCCTCCTTGAGTCCGACATAGGTCGGCAGGGTCAGCACCGCGCAGCCGTCCTTGGCGTCGATGCGCAGCGTCATGTGGCGCGCGGCGCGGTTGCGCTGGGTACGGATCGGTATGTCGCGGCCGCGATGGCACAGCACGCGCTGGTCGGTGCGCGTGCGCCGCGCGATGTCGCGCCGGCTCACGGGCGGGGCTCCTCGCCCGCGCGGGTGCAGGCAGGGCCCGCCGGGCGGGGCGTCTCCGGGGAACAGGTCGGTCGGTGAGGGCTCATGGAACGCGGTCGTGAAAAAAGGGGTTGCACGGAACCCGGGCCGCGCGGTGGCCGAGGGGCGGAGGGAACGGCGTCGGCGCCGATTCACTCCGGCCACTTCACGATATGATCCTCGATCTCGTCGTCGTCAACGGTTGATTCGGGGACCGCGCGACCGCGTACGGAAACCCCCGCCCGATGGACCGTTTCGGGGTCGCCCGAGACCAGCGGGTGCCACCAGGCGAGGTCCTTGCCCTCGGCGATCAGGCGGTAGGCGCAGGTGCGCGGCATCCACTTGAATCGCCTCACCATCTCGGGACGCAGCACGATGCAGTCCGAAACTTCCTTCTGGCGCCTCTCGTAAAAGTTGCAGCGGCAGGAGCCGGTGTCGAGCCCGCGGCAGGCGACGTCGGTATAGGAAACCTTGCCGGTGTCGGCATCCTCGAGCTTCAGCAGGCAGCACTTGCCGCAGCCGTCGCAGAGCGACTCCCACTCCGCGCGCGTCATCTCGTCGAGCCGCTTGCGCTTCCAGAACGGCGCCCCGGCCGTCATGGGGCCCGGTCCCCGGCGGCGGCCTCGGCCAATCGCTCGAACCAGGCGATCTCGGCGCGGAACCGCACCACCTCGCCCACCGCCACCAGCGCGGGCGGGCGCAGCCCCGCCGCGCGCGCGTCCGCTGCGGCCGATGCCAGCGTCGTCACCACCACCCGCTGGGCGGAGGTGGTGGCGCGGCTGATGACGGCGACCGGCTCCCCGCCCGGCCGCCCGGCCGCGATCAGCTTTTCCGCGATCCGCCCAAGATGGGCGAGGGCCATGTAGAACACCAGAGTCGGCGAGGACCGCGCGAGGGATGGCCAGTCGAGGTCGCCGGGCATGTCGCCGCCCGCCGTATGCCCGGTGACGAAGGTGACGGCGGCGCCGGTATCGCGGTGGGTGGCGGGGATACCGGCGTAGGCCAATCCCCCGATCCCGGCGGTGATGCCGGGCACGATCCGGAACGGCACGCCGGCCCGGGCCAGCGCCAGCGCCTCCTCCCCGCCCCGGCCGAACAGGCACGGATCGCCGCCCTTGAGGCGCGCGACCCGGCGTCCGGTCTTGGCCAGCGCGACGAGCCGGCGGGAGATGTCCGCCTGGCTCGCGGAAGGCCGCCCGCCGCGCTTGCCGGCGAACACGCGCTCGGCGTCGGGACGCGCCAGCGTCAGGATCGCCTCGTCCACCAGTGCGTCGTAGACCAGAACGTCGGCCTGGGCCAGCGCATGCAGCGCGAGCAGGGTGAGAAGGCCCGCGTCCCCCGGCCCCGCGCCCACCAGCCATACCGAGCCGCGCGCCAGCTCGGGCAGGCGCATGTCGGGCGGTTGGAACGGAACGTCGCGCATGGCGCCATTGTGCACCTCCGCGTGCGCGTCGGAAAGGCGCACCGTCGGGATGCTGGCGCGGCGGCGGCGGGGTCGCTAAAGTCGCGTCATGCCGCGCGTCCGTTCCGCCAGCTGCCACGCCCCTCGCCGCGCCACCCGCCCGGTCGTGGTCGCCTGTCTGTGCGCCTTGATGCTGGCGGCGGGTGCGGCGCCGGTTGCCGCCTGTGCCGACCTCGCCGATCAGGCCTGCGCCGACCGCGCGCTGCTTGCGGCCGCGGGCACGGGCGACGGCGCGGCGCTGGCACGCCTGCTGGCGGGGGGCGCTGATCCCAACGCAGCGGATTCGGCGGGCAATACCGTCCTGATGCTTGCCGCCGCCGCTGGCCATGTTCCCTTGATCGAAGTGCTGGTGGGCGCCGGCGCCAACGTCAATGCCGCCAACGAGGACGGCATGACGGCGCTGGCCCGCGCCGCCGCGGCAGGCCGTGCCGGGGCGGTGGATACGCTTCTCGACCGGGGCG
The DNA here is from genome assembly GCA_050485485.1 of Alphaproteobacteria bacterium. Lineage (GTDB taxonomy): Bacteria > Pseudomonadota > Alphaproteobacteria > SMXQ01 > SMXQ01 > WHSO01. The sequence continues at coordinate 17,925 of JBJHBM010000030.1, read as the reverse complement.
CGCTGGTCGAGCGCGCCGACCGTGCCGGCGATACGGCGCTGATCCACGCGGCACGAATGGGACGCGACGCCGCGCTCGCGCGACTGCTTGCGCGCCATGCCGACCCGGGGGCCGCAAACGCCCAGGGCGAAACCCCGTTGCTCGTCGCCGCCGCCGCCGGCCGCACGGGCGCCGTGAACATCCTGATCGGCAGCGGCGCGAGTCTCGCGGCGCGCGATGCCGCCGGCCGCACGGCGTTGCACCGTGCGGCCATGGCGGGTGCCGTCGAGACGGTGCGCCGCCTGCTCGCGGCCGGCGCCGATCCAGATGCCGTGGGCGCGGCCGGACGCACCGCCCTCGATCTGGCACGGGCGGGTGGGCATGAGGCGGTCGTCGCGCTGCTCGCGCCCGTGCCCGCCGTCGTGCCGGATACGCCCGACGCGTCGGCCACGCCGGCATCCATCCCCGCCTATCCGCCCGCCGACGCGCCGGGGGAAATGCCTGCCTACGCGCCCGACGAGCACCAGAAGCACTGATACGAAGGCAGGCGACGGATCGTCGCGGCACGTGTGTTCACGCGCACATGATTAGCGAACGATTCACCGTGACGGTGTAATGCTTGCGCCGTACTTCTTTACAGGAAAGGCTTTGCAAAAAAGGAACCGAGGGGAGGCGGGGGGAATTCCGGTGCGGCCCACATGACCGATCTTTTGCCGCTCGCGGGCGGGCATTATGACGCGGCGCTTGTCCTGCTGCTCGTCGCGCTGGCCATCGACATGTTTTTGGGGCTGGTGCCGGGCCTTGCCAAGCTCTTGCCCGACCGTCTCAGCATTCTCGCCAGTCCCGCCCGGTTTCTGGATGCGCGCCTGAACCGTGCCGGGCGGTCCGAGGCCAATCTCCTGCTGCGCGGCGCCGTGGTGACGTTGCTGGTGGTGGCGCTGGCGGCCGCTGCGGGGTTCGCGGTGGCCTGGGCGGGCCGCGCGCTGCCCTACGGCTGGGCGCTCGAGCTGGTGGCGCTGCTGCTGGTCGTCACGATGCGCCATGCCTTCGCGGACCTGCGCCGCGGGCTGCGGGCGGCGGGCTCGGACGATCTCGCGGCGGGGCACGCGCTGGTGTCGCGGGCGTTGGGGCGCGATTCCTCCGCTCTCGACAGATACGGCGTCGCGCGCGCGGTGATCGAACTCGGCGCGGTCAGGTTCGCGCGGCGCGCGGTGGTTCCGGCATTCTGGTTCCTGCTGCTCGGCTTCCCCGGCCTGTTCGTGTCGCGCGCCGTGGCCCACCTTGCCGTCGCCACGCTGGGGCGCGACATCTCGGCGCGCGCCTATGGCGCGGCGGCCATGCGTCTCGACCATGTCCTCGGCCTGCTGCCGTCGCTGCTGGCGGCCTGGCTGCTGGGTCTTGCCGCCTTCGCCGTGCCGCAAGGCAGCGTCCAGCGCGCGTTTCAGGTGATGTCGCTCGACGCCCGCCGCGACGAGGTCGTGAACGACGGACGTCTCAAGGGGGCGGCGGCGGGCGGCCTCGGCCTTGCGCTCGGGGGACCGTTCGGCACCAGGGGCGGCGGCGGCGCGCGCGATGCATGGATCGGCAACGGCCGGGCCCGCGTCGGCCAGGGCGACATCCGCCGCATGATCTACCTTACGGCGGTGGCGAACCTGCTGCTGCTCGCGTTCGCCGCGGCGCTCACGGCGTCTCTGCTCAGGTAAGACGACTTGCGGCGCGTCGGCGCCGGAAATGCACGGCCTGCGGCGCGTCAGCGCCGGAAATGCTTCGAGAGCGTCAGCCCCTGGTCGGCATAGGACGAGCCGATTCCGCTTCCGTAGACCTGCGCGGGCGTGCCGGTGAGGCGCTCGTAGGCGAGCCGTCCCACGATCTGCCCGTGCTCCAGCAGGAACGGCACCTCGTGGGAGCGCACCTCCAGCACCGCGCGGGTGCCGCCCGGCCAGCCGAATCCGGGGTCGAAAAACCCCGCGTAATGGACCCGGAACTCGCCGTTGAGGACGTCGTAGGCGACCATCTCGGCGCAAAGGTCGGGCGGGACCGAGACGCGCTCCTTGGAGGCGAGGATGTAGAACTCGCCGGGATCGAGGATCAGCCCGCCGTCGCGGCCGGCCCGGATCGGCTCCCAGAAGTCGGGCGCCGCGTAATGGCCGATGCGGTCGAGGTCGATGACGCCCGAGTGGCGCCGCGCGCGATAGCCGATCAGGCCGTCCGAATCGCGCCCTTCGAGATCGACCGAAACCGCGATGGTGTTGTCCTTGATCGTGGACGCTGCAGCCTCGCCGTGGACCAGCGGGGTCGCCGACTGGATTTCGCGCATCGCTTTTTCCGCGAGGGCCGGCGCCCCGCGCCGCAGACGCAGCTGCGACAGGCGCGAACCCTGATGCACGAACACGGAGAACGTCTTGGGGCTGATCTCGGCGTAGAGCGGCCCTCGGTAGCCGGGCGGCACCAGGTCGAATCCGGTGGCGCCGTCGGTGATGACGCGGGTGAACACGTCGAGGCGCCCGGTCGAGCTCTTGGGGTTGGTGGTGCCGGCGAGACCCTTGGGCAGCGCCAGGCTTTCCAGGAGCGGCACGACGTAGAAGCACTGGCGTTCCAGCACGGCGCCCGTGGCGAGGTCGATGGCGTGCATGCCGTGGCGCTCGATCCGTTCGCGCACGCTGCGGCCTTCGAGCGGCAGGAACGAGGACCGCACGCGCCACGCCACGGGCCCGAGCCGGAGGTCGATGCTGGCGGGCTGGATCTGCCCCGCTTCGGGCGCCGCCTCGGCGCGGATCGCGCCGGCCGCGACCAACGCTTCGAGGTCGCCCGCAACCAGCACGCCCGACGTCGAGCCGCCGCGCTCGGCCGGGCGCGGCTGGCGCGCATCGGAAGCGGTCGAAGGCACGGTTTCGGACATCACGACGGTTCATCCAACGGGATCAGCGGGCCAAACTAGCACGTCCAAACCTTTGATTTCAAATGATTGACACGCGCCGGCCACAATCGCTTCTCCACAGGTTTGTCCACAGGCCGCCGGCGCCCTCCGGCGGCGAATCGGGGGGCGGAAACAGCAGCTTGCGGCATGGTCTAGACACCGGACGGGAGCGGCGCGCCCGGGTGCCAGTTGACGGTCTCGACGCGCCAGCGCGTGAGGCTCCCGGGGGAGCGGTCGCGCCCGGGCGGCACGAAGTCGATGCGCGTGAGCGACAACGTGTCGATGCGGAAGCCGAGCGCGGCATGGGCGTCGAGTCCGAGCGCGCGCGCGAGCGCCGCGCGGATGGTGCCGCCGTGGGCGACGGCGACGATGTCGCGGCCGGCATGGGCCTCGGTGAGCGCGTTGACGCGCGCGGAGACACGGGCGATCACGTCGGCGAAGCTTTCCCCGCCCGGCGGCCGCGTGGCGCCGGGCTCGTTCCACAGGCGCTCGAACGCGGGACCGATCGCGCGCAGCTCGGCGAACGTGAGGCCCTGCCATTCGCCGAAGTGCTGCTCGGCGAGGTCGGGATGATGCACGAGCGCGGCGGGCGGCTTGCCGGCTTCGGCGAGCACGACGGCGAGCGCCTCGGCGGTCTGGTGCGTGCGCCTGAGGTGCGAGGCGCACCATACGGCGTCGCGCGGCAGCACGGCGGCCAGCGCCGCCACCGCGCCCGCGTCCGGGAAATGGCAGTCGAGGTCGCCCTGCCCGTAGAGGCGGCGGTCGGGATTGCGGACCGGGCCGTGGCGGACCCACCACCAGCGCGTCGGCGCTTCGCTCACGGTAACCTCAGGCGAGCGCGACCACGGTGAGCAGGATGCCGATCTCGGCCCCCTGCTGCGCCGCGCCCAGCACGCTGCCGGTGGCGCCGCCCAGGGTGCGGTTGGCGAGCCACCAGAACTTGAAGGCGCCGGCGGCGCCGACCAGCAGCGCGACGATTCCGGTCCAGGGGCCGAGGAACAGCAGCGCCACCGCCGCGCCGAAGGCGACGGCGATCACGGTCTCGTTGGCGCCGGGCGTGCCGATCTCGGCGGCGAGGCCGTCATCGCGCGCCTGGGGCAGGGTGTGCAGCACGACCGGGATCGCCGCACGCGAGGCACAGGCGGCCGCGATCAGGGCGGCCATCGCGGTGCCGCTATCGAGGAGCCAGGCGAGCGCGCCGACCCGGAGCGCGAAGGCGACCACCGTGGTGAGCGTGCCGTAGACGCCGAGCTGGCCGCTCTTGAGCGCATCCAGCATTTCGTCGCGGTTGCCGCCGGCCATCCAGGCGTCGGCGAACCGCGCAAGGCCCGATTCGCACAGCGCGCCCCCCATGAACACCATCACCGCCACCGCGATCACTGCCGCCAGCGCCGCCGGCAGGCCGAGCCAGACGGCGAGGCCGTAGGCCAGCGCGCCGCCGAGGCCGATCGCGAGCCCCACCACCGGGAAGCCGCGCGCGGCGCGTGCTATCGCGCCGGGCACGGGACGCTCCGGATCGCGGCCGGCCAGCACCAGCGGCGGGCGCATGAAGCGCGCGGCGACGGTCGCTGCGGCGCGTCCCCACGCCGCGAGGATGTCGCGCGGGCGGAAAGTGTCGTCGGACTCGCGGGAGCCGGTGCCCCTATCGGTGCCTGGGCCAGTGTTTGGGCCAGTGTTTGGGTCGGTGCCTGGATCGGTCATGGCACACAGGTTAGCCGGGCGGCGCGCCGGCGCCAAGGCTCACCCGCGCCTACTCGCCGACCCGCATCAGCAGCCCCTCGCGGCGCGCGACCCGGAAGGTATGCAGGAAATAGGCGATGCCGGCGGCGAGATAGAGCAGGTTGAGGCCGAGCGCCGCCGCCATGTGGTCGATGCGCACCACGTCCTCGAACATGATCGCGCGCATGCCCTCGAAGACGTAGGTGGACGGCAGCGCGTGGGCCACGACCTGCAACCAGCCGGGCAGCACCGTGATCGGGTAGAACACGCCCGACAAGGGTGCCAGCACGAACATCGCCATCCAGGCGAGGCTCTCCGCGCCGAGGCCGTTGCGCAGGATCAGCGACGAGATCACCAGCGCCGTCGCCCAGCCGAACATCATCAGGTTGAAGAAGAACCCGACCAACGGCAGGCCGAGCTCGAAGATCGAATAGTGATAGAAGGCGATCGCGAGCAGCGCCGCCGGGATCACGCCGATCAGCGTGCGCACCAAGCTCATCAGCACCAGCGCCGCGACGAATTCCATCGGGCGCAGGGGGCTCACGAACAGGTTGGGCAGGTTGCGCGACCACATCTCCTCGAGGAACGAGACCGAGAAGCCGAGCTGGCCGCGGAACAGCACGTCCCATAGCAGCACCGCCGCGATCAGCACGCCGGCGGCCTGCGCCACCCAGCTCGAGTTGGTCATCAGGAATTTGGAGATGAAGCCCCACAGCACCATCTGCATCAGCGGCCAGTAGGCGAGCTCGAAGATGCGCGGCCACGACGAGCGCAGGATGTAAAGATAGCGCAGCGCCATCGCCCAGGTGCGCGTGCCGAACGCGCCCGCCGACCAGGCCGCGCCGGGATCGTGGGGTGCCGGGGCGGTCATTGCGCGGCCCTCCCGCGCACGGTATCGCCGTCCGCGTCACCGCCTTCCCGCGCGATCTCGAGGAACACCTGCTCGAGGTCGGTGCGGCCGTAGCGCGCGATCAGCTCGCGCGGCGTGCCGTGGTCGTGGATGCGGCCCGCGCGCATGATCAGCACCAGCGAGCACATGCGCTCGACCTCGGCCATGTTGTGAGAGGCGAGCAGGATGGTGGTGCCGTGGCGCGCCTGGTAGGCCATCAGATAGCCGCGGATGCGGTCGGCGGTGTCGGGATCGAGCGAGGCGGTGGGCTCGTCGAGCAGCAGCACCTCGGGCCGGTTGACCAGCGCCTTCGCCAGCGCCACCCGCGAGCGCTGGCCCGCCGAGAGCGCGCCCGAGGGGCGGTCGAGGAAGACGCCGAGCTCGAGTTCCTCCGCGATCTCCGCGATGCGCCGGCCGATTGCGGCGACGCCGTAGAGCCGCGCGAACACCGCGAGGTTCTGGCGCACCGTCAGGCGGCGCGGCAGGTCGACGTAGGGCGAGGAGAAGTTCATGCGGGCGAGCGCGCGATAGCGGTGGCGCAGCATGTCCTCGCCGAGGATGCGGATGGAGCCGGCGTCGGGCAGCAGCAGGCCGAGCAGCATGGCGATGGTGGTGGTCTTGCCGGCGCCGTTGGCGCCGAGCAGCGCCGCGGTCTCGCCGCGCCCGACCGCGAAGTCGATGCCGTCCACGGCCGTCACCGCGCCGTAGCGCTTGGTCAGGCCGGCGACTTCGATCACGGGCGCGGAGCGCCCGGGGGCGGCGTCGGAAGGGGTCACGGGGGGCCTCGCGGGGTGGACCGGTTCGGGGGATATCGGGCCTTCCGGGGCCGCCGTCAATGGTTTGTTGATGCCTTTGCGGGTATCCTGGACCCCTTCGGCCCTTGGAAACCCCGGCTTTTCGATGGCATTGGGCGAAAGTAGTAGGTATATTGGCGCCATCGCGCCCCGCGACCGGAGATAAAGAGATGACCGCCGCACGCTTCCGCTTCGCCACCTGCTGGCTTTCGGGCGCCGTCGCCCTGGCATTGCTCGCCGGAACACCGGCTTTCGCGCAGCAGGCGGGCGGCAACCAGGGGCAATCGCCGGCCCAGCAGCCCGAAGCGGCCCGCATTCCCGCCACAGTGCTGTCGGGTCTGCTAACCGGCACGCCCGAATCGCTGCTCGCGTTGCGTCAGTACCTTGCCGCCGTCGGCGCTTCGCCCGACGAGGTGTCCACGCGTGCCTTGCAGGTGGTGCAGCAGCTGCGCGATTCGGGCCTGGTGCGCGATCCCGCGCTGATCCTCGCCGCGGCCGAGCGCGTCACCCAGGCGGTGACCGAGACGCTCGAATCGACGAAGGTGCTGCAGCTCAAGGTGGACCGCACCTTCCGGCCGCCGCCGGGCGCCCTCGCCCTCGATTTCGCCCCCGCCGACGCCGAGGAGCGCGAAGGCTTCCGCCGCGTGCTCCCCACCGATCCGATCGTGCGGGGCCAGGGCCTCCAGGGCATTCGCCGCCCCGGCGAGGACGACGTGCTGGCGGGCGGAATCGTCGGCGTCGAGAGCCTGGAGATCGACCTGCCCGACGGCGAATACCGCGTCACGCTGATGACCGAGGCGATCGGTGACGCCGCGCTGAGCCTCGCGCCGTTCGGCCAGACCATCGTGGCCAACGGCCAGGCCATCCGAATCGGCCAGGCGACCCCCGAGCACTGGCTCAGTCAGGCGGTGCTGTCGAACCAGGGCCTGCAGGGATTCGAGAACGCCTCCACCCGCGAAGGCGGCGCGGTCACCTTCACGGTCACCGTGAGCGGCGGCAAGCTCAATCTCGGCTTCGACCTCGGCACAACCGGCGAGGTCCTCAAGACCTACCTCACCGGCATGCTGATCGAGCCGGCCTCGATGCCGCCCGCGCTCACGCCGATCCCCGAGGTGCGCTCGCTGCTCGCCGCCCCCGTCGACCGCGGGCAGTTCGAGAACCAGATGGCATCCTCGATCGCGACCCTGCTCGAGGAGGTCGTCCCCGGCGCCGGCGGCCCCGAGGATGATCTTTCCAGGCCGGTCCAGACCGTCCAGCAGGCGAGCCCGAACTGAGGGCCGCCCGTCTCCTGCGGTGAGAAAGAGGCCGGCGAGCGGGGGGAACGCCCGGCGTCTGGGCGGGCCGTTCGCGCTCGCGGCGCTGGTCCTGCTCGTGGTGCCGGCGGCGCAGGCGCAGCAGGCGATCGGCGAATCGGTCGACGGCCGCGGGCGGCCCGAATACGACCCCATCGGCATCCAGTTCGACGACGCGCTCCGCATGATCGGGCTGATGCAGGGGCCGCGCGGCATCGGCCCGACCTCGCGCGCCGCGGAAACCGCGTCGAGCTTCCTGCTCCACACCACGATGGAGTTCGACGTCGCCTTCGACGACAACGTCTACCGCGCCAACACCGGCCAGGTCTCCGACACGATCTTCCGCTTCCGCCCGACCATCGAGGTCGGTTCGGACTGGGACAACCACGCGCTCAAGTTCGTCCTCGGCGCGGCCATCGGCCGCTACGCCAGCAACAAGGGCGAGAACTACGAAGACTTCAACGGCGGGGTCAGCGGCAAAATCGACGTGGACGAGGGCGAGGCCGTCAACTGGGGCGCCGGCTTCGCGCGCGGCCACCAGGAGCGCGGCTCGCTCGACGACACCGGCGCGGCGACGCCGACCAAGTTCTACACCTACAATTTCAACGCAAGCTACGTGCACGACGTGGGCGAGATCGCCTCGACCACGAGCGCGAAAGCGGAGCGCAGCGACTACCTCGACAATGGCGCCCTCGACAACAACGACCGCGACCGCTGGCTGTTCGAGCTGCGCCAGCGGCTCGGCCACCAGGTGGACGAGGGCAGCCAGGCCTTCGTCGAGGGCGCGGTCAACACCCGCCGCTACGACCGGCCGCTCAACAACGACGGCTTCAAGCCCGATTCGAAAGGCTACGAACTGCTGGCCGGCGTCATGTGGGACTATTCGGGCGTGACCTTCGCGGAGGCGGCGGTCGGCTACATCGCCCAGTACTACGACGACCCGCTGCTGCCGACGGTCTCGGGGCCGAGCTTCCGCGTCCGCACCATCTGGAACGCGACCGAGCTCCTCACCCTCACCGTCGAGGGCGGGCGCACCGTCGAGGAAACCTCCCAGAGCGGCGTCTCCGGCATCCTGCAGAGCTCGTTCGCCCTCAAGCTCGACTGGGAGGCGATGTACAACCTGATCCTGACCGCCCAGGCCGGGTGGACCAACCAGGAGTCGCGCGGCACCGGCCGCGAGGACGACACCACCCGGCTTGCCTTGCGCGCGCGCTGGCTGATCGACCAGAACTGGTACGTCAAGGCGGCGCTCGAGCATGATTTCCGCGATTCCACGGCCGCCAACGGCAATTACAAGAACACCCGCTTCCTGATCACGCTCGGGGAGCGGCTGTGAGGACGGGCGGCATGCGTAAAGGGTTGGCGCCGGCCGGCCGCACGGCGATAATGGCAACGGGGGGTGGAGCAACGAAGGGTACGGGCGATCCTGTCGCGTGCCCGCGCGAACCGGGACACGGGCGGTGACGATGCGGCGGGACAAATTTCGGTTCATGGGACTTCTGTCGGCCGCGGTGGTGGCGCTCGGGCTTGCCGCCTGCGGCGGCGGCCGTCCCGACGCGCCGCAGGCGGCGCCGGCCGCCGCCCGCGCCGCCGATGCCGCCGCGCCGACGGACTACCGCCTCGGCGCCGGCGACCGCCTCAAGATCGTCGTGTTCGGCCATCAGGACGTCTCGGGCGAGTTCGTGGTGGACGGGTCCGGCAACCTCGCCCTGCCGCTGGTAGGCCAGTTCCGGGCGGGCGCGCTGACCGTGCCCGAGCTTCAGGAAGCCCTCGCTGCCACCCTCAACGAGAAGTACATCGTCGATCCCAGGATTTCGATCGAGGTGCTGAACTACCGCCCCTTCTTCATCCTGGGCGAGGTCAACAAGCCGGGCAGCTACCCCTATGTGGCCGGGATCGACGTGCTTCAGGCGGTGGCCCTGGGCGGGGGCTTCACCCGCCGGGCGCGGACCAGCGAGGTCAGGATCGTGCGCGACACCAAGGAAGGGCGCACCGTCATCACCGCGCGGCCGGAGGACACGGTCCTGCCGGGCGACACCATCGAGGTCGGCCGGCGCCTGTTCTAGTTGCCGTTCCGCGCCGGCGTCCCGAAGAGGTAAGGGGGTGCGGCGGCGCCCTCCGCGACGCGAATATCCCTATCGCCGTTGCAAGAATCCCCTTGCATATGACTTATGTCATAATTACGTTGGCGGCGTTTCTCTAGCCTCGGGCCAGGGAACGGGGTTGAGGCCGACCCGGTGGGACAAGGGCGGCGTCCGGGTGGACAGGTTTTATATAAGACCACCGCAGTTGCCGTAATCCGAACTCGCTTCGGCGTGTTCACGGGTTCTTAGTGGGCTTTCGGACGAAATGACGGCATGTGTGCCGACTCCGTCCGTCGGCATATTGCGCGATGCGGTTTGCGGCGCGCCGGTGGGCGCGCGGGGTACGACTTAGGCATGAGCACGGTCACGCCATTGAATCCGCAAGGTCCGAACGCGCGCCAGCGCGAGGCGGCGGAGATCGAGCAGCAGGCGCAGGGCGGCCTGTCGCTGCCCCACATCCTCAACGTCCTCAAGCGGCGCAAGTACATGATCCTCGGCATCGTGCTCGCCGCGACCGCCTGGGCGGCTTACGACGTCAACCAGAAGACCCCGCTCTACTACGCAGAAGCGACGATGGTGGTGGAACCCAGCCGCCAGCGCCTGCTCAACGTCGAATCCGTCGTGTCCGGCATGCGCCCGGACTACTACACCAACGAGACGGAGGCGGCCGTCATCGGCTCGCGCGAGCTCGCACGCAAGGTGGTGGTCAAGCTCGACCTCGCCAACGATCCGCTGTTCAACCCGTCGCTCGAGCCTCGGCGGAAAAGCCTCGTCGCGATGGTGACGGAGCCGCTGCGCACGGGCGCGGCGGCGGCGCTCGCCTGGGGCCGCGATCTCGTCAGCGGCGGGCGCTACAGCCAGGAGCTCGCGGCCGAGCGCATGGAGCGCCTCGCACTGGCGCCGCGCAGTCCGGAAGATCTGCGCCTGGAAGCGATCGAGACGGCGACGGACATCTACCTTGACGGGCTCGACGTGCGGCCGTCCGCGCGCGCGCGCGTGATTTCGATACGGTTCACTTCCTCCGACCCGAGGATGGCGGCGCTCGCGGCCAATACCACGGCCGACCTCTACGTCCTCGATCAGATCGAGGGCAAGAGCCGCGCCACCTCGCGCGCATCCGAATGGCTCAACCAGCGCGCGCAGGAGCTGCGCAACCGCGTGATCTCGTCCGAGCAGCGGCTCGAGGAGTTCCGGCGCAAGTCGGGGATCGTCGAGGTCGGCGGCGCCAGCGTCTACGCGCGTCAGCGCGCGGAGCTCGACAGCCAGCTCGTGATCGCGCGCTCCCAGCGCGCCGAGGCGGAGGCGCGCTACGGCCAGGTTCAGAAAATGCTGGCTTCCGGCGCGAGCGTCGATTCCATCGCGGGCGTCCTCGGCTCGCCGCTGATCCAGAAGCTGCGCGAGCAGGAGACGCTGATGGTCCGCAAGATCAGCGAGCTCAAGACGCAGCTCCGGCCCGACCACCCCCGCATGGTGCTGGCCCAGAACGAGCTCAAGGACCTCGAGGGCAAGGTCGAGGAGGAGGTGCGGAAGATCGTCTCCAACCTCGAGAGCGAGGCCGAGCTTGCGGTCGCCCGCGAGAAGAACCTGAACGCCGAGATCGCGCGCCTGCAGGCGCGCCTCGACGAGCAGCACGACGCCGAAGTGACGCTCCGCGCGCTCGAGAGCGAGGTCAAGGCCAACAAGCAGCTCTACGAGACCATCCTCGCGCGCCTGAAGGAAACCGGCGTCCAGGACGAGGGCTTCCAGGAGCCCGATGCGCGGATCATCTCGCGTGCCGTGGAGCCGTGGTCGCCGTTCTATCCCCGCAAGAACTTCATGATCTCGGCTGCGGTGATGATCTCGCTCATGATGGGTATCGGGCTTGCGCTGCTGCTCGAATTCTTCGACACGGGCTTCCGCAGCGTCTACCAGCTCGAAAGCTACACCGGCCTGCCGACCCTCGGGATCGTGCCGCTGCTGTCGGGCGAAAAGGCGCGCCACAAGAAGACCTACCAGGTCGCGGCCGACCAGCCGACCAGCGCCTTCGGAGAGGCGATCCGGACGGTCCGGACCAGCCTGATGCTGGCCAACGTGGATCGTCCGCCCAAGACCGTCCTCATCACGTCGTCCGTGCCGGGCGAGGGCAAGACCTCGACCGCGCTGGCATTGGCGGCGATGGCGAGCAGGTCCGGCCAGAAGTGCATCGTGGTCGATTGCGACATACGCCATCCCAGCGTTCACACCAATCTGGGCGTCGCCAACGAGCGCGGACTCTCCGACTACCTCGGAGGCGCCGCCGCGCTTCCCGACATCATCGAGATCGAGGAGCGCTACGGCATCCGCTACATCACGGCGGGCTCCTATGCGCCCAACCCGCCCGACCTGCTCGGTTCGCATAAGATGCGCGAGCTGCTGCGCAAGCTGTCCGAGGTGTTCGACCTCGTGATCATGGATGCGCCGCCGCTGCTCGCGGTGTCCGACGCCCTGGTGCTGGTGCGCCAGGCCGACAAGACCGCCTTCGTGGTGCGCTGGCTCAAGACGGGACGCCAGAACCTCCTGACGGGAGTGCGCCAGGCGATCGAGGCCGGCGCGTCGATCGCGGGCCTCATCATGACCCAGGTTGATCTGCGCAAGCAGGCCCAGTACGCTTCGAACGACTCCGGTTACTATCAGTACCACAACTATTACACCCAGGACTGAGCCGTCCCGTTCCGTCCGGGAACGGCGAGGGGGAAGCGCCGTGACCGATCCCGTTTCGCCGCAGGCGCGACCCGCGCGCTGGCTCGTGGCCGGCACCCTGGCCGTACTGGGCGTCCTCGCGCTCGCGCTCGGCATCCCGAGGCTGATGGCGGGAATTGCGGCCGGGCCGCAGGACCGGACCCTGCGCGAGCTTGCGGCCGGCAAGCCCATCCCGGCGCCTCTCCTGGCGCGCACCGCCGAAAGCCGCGAGCGCGCCACCCGCTGGGTGCCGAGCGGCCGCTACCACTCCGACATCGCCACGATCAGGATGTCCGCCATCGCCGGCACGCGGCCGTTGTCGCCGGAGCGCCGCGCGCTGGTGAACGAGGCCGTCGCGGTGCAGCGCAAGGCCCTGGCCCGCGCGCCGGCCGATGCCTACGGGTGGAACCGCCTGCTGCAGGCGTCGGCGGTCGGTGCCCGCCCGGCGGGCGAGATCGAGCGCATCATGGACATGGCGATCCGGCGCGCGCCCGCGGAGCCGGGCGTGGTCATGGCGCGGCTGCAGGTGGCGCTGCTCTACTGGCAGGGGCTCAGCCCCGGGATGCGCGCGCGCCTGCGCGACCAGTTCCACCTCGCGGCGCTGTGGATGCCGTCCGATCTCGTCCGTCTGGCGCGGGCGCGTTTCGCCGAGGCCACCGTCGCCGAGATGCTCATGAGCGAGCCGCACCTGCTCGCCCGCTTCAACTATGCGCGCGCGCGTCTCTGATCGACCCCGGGGTCAGGCGGCTTCCGGTGGGCGTGGCGTACCGTCCGGCCCGGCCCGGCTGTCCGGGCCGTTCCGGTTCGCGGGCCCTTCGGTCCGCTCGGCGTGGTTGAAGGCCTGCGCGTAGGCGATGCCGAGAATGGCGAGATAGGTCGCGGCCACCGCCGGTATCTCGATCGAGAAGTCGAACAGCGCATGGACCGCCACCAGCGCCGTCGCACCGATGCCGACGGCAGGCAGGAGGTCGTTGTGGCGCCGGGTGCGCGCCCCGCGCGCCAGCACCACCAGGACCCAGCCTGCCATCAGCAGCAGGACGATCAACGCGGGGATGCCGCTCTCGAAAGCGACCTCCAGGTAGGTGTTGTGGGCGTGGTCGTACCATAGGCGGAGCCGGCTCACCCCGATGTCATGGGGCCGATAGGCGAGGAACGCTTCGCCGTAGGTGCCGGGCCCCGTGCCCAGCAGGGGCCGCTCCGCGACCGCGCGCGCGGTGGCCGCGTAGAGGCCGGCCCGCTCTGTCGCGCCGTCGCCGTGATAGGCCCGTTCCACAACGATCTCCCCCGACAGCAGCAGCGCGAGCCCGGCACCGGCCGCGAGGGCGAGCCCGAGCCGCGCGACCCGGCCACCCGAGACCAGCGTGGACAGGGCGATGCCGCCCAGCAGGGCGGCGACGCCCGCGGCGATGGCGGCGAGGCCGCCGCGCGAGCCCGTCATCAGCGCGGCCAGGACCAGCAGCCCGACCAAGCCCGACAGCAGATAGAACCTGAGGGTCAGGGATTCCGACACCTCCACCAGCCCGCCGAAGGTCCGCAGACTGACCCCGGCGGCGATCCGGCGCATCTCCTCGATCAGGAAGGTGAGGGTGACGATCAGGCCAAGGCCGAGATAGGTGGCGAAATGGTTGCGGTTGACGAAGGTGCCCGTTACCACGTTGGGATAGGCCCATTTGTCGAACCACAGGATCGTGTTGGTACCCGAGATCTGCACCAGCAGCCCGTAGGCGGCGTTGGCGGTGATGGCGAGGACGATCACCCACAGCATTGTGCGGGCGCGGCCGTCGCGGCAGGCGAACTGCATGGCGAGCCAGAAGATGCCGCCGTAGGCGATGAAGCGCGTCGCCTCCGATAGGGTCTCGGGCGGATCGAGGCTGATCGCGCCCACGAGCGGCGTGCCGAGGATCGCCTCGGCGTCCGCCCACAGCGGGTGGTGCAGGGCGGCGGGCGTCGCCGTCGAGGCCTGGACCAGCGTCCAGACCAGCACCAGCAGATAGCCGATGGCGGGAACCCGGTAATTGCGCCACGGCATCGGCGCCGCCGCCGGATTGGCCGCCATCGCCAGCGCCATCGCGATCATCAGCACGCCGACGACGATCGCCATCAGGGCCCAGGCCCACATCCGGTTGGCGCCGAGCGGCACGGCGGCGGAGGCCACCAGCACCATCAGGACGACGAACGCCGCGCGCGGGATCATCGCGGGGCGCCCGTGCCGGCGGCGTGCCGTTCAGTAGGCATTGCGGTGCACGAATCCGAAGAACAGGGTCATCAGCAGAATCCTGAAGTCGAACCACAGCGACCAGTGCTGGATATAATAAAGGTCGTGCTCGACGCGCGCGCGCATCTTCTCGACGGTGTCGGTCTCTCCCCGGAATCCGCAGACCTGGGCCCAGCCGGTGATGCCCGGCTTGACGCGGTGGCGCCCGATATAGCCGTCCACGATGCGGGCGAACTCCCGGTTGTGGGCGATGGCGTGGGGACGCGGGCCCACCAGCGACATCTCGCCCCGGACGACGTTGAACAGTTGCGGCAGCTCGTCGAGGCTGGTGCGCCGCAACAGCCTGCCGACGGGCGTCACGCGCGGGTCCCCGCGGCGCGCCTGGACGGGGACGGCGCGGGCGGCGGCGTCGCGGTGCGAATGGTCCGCGTACATGGTGCGGAACTTGTAGAGGGTGAAGGCATTGTTGTTGAATCCGTGACGGGGCTGGCGGAACAGCACGGGGCCCGGCGAGGTCGCCTTGACGGCGATGGCGATGGCCGCCATCAGCGGGGCGGCCAGGACGAGGAACAGGCCGCCCAGCACGAGATCCTCGATGCGCTTCACCACCCGGCTGCCGATCGAGAGCGGCCGGCGGTGGACATCGAACAGAGGCACGGTGCCGGAATAGGAGGTGCCGAGAACGGGGAACGGAAGGTCGAGGATGTCGGGCGCGAACCGGACCTCGACCGGCAGGGCGCCGAGCTCGTGGACGAGCCGCATCAGCGCCGCCGAGTCCGTGTCGCGACCCACCGTCACCACGATCTCGTCCACGCCGCCGCCGCTCACCGCTTCGGCAAGCGCATCGAGCCCGGGAGCCGCCCCCGCCGCGTCGGGCGCGGCGTCGCGCTCAGGGACGAAGGTGCCGACGATCTTCATGTCCTGCGCGCCGGCCCGCGCGAGCGTCGCGTGCAGCCGTTCGGCGCGGGCCGGCCTGCCGACGATCGCGAGGCGCCGGGTGAGCCTGCCCGCCGCGCGCCATGCCTCCACCCTCCACACCGCGACCAGGCGGGTGGCGATCAGCCCGATGCAGACCGTCACGAACCACGTGGCGAGCCAGACGCGCGAGAAATGGTCGGAGGTCTTGGTGAAATAGGCGACCACGATCAAGGCGACCGCGACGGCGGACCAGACGAGGAGCACGCGGCCGAACCGGCTGCGCAGCCGCGCGACGCCGTGGGCGTCGTAGGCGCCGGAGAGCTGCAGCCCGTTCGCCAGCACCACGATCGCGATCAGGACCGCGAGGATGTAGTGGGCGGGCATGTCGTCCAGGTCTTCGCGCAGCATGAACGCGAACACGGCCGCCGCCGCGACCAGGGCCGCATCGGCGACGCGCAGCAGGCCCACGATCAGAAGGCCCCGTTCCTCCGGGCTGAACGGCCGGTGCCAGATCATGCGGAACTCGCTCCCCCGGCGGCCGCAGGAGGGCCGCCGCCGCGATCCTTAGCACGGAATCCGGAGGGCGACGAGGCCCGCGCGTCGGACTCAGGCGCGCCGGTGCAGCCACCAGTGGGTTTCGTTGACGGAATAGATCGGCTGGTAGTGGCGGATCACGGTCTCGGGGACCGCGTCGCGAATCTGGTTGTCGAGCACGTATTTCACGCCGCCCAGCTCGACCACCAGGACGGCGTGGGCGACGCGCAGGTTGAGGTCGCGCACCACGACGATCCGCATGCGCTCGTTGGGAAAGCCGAGCGCGCGCAGCGACATGAACTTGGCGATGGCGTAGTCCTCGCAGTCGCCGTCCTTGCGCAGGAACTCGAACGGCGTCGCCCAGTAGTCCTCGACCCCCCAGTTGACGATGTCGAGAATGTAGCGGGCGCGGTTGTGGAACGCGTGGACCTCGCGCATTTGCCGCTCGGGCGGGAGGCCCGCGAGCGAGGTCAGGAACGTCTGCCACTCCTCCACCTCGCAGCGGCTGAACACGCCGATGCGGCAGGGGCCGCGCAGGCCCTGCTTCTCCTCGAAGTAGCGCTCGAGCGCGCCGCGCCACTTGGGGAAGGGCGCGAGGTTGTCGGAACGGATCGTGCGCGAGCCGAACACGTCGGCGCCGCCGTCCACCACGCTCGGCGCGACCGCAGCGGCCGTTCCTCCGAGCACGAGCGGAAGCGCGAGCGCGGCGGCGAGGGCGGGGACGCCGAGCGCGCGGCGCAGCCGGCCTGTTATCCCGTGTCCGCCTCGGACCATGCGTCCGCCCCTGTCGCGATCATTGCGCTCTGGTAGTATAGTGCGGCAGTCTGAATGAAATCTCAACGGCGCGCCCCTAGGGTCGCGGGACCGCAGCAGCCATGACGAACAGGCCGTGAGCGTCGAGACGACCCAGCCCCCGCCCGCCGCGACGGAGCCCCGCTCCCGCCTCTGGATGCGCCCCTGGATGCGTGGGCCCCTGTGGGGCGTGGCGGCGCTCGCGCTCGCGCTCGCGGCGCTGGCCGTGCTCGCGGTGGCGGCGGTGCTGTCTTTCGTCGCGGACGAGCGGGAGCGCGCGCTGCAGGCATGGCAGGCGCGGCTCGCCATCGTCGCCGATTCGCGCGCGGGCGCGGTGGCGCAGTGGTTCGAGGCGCGCGTCGCGGGCGAGCTCTCCGACCTCGCCGCCAACGAATCGCTCCAGATCTACATGACCGAGCTCGCGCTCGGCGGCGGCGACGCCACCGGCGGCGCGGCGCAGGCGGCCTACCTGCGCAACCTGCTGGTGGTGGTCGCCGAGCGCGCGGGCTTCGCCGCGCCCGCTGCCGGGCCGCAGGTGCCCGCCAACGTGCGGCGCATCGGCATCGGCGGCATCGGGCTCTACGCCCTCGACGGCCGCCCCCTGGTGGCGACGCCGGACATGCCGCCGCTCGACGGCGCCCTCGGCGCGTTCTTCGCCTCCCTCGAGCCGGGTGCCGCGCGGGTGCTCGATCTCCACCGCAACGCCGCGGGCGGCGTCGGACTCGGCTATGCCACGCCGGTCTATCGCATCCAGGGCACGGGCGAGCCCAGCGCCCAGGTCGGCTGGATTCTCGGCCTGCGCCCGGTCGCGGAGGCGCTGTTTCCGCTGCTGGCGCAGCCCGGCGAGGTCAACCGCAGCGCCGAGAACCTGCTGATCCGCCACCGCCCGCCGCTGATCGACTACCTGTCGCCGCTCGCCGATGGCTCGGCCCCCCTCGCGCGCGCCTTCGCCGACAACACCCCGGGCCTGGCCGAGGCCCTGGCCGTGGCCCGTCCCGGCGCCTTCGTCGAGGGACGCGACTACGCCGGGCGGGCGGTGCTGGCGGTGAGCCGCCCGGTCGCCGGCCTGCCGTGGCTGGTGGTGAGCAAGGTCGG
>JBJHBM010000029.1:0-28141 GCA_050485485.1 Alphaproteobacteria bacterium | reverse complement strand
GGCCGGTGCGGCGTCGGGCACGTCCACGGCGAAGCCGTTGCCGGGGCGCGGGCGGCGCGGGCGCGGCGGCGCCCAGCTCGGCCCCTCGGCGACGCGCAGGGCCGCCGCGGCGTCGTCCTCGAGCCCGGCGAAGAACCGCGCCCAGCCCGGCTCCACCGAGGCCGGGTCGCGCGCGTAGCGCGCATAGAGCTGTTCGATGAAGGCGATGTTGCCGCCCGAGAGAAAGCTGTGCTCGTCGATCTTGGATGCCATGTCACGCAAGCGGCGCCGTGCCGCCCTTCCTGGTATCGGCCCGGCGTCGGGGCCGTCGCCATGGCCGCCGCGTCGCGCCTGACGAATGCCTTGAATCAGAGACTAGCGTTTCAGGACCTTCGCTATGGTACTGCCGAGGGCGGCCGGAGATTCGGCGACCGTGATCCCGGCCGACTTCATGGCCTCGATCTTGTCGCCGGCGCCGCCCTTGCCGCCGGCGATGATCGCCCCGGCGTGGCCCATGCGCCGTCCCGGCGGCGCGGTGACGCCGGCGATGAAGCCGACCATCGGCTTCTTGCGGCGCGACGACCGGTAGTAGGCGGCGGCGTCCTCTTCCGCGGTGCCGCCGATTTCCCCGATCATCACGATGCCCTTGGTCTCGTCGTCCGCCAGCAGCATCTCCAGGCAATCGACGAAGTTGGTGCCGTTCACCGGGTCGCCGCCGATGCCGATGCAGGTGGACTGCCCGAGCCGGGCCGCCGTGGTCTGCGCCACGGCTTCATAGGTAAGCGTTCCCGAGCGGGATACAATCCCGACCTTGCCGCGCGTGTGGATATGGCCCGGCATGATGCCGATCTTGCACTCGCCCGGTGTGATGACGCCCGGGCAATTGGGCCCGATCAGGCGGGTCCGGGCGTTCTGCAGGGCGCGCTTGACCCGCACCATGTCGAGCACCGGGATACCTTCGGTGATGCACACCACCAGCGGCACCTCGGCATCGATCGCCTCCAGGATGGCGTCGGCTGCGAACGGAGGGGGAACGTAGATCACGGAGGCGCTGGCGCCGGTCTTCTCCACCGCCTCCACGACCGTATCGAACACCGGCAGGTCGAGATGGGTCGAGCCGCCCTTACCGGGGGTGACGCCGCCCGCCATGCGGGTGCCGTAGGCGATCGCCTGCTCGGAGTGGAACGTGCCCTGGGCGCCGGTGAAGCCCTGGCAGATGACGACCGTGTCCTTGCCGACCAGGACCGCCATCAGGCCGCTTCCTTCACCTGCCGCACGATCTTCTGGGCGGCGTCGGCGAGGTTGTCGGCGGAGACGATGGGCAGTCCCGATTCGTTGAGGATCCTCTTGCCGAGCTCGACGTTGGTGCCCTCGAGCCGCACCACCAGGGGGACGTGCAGGCTGACCTCGCGCGCGGCGGCGACGACGCCTTCCGCGATCACGTCGCAGCGCATGATTCCGCCGAAGATGTTGACCAGGATTCCTTCCACGTTGGGATCCGACAGGATCAGCTTGAAGGCGGTGGTCACGCGCTCGCGCGTGGCGCCGCCGCCGACGTCGAGGAAGTTGGCGGGCATGCCGCCGTAGAGCTTGATGATGTCCATGGTCGCCATGGCGAGGCCCGCCCCGTTGACCATGCAGCCGATATTGCCGTCGAGCTTGATGTAGTTGAGGTCGTGCTTGGAGGCCTCGAGCTCGGCCGGGTCCTCCTCGTCCTCGTCGCGCAGCTCGAGGATGTCCTTGTGGCGGAACAGGGCGTTGTCGTCGAAGTTCATCTTGGCGTCGAGCGCGATCACCTGGCCCTGCCTCGTCACCACCAGCGGATTGATCTCGGCGAGCGAAGCATCGAGCGAGACGAACGCCTCGTAGAGCGCCAGCATGAAGCGCACCGCGTTCTTGACCTGCTCGCCCTCGAGGCCGAGGCCGAAGGCGAGCCGGCGCGCGTGGAACGGCTGCATGCCGGTGGCGGGGTCGATGTCGATGCGGAGGATCTTCTCGGGCGTCTTCGCCGCCACCTCCTCGATCTCGACGCCGCCCTCGGTGGAGGCCATCAGGGTGACGCGCCCGGTGGCGCGGTCCACCAGCGCGCCGAGGTAGAGCTCGCGGGCGATGTCGACGCCCTCCTCCACGTAGACGCGCTTGACTTCCTTGCCCTCGGGGCCGGTCTGGTGGGTGACCAGCCGCATGCCGATCATCTTCTTGGCGGTCTCGGCCACGTCCTTGACCGACTTGACCACCTTGACGCCGCCGCCCTTGCCGCGGCCGCCGGCGTGGATCTGCGCCTTCACCACCCATACCGGGCCGCCCAGGTCCTTGGCCACGCGCTCCGCTTCCCGGGCGGTGTAGACCACGCCGCCCCGGGGGACGGCGACGCCGAATTTGGCGAGCAGGCCTTTCGCCTGATATTCGTGAATGTTCATCGCGCCCAGAAATTACGCGGCAGCGCGACCGCCGCCGGAATGCACACGCGGGTAAGCATGGTTAATGTATCACCCGCAACGCCTTACGCAACCGTTAAGCCGATGGAAATCCGCGGGAAAACCCGTCTTTCCTGCGACCGTTCGGTCACACGGCGACCGGCGTCCCGCGCGCATCCGGACGCTCACTTGGCCGCCTTCGCCTTGCCCTTCTTCTTCCTGAGGGCGGCAAGGTCCGTCATCAGCCCCTTGACCGCGCTCACCGACTTCATGAACTCGGCCTTCTCCTGTGCGCTCAGCGGAATCTCCACGACCTTCTCGACGCCCTTGGCGCCGATCACCGTCGGCACACCCACGTAGAGGCCTTTCACGCCGTACTGGCCGGTGAGGTAGGCGGCGCAGGGCAGCACCCGCTTCTTGTCCTTGAGGTAGCTCTCCGCCATCTGGATCGCGGCCGAGGCCGGGGCGTAGAACGCCGAGCCGGTCTTGAGCAGGCCCACGATCTCGGCGCCGCCGTCGCGGGTGCGCTGGACGATCTCGTTGATGCGCTTCTGGGTGGTCCAGCCCATCTTGACGAGGTCGGGGAGCGGGATGCCGCCCACCGCCGAGTAGCGCGGCAGCGGGACCATCGTATCGCCGTGGCCGCCCAGCACGAAGGCGGTCACGTCCTCCACCGAGACGCCGAACTCCTCGGCGAGGAAGTAGCGGAAGCGCGCCGAGTCGAGCACGCCCGCCATGCCCACCACGCGGGCGGGGGGTAGGCCGGAAGCCTCGCGCAGCACGCCCACCATCACGTCGAGCGGGTTGGTGATGACGATGACGAAGGCCTTGGGGCAGTACTTCTTGATCGCCTTGCCGACGGTCTCGACGATCCCGGAGTTGATGCCGAGCAGGTCGTCGCGGCTCATGCCGGGCTTGCGGGCGATGCCCGCGGTCACGATCACGACGTCGGCGCCGCGGATGTCGGCATAGGCGTTGGCCCCCTTGAGGGCGGCGTCGAAGCCCTCGATCGGGGCCGATTCGGCGAGATCGAGCGCCTTGCCCTGGGGCATCCCCTGGACCACGTCGAACAGGACGACGTCGCCGAGCTCCTTGAGGCCCGCGAGGTGGGCGAGCGTGCCACCGATGTTGCCGGCGCCGATGAGTGCGATCTTGCTGCGAGCCATTGGGTTCCCCCTGGGAGCGGGTGATGGTGGGCCGAAGACGAAAACAGGCGGGCTGCTTACTAGCCCGAATCTCGGTCCCGGGCAAGGTGGGGCGGCGGATTTCCGGTCGGGAGGCCCGCCGGGGCCGTCCGGGGGCGGGGCTCAGCCCCAGTCGAGGCCGATGTCCACCGCCGGGGCCGACTGGGTCATGCGGCCGGACGAGATGAAATCGACCCCGGTCATGGCCTTCTCGCGGACGCTCTCGAGCGTCACGCCGCCCGAGCACTCGATCTTGCAGCGCCCCGCCACGATCTCGACCGCCTTGCGCAGCCCGGCCGCGTCCATGTTGTCGAGCAGGATCATGTCGACGCCCGATTCGGCCGCCTCCTTCACCTGCTCGAGGGTGTCGCACTCGACCTCGACGACGGTGAGCGCGGGCGTCGCCCGCAGCGCGCGCTTCACCGTCTCGGTGAGCGAACCGGCGGCGGCGATGTGGTTGTCCTTGATCAGCACGCCGTCGTCGAGGCGGATGCGGTGGTTGCGCGCGCCGCCGACGTGGCTCGCGTACTTGGCGAGGTTGCGCAACGTCGGGATGGTCTTACGGGTGTCGATCAGGGTGCAGCCGGTCCCCGCCACCGCGTCGGCGTACTTGCGCACGGTGGTGGCGATGCCCGACAGGTGCTGGAGGATGTTGAGCGCCGTGCGCTCCGCCGCCAGCACCGGGCGCGCGTCGCCCTCCACGGCCGCGAGCGCAGCGCCCTTGGCCGCCTTGTCGCCGTCCTTGGCCTTGATCTCCACCTTGATGTCGGCGTTGACCCGCTTGAAGGTGAGGGCCGCGATCTCGAGCCCGCACACCACCAGCTCCTCGCGCGCGACCATGGAGGCGCGCAGCCGGGTGCCGGGCGGGATGGTGACGTTGGTGGTGAGGTCGCCCCGGCCGATGTCCTCGGCGAGCGCGCGGGTGATGAAGTCGTCCACTTCCTGGCGGCTGAGCTGCATGGGGGCCTCGTGTCGGTGGGGCGGAATCAGGCCGAAGTCGCGTGATCGAGGGCTTTGTACTCCCGGCTCTGCATCTCGATCAACCGCGAGGCGGTGCGTCCGAATTCGAACGCCCCGTCGCCCGCGGGATAGAGCGCGGCGGGCGCCGCCGCGGCCGAGCACACCAGCTTGACCCGGTGCTCGTAGAGGGCGTCGATCAGGGTGACGAAGCGCGCGGCGCGGTCGCGGCTCTCCGGCCCCATCGCCGGGACGCCCGACAGGATCACGGTATGGAACTCGCGCGCGAGCGCGATGTAGTCGGCGGCGCCCAGCGGCCTGCCGCACAGCTCCTCGAAGGTGAAGCGGGCGGTGCCGCGCGCCGCCGCCGGCACCCTGAGCTCGCGCCCCTGGACCTTCAGGGTCGCGGGCTCGACCTCGACCGCCTCCCCGGCCGCGTCGATGACGAGGCGGCGGAAGGCGAGATCGAGCGCGGCCTCGGCGCCGGGGCCGAGCGGCGTGAAATAGACGTCCATGTCGCGCAGCCGCTCGAGACGGTAGTCCACCTCGCCGTCGAGGTGCAGCACGTCGAGCCTGTCCTCGAGAAGCGCGATGAAGGGCAGAAACCGGTCGCGCTGCAGCCCGTTGAGATAGAGCGCGCCGGGCGCGCGGTTGGAGGTCGCGACCACCACCACGCCCGCCGCCAGCAGGCTCTCGAACAGGCGCGCGAGGATCATGGCGTCGGCGACGTTGGTGACCTGGAACTCGTCGAAGCACAGCAGCACGGTCTCGGCCCGCACCTCGCGCGCGATGCGCGGCAGCGGGTCCTGCTCCTTGCTGTCGCGGGTGCGCCGGCGCCAGTCGTGGAGCCGGGCGTGAACCTCCAGCATGAAGGCATGGAAATGGATGCGCCGCTTGGCCCCGCCCGGCACCTCGGTGGCGGCGAAGAACATGTCCATCAGCATCGACTTGCCGCGTCCTACCCCGCCGTGCAGGTAGAGGCCGCGTGGCGGCGCGGGTGCGCGCCGCCCGAGCCCAGGCACGAGCCCCAGCCCGAATTCAAGCCAGGACCGCCAGCCGTCCGCCGCCGCGGGGCGGTAGTCGGCAAGCGCCGCCGCGAGCGCGTCGAGGCGCCGGGCGACGCGCTCCTGGACCGGGTCGGGACGCAGGCGGCCCGCCGCGATCTCCGCGCGGTAGCTGCTCAAGGGGCCTCGGGTCATGCCTGTTCGTGGAAGGGACGGGTTCCTGTGCCGGCGGGACGTCTGCGGGCGGCGGCCATAATGGCGCCGTCGCGGGCCGAGGTCCAGAGCATGGTTCCGGCCGGGCGCTACTGGGTGCCGGGCACCGGAATTTCGAGGACGGTGCCGCGCCCGAGGCGCCGGCACGTCTCGTAGACGTATTGGGCGATGGCGAGATCGGCGGCAGCGGTGCCGTTGTTGTTGGCGTGGTAGGTGATCTGGCCGTCGGCGGTCCGTCCCGGGTGCTTGCCGGCCACGATGTCGCCGAGCTCCACGATCTTGTCCCAGCCGATGACACCCGCCTCGATCGGCTCGATCAGGCCCGCCTGCCGCTCCTGCACGATCGATTCACGCCAGTTGGTCACGATCAGGTCGGCCCGCTCGCAGGTCCGGTCGTCGTTCTCGCGCCGGCCCTTCTCGAGCCAGCCGCCCTCGACGAGGGCGTTGTTGGAGCCGACCACCGTGACGACATGGACGCCGGGATCGAGCCAGTCGCCGTCGAACACCGGCACGTTGGAATTGGTGGCGCAGATCACGATGTCCGCGCCGCGACACACCTCGCGCGGATCGGGCAGGTCCTCGAATTCGGCATCGACCAGGGCGGATACGCGGGCGATGAAGCGCCGGCGGTTGTCAGGGTCGCGGGAATGGATCCGGTACCTGCGGATGCGGCGCGCCTCGTGGCAGGCGAGAATCTTGTGGAGCGCCTGGCCGCCGGTGCCGTAGACCCCGCACACCTCCGCGTCGGCGCGCGCGAGATAGCGGATGCCGACCCCGGTGGTCGCCGCCGTCCGCAGCGCCATCACGGACGAGAACCCGACGCGCTGCTCGGTGATTTCGCCCACCAGAATCGCCTTGAGATGCGCGCTCTCCGCGTCCCACAGCAGATAGACCGGGTGCTCGCGGTAGGGATAGACCTGGTTGGCGGGATCGTGCGTGACGGATTCGGCGCGCGTGAGCGCGCCGATCACGCCGAGCGAGGCGATGCCGCCCGGAAAATTGGAGACCCGCACGCCCGCGGGCGAATGCACCCGGCGGCGCGGCGCGTTGATGATGGGGAAGCGGGCGGCTTCCGCGTAGCCTTCCGCCACCAGGTCGATGGCCTGCTTCATGGTGACGACGTCCTTGACGTCGCTCGGTCCCAGGAACAGGACGGAATTGACGTTGGAGCCCCGGCTCATGGCGCCCTGCCCAGCCGCCGCCCGCTCAGGCGGGTGCCGTGGCGCGCGCGGCGATAGCGGCGACCAGCCGCTCGGCGGCGGCCGTCGAGGCGCGGTCGGCGACCTCGTGGTAGGAGGCCCGCCCCTTGCCCGTGAAGCCGTGGGCCGCGCCGGCATGGACCTGCACCTCGGCATCCGGCTTGCCGGCGAGGGCGTTGCGCGTGGCCTCGATCTCCGCCATCGGAATCTGGGGATCGGAATCGCCCGCGTGGATCGTGATCGGGCAGGCGAGCTTCGGGGCCTCGTCGAGATGGAGGCCGATCTGGGTGCCGTGGAACGACGCCGCACCCTCGACCCCGAGGCGCGTCGCGGCGAGGAAGGCATAGCGCCCGCCGAAGCAGTAGCCGAACGCCGCCACCTTGCCGTTGCAGGCGGGATGGTGGCGCAGCCAGGCCACCGCGTCGCCGAGGTCGGCGACCCCCTGCGCCACGTCGAAGTCGCGGTAGCGCGCGTGGGCCTTCTCGCGCGCGGCGCCTTCGCGGCCGAGGGGGCCCGGCACGGTACGGTGGAACAGGTCGGGCGCGACGACAGCGCAGCCGCGCGCGGCCCAGTCGGCCATGATGGCGCGCATGGTGTCGTCCATGCCGTAGATCGTGCCGACGATCACGATGCCGACGCCGGGCGCGGCGGGCCGCGCCAGTTCCGCCCCCATCGCCGCGCCGTCGCGCGTGGCGATCGTCACGTTCTCGGTCGCAATCCGGGCCATGATACGCCTCCCTCCTGCGTCCCGGCCCGCCCGCGCCGTCGCGGGCGGCCCGCCTAGCGGCGCTCGACCATCAGCTTCTTGATCTCGCCGATCGCCTGGGCGGGGTTGAGCCCCTTGGGACAGGTGTTGGTGCAGTTCATGATGGTGTGGCAGCGATAGAGCCGGAACGGGTCCTCGAGGTCGTCGAGCCGCTCGCCGGTGTGCTCGTCGCGCGAATCCGCGATCCAGCGATAGGCCTGCAGCAGCACCGCGGGGCCGAGGAACCGCTCGCCGTTCCACCAGTAGCTCGGGCACGAGGTGGTGCAGCAGAAGCACAGGATGCATTCCCACAACCCGTCGAGCTTCTTGCGCTCCTCCGGGCTCTGCAGGCGCTCGCCCGTGGGCGCCGGGCTCTCGCTCTTGAGCCACGGCTCGATCGCGGCGTACTGCGCGTAGACCGTGCTGAGGTCGGGCACCAGGTCCTTGACCACCGGCATGTGCGGCAGCGGATAGACCTTGGCCTCGCCCTCGATGTTCTCGATCGGCTTGGTGCAGGCGAGCGTGTTGGTGCCGTCGATGTTCATGGAACAGGAGCCGCACACGCCCTCGCGGCAGGAACGCCGGAAGGTGAGGGTCGAGTCGACCTCGTTCTTGATCTTGATGAGGGCGTCGAGGACCATCGGCCCGCAGGCGTCGAGATCGACCTCGTAGGTGTCGAGGCGCGGGTTCGCGTCGCCGTCCGGGTCCCAGCGATAGACCTTGAACGCCTTGACGTTCTTCGCGCCGGCAGGCGCCTTGTGGGTCTTGCCGGGGCCGATCTTGGAATTCTTGGGTAACGCGAACTCCACCATTTGGAGAGCCTTCTAGTACACCCGCTCCTTGGGCGGGATCGTTTCGATGTCGTCCGTGAGCGGCTTGAGATGCACCGGGCGATAGGCGAGGCGCACGTCGTGCGCGCCCGCAAGATAGGCGGCCGTGTGCTTCATCCAGTTCTCGTCGTCGCGCTTGGGGTAGTCCTCGCGCGCGTGCGCGCCGCGGCTTTCCTTGCGCGCTTCCGCCGAATGGAGCGCGACCACCGCCTGCGGCATCAGGTTTTCGAGCTCCAGCGCCTCCACCAGGTCCGAATTCCAGATCAGCGAGCGGTCGTTGAGCTTGATGTCGGCCAGCGTCTCCGCGATGGCGTCGATCTTGGCGCAGCCTTCCTTCAGCACGTCCTCCGTGCGGAACACGGCGCAGTCGTTCTGCATGGTGCGCTGCATATCGATGCGGATCTCGCTGGTGAGGCGCGTGCCGTCGGCGTGGCGCAGCCGGTCGAGACGCGCGAGCGCGGCTTCGCCCGCGCCCTTGGGCAGGCCGATGCGCGCCGAGCCGGGCTTCACCAGCTCGGCCGCGCGCAACGCGGCGGCCCGGCCGAACACGATGATGTCGAGCAGCGAGTTGCAGCCCAGCCTGTTCGCGCCGTGGACCGAGACGCAGGCCGCCTCGCCGATCGCCATGAGGCCCGGCACCACGCGGTCGGGGTCGTCGGCGGTCGGGTCGATGACCTCGGCATGATAGTTGGTCGGGATGCCGCCCATGTTGTAGTGCACCGTCGGCAGCACCGGGATCGGCTCCTTGGTCACGTCGACGCCGGCGAAGATCTTGGCGGTCTCCGAGATGCCGGGAAGCCGCTCGTGCAGGATGTCGGGGTCGAGATGCTCGAGGTGCAGGTAGATGTGGTCCTTGTCGGGGCCGACGCCGCGGCCCTCGCGGATCTCGACCGTCATGGCGCGGCTGACGACGTCGCGCGACGCCAGGTCCTTCACGGTGGGGGCGTAGCGTTCCATGAAGCGCTCGCCTTCCGAGTTGGTGACGTAGCCGCCCTCGCCGCGCGCGCCCTCGGTGATGAGGCAGCCCGAGCCGTAGATGCCGGTGGGATGGAACTGGATGAACTCCAGGTCCTGGAGCGGGAGCCCGGCGCGCAGCACCATGGCGTTGCCGTCGCCGGTGCAGGTGTGCGCCGAGGTGCAGGAGAAATAGGCGCGCCCGTAGCCGCCCGTCGCCAGCACCGTGAGCGGCGCCGTGAAACGGTGCATCGTGCCGTCGTCGAGGTTCCACGCCATCACGCCGAGGCAGCGCCCGTCGTCCGACATGATGAGGTCGATGGCGAAGTATTCGACGAAGAACTGCGCCTTGTGCTTGAGGCACTGCTGGTAGAGCGTGTGCAGGATGGCGTGGCCGGTGCGGTCGGCGGCGGCGCAGGCGCGGTGCGCGAGCTTCTCGCCGTAGTTCGCCGTATGGCCGCCGAACGGACGCTGGTAGATCTTGCCTTCCGCGGTGCGCGAGAACGGCACGCCGAAGTGCTCGAGCTCGGTAATCGCGGGGATCGCGTTGCGCACCATGTACTCGATCGCGTCCTGGTCGCCGAGCCAGTCGGAGCCCTTGACCGTGTCGTACATGTGGAAGCGCCAGTCGTCGGGCTCGATGTTGCCGAACGAGGCGCCGACGCCGCCCTGGGCCGCGACCGTGTGGCTGCGGGTCGGGAACACCTTGGTGATGCAGGCGGTGCTGAGGCCGGCAGCGGTCATGCCGAGGGTCGCGCGCAACCCGGCGCCGCCGGCGCCGACCACGAGGACGTCGAAGTGATGGTCTGTGACGGGATAAGCCTCGGTCATGGATTCAGGCCCCAAAAGCGATGCGGAGCACGGCGAAGATGCCCGCCAGCGCGGCCACGGCCGAGGCGAATTTCACCGCGATGATGAGCGCGAGCTTGCGCCATTCGGCGTGGACGTAGTCCTCGATCACCACCTGCAGGCCGAGCTGCAGGTGATGAAAGCCGACGGCCAGCAGCAGCACCAGCAGCACGGCGGCGACCGGGTCGGCGATCCAGGCGCGCACCGCGGCGTAGGGGCCGCCGGCGAGCGCCACCAGCGAAACCACGAACCACACCGTGAGCGGCACCAGGGCGATCGCGGTGAGGCGCTGCGCCCACCAGTGGGCGACGCCCTCCTTGGCGGCGCCCAGGCCGCGCACGCGCCCGAGCCGGGTCCGCATGGCCGATGCCCCGCGCGCCGCCATCACGCCGCCCCCCGGACCACGAGGCCCGCGCCGAACACGACCACCGTGAGCGCGACCGAGAGCGCCAGCACCGCGATCCCGGTGCGGTGGGCGTCGTCCTTGTCGTAGCCGTAGCCGGCGTCCCAGAACAGGTGCCGGATGCCGTTGGCGAGGTGGTAGAGCAGCGCCCAGGCGAAGCCGAACAGGATCAGCAGGCCGAGCCACGAGCCGAGGAACCACGACACCGGGCCGAAGGCGTCCGGGCCCGCCGCGGCGGCCACCAGCCACACCACCAGCAGCAGCGCGCCGAGCCCGAGGCCGACGCCGGTGATGCGGTGGGTGATGGACAGGATGGCGGCGAGCGGGAGGCGGTAGACTTGCAGATGGGGCGACAGCGGACGGTCTTTGGGTGCCATGCGGGGGCCTTCGTGCGCTTGGAACGGGCGGCGGGGAAGGCGGCCGCCCGCGAAACAGGGCCCCGGTTTAGACCGTGCCCGCGGGCAAGTCAACGCGGCGGGCGGCGGAGGCCGCATCGCGACTCCCTCTCGTTCTCGTTTTCGTTTGCGCCTTACGGCCGGTCGGAATGCTCCCGGTCGGAATGGCCCCGGTCGGAATGCCCAAGATCGCGGTCGGGCGCGACCCGGTCGCGCACCAGCTGCTTGAGCACGCGCATCTCGGCGAAGCCGCCCGCGGCCTTGCGCGAATGGACCAGCGCGCCGTCGAGACGCACCTCGAACACGCCGCCGGTGCCGGGGCGCAGCGTCACCGCCGCCAGCTCCCGTTCGAAGGTGGTGAGCAGCTCCTGGGCGGTCCAGGCCGCGCGCAGCAGCCAGCGGCACTGGCGGCAGTAGGTGATCTCCAGATGATGCCCGGCGCCGTCCGGGGGCACGGGTGCCGCGTCGCCTGTCATGGAAACGGTCCTCGGAAGCGGCCCCGGCGGGGCCGTGTCACACGCGAACGCCTCGATAACGACCACGGAAAGCGGCGGGAATCAAGGGTTTGTACTTGGGCCGCCGGAGTCGCGGGGCGCCTTGTGGATAACCGTGTGGATAATGATCGGAAATCTTGTGTAAAGATCAAATTGTTATACACAAGAAAAAGCATCGTTACTTGCTTTTTTACTTGCCTGACATCGCCGCGGGAGGAATCATTTATGCGGTACTTGGAAGAAGTGCCGGAGACGGTATCCTCCCGGTCGCGGGGCCTTCGGGCCACGGGACCGGGGGCAAGACCCGATCCGGGGGCCGCGGGAAGGTCGGTTTCGGCCGGCCGGTCCCGTCAGGCCCGGCGCCGGCGGCGTCCTGCCCGCCCGGCTTTCCCGCAAGGGAAGGACGGCCGGGTGCCCCGCAAGGGGCTTCGCGGATCCGGCCGCAAGGCCGGGAACGCGAGCGGTCCGAAGGGGCCGTGCGTCGCCGGACGGGGGGTTGGCATATCCGCCCTCGTGCCGACGTTTCCTTCCGGTCCGCGCGGTCACCCCAAGGGCCGCCCGGACCCAGCGCAGCCGCCCGCGAGGGTGGCGCGGATCGTTCGGTCCCCGCCGGGCTCGCCCGGCGCGGGAACGGACCGATGGCCCGGCGGGCACGGCCCCGCCGGCGGCGGCGCAAGCCTCCGCAGGTCGTCGGTCGGCCGGCGACGCCCGAAGGCACGGCCTCGTGCCCGCTTTCGGCGGCCCGGCGCGGGGGAAACCCCGCCCGTTCGCAGGGCGCGAGCCCGGCGACGGCGACGGTCGGGAAAACGGAGTGCGGATGCGCGAACTCTTCCGGTGGCGGAGCCCGCGAGGGCCCGGCCCTTTCGACCGGCAGTCGCCTCTCTCCCTGGGGACGCGATGGCGCGGTGGAAACAGCCGGCGAAACCGCCCGCCGCTTGGCCCGAGTACCGGGAGGCCGCAAGCTTCCCGGGGCGTCAGGTGCTCTTCGCGGGGCAATGCGCTGGGCCTTGGCCTTGGCGCGCCTGACGCCCCTTTCTTATGCGACACTTATCCACAAGGCAACCAGATTTTGCGGGAAATGCCGCGCATTTCCCGCGCGGACACCCACATCTAGGCGTCTAGGACGCGCGCCGCGACGGCCTCCGCATAGGCGACCAGCGCGCGCGCCTCGGCGACGTGCAGCGCCTCGATCATGCGCCCGTCGAGCACGGCCACCCCCCGGCCCGCGGCGCGGGCCGCCTCGAAGGCGGCGATCACGCGCCGCGCTTCCGCCACCGCCTCGGGCGCGGGCGCGAAGGCGGCGTTGGCGATCGCGATCTGGCGCGGATGGATGAGCTGGCGGCCGTCGAAACCGAGCATCCGGCTCTGGGCGCAGGCGGCGCGGAAGCCGTCGTCGTCGGCGAAGGCGGGATAGACCCCGTCGAGCACCCCGCGGCCCGCGGCGCGCGCCGCCAGCACCGTGCGTTCGAGGGCGTAGAGCATGGCGGTGCGCGGGGGCGCGTTGTCGGCGCGCAGCGCGCGCGCCAGGTCCTCGAGCCCCATGGCGAGGAGGGCGAGGCGCGGGTCGGCCGCGGCGATCTCGGGCGCGGCCAGCACCGCGCGCGCGGTCTCCATCATCGCCCACAGGCGCGCGGCCCCGCCTGCCTCCGCGAGCAGGCGCGCCGCCGCGCGCACCTCCTCGGGCCCGCGCACCTTGGGCAGCAGCACGGCGTCGGCCCCGGCCGCGGCCGCGGCGCGCAGGTCGTCCGCACCCCATTCGGTGTCGAGCCCGTTGATCCGCACCACGCGCTCGCGCCCACCGTGGCCGCCCGCCGCGAGCGCGGCGGCGACGCGTGCCCGCGCCTCCGGCTTGGCCTCGGGGGCGACCGAATCCTCAAGATCGAAGATCAGCACGTCGGCCGGGAGCGCGCGGCCCTTCTCGAGCGCGCGCGCGTTCGAACCCGGCATGTAAAGGCAGCTCCGGCGCGGGCGCACCGCCTCCTCCAGTGCTCCCTCCGCCACCATTTTCCGCTCCGTCATTGCATTCTCCCTGTTCCGGGGGCGAGACTAGAGCATGCACACGCCCCCGGCCACGGGCGTTGTCACCGGACGGACGCTGCGATATGAAGCGGAAGCCACAGCCAAGGGGCGCCCCCGCCGCATGTACCTTGCCGAGTTCTTCATCAAGGGCCTGATCGTCGGTTTCGTCGTCGCCGCGCCGGTCGGTCCGGTGGCGGTGATGTGCATTCACCGCACCATCACCCACGGCCGCCTCGCAGGCTATGTCTGCGGACTCGGCGCCACCGTCGGCGACACCATCTTCGGCGCGGTCGCCGCGCTCGGCCTCGGCTTCATCGCCGCCGAGCTGATCGCCAACCACGACTGGCTGCGGCTGGTGGGCGGCGGGGTGCTGGTCGCGCTCGGCCTGCGCATGGCGCTCGCGCGCCGGCTGGCGAGCCGCGTCGAGCGGCAGGAGGAGCTGGAAGAACGCGTCGAGCAGGCCCAGCCCTCCCGCAAGGCGCTCGGCCTCGACGACCACCTCGGCAACTGCGCCGCCGCCTTCACCATCATCATCACCAACCCGATCACGCTGATCTCCTTCGCCGCGATCTTCGCCTCGGTCGATATCTCCAACATCCGCGAGCACGTCCGCTGGGGCGTGTCGCTGGTCGCCGGGGTCATGCTCGGCGCCGCGCTGTGGTGGACCCTGCTGGTGTCGGGCACCAGCCTGATCAGCCACCGCGTCACCGAGACCGGCATCCTGTGGCTGAGCCGGGTGTCGGGCGCGGTGATCCTGGCCTTCGGCCTGACGCTGCTGCTGTTCCCCTCGGCCTTTCGGGGCTGACGCCCGCAGAGCGGGCGGGCGGGGCCGACGCCCGCTGTCTATTTCGTGGGCGCCGTGCCCGATTGCGCGCCCGCGCCCCGCCCCGCCGATGGCGGCGGCACCCGTCAAACCCCTGGAAATCCACGATGCGCCCCGCGCGCGGGCAGCACGCCCACGCTGGCACAGTTGTTGCGGAAACGGAGACGGGTTTACCGCGGACGGCGACGTCCCGGACGATCGCGGCGATCGACGGCGCGCGGCCCGGCTGGGGTGCCTCGACCCGGCCGGCGGGGAAGGCGGCCCGGGCTCAGGCCTGGGCCGCCTTTTCTTTGAGATGCGTGGCCGCCAGCGCCTCGGCGATCTGGACCGCGTTGAGCGCCGCGCCCTTGCGCAGGTTGTCCGCCACCACCCACAGGTTGAGGCCGTTCTCGACCGTGTGGTCCTCGCGGATGCGGCTCACGAACACCGCGTCCTCGCCGGCGCACTCGACCGGCGTGACGTAGCCCTCGTCGGCGGCGTGGTCCACCACCGAGATGCCCGGCGCCTCGCGCAGGATGGCGCGGGCCTCGCGGGCCGAGAGCGGCTTCTCGAGTTCGACGTTGACCGCCTCGCCATGGCCGATGAAGGTCGCCACGCGCACGCAGGTCGCCGTCACCTTGATGGCGGGGTCGAGGATCTTCTTGGTCTCCACCATCATCTTCCACTCCTCCTTGGTGGTGCCGCCGTCGAGGAACACGTCGATGTGGGGGATGACGTTGAAGGCGATCTGCTTGGTGAAGCGCTCCTTCCTGATCGGATCGTTCACATAGATGCCCTTGGTCTGGTTGAACAGCTCGTCCATCGCCGCCTTGCCGGCGCCGGAGGTGGACTGGTAGGTCGCGACCACCACGCGGCGGATACGCGCCGCGTCATGCAGCGGCTTCAGCGCCACCACCATCTGGATGGTCGAGCAGTTGGGATTGGCGACGATGTTGCGCCGGGCGTAGCCGGCCAGCGCGCCCGGGTTGACCTCGGGCACCACCAGGGGCACGTCCTCGTGCATGCGCCAGAACGAGGAGTTGTCCACCACCACGCAGCCGGCCTTGGCCGCGCGCGCGCCGTGAATCTCGGAGACCTTGGAGCCGGCCGAGAACAGCGCGATGTCGGTGCCGGCGAAGTCGTAGTCCTCGACGTTGCGGACCTTGAGGGTCTTGTCCTCGCCGTAGGAGACCTCCTTGCCGATCGAGCGCGCGGAGGCCAGCGCCACCACCTCGCGCGCCGGAAACCTGCGCTCGGCCAGCGTCTGCAGCATCTCGCGCCCGACATTGCCGGTGGCACCCACCACCGCGACCATGAAACCCATGATGTCCTCTCTCCGCCCCGAAGGGCCCGCGCGGGCGACCGCGCCCGTCGATTCGCGCCCGTCGATCCGCGCATGACTATGAGAATTGGCGCCGGAGCGCAAGGGGGTCCGGGACCGCCCCGGGCCGCGCGCGCGGCCCGGCAGGCCGGCTTTCGGAAGCGGGACTCCGCGGCCGAGGAGGCTATTTCGCCAGCGCCGCCATCTCGTCCACCACCGCCTGGCCCATGTCTGTGGTGGAGATGAGCGTCTTGCCGTCCTGCATGATGTCGGCGGTGCGGTAGCCCTTGTCGAGCACGTTCCTGACCGCCTGCTCCAGCAGGTCGGCCTCGGCCGCGAGGTCGAACGAGTAACGCAGCATCATGGCGTAGCTGAGGATGGTGGCGAGCGGGTTGGCCTTGTTCTGCCCGGCGATGTCGGGCGCCGAGCCGTGGACCGGCTCGTAGAGCGCCTTGCGCCGCCCGGTCGCGTCGGCCGCACCGAGGGACGCCGACGGCAGCATGCCGAGCGAGCCCGTCAGCATCGCCGCGCAGTCGGAGAGCAGGTCGCCGAACAGGTTGTCGGTGACGATCACGTCGAACTGCTTGGGCGCGCGCACAAGCTGCATGGCGCAGTTGTCGGCGTACATATGGGCGAGCTTCACGTCCGGGTACTCGGCATCGTGGAGCTTGGTGATCTCCTCGCGCCACAGCACGCCCGATTCCATCACGTTGGCCTTCTCGACCGAGGTGACGCGCCCCTGGCGCTTGCGCGCCAGCTCGAAGGCGACGCGGCCGATGCGCACGATCTCGTGGGTGGTGTAGACCTGCGTGTTGACGCCTCTGCGCTCGCCGTTCGCCAGCGTCTCGATGCCGCGCGGCTCGCCGAAATAGACGCCGCCCGTGAGCTCGCGGATGATGAGGATGTCGAGCCCGGCGACGAGGTCGGTCTTGAGGGTCGAGGCTTCCGCCAGCGCGTCGAACACGATCGCCGGGCGCAGGTTGGCGAACAGCTCCATGTCCTTGCGCAGGCGCAGCAGGCCGCGCTCGGGCTGGGAGGCGAAGGGCAGCTTCTCCCACTTCGGGCCGCCGACCGCGCCGAGCAGCACCGCGTCGGCCGCGAGCGCCTTCGCCATCGTCGCGTCCGCGAGCGGCGTGCCGTGGGCGTCGTAGGCGCAGCCGCCCACCAGGTCCTCGTCCACGTCGAAGGAGACCGCGCGGTGGCCGTCCATCCAGCCGATGACCCGCTTGACCTCGCCCATCACCTCGGGGCCGATGCCGTCGCCGGCGAGGATGAGGAGCTTGCGATTGGCCGCCATGAAAACCGCCTTCTTGTAGGTGGATGGGACTGCGAAATACACCCCCCTCACCCTTCCCTCTCCCCCCGCACGCGGGGGAGAGGGTTGCGGAGGGTTGGCGCGGCGTGCCGCGCCTATCCGGAGCTGGGTGAGGGGGGCAACGGTCGGGACATACGGGTGTCAGGCCTAGAGCCAGGGGGTCGCGGACTTCTGCTTCGCCTCGAACGCCGAGATCGCGGCGTCCTTCTGGAGCGTGAGGCCGATGTCGTCGAGACCGTTGAGCAGGCAATGCTTGCGGAACGGGTCGATGTCGAAGGCGATCTCCTCGCCGTCGGGGCGCACCACCACCTGGCGCTCGAGGTCCACGGTGAGGCGCGCGTTCTCGCCCTTCTCCGCGTCCGCCGTCAGCTTGTCCACCTGCGCCTGCGGCAGCTTGATCAGCAGGATGCCGTTCTTGAAGGCGTTGGAATAGAAGATGTCGGCGAAGTCCGGGGCGATCACGCAGCGGAAGCCGAAGTCGAGCAGGGCCCAGGGCGCGTGCTCGCGCGACGAGCCGCAGCCGAAGTTCTCGCCCGTGACCAGGATCTGCGCCTTGCGGTAGGGCTCCCTGTTGAGGACGAAGGCAGGGTCTTCCGAGCCGTC
Source organism: Alphaproteobacteria bacterium (assembly GCA_050485485.1). Lineage (GTDB taxonomy): Bacteria > Pseudomonadota > Alphaproteobacteria > SMXQ01 > SMXQ01 > WHSO01. Next base: position 10,458 of record JBJHBM010000029.1, on the reverse strand, counting down.
CTCGCGGTAGCGGATCGCCTCGAACAGCGCGGGGCCGAGGCCGGTGCGCTTGATCGTCTTGAGCCACTTCGCCGGGATGATCTTGTCGGTATCGACGTTGATCATCGGCAGCGGCGCCGCAATGGCGGTGAGCGTCGTGAACTTTTCCATGCCTTTCGTTCTCCAAAATCCGAATCGTCATGGTCGTGCTTGGCACGGCCATCCACGTTCTTTTCAGCCCTCCGCCACCGCAAAAACTCGTGGATGCCCGGGTCAAGCCCGAGCATGACGCGAGAACATGCGGCGCCGGTTACGCGTCCGCGTTTTCCAGCGCCCCTAATCCAGCTCGCGCACGTCGGCGATCTTGCCGCGGATCGCGGCGGCGGCCACCATCGCCGGGCTCATCAGGTGGGTGCGCCCGCCGGGGCCCTGGCGTCCCTCGAAGTTGCGGTTGGACGTGGAGGCGGCGCGCTCGCCGGGCGCCAGCTTGTCCGGGTTCATGGCGAGGCACATGGAGCAGCCGGCGTCGCGCCACTCGAAGCCCGCCTCCCTGAACACGCGGTCGAGGCCCTCCTCCTCCGCCTGCTTCTTGACGAGGCCCGAGCCCGGCACCACCAGCGCGCGCACGCCCTCGGCCACCTTGCGGCCCCTGGCGACGGCCGCCGCCTGGCGCAGGTCCTCGATGCGGCCGTTGGTGCAGGAGCCGATGAAGGCGGTCTGGATCGGGATGTCGGTCATCCGGGTGCCCGGCGCGAGGCCCATGTATTCGAGCGCGCGGAGCATGGCGCGGCGCTTGTTGTCGTCGCGCGCGGCGGCCGGATCGGGCACGGTGCCGGTGATCTCCACCACGTCCTCGGGGCTGGTGCCCCAGGTGACGAGCGGGGCGATCGCGGCGGCGTCCAGCGTCACCTCGCGGTCGTATTCGGCGCCCGGGTCGGACGGCAGGGTCTTCCAGTAGGCCACCGCCTTGTCCCAGTCGGCGCCCTGGGGCGCCATCGGGCGGCCCTTCATGTAGGCGAAGGTCTTGTCGTCGGGCGCGACCAGGCCGGCGCGCGCGCCCGCCTCGATCGACATGTTGCAGACCGTCATGCGCCCTTCCACGGAGAGCGCCGAGATCGCCTCGCCCGCGTACTCGATGACGTGGCCGGTGCCGCCGGCGGTGCCGATCCTGCCGATGATCGCAAGCACGATGTCCTTCGCGCCGACGCCTGCGTGCGGCGTGCCGGTGACGGTGATCCGCATGTTCCTGGCGGGCTTCTGGTAGAGCGTCTGGGTGGCGAGGACGTGCTCCACCTCCGACGTGCCGACGCCGAAGGCGAGCGCGCCGAAGGCGCCGTGGGTCGCGGTATGGCTGTCGCCGCACACGATGGTCATGCCGGGCTGGGTGAAGCCCTGTTCCGGCCCGACGATGTGGACGATGCCCTGGCGCGCGTCGGTGAGCGGCAGGTAGGGAATGGCGAAGTCGGCGGCGTTCTTCTCCAGCGTCGCCACCTGCAGCGCCGAATCGGGGTCCTCGATCGGCTTGCCGCGGTCGGTGGTGGGGACGTTGTGGTCGCACACCGCGAGATGGGCGCGGGGATGGCGCACCTTGCGGCCGGCGAGCCGCAGCCCCTCGAACGCCTGGGCGCTGGTCACCTCGTGGATCAGCTGGCGGTCGATGTAGATCAGGCAGGTGCCGTCGTCCTGACGGTCGACGACGTGGCTGTCCCAGATCTTGTCGAACAGGGTCTTGGGCTGCGCCATCGGGTCACGCTCCTCTACCGGGGCGGGGGGGGGGCGGCGCCCCCGCCGCTCATGCTCAGTCCTTCTTGGCCTCTTCCGCCGCCGGCCCGGCCTGGGTCTCGGTGGGGGTCTCGACGGGGGTCTCCGCGATCTCGGAGGCCACGGCGACGTTGGGCTGGTCGGCGCCGGGGACGAAGGCGCCGCGCTGGGCGCGCACGCCGGTGGTCTCGGCGATGCGGGCCGACTTGCCGCGCCGGCCGCGCAGGTAATAAAGCTTGGCGCGGCGCACGGCGCCCTGCCGCTTGACCTCGATCTCGACGATGTTGGGCGAATAGAGCGGGAACACGCGCTCCACGCCCTCGCCGTAGGAGATCTTACGCACGGTGAAGGACGAGTTGAGCCCGGCGTTCTTGCGGGCGATGCACACGCCCTCGAACGACTGGACGCGCTCGCGCGTGCCTTCCACCACCCTGACCGCGACCCGCACGGTGTCGCCCGGCGTGAACGGCGGCACGCCGCGCTTGGCGGCGAGGCGCTCCATTTCCTTCTTCGAAACCTGCTCGACGATATTCATCGTTCTCTTCCTTCGATGCGCGGGGCGCGCGGCCCCGCTCCGTTTAACCCTTCGGCCTCATACCTTGGCCTTGGCCGCCTTGCGCGCCGCGTAACGGTCCCACAGATCGGGGCGCCGGGCGCGCGTGATCCTCTCCATCTGGTCGAGCCGCCAGGCCCGGACCTTCTCGTGGTGGCCGGAGACCAGCACCTCCGGCACCGTGCGGCCCCGCCACGCCTGGGGCCGCGTATAAAGCGGGTACTCCAGCAGCCCCGCCTCGAAGCTCTCCTCGGCGAGGCTCGCCTCGTTGCCCACCACGCCCGGCAGCAGCCGCACGCAGGCGTCGATCAGCGCGAGCGCCGCGGGCTCGCCGCCCGACAGGATGAAGTCGCCGAGGCTCACCTCCTCGAGCCCCCGCGCCTCGATCACCCGCTCGTCCACGCCCTCGTAGCGCCCGCACAGGATCGCCACGCCCGGGCCCGCCGCCAGCGCGCGCACCCGCTCCTGGGTGAGCAGCCGCCCGCGCGGGCTCAGGTAGAGCGCCGGCGCGCCGGGAGCCTTCGCCTCCGCCGCCGCCATCGCGGCGTCCACCACGTCGGGCTTGAACACCATGGACGGGCCACCGCCGAAAGGGGTGTCGTCCACGGTGCGGTGTTTATCGCGCGCGAACCCGCGAATGTCCACCGTTTCGAGGCGCCAGCGGCCCTCCGCCAGCGCCCGGCCCGCGAGCGAATGGCCGAGCGGCCCCGGAAACATGTCCGGGAACAGGGTGGCGACCGACGCCGTCCAGACCTGTCCTTCCGCCTCAACCATCCTCGTCCTCCCGGCGTCCCCGCGAAGGGACGTTCCCGTTCAGCAGCTCCGGCGGCGCCTCCACCACGAGACGCCCGCCGTCGAGATCCACCTCGGGCACCGCGGCATCGGTGAACGGCACCATCACCGTGGCCCCCGCGTCGTCCTTGCCGGGCCCGATCTCCAGGATCGGCCCCGCCCCGAAATCGTGGACCGCCACCACGCGACCCATCTCCGTCCCGTCCGCGCCCGCGGCCCGGAGGCCGATCAGGTCGTGGAGGTAGTATTCCCCCGGCGCCGGCGCCGGCAGCGCGCCGCGGGGCACGAACAGCTCCTGCCCGGCGAGCGCCGCCGCCGCGTCGCGGTCCTCGATCCCCTCGAGCCGCGCCGTCACCCAGCCCTTGGCCTCGGCCACCACTTCGACGGCGAAGCGCCGTCCGTCGGCCAAAGCCACCGGCCCGTAGGCGGCGACGTCGCCGGGCCGCGCGGTGTAGGGGCGGATGCGCACCAGCCCCCGGACCCCGTGCGGCCGGCCGACGACGCCGAGCGCCACCCGGTCGCGCGCAGCCGTCATCGCCCGCGCGCCGCGGCCCTCAGGCCCCGGCGCCCTCGGCGGGCGCTTCGGCCGCGGCCGCGGCCGCGGGGGCCTCGGCGGGCGCGGCCGCCGCTTCTTCCGCCGCCTTCTGCGCCTCTTCCGCCGCCTTCAGGCGCTCCTGCGCCTTGGCCTTGGGCAGATGCTTCTTGGTCTGGTCCGGGACCTTCGGCTTCTCGGCGAGGCCGGCGGCCGCCAGGAACGTCTGCACCCGGGGCGACGGCGTCGCGCCCGAGGCGAGCCAGTGGCGGATGCGCTCCTCCTTGAGGAGCACGCGCTTGTCGCTGTCCTTGGGCAGCATCGGGTCGAAATGGCCGAGCCGCTCGATGAAGCGGCCGTCGCGGGGCGAGCGCGAATCGGCGACCACGATACGGTAGAACGGGCGCTTCTTCGCGCCGCCGCGGGAAAGTCTGATCTTGAGTGCCATGCTGTCTCTCTATGTCCTTTTCGGTGAGTGCGAATGTCGGTCGAAGTGTTTCCCATGCCTGCTTTTGCGTGACGCCCGGTCGCACCGTTGCGCCCGAAAGCGTGCCGCCGGACGCGCCGAAGGCCGCTCAGCGCGGCCCGAAGCCCGGCGGAAGGCCCCCCGGCGGCAGCCCGGGCGGCATGCCGCCGCCGCCCGACATGAGGCCGGGGATGTCGCGCGCGAGGCCCTTCCTGCCGAGTTTTCCCGCGCGTTTCATCATCTTGCTCATCTCCATGAACTGCTTGACGAGGCGGTTCACGTCCGGCACCGCCATGCCGCAGCCCGCGGCGATGCGGCGCTTGCGCGAACCGTTGAGAATCTTGGGGTTGCGCCGCTCCGCCCGGGTCATGGAGCGGATGATGGCGAGCTGGCGCGCGACCATGCGGTCGTCCACCTGGGCGCCCTTGAGCTTCTCCTGCAGCCCCCGCGCGCCGGGCAGCATCCCGAGCATCTGCGAGAGGCTGCCCATCTTGGTGAGCTTCTCGAGCTGGTCCGCCATGTCGTCGAGGTCGAAGGCGCCCTTCTGCATCTTACGGGCGAGCTTCTCGGCCTCGGCGCGATCGACCTGCTCGGCGGCCTTCTCCACCAGGCTCACCACGTCGCCCTGGCCGAGGATGCGCGACGCCACCCGCGCCGGATGGAAATCCTCGAGCGCGTCGAACTTCTCGCCGGTGCCCACCAGCTTGACCGGCACGCCGGCCACCGCGCGCATGGAGAGCGCCGCGCCGCCGCGCGCATCGCCGTCGACGCGGGTCAGCACGATGCCGGTGACGCGCACGCGTTCCTTGAAGGCGCGCGCCACGTTGACCGCGTCCTGGCCGGTCATGGCGTCGGCCACCAGCAGGGTCTCGACCGGGTCGGCGAGCGCGTGGATGGCGGCGGCCTCGTCCATCATCGCCTGGTCCACCGCGAGGCGGCCGGCGGTGTCGAGGATCGCCACGTCGTAGCCCTGCAGGCGGGCGGCGGCGAGCGCGCGCTTGGCGATCTCGGTCGCGGGCTGGCCCGGCACGATCGGCAGGGTGTCGATGCCGGCCTGGCGGCCGAGCACGGCGAGCTGCTCCTGGGCGGCCGGGCGCTGGGTGTCGAGGGAGGCCATCAGCACGCGCTTCTTCTCGCGGGTCGCGAGCCGGTGCGCGATCTTGGCGGCGCTGGTGGTCTTGCCCGATCCCTGCAGGCCGACCATCAGGATCACGGCCGGCGGCGCCGCGGCGAGGTCGAGGCCGAGGTTGGTGCCGCCCAGCAGCGCGGTGAGCTGGTCGTGGACGATCTTGATGACCATCTGGCCCGGCGTGACCGAGCGGATCACGGCTTCGCCGACGGCTTTTTCGCGGATTGCGGCGAGGAAGTCGCGCACCACGGGGAGCGCGACGTCGGCCTCCAGCAGGGCGATGCGGACCTCGCGCAGCGCCGCGTCCACGTCCTCCGCGCGCAGCGCGCCCTTGCGGGTGAGCTTGCCGAAGACGTCGGAGAGGCGCGTGCCGAGGCTGTCGAACATCCTGGATTCCTTACACAAATTCCCAAACGGCAAAGGCGCCAGTGCGCGAGACTCGCGGGCTGGCGGACCTCCCGGCCGGGCCGGGAAGCTCTCTGTCGGGTCGGTCGAGAGCGGGCGGACTGTAGGGGGAACGCCCCCCGCAAGTCAAGCGGATCGGGCCTGCCAAAACCCCTCCCGGCCCCCCCTGAAACCCCGAAAGCGTTTGCCTAAAACCGCGGGCGGACCATATAAGCCCCCTCATGGACGGAGACGCCTCCACGGACGGAACTCCCTTCGACGGGATCCCCTTCATCAAGATGCACGGGCTCGGCAACGACTTCGTGATCGTGGACGCGCGCCGCGCCGGCCCCCCGGGCGCGCCGCCGCTCGAGATCGGCCCGGCCGCCGCGCGCCGCATCGCCGACCGCCGCACCGGGGTCGGCTGCGACCAGCTGATCGTGCTGACCCCCGCCCGCCACCGCGACGCCCGGGCCTTCATGGCGATCCGCAACGCCGACGGCGGCGCCTCCGCCGCCTGCGGCAACGCGACCCGCTGCGTCGCCGCGCTCCTGATGGAGGAATCGGGCGAGGACAGCGCGGTGATCGAGACCGAGGCCGGACTGCTGCTGGGCGCCGGCACCGCCGACGGCATCACCGTGGACATGGGCCCGCCGCGCCTCGGCTGGCGCGAGATTCCGCTCGCCCGCGAGATGGACACCCTGCACGTCGATCTCGGCGCCGGGCCGGTCGCGGACCCGGCCGCGTGCTCGATGGGCAACCCGCACGCGACCTTCTTCGTGCCCGACGCGGACGCCCTCGACGTCGCCGCCCTCGGCCCCGGCCTCGAGCGCGACCCGCTGTTCCCGGAGCGCGCCAACATCGGCTTCGCCCAGGTGCTGGACCGCGGCCGCCTCCGGCTGCGGGTGTGGGAGCGCGGCGCCGGGCTGACGCGCGCCTGCGCCACCGGCGCCTGCGCCGCCGTGGTCAACGCGCACCGCCGCAAGCTTACGGACCGACGCGTCGCCTGCGCGCTCGACGGCGGCACGCTCACGGTCGAATGGCGCGAACGCGACGACCACGTGCTGATGACCGGCCCGGTCGCGGTCGCCTTCACCGGCCTGCTCGCGCCCGCGCTGATCGGGGACGGGCGATGACCGCGAAGGCGGCGGCGCCCACACGGACACGGACGCCGGCACCAGCCGAGGTGGTGAGCTTCGGCTGCCGGCTCAATGCCTTCGAGGCCGAGGCGATGCGCGCCCACGCCGCGCGCGCCGGGCTCGGGGACGCCGTCATCGTCAACTCCTGCGCCGTCACCGCCGACGCCGAGCGCCAGGCGCGCCAGGCGATCCGCCGCGCGCGCCGCGCACGCGCGGGCGCCACCATCGTCGTCACCGGCTGCGCCGCCCAGATCGACCCGGCGTCCTTCGCGGCCATGCCCGAGGTGGACCACGTGCTCGGCAACGCCGAGAAGATGGACCCGGCGAGCTTCGACCGCCTCGCGCGCGGGGACGGGATGGCGCGCGTCGCGGTGTCCGACGCCCACGGGCCCGAGGCCCGCGCCGGGGCCGCGCGCCGCATCGCCGACCGCCCGGTGACCGACTTCGCCGGCCGCGCGCGCGCCTTCGTCGAGGTCCAGCAGGGCTGCGACCACCGCTGCACCTTCTGCATCATCCCCTATGGGCGCGGGCCGTCGCGCTCGGCGCCGCTCGACGCCGTCGCCGCCCAGGCCGCGCGCCTCGCCGCGGCGGGCTACCGCGAGATGGTGCTGACCGGCGTCGACCTCACCGCCTACGGCGCCGACCTGCCGGGCCGCCCCGCCCTCGGCCGCATGGTGCGCGGCCTGCTCGACCGTGTGCCGGAGCTCGACCGGCTGCGGCTCTCCTCCCTCGACGTCGCCGAGGTGGACGACGAGCTGTTCCGGCTGGTGACCGAGGAGCCGCGCGTGATGCCGCACCTGCACCTCAGCCTGCAGGCGGGCGACGACATGGTGCTGAAGCGCATGAAGCGCCGCCACACCCGCGCCCAGGCCATCGACTTCTGCCGCGCGGTGCGGGCGAAGCGCCCCGAGGTCGCGTTCGGCGCCGACCTGATCGCGGGCTTCCCGACCGAGACCGACGCCATGTTCGAGAACACGCTGGCGCTGGTGGCCGACGCCGGGCTCGTGTGGCTGCACGTGTTCCCGTTCTCGCCGCGCCCCGGCACGCCGGCCGCGCGCATGCCCCAGGTGGACGGCGCCGCGGTGAAGGCGCGCGCGCGCCTCCTGCGCGAGACGGGCGAGGCCGCGCGCGACCGCTTCCTTGCGGCCTGCGTCGGCGGCGTCGAGGCGGTGCTGGTGGAGCGCCCCGGCCTCGGCCGCACGCCGCGCTACGCCCATGTGGCGCTTACGGACACGACGGGCACGGACACGACAGGCGCGGGCGATGCCCGCACGGGCGGCGCGCGGGCGGGCGACGTGGTGCGCGCGCGCATCGTCGCGGCCCGCGACGGGCGGCTGGAGGGCGTGGTCGTCGGATGAGGGCCCCCGACCATCTCTCCGTCCTCATGCCCCGCGAAGGTCGATCAAATCCGCGCATGACGGTGTAGGAGAACGCATGACCTCGGTACCGAACCCGTGACCGACAGCGGCGGAAACGAAAGGAAGCGCGGCTGGCTCGCGCGCCTCGGCGCCGGGCTCAGGCGCTCGTCGCAGGCGCTGACCGGCGGCATCGCCGCGATCTTCGGCGGCGGGCGCCGCGTGGACGCGGCGACGCTGGAGGAGCTCGAGGACCTGCTGATCCTGGCCGACATGGGCCCGGCGACGGCGGCGCGGCTCGCGGGCGCGGTGGCGAAGCGGCGCTTCGAAGACGCGGCGCCCACCGAGAAGATGGCCGGGAAGATGGCCGAGAAGGTGGCCGAGGCGCTCGCCGAGGAGATCGCGGCGATCCTGCGCCCGCTGGCGGCGCCGCTCGAGATCCGCGCCGGGGCCGATCCCCACGTAGTGCTGGTGGTGGGGGTCAACGGCACCGGCAAGACCACCACCATCGGCAAGCTCGCCCACGAGCTGAAGTCGCGCGGGCACAGGGTGATGGTGGCGGCGGGCGACACCTTCCGCGCGGCGGCGGTGGAGCAGCTCGGCGTCTGGGCGGAGCGCGCGGGCGTCGCGTTCTTCCGGGGCGAGAGCAAGGACGCCGCCGCGGTCGCCTTCGACGCGGTGGCGGCGGCGCGCGCCGGGGGCGCCGACGTGCTGCTGATCGACACGGCGGGGCGGCTCCACAACAAGGCCGACCTGATGGCGGAGCTCGACAAAATCGTGCGCGTGCTGAAGAAGCAGGACCCGGAGGCGCCGCATTCGACGCTGCTGGTGCTCGACGCCACCACCGGGCAGAACGCCCACGCCCAGGCCGAGACCTTCCGCGACATCACGCGCGTGACCGGGCTGGTGGTGACCAAGCTCGACGGCTCCGCCAAGGGCGGCGTGGTGGTGGCGCTGGCCGACCGCTTCCGGCTGCCGCTCCACGCCATCGGCGTGGGCGAGGGCATCGACGACCTCAAGCCGTTCTCGGCGGACGACTTCGCGAAGGGGCTGGTGGGGCTGTCGCACGGCGCATGAGACGCCGTCATCTTCGCCGCCGCCCGGAACAAACCCCGGCGCGGTCTTGTTGTATCGGCACGGGCCCAAGTCATGGACCCGGCGACCGCAGCAGGAGGACGGCCATGATCGAGGTTCTGAACGCGCCGGACCATGTCGCGGCCTTCCGCATCTCGGGCACGGTGACGGCGGAGGACTACGACACGGTCATCGAGACCGTCGAGGCGAAGCTCGGCGCGCACGAGAGCATCGGCATGATGGTGGACGCGGCGGGCCTCGAGGACATGACCGCCGAGGCCATCGGCAAGCGCGTGCGCTACGGGCTGTCCAGGCTGGGCGACCTGCACCGCTTCAAGCGGGCGGGGATCGTCAGCGACAAGCAGTGGATCGCCGCGCTCGCGGGCTACGCCGACAGGCTGCTGCCGCGAACCGAGGCGCGCGCCTTCCCGCCCGGCGAGAGCAACGCGGCGCTCGACTGGGTCGCCGCGGCGCCCGCCGGCTGACGCCGCCGCGCGGCCTCAGCGCCGCGCGACGTCCCGCTCCATGAGCTGGGGGATATAGCGGGTGTAGGGGATGCCGCGCGCCCTCACATCTCCCCCAGCTCGCCCGGCGGGTTGACGCGAGGGGCGAACTGGGCCGCGCCCTCGACCTCGCGGAAGTGGTGGAGCGCCCAGTGGACCGAGGGGAAGGCGATGTCCGCCCACGGGATCTCCTCCCAGCGGAACAGCTTGACCTCCAGGCTCTCGGCCCCGGCGGCGAAAGCGCCGTCCCTGAGGCGCGCGCGGTAGATCATCTGCACCTGGCTGATGCGCGGGATGTGATAGACCGCGAGCAGCGCGTCCACATCGAGGCGCGCGCAGGCTTCCTCCCACGCCTCGCGGCGGGCGCCGTCCTCCGGCGATTCGTTGAGCTCCAGGTAGCCGGCCGGGATGGTCCAATAGCCCCGGCGCGGCGCGATCGCGCGCCGGCACAGCAGGAAGCGGTCGCCTTCCGTCACCACCGCGCCCACCACCACCTTCGGGTTGTCGTAGCGGATGAAGCCGCAGTCGGGGCACACCAGGCGCGGACGGTCGTCGCCTTCCGGCACCTGCTCGACCGTGGGGCCGCGCAAGGCGCCGGGCGCGCCGTCCGGCGGCGAGGAGGGATCGGGTCCGGCCATGCCCCATGTTGGCCCGCGCGCGGGCCAACGGCAAGCGGGGGGCAAGCGGGGGACAAGCGGGGCGGCAGACGGGCGGCGGCCTACACGACGATGTTGACGAACGAGCCGCGCGGCAGGTTGCGGGGCGGCTCGGCACCGGGGACGGGGACCGCC
>JBJHBM010000028.1:0-29173 GCA_050485485.1 Alphaproteobacteria bacterium | reverse complement strand
GGCCAGCAGCAGCCGCGCCCCCGCGAGCGGCGCATCGGGTGCGCGCAGGCGCCGGGCCAGTTCCACGAAGCGCGCCGCCGGCCATTCCTTGCCGGGCCAGTTGGCGGTGGGGCCGAGCGCCAGCACCGGCGGGCCCGGCGGCACCAGCCGGGCCGCTTCCGCGAGGTGGACGGGGCCGAAATAGAGGCGCGGCGCCGCCGGCTCGGCAAGGCCGAAGAGGCGGGCCAGCTGCACCACACGATGTTCGGTGCCCCGCCCGGAGCGCCACGCACACCGCCGCCCGTGGGGCACCGCCCAGGTGACGGGGGAGCCGCGCAGGTCCACCACCTCATCCCAGTAGGTGCCGGCGATCCGCGCCCACAGGCGGAGCCAGTGGCCGGCGAAGGGGCGCTTCTCCAGGACGATGAGGCGCGCGAGGCCGGGCACCGCCTCGAACAGGGGCGCCGCCGGGGCGCCGCAGGCGATGGTCACGGCCGCGCCCGGGTTGGCCTCGATCAGGTGACGGAGCAGCCCCGACGACAGTACCGCGTCGCCGATCCGGGTCGAGGTGACGAACAGGATTCGCATCGCCCGGGTTATACGGCGCCCCCCCCCCCCTTGCCAGCGCCATTTCCGGGAGGGGGCGGACAATCCCGCCATGCTCGGGCCATCCACGCATTCTCTTTGTTTTCCGAGCCATCGAGGACGGAAAACCCGTGGTCCCCGGCCTTTGCCAGGCATGACGAACGGTGACACCCCTTCCGGCCGCGCGCGGGCCGGGGCATAATGGTTTTCTGCCATGCTGTTCGCTGGACAAATGAGCTTCGCCGTCCTCGAGGACCGGGGCGTGATCGCCCTCCGGGGGCCGGACGCGCGCGCCTTCCTGCAGGGCATCGTCACCAACGACGTGGACCGGGTCGCCCCCGACCGCGCCGTATGGGCAGCGCTGCTGACGCCCCAGGGCAAGTACCTGCACGACTTCTTCATCGCCGAGGCGGCGGGCACGCTGCTGCTGGACGCGGAACGCGCGCGCCTGCCCGACCTCGAGAAGCGGCTCTCGCTCTACAAGCTGCGCTCCAAGGTGGAGATCGCGGACGAGAGCGACGCCTGGATCGTGGCGGCGCTGATCGGCACCGACGCCGATTCGCGCGCCCTCGTCGGCTTCGAGGGGCGCGGCGGCGCCTTCGCGGGGGGGGTCTGCTACGTCGATCCGCGCTACGGCGGCGCGGGCGCCCGCGCCATCCTGCTGCGCGACTCCCTCGCCGCGCTGGAGGCGGCGGGCTTCGCCCGCACCGACGCCGAATCCTACGACCTGCAGCGGCTGTTCAACGGCCTGCCCGACGGCAGCCGCGACCTCACGGTGGACAAGGCCTACCTGATGGAGAACGGCTTCGACCTGCTCAACGGCATCAGCTGGGACAAGGGCTGCTACGTCGGGCAGGAGCTGACGGCGCGCATGCGCTGGCGCGCGACCGCCAAGCGCACCCTGCTGCCGGTGGAGATCGAGGGCGCGGCCCCCGCCCCCGGCACCGCCGTCACCCTCGACGGCAAGGACGCGGGCGAGATGCGTTCGGCCCGGGACGGTATCGGCCTCGCGCTGCTGCGCGTGGACGCGCTCGAGGCCCTGCACGGCGGCGCCGGTCCCCTGCGCGCGGGCGACGCCGCCCTCACCCCCCTGCGCCCGCCCTACATGAGCGCGGGCGGCGAAGCGGCCGGGGACGCGGCGGAGAAGCCGGCGGGCTGACTCCTTCCATCATGGTCGTGCTTGGCACGACCATCCACGTTCTTTTTTCTTAAGGTGAAAAACCCGTGGATGCTCGGCCTTCGCCGAGCAGGACGAAAAGGAGAGAAGCGCGCAGCCTACCCCTCGATCTTCGAGAAGTCCGCGACCTGGTGGAGCGCCGCGCGGATGCGCGAGAGCAGGCGCAGGCGGTTGGCGCGCAAGCCGGGATCGTCGGCGTTCACGGTGACGCGGTCGAAGAAGGCGTCCACCGGCTCGCGCAGGTGCGCGAGCGCGGCCATGGCGTCGCCGTACTTCTCTTCGGCAATCGTGAGGGCGAGCGCCTTCTCCTCGAGGTAGAGCACCTCGTTGAGGCGCTTCTCCTGCGGCTCGCGCAAAAGCGCCGCGTCCACCACGCCGCCGTAGGCGGTCTTGTCCTTCTTCTCCTCGATGGCGACGATGTTGGCCGCGCGCCGGTAGGCGGTGAGCAGGTTGGCACCGTCGTCGGTGCCGAGCAGCGCCGCGAGCGCCTCCGCGCGCCGCAGCAGGCGCACAAGGTCGTCCTCGCCGCCCCCCCCTTGTTGTGAAACGGCGAACACCGCCTCGATTAGGTCGTGGCGCACGCCCTTCTCGCGCATCTGCACCTTGAGCCGGTCGGCGAAGAAGGCGAGCAGCTCGTCCGCGTCGAGACGTCCCTTGAAGCCGTTACCGCCGCCATAGGCCGCCTCGGCGGCTGCGAAGGCGGCGCGCAGCGGCACGCGCAGGCCGTTCTCGGTGACGATGCGGATGACGCCGAGCGCCGCGCGGCGCAGCGCGAAGGGATCACGCGAGCCGGTCGGCTTCTCCCCCACCGCGAAGAAGCCCACCAAGCTGTCGATCTTGTCGGCGAGCGCGACGGCGACCGAGACCGGCGCGGTCGGGCAGTCGTCGGACGGCCCCCTGGGCGAATAGTGCCGGGCGATGGCGTCGGCCACGTCGGCGTCCTCGCCGTCGTGAAGCGCGTAGTAGCGGCCCATGATGCCCTGCAGTTCCGGGAACTCGCCCACCATGCCCGACGTAAGGTCGGCCTTGGCGAGATGCGCCGCGCGCGTCGCCTTGTTGCGGTCGCAGCCGGGGATGTATTCGGACAGCGTGGCGGCGAGGCTCTCCATTCGGTCCACCTTTTCCGCCACCGTACCGAGCTTGGCGTGGAAGGTGATCTCGCGCAGCTTCGCGACGCGGCTTTCGAGGCGCGCTTTACGGTCCTGGTCCCAGAAGAAGCGCGCGTCGGAAAGGCGCGCACGCAGCACGCGCTCGTTGCCGGCGACGACGGCGGCACCGCCGTCGTCGGTCATCATGTTGGCGACCACGACGAAGCGCGGCGCGAGCTTGCGGTCCTTGCGCGATTCGAGCGCGAAGTAGCGCTGGTGCGCGCGCATCGATTCGGTCAGCACCTCGGGCGGCACGTCCATGAAAGCGTCGTCGATCCGCCCGATCAGCGCCACCGGCCATTCGACCAGGCCCGCCACCTCGGCGGCAAGGCCGGGGTCGTTGCGGAGCCGGAGCCCTTCCGCCTCGGCCAGCCGGTCGGCGTCCTCCAGCAGGGTCTCGGTGCGCTCCTCGGCGTCGAGCATGACGTAGGCTTCGCGCAGGCGCGCACGATAGTCCTCGAACCCGGTCACCGGGAACGGTGCGCCGCCCATGAAGCGGTGGCCGGCGGTCACGGCGCCCGCGCGCACGCCCGCATGCGCGAAGTCCACCGCCCGGCCGTCGAACAGCGCCAGGATCGAATGGATCGGCCGCACCCAGCGCGCGTCGCCCGCACCCCAGCGCATCGACTTGGGCCACGGCAAGCCGGCGAGCGCGCCGGGCAGGATCTCGGCCAGCACCGCACGGGTCGGACGGCCCTTGCGCTCCACCACCGCGAACCAGAACTCCTTGCCCTTGACGTCGCGCCTCTCGCACTGGTCGAGCGCGAGGCCGACCGAGCCGAGGAAGCCCTGGATCGCCTTGTCGGGGGCGCCGACCGCGGGACCCTTCTTCTCCTCGCGCAGGTCGGGCTGGCTCTCGGGGATGCCGTCCACGACGAGGGCGAGGCGGCGCGGGGTCGCGAAGGCGCGCGCATCCGTGAAGGCGAGACCGGCCGCCTTGAGCCCGTCGCAAACCAGGCGCTTGAGGTCGTCGGCCGCACGCGCCTGCATGCGCGCGGGGATTTCCTCCGACAGGATCTCGAGAAGAAGCTCGGCCACCTTACGCGCTCCTCGACGCGAGCCAGGCCTCGCAGCAGGACTTGGCGAGGTCGCGCACGCGCTGGATGTAGGCAGCGCGCTCGGTGACCGCGATCACGCCGCGCGCGTCCAGCAGGTTGAACATGTGGCTCGCCTTGATGCACTGGTCGTAGGCAGGCAGCGCGAGGCCGGCGTCGAGCAGCCTGCGGCATTCCCCCTGCGCCTTTTGGAATCCTTCCGAGAGCAGCCTCGTGTCGGCGTGCTCGAAGTTATAGGCGGAGAACTCGCGCTCGTTCTGCAGGAACACGTCGCCGTACTTCACGCCGCGCCCGTTGAAGTCGAGGTCGTACACGTTCTCCACACCCTGGACGTACATGGCGAGGCGCTCGAGCCCGTAGGTCAGCTCCGCCGTCACGGGCGCGCATTCGATCCCGCCCACCTGCTGGAAATAGGTGAACTGCGTCACCTCCATGCCGTCGCACCACACTTCCCAGCCGAGGCCCCAGGCGCCGAGGGTCGGGCTCTCCCAGTCGTCCTCGACGAAGCGGATGTCGTGGAGCGCGGGCGTGATGCCGAGCGCCTCCAGGCTCGCGAGGTAGAGCGCCTGCACGTCGGCGGGCGACGGCTTCAGGACCACCTGGAACTGGTAGTAATGCTGCAGGCGGTTGGGGTTCTCGCCGTAGCGCCCGTCGGTGGGGCGCCGGCACGGCTGGACGTAGGCGGCGCGCCACGGCTCGGGGCCGAGGGCGCGCAGCGTGGTCGCGGGATGGAAGGTTCCCGCCCCCATCTCCATGTCGTAGGGCTGCAGGACGAGGCAGCCCTGCCCCGCCCAGTAGGTCTGGAGGCGCAGGATCAGGTTCTGGAACGAAGGCGCGCCGGCGAGGCCCCGCGCGGGGGAAGTGGACATGGCCGAAATCCTAGTCCCGCTGCACGAGCAGCGGGCAGTCGTTGCGTCCGGACGGACAGGTGGCGGGCGAGGCCGGGACATAGGTGCCGCAGGCCGCGCAGGGCACCAGGTCCTGGGTGCCGAGGCGCGCCTGCGCGGCGCCGGAATCCCCCGCGTCCTTCGCCGCCCCCGCGCCGCGCCCGATCCACTTGAAGCCGTACCACACGGCGAGAACGATCAGGGCGAGGACGAGCAGCTTGCCGATGCCCAGTCCGAACATGGCGCAGTTTTAGTGGGCGCCGCGCAAAAGGGCAAGAAAGCGTAAGGGGGGCCCTGTTACAGACCGAAGCGGCCCCACAACGCACGGTCCTCGGCCGTCGCAGCGAGGCCTTCGGCGAAGCCCCCGGCGAAACCGGCCCCGAGCGGCGCCGAGCCGGCGCCGCCCAGGCGGCGCGCGAGCCACGAGCGGCGCCGCGTCATCTCGCGCAGGCGCACGTGCGGCCCGAAACGCGCGCGCAGCACGGTGCGGACGTCGCCGAACCCGTCGATCAGCCCGAGTGCGAGCGCGCGACGGGCCGACCAGAAAGCGCCCGAGAACAGCTCCTCCTCCGCACCCTTGAGGCGCTCGCCGCGGCGCTCGCGCACCGCGTCCTTGAAGGCGTCGAATACGTCCACCTGCACCGCCTCCAGCATGGCGGCATCCTCGGGTGCCTCGGGCTGGAACGGGTCGAGCGCGGACTTGCGCGCGCCGCTGGCGTGAACGCGGCGCTCGATGCCGAGCTTGGCGATCGCGTCCACCAGGCCGAAGGACCGGAACACGACGCCGATCGAGCCCACGATCGAGGACGGGTCGGCGAAGATCTCGTCGCCCGCGAGCGCCAGCCAGTAGCCGCCCGACGCCGCCACGTCCTCGGCGAAGGCCAGCACCGGCACCTCGCGCTCGGCGGCGGCAGCGCGGATGCGCGCGCAGATCAGCGACGACTGCACCGGCGAGCCGCCCGGGGAATTGACGATCAGCGCCACGGCAGCGAGGCGCTTGGGCGCGAAGGCACGCGCGATCAGCGGCTCGAGCTGGGCGGCGTCGATGCCGCCGCGCAGCGGGCCCGCGCGCCGGATCACGCCCTCGAGGCGCAGCACGGTCACGAGCGGCGCAGGGTCGCGCCGGGCGAAGGGATTGAGGAAGCGGAGGGCGTCGCGGAGCATGCGGGGACACTACACCGCGCGCCGGGCCGGGCCAACCGAAGTCGGCGGGCCGGGACCGGGGTGGGTCAGGAACCGGGACGGGCTAAGACAGGCCCGAGGTGCGGCCGTGAATCGGCACCGGCGCGCCGTGGCGCAGGATGGCCTCGGCCTCGGGCGTGTAGCGGCCGCCGTCGTCGTGCAGCACCATGCCCTGGGCGAGGCGCATCGGCGCGCGCGAGCCCTTGACCGCCTGCACGAGGACGCGCGCGGCGGGCTTGGACGAGCGGTCGGGCCACAACGGATAGACCGTGATGCCGCCCGCCCGCCCGCGCAGCACCGCGAGCAGGTCGTCGAGCCGGTCGGCGCGGTGGATCATGGTGATGGTGCCGCGGTCGCGCGCCATCACGCAGCCGAAGCGCACCCAGGCCTCGAGCCCGACGCCGCGCCCCTCTATTCCCGCCTGGGCGCGGCCCGGATGGGGCGAGGGATCGGCGCGCTCGGGCTCCAGGAACGGCGGGTTGGCGAGGACGTGATGGAAGCTGCCGGGCGCAAGCCGCGACGGCGGGCGGGCGAGGTCGCCCACCATGAACTCGACCCGGTCCTCAAGCCCGTTGAGGCGCGCGTTCTCGCCCGCGAGCCGCAGGAGCGCCGGGTCCACCTCGATCCCGGTCACGCGTAGGCCCGGCACGCGCCACGCCAGCAGCACTGCCGCCGTGCCGACGCCGGTGCCGATATCGAGCGCGCGCTCGCCGGCTTCCGCCGGCACCGCGGCGGCGAGGAACACCGGGTCGATAGCGGCGCGGTAACCGTCGGCGGGCTGGCGCAGGCGTATCCGGTTGTCGAGGAAGCCGTCCTCGGTGACCTCGCCCCCGCCGGGCGCGCCGGGCGGCGCCGGATCGTCGGGACCGCTCACGCCTCGTCCTCGCGCGGCCAGCGGATGTCGGCGGCGAGGCCGAGCTCGGCGCGGGCCGCCTCGATCAGGGCGCGCGCAGCCACGAAGTCGCCGTCGTCCACCATGACGCGGCGCGGGATCGCGCTGATGCTGCCCTCCATCACCGACATGTAGGAATCGAGCACGAAGACGCGGATGCCCTCGCCCGCGAGCAGGGCCTCGGTCCACGAAAGGAGGACGGGATCGTTGGTTCTGAACAGCTCTCGCACCGGCGGCTCCGGCATTTTTCCGCGCCCCCGGACGGGCCCCGGACGGGGTTGCAGTAGGATAGATGCCCTTTTATGCTCGATGAGCATAACCCCTGCGTCAAGCCGGGGCCCATCCAATAAATCGATGCCGGACGCCGCCTGCGGGCGCGGCCGGCCGTGGAGAACCCGATTTGGCCGTCGTCGTCAACATGGATGGTACGCGCGAACGCACGCCCGAGCCGTCGCCGGATGCGCTGCACCGGCTGGTGGCGGCCGATCTCGCGCGTGTCAACGAGAAGATCGTGAAGCACATGGACAGCCCCGTGGCGCTGATCCCCCAGCTCGCGGGGCATATCGTCGCGGCGGGCGGGAAGCGGCTGCGCCCGATGCTGCTGCTAGGCGCGGCGCAGATGTGCGGCTACCGGGGCGAGCGCCACATCGGCCTCGCCGCCGCGGTCGAATTCATCCACACCGCGACCCTGCTGCACGACGACGTGGTGGACGAATCGGACCTGCGGCGCGGGCGTGCCACCGCTAACACGCTATGGGGCAACAAGGCGAGCGTGCTGGTGGGCGACTTCCTGTTCTCGCGCTCGTTCCAGCTGATGGTGCTCGACGGTTCGATCGAGGTGCTGGGCATCCTCGCCAACGCCGCCGCGGTGATCGCGGAAGGCGAGGTGCTGCAGCTCACCACTGCCAACGACGCCGAAACCTCGGAGGCCGCCTATCTCGAGGTCATCACCGCCAAGACCGCGACACTGTTCGCCGCCGCGACCAAGCTCGGCGCGATGGTGGCCGAGCGCCCACGGGTCGAGGTCGATGCACTGCACGCCTTCGGGCTCAACCTCGGAATCGCTTTCCAGCTCACCGACGACGTGATGGACTACGCCGTCAGCGACGACGCCATGGGCAAGGAGCGCGGCGACGACTTCCGCGAGGGCAAGGTGACGCTGCCGGCGGTGCTCGCCTACCGGCGCGGCGATGCGGAGGAGCGCGCCTTCTGGCGGCGCACGCTGGAGGAGCTCGACCAGCGCGAGGACGACCTCGAGCACGCCATCGGGCTGATGCGCAATCACAAGGCTATCGCCGATTCGCTCGAGCGCGCACGCCACTACACCCAGCTCGCGCGCGACGCCCTCGATCCGTTCGCCGACGGGCCGATGAAGCGCGCCCTGCTCGATGTGGTGGCGTTCTGCGCCGCACGCACCTACTGAATTACGAATTTAGACCAGGCCGAACCAGAACAGGCCGAAGATTCCCGCCAGCATCGCCGACGACAGGCCGATCAGGACCATGGCCGCCATCCTGAACGGCTGGTCTATGGCGGCAAGGTTGCGCCCCAGCCGCTCGGCCAGCTCAGCCGTGTCCACGGAAGCACGCGCGGCGGTCATCGGCGGCACCGATCCCTCCTCGCGGCCCGGTGCCGTCCCCGCCCCCGTGTTGGGCTGGTCGCGGTAGATGGTGCGGGTCGCATAGCGGTCCCGTTCCGGGTCGTAGAGCTCCTCGACGACGCGAATACCGATGTAGCGCCGCCGCAGGGCGCCGCGCGCATCGCGCAGCGCATCGTCCTTGTCCTGGTAGACGCCGGCCGTGGCCCAGCGTCCACCGCGCATCACATGCACTTCGTAGGAAACCGTCGCGGTCATGGCCGTTCTCCCAAGGTGCGGATTTAAGGCACATTTGGAGAAGAGGCCGGACAAAGTTCAAACGGTATCGAATCGCAATTTCCTAAAATGCGAGAGATCGGGCTTATGTTTTATATTTCAGGTGTTTATGGAAGTATTTCGAAAGGAGTAAGGGGGCCAGAAAACACGGCCCGGCGCGCTAGCGCCGGACCGTGCGGTCGGGAAATCCGGATTGGTCGGGGAGAGAGGATTCGAACCTCCGGCCCCCACGTCCCGAACGTGGTGCTCTACCAGGCTGAGCTACTCCCCGGAAGGCCCGCCGTTATATACCGAGCCCCCGGCCCGCGCAACGCCCCTACGCCGCGCGCGGAACCGGCGGGATGAGGGCGTTGCCAGCCTCCGCCCCGGATGCTACTCAACCCGGACGCCGCAATCAGGAGCGCCGGTATGCTTAGGATTTTCAGCATGATCGCCGCCGCGGGACTCGCCGTCGCCATCGCCGTTCCGGCGGGGCCGGCACGGGCCGACGGCGACATGGAGGAAGGCAAGAAGGTCTTCCGCAAGTGCATGGTGTGCCACGATACCGCGCCCGGAAAGCACAAGCTGGGCCCGAGCTTGGCCGGAGTGTTCGGCCGCAAGGCGGCCACGGCCGCAGGGTTCCGCTTCTCGCCCGCGCTCCAGAAATCGGGCCTGGTGTGGGACGATAAAACCCTCCACGCCTACCTCGAAAACCCCAATCGGGCGGTTCCGGGCGGCCGCATGGCCTTCGCCGGGCTGCGCTCCGAGAAGGAGCGTGCCGACGTCATCGCCTATCTGAAGACGCTCAAGTAGCCCCCCCTCTCCCGCCCACCGGCTCAGCGCCGCACCACCAGCACCGAGACCGGCGCGTGGCGCACCACGCGCGCGGCGTTGGGGCCGAGCAGGTAGTCCTTGAGCTCGGGCCGGTGCGAGGCCATCACGATCAGGTCGCTACGGAGCCGCTCGGCCGCCCTCAGGATCTCCTCGTAGACCGTGCCGCGCGCGACGTGGCAGCGCGCCGCGACGTTGGCCGAGATGCGCCGGGCGGCGAGCGCCTCGAGCCGGCCGCGCGCCTCGGCCTCGGCCTTCTCCTCGAAGTCGGGGGGGAAGTAGTTGGCGAGCAGGCCCGAGCCGAGGTCCGGCAGCACCGCCAGCAGCTCCAGCCGGGCGCCGAAGATCTGGCAGTATTCGAGCGCCACCGGCAGCGCGAGCTTCCACGAGCTGTCCTGGTCGAGGTCGATCGGCACGAGGATGCGCTTGTACATGGCCCTGCCCCCCTCAGTCGGCGGGCGCCGCGCGCGCCGCGGCCGCGGGGCGGCGGCGGCGCTGCAGCGCAAAGATGCCCGCGAGCAGCGCGAGCGCCGGTAGGTACATCCATTCCTTGGCCGGCCGCGCGGCCGGCACCAGCACGGCGGCGATGCGCCAGCCCGCGCGCACGCCCGCCTTCTCGGGCGCGCTGGCGAACCGTACCCCGACGATGCGGGCCTCGCTCCCCTCCAGCGTCACCTGGAGCCCCGCGTGGCCGAGGCGCTCCCGCGCCTCCCCGGGCGGCCCCATGCGCAGCGCCAGCGCCCGCTCCACCGGATCGCCCATCATCGCGGTCCCGGCGACCCGCACCCGGAGGAAGCCGTTGGCCGGCACCGCCTCGGCGGCGCGGGCGAGCCCCTCGGGCGGGCTCTCGACGTAAGGCGGGAACGCGCGGTCCCAGAAAAAATCGGGCCGGAACAGCACGAAGGCGACGAGGAACAGCGCCGCCGTCTCGTACCAGCGGCTCCGCACCGCGAACCACCCCATCGTTGCCGCCGCGAACACCAGCATGGCGAGCAGCGCGCTCGCGACGGTGAGCACGAGGTGGAAGGCGTCGATGATGCCGATCAGCAGGAGCTGGGTATTGAAGATGAAGATGAACGGCAGCACCACGGTGCGCGCGCTGTAGAGGAACGCCTGCACCCCGGTGCGCACCGGGTCGGCGCGCGACACGGCGGAAGCGGCGAAGGAGGCGAGCCCCACCGGCGGCGTCACGTCCGCCATCAGGCCGAAATAGAACACGAACAGGTGGACCGCGATCAGCGGCACGAACAGCCCGCCGTCCGCAGCGAGCGCCACCACCACCGGCGCCATCAGGGTCGCCACCACGATGTAGTTCGCCGTCGTCGGCAGGCCGAGGCCGAGGATCAGGCTGATGATCGCGGTGAACAGCAGCATCAGCATCAGGTTGCCGCCCGAGATCAGCTCGATCAGCTCGGTCATCACCAGGCCGAGGCCGGTGAGCGTCACGGTCCCGACCACGATCCCGGCGGCGGCGGTGGCGATGGCGATGCCGACCATGTTGCGGGCGCCCGCCACCAGCCCGTCCACCAGCGCGCGCAGCGAGGCGGCGACCTCCGCCCCCAGCGTACCCTCGCGCGCCGGAGCGCCGAACAGGCGCAGGAGCGGCCCCTGGGTCACGATCACCGTCATCAGCGCGACGATCGCCCAGAACGCGCTGAGGGCGGGCGACAGCCGCTCCACCATCAGGCACCAGACCAGCACGAACACCGGGATCAGGTAGTGGAGCCCCGCCCTGACCGTCGCGCCGAGCGGCGGCAGGCGCGCCTCCTCCAGCGCGTGCTCGTCGGGGGGCGTACGCGCCGCCAGCGCGAGCAGCAGGACATAGACGGCCGCCAGCACGGCGATCCCCGCCCACAGGGTCGCCGGCCCCAGCAGCGCCTTGGCCCAGCCGAGGCCCCAATAGACCACGCCCGCGAACACGATGAAGCCGCACACCGTGAGGCCGTAGCCGATCAGGCGCTGGCGCGCATCCCATCCGGGCGGGCGCGGCAGACCCTCGAGCCCCAGCTTCAGCGCCTCCAGGTGCACGATGTAGAGCAGCGCCGCGTAGGAGATCACCGCCGGCAGGAAGGCGTGGCGGATCACGTCGATGTAGGGGATGCCGACGTACTCCACCATCAGGAACGCGGCAGCGCCCATCACCGGCGGCATGATCTGGCCGTTGACCGAGGATGCCACCTCCACCGCCCCCGCCTTGGTACCGGGGAAGCCGACGCGCTTCATCAGCGGGATCGTGAAAGTGCCGGTGGTGACGACGTTGGCGATGGAGGAGCCCGAGATCATCCCGGTCAGGCCCGAGGACACCACCGCCGCCTTGGCGGGCCCGCCGCGCAGGTGGCCGAGGGCGGCATAGGAGACCCGGATGAACCAGCCGCCCGCCCCGGCGCGGTCGAGCAGCGCGCCGAACAGCACGAACAGGAACACGAAGCTGGTGGAGACGCCCAGCGCCACGCCGAACACGCCTTCGCTGGTGAGCCATTGGTGCGAGATGGTCTTGGCGAGCGAGGCGCCCTGGTGGGCGATCACGCCCGGCAGCCACGGCCCGGCGAAGCCGTAGAGCAGGAACACCGAGGCCACGACCACCAGCGGCAGGCCGAGCGAGCGCCGCGTCGCCTCCAGCAGCAGCACGACGCCCGCCGCCCCGATCACGATGTCCTGCAGGACGGCGGCGCCTGGACGGGTCTGGAGCACCGGCTGGAACACGAACACATAGGACGCCGCCGCCGCCGCGGCGAAGGCGAGCACCCAGTCGTGAAGCGGCACCCGATGGCGCGGCGAATGACCGAACGCCGGAAAGGCGAGGAACGCGAGCAGCAGCGCGAAGGTCAGGTGCACCGAGCGCGCCGCCGTGAAGTCGAGGACGAGGATGCCGAGCGTGAACGGCAGCGGAGAGGCGTACCAGAGCTGGAACAGCGACCACGCGAACGCGACGAAGAACAGAAAACGCGAAGTCACGGCGCCGGGCCGGCGGGCGCCGCCATCGGCGCCCGCCGCGATCTCCCGTGCGTCGGACGACGTCATGCGGCCCCCCGCCCGCACCGTCTCAGAAGACTAGAGCATCCCCTTTTCGCGGAAGTAGCGCTCGGCCCCCTCGTGCAGGGGCGCCGAGTTGCCCTCCTTCACCAACTGCGGCGGCTCCAGCAGGGTGAATGCCGGGTGCAGCTCCTTGAACTCGGCGAAGTTGTCGAACACGCCCTTCACCACCTCGTAGATCACGTCCGCGCTGGTGCGGGTCGTGGCGACCAGCGTCGCCTTGACGCCGAAGGTCGTCACCGGCTCGGCGCTGCCGCGATACATGCCGCCCGGGATCGCCGTCTTCGCGTAATAGGGGTTGTCGGCCACCAGCTTGTCCACGGCCGCGCCCTCGACCGCGACCACCACCGTGTCGCAGGCGGTGGTCGCTTCCTGGATCGCGCCGTTGGGATGGCCGACGACGTAGATGATGGCGTCCACCTTGCCGTCGCATAGCGCCTGGGACTGCTCCGCCGGGCGCAGCTCGGTGGCAGCCGCGAAGTCCTTGACGGTCCATCCCATCGCCTCCAGCAACACATCGACGGTGGCGCGCTGGCCGGAGCCAGGATTGCCGACGTTGACGCGCTTTCCCTTCAGGTCGGTGAAGGTCTTGACGTTCGCGTCGCGGCGCGCGACCACGGTGAACGCCTCCGAATGGAGCGCGAATACCGCGCGCAGCCCTTCGAAGGGGCCGGCCGCCTGGAACTGCGACGTGCCCCGCATGGCGTGATACTGCCAGTCGGACTGCACGATACCGAGATCGAGCTCGCCCGAGCGCATGGCGTTGATGTTGTAGACCGACCCCCCCGTGCTCTCGACCGTGCAGCGCACGCCGTGGCGCTCGCGCTCGCGGTTGACGTGGCGGCAGATCGCGCCTCCGGTGGGATAGTAGACGCCCGTGACGCCGCCCGTGCCGATCGTCACGAACTGGCGTCCGGCGGGGGCGTCTCCGGCCGACCTGTCCTCGCAGGCTGCGAGGAACGCGGCGCCCGAGAGGGCGAAGACCGTGGCTGCGGCGGAGATGATGCGGTTCATGGCGCGCTCCCTTCGGCTCGATCCGTCCTTGACTTACGATTAAGCCAGTCTAACAGGAAACGCTCCGGGGTGAACCCAGAACGGGCCGCGCCGGACGGGGGTTTGCCTCGGCGCGCGGGGGCCGCTAATGTCGCCGTCATCCGAACGAGCGACACTTGAGGGGGACCGCGCGTCATGGACCTGCGCCGGCATATCCGCCAGATTCCCGACTTTCCGAAGCCCGGGATCCTGTTCTACGACATCTCCACCCTGCTCGCGCATCCCGGCGCCTGGGCCGCGACGGTGGACCGGCTCGCGGAGATCGTGGCGCCGCTCCGTCCCGACAAGCTGCTCGGGATCGAATCGCGCGGCTTCCTGGTGGCGGCGCCGCTCGCCCTCAGGCTCGGCGTCGGCTTCGTGATGGTGCGCAAGCGCGGCAAGCTGCCGGGCGCCACCGTGCGCCACGAATATGCGCTCGAATACGGCACCGACGTGATCGAGGTGCAAGCCGACGCCCTCGCCGCCGGCGACCGCGTGGTGATCCTCGACGACCTGCTCGCGACCGGCGGCACGCTCGCCGCCGCTGTCGCGCTCGCGCGCGGCCAGGGCGCGGAGGTGGCGGGCGCGGCCTGCATCGTCGAGCTCACCTTCCTGGACGCCCGCCGCAGGCTCGACGTGCCGTTCGAATCGCTGGTCGCCTACGACTCCTGAGCGGCCCGCGCGCGGCGGATACGAAACGCCCCCGCGCGGGGAGAAGCAATGCCTCGGGATTGAAACGTAAGCGGAGGAGGCTTCTCAGGCCGCAGGGTCGTTCATCGCCTCGGCGACGAAGCGCGCCAACGCCTTGAGCGGCACCGGCTTCTCGATCACCGCGAAGATGTCGGCGTCTTCTTGATGCGCCTTGTAGACGTAGTCGGGATAGCCCGACATCAGAATCACCTTCGGCTCGAAGTCGAGGTTCTTGACCAGGCGCGAGACGTGGATGCCGTCGAGGCCGGGCATCTTCATGTCCATCACGACGACGCGCGGCTCGCTCTTCCTGATCCGGTGGAAGGCGGCGAAGCCGTTGTCCTCCTCGATCACCTCGACGCCCTGGCGCCTCAGGAAATCCGAGATCTCGTTGCGTTGCAGGGGATCGTCGTCGACCACCAGGACGATCGAACTGGAGGCCGGCCTTTTCCTGCCCGTGGCGCCAGTCGAATACATGGGTTCCCGCCGTGTTTTCGTTATGACCCTTCTCTTATGCAGACGATGATCGCACGGCGTGCCGGTGCGTTTCAACCACGGGAGGGCAGGTCGCCCTTACGTTATCGTGCCCGCGTTTCGCCTGCCCTCCCCCTCCTGGATCGCGGGCAAGCGTATGGTGAACAACGCGCCGCCGCCGAAATTCTCGACCGTGATGCGTCCGCCCATCGCGTTGACGATGCCATAGCTGATGGAAAGGCCGAGGCCGGTGCCTTTGGTGACTTCCTTCGTGGTGAAGAACGGATCGAAGATGCGGTCCACCACCTCGGCCGGCACGCCGCCGCCATTGTCCTTGACCTTGATCAGCACTTCGCTCGCGCCACCGCGCTCCACCGTGATCTCGATGCGGCCACCGGTGGGCCCCAGACGCGCCTTGCGGGCCATCACCGATTCAATGATGGCGTCGTGGGCGTTGGTCAGCAGGTTGATGACGACCTGGGCGAGCTCGTTGCGCCGCCCGAGCACCAGCGGGCAGGAAGCCGCGAGGTCGAGCGTGACGGCGATTCCCTCCGCCTCGTACTGGCCCGCCAACAGCGAATAGGCGTCGCGCACCGATTCTCGCGGGTCGATGATGTCCTGGGGCCCTTGGCTGCGCCCCACCACGCACATGCGCTTGATAAGCTCTCCCATGCTTTCCGCCTGGCCCGAGATCAGCGCGAGCTTGGCCCGCGCGACCTCGGGGTTGAAGCGGCCGGCTTCGATTCCCATCAGCGTGTTCTCGGCCGCGAGGCGGATGGTGTTGAGCGGCTGGCTCAGTTCGTGGGCCATGCCCACGGCCATCTCGCCCAGGGTCGCGAGACGCGCCACCTGGGCGACCTGCTTCAGGTCGCGCGCCATCTCGCCGAGCGAGTGGGCCAGGTCGCCGAGCTCGTCGTCGCGGCTGACCGGCGACGGCTCGTCGTAGTTTCCGGCGCCGATGCGGCGCGTGTAATAGGACAGCGCACGGATCGGCTCGACCAGGCCGCGCACCATCCACAGCGTCGCGCCGAGCCCGATCAGGACCGTGACCGCGGCGATTCCGAGATAGATCGTGATGAAGCGTTGCTGATTGGCCTGCATCACCTCCCGGGTGGTGTCCTGAAGCCTTGCGATGTCCTTGCTGGCCTCCGCGAGCGACAGGCCCACCTTGACCACGCCGAGGCGGTTGCGCCCGACCATGATCGGCGCAAGCGCATAGAGCGTGTCCGTGTCGGAGGACACCAGCACGCGACCTTCCGCCATGGCCTCGCGCACGGCGGGCGAATCGGGCGCGGGCCCCGGCCGCGATCCGCTCCGCCCGGGAGTCGCCGCCAACGTCCGGTCGTTGCGGTCGTAGACCGCGATGAACAGCACGCCGTCGTGCTGGCGGGCCGCCCCGATCAGGTCCGCGATTCGATCCACCTCGAGGTGGAACATCGGGTCGGCGAGCGCGGTCGCGAGCGACCTGCTTACCCCCTCGCCCTGCTTGCGGACCTGATTGAACAGGGCAGTGGTCACGATCTCGCCGAAAGAGCGCGACAGCACGCCGAAAGCGGAGCGCAGCTCGATCAGGTGGGCCCCGACCAGCAGCCCGATCATGGCGACCAGGAGGCCGACCACCATCAGCGAATAGCGGGCCTGGAGGCGCAACCGCATCAATCGCCGGCCGTCACGTGCCGGACCAAGCGGTAAAGCTCGCGCGCCTCAGCGAGATCCTCAGCCGCGCGTCCCTCGATGGGATCGAAGCGGGTCACGCGGTAATACAGCTCGCGCACGCCGGGAGCGTCGTGCGCGCTCATGAAGCCGTCGAGGGCGCCGAGGATCGCGCGCCGCAGACCGGGCGCGAGCCCGGCCCGGAGCACGATCACCGAATGAAGCAGGGGCTCGGTGACGTGGAACACGCGCATCTTGTCACGATAGTGCCCGGGCGTGCGCCGGTTGCTGTCCCAGTCTCGGTTGGAGTAGGCGCCCGTCTGCACAACGCCGCCGGCAACCCAGGCCGAGATGTTGGCCCCGCTGCCCGCGAACACATAGCCGACGGTACCCTCGGGCACCGGCATTCCCGCGATCGGCAGCTCCACGGGCTTGAGCCCGGCGCGGATCAGCATCGCGAGCGGCAGCAGGAAGCCGCTGGTGGAACCGCGGTTCTCGAAAGCGATGGTCCGTCCGGCGAGGTCCGAAAGCGCGAAGGTCGAGGAGGCGCGCTGGGTGATGAATACGCTCTGGTAGTAGGGCCAGCCGTGGCGCCATTCGTGGCGCACGATCTCCGCGCCGGTTATCTCCTCGTAGGCGAGCGCGGTGAGGACCGATTCCGAGACCACGTCCACCTTGCCATCGCGCAGGAAGGCGATCATCTCGCGCGCATTGCGGGCGGCGAGGCCGTCGCCGGCGACGATGCCGTGGTCCCCGAGCCTGGTCGCGAGCCAGTCGGCGAAAGCCTCGAGGCGCGGCTGCTGGGTGCTCGCGCTGCGGGCCACGCGGCCGACGATGACGGTACGGTCGCGCGGCACGTCCGCACCCGTGTGCATCACGAGCTGGCCAGCGGCCGGGCCGCCGTCGGCCGCCCTGGCGCCGCCGCAGGCCAGCGCCGCCGCCATGACGGCCGCCGGCATCAGGCGCACCACGGCTTCGAACCTCATCGCAATTCCCCCGCAGGCGGCGACCGCGCCGCCGTGCCACGATGTTCGCCGCGCCCACCCGGCCTGTCAACGCCGCAGCGCGGAGCCCTGCGGACGGCTTCCGGCCCACGGGCGGCGCGGGACGGATCGCACCGGAATGGACCGAATGCCGCGCGCGGGAATCTTGCCGCGCACGGCACGGCGCGCTAGCTTGGCCGGGCGGGCGCGCCGTCCCTGCGCGGCCTTTCCTCGCCCAAGGAGGCTCACATGAAGAAAATCCTGATCGCCGTGGTCGCGCTGCTGGTGGTGATCGCCGGCGCGCTCATCTATCTCGGCTCCAACCTCGACGGCATCGTCAAGGCCGGCGTGGAGAAGTACGGGCCGCGCTTCACCGGAACCCAGGTCCGGCTCGGCGGCGTGGACTCGTCGCTGTTCGGCGGCAAGGTCACTATCAACGACTTCTTCCTCGGTAATCCCCAGGGCTTCAAGACGCCGCACGCCTTCCAGGTCCGCAGCGTCAGCGTCTCCGTCGATACCGGCACCGTCATGTCGGACGTGATCCGCATCCGGGAGATCGTGATCGACGCGCCCGACATCATCTACGAGATGGGCCAGGGCAGCTCCAATCTCCAGGCGATCCAGAAGAACGTCGCCGCGGCCGCCGGCACCGGCACGGGCACCCAGCAGGCGCAGCCCGCCGAGGCCGAGGCCGGCAAGAAGGTGGTGATCGAGAACCTCTACGTCCGCAACGCCAAGGCCGCGCTGAGCGCGGAGATGCTCGGCGGCAAGGTGGTTCCGGTGCCGCTTCCCGACCTGCACCTCACCGGCATCGGCGAGAAGTCGAACGGCGCCACCATGGCGGAGGCGTCCCAGCAGGTGATGGACGCCATCACCAACTCGGTCACCAACGCGGTCGGCAAGATCGACCTCAAGGGGCTCGCGGGCGAGGCCGGCAAGATGCTGGAAGGCGCCGGCGAGGGCGCCAGGGACACCTTGAAGGGCGTCGAGGACCAGCTCAAGGGCCTGTTCGGACGTTGATGGCACCGCCGCAAGTCCCCACCCCGCGTTCCCTCCCATGACGTCCGCGCCCGCGTCGCGGCCGGGCGTCGCCGTGATCGGCTGCGGCGCCTGGGGCAGGAACCACGTGCGCACGTTCGCGAGCCTGGGCGCGCTCGCCGCGGTCGCCGACGCCGACGCGGGCGTCGCCCGGACCGCCGCCGAGGCCACCGGTGTCCCCGCTCGTACCCTCGACGAGGTCCTTGCCGACGGCGCCGTGGCGGCGGTGGCGATCGCGGCGCCCGACGCGCTCCACGCCGCCATCGCCGCGCGCGCGCTCGAGGCCGGCAAGCACGTGTTGGTGGAAAAGCCGATGGCCATGACCCCGGCCGAGGCCGAGGGGCTGGCCACGGCGGCGGCGCAGCGGGGGCGCGTCCTTATGGTCGGCCATATCCTGCGCTACCACGCGGCGTTCCGCCGCCTCGAGGCCCTGGCCCGCGACGGCGCGCTCGGCACGCTCCGCCACATGGCCGCGAAACGCCTGCACGTCGCGCGCGGCGCCCCCCGGCATGCGCTGTGGGATCTCGCACCCCACGACGTCTCCATGATGCTGGCGCTGGCGGGGCGCCTGCCCCGCAGCCTGCGCGCCTTCGCCGGCGCCGAGATCGCCGGCCTGCCCCAGGCGGGAGCGGTCGCCCTCGACTTCGGCGCGGGGCTGACGGCCGAGATCGCCTTTTCGGAGATCCATCCGGTCAAGCTGCACCAGATCGCGGTCGCCGGCACCGAGGCCCAGGCCGTGTTCGAGGACTCGCGCGGCTGGGACGAGAAGCTCGCGCTCTACCGGCCAGGCCTCGAGAAGGCGGGTATGGCGCCCGAGCGCGCGCCGGTGGCGCTCGAACCCGGCGAACCGCTGGCCGAGGAGGCCAGGGCCTTCCTCGCGGCCGTCGCGGGCGGCCCCGCGCCGCCGTCGGACGCCGCGGAAGGCATCGCGGTCGTGCGCGTGCTGGCCGCCGCCGCGCGCAGCCTCGCGAGCGGCGGCGCCGAAAGCCCGTGAGCATGGCCCGCCGAACGTTACAGCGGCCTTGACACCCGTTTCCCGCCCCCCTACCAAGCGCGGTGGGAGGCCCGTTCACCCTGCGGCCGATCGGTTCAGGCCGATTCCCGCCCGTAGAAAGCCGTGATTGATGCCCGACACCCCCGAGTCCCCTTCCCGATCCCCCCTGCCCTTTTCCTCGACGGCGCCGCTCGACGAGCGCCACATCCCCTTCATCGACCTCGGGGCCCAGCGCGCCCGCCTCGGCTCGCGCATCGAGGACGCCATCGCGCGCGTGCTCGACCACGGCCGCTTCATCAACGGCCCCGAGATCGAGACCCTGGAGGCGAAGCTGGCGGCCCGCTGCGGCGCGCGCCACGCGATCGGCTGCTCGTCGGGCACCAACGCGCTGTCGCTCGGCCTGTCCGCGCTCGGGGTCAAGCACCGCGACGCCGTGTTCGTGCCCGCCTTCACCTTCGTCTCGCCCGCCGAGGTGATCGCGCGGCTCGGCTGCATCCCAGTTTGCATCGACGTCGAGCCCGACACCTGCAACATGTCACCCGACAGTCTGCAGCAGGGCATCACGGCGGCGGAGGAAGCCGGGCTCGCGCCGCGCGGCGTCATCATCGTGGACCTGTTCGGCCAGCCCGCCGACTACGACGAGCTCAACGCCATCGCCACCGGCCACGACCTGTGGGTAATGGCGGACGCGGCCCAGAGCTTCGGCGCGCTCTACAAGGGCGAGCACGTCGGCACGCTCGCGCGCGTCACGGCGACCAGCTTCTTCCCGTCGAAGCCGCTCGGCTGCTACGGCGACGGCGGCGCGATCTTCACCGACTCCGACGAGCTCGCCGCCGAGATGCGCTCGCGGCGCCAGCATGGCCAGGGCGAGGACCGCATGACCCACGTGCGGATCGGCATGAACGGCCGGCTCGACACCCTGCAGGCGGCGGTGCTGCTCGAGAAACTCGCGATCTTCGACGAGGAGCTCGAGGCCCGCGACCGCATCGCGCGGCGCTACAACGAGGCCCTCGCCGACGTGGTGGAGGTACCGCGCATCCGCTCCGGGCGCCGTTCCGCCTGGGCCCAGTACACCATCCGCCTGCGCCCGGACGAGCGCGATGCGGTGCGCGCGGCGCTCGAGGCCGACGGCATCCCGAGTGCGATCTACTACCACACCGCCGTCCACCAGCACGCGCCCTACGCCGGCTACCCGCGCCCGGCGGGCGGCCTGCCGGTGGCCGAGGCGCTGGCCGAGACCGTCCTCAGCCTGCCGTTCCATCCCTATCTGGGGCCCGAGCTGCAGGACCGCATCGTGGGACGGCTGCGCGACGCGCTGGCGGCGTTTCGCAAGCACTGACAAGAAAAAAACCGTGAAATAAAGACGCGGAAAAGTTTAAGTCAAATTGAGGCGCGCCCAGGGGCGTGCCTTTATTTTTTGTGCTTTCTGGCGACTTTTGGCTGAAACAACGACGCGCTCCCGCACGGAATCTATTTTTGAAATTACATCATAATTCATTGTAACTGAACGAAAATTTGACATATCGCGTTCCGGTACTATATGTTGTCTGTGAAATCCCGAACAAATTCAAAAAATATCGAGAGATCGTACCGGATCGCCCGCGACGCGCCCCCGCCCTTCACGGCGGCGGCCGGGGCACCCGGGATATCCACCCCCTCCAATCGTTAATGACGGAAAGACATGTGCGGACTGTGCGGTGAAATCCGATTCGACGGTGCCGACCCCGACCTCGCGGCGGTCGGCCGAATGGCCGAAATGATGCGTCCCCGGGGACCGGACGCGGGCGGCTTCCTCGCGCACGGCACCATGGCGCTCGGCCACCGCCGCCTCAGGATCATCGACGTGAGCGAGGCTTCCGCCCAGCCCATGGTCGATCCGGAACTGGGCCTCGCGGTCGCCTACAACGGCGCCATCTACAACTACCGCGAGGTCAAGGCGGAGCTGGAGGGCAAGGGCTACCGCTTCTTCTCGAAGGGCGACACCGAAGTGCTGCTCAAGGCCTATCACGCCTGGGGACCGCGCTTCGTGGAACGTCTCAACGGCATGTTCGCCTTCGCCCTATGGGAGCGCGATTCGGGTCGCGTCGTGCTGGCGCGCGACCGGCTCGGTATCAAGCCGATGTATCTGGCGCGCGGGCCCGGCCGCCTCCGCTTCGCCTCGTCGCTGCCGGCGCTGCTTGCGGCGGGCGGCGTGGACACCGCGATCGATCCCGCCGCACTCAACTTCTACATGTCGTTCCACGCGGTGGTGCCGGCGCCCCATACCATCCTCAAGGGCGTGGAGAAGCTGCCGCCCGCCACCGTCGCGGTGATCGAGCCCGACGGCGCCATGCGGAGCGAGACCTACTGGACGCTCGAATACGGCGCGCGCCCCGACGAGGTCGGACGTTCCGACGCGGAATGGGAAGAGGCGGTGATGGACGCGCTCCGCGCCGCCGTCAAGCGCCGCCTCGTCGCCGACGTGCCGGTGGGGGCGCTGCTCTCGGGCGGGCTCGATTCGAGCCTGATCGTGGCGCTGCTCGCGGAAGCCGGCGCGCGGCTCCGCACCTTCTCCATCGGCTTCGAATCGGTCGGGACGGAGCGCGGGGACGAGTTCCAGTACTCCGACGTCGTGGTCAAGCGCTTCGCCACCGAGCACACCCGGATGCGGATGGATACCGCCCGCGTCCTGCCCGCGCTCGACGGCTGCATCGCCGCCATGTCGGAACCGATGATGAGCCACGACGCGGTCGCCTTCTACCTGCTGTCCGAGGAAGTCTCCAAGCACGTCAAGGTGGTCCAGTCCGGCCAGGGCGCCGACGAGGTGTTCGCGGGCTATCACTGGTATCCGCCACTCGCCAATTCCGAGCGTCCCGTGGACGACTACGCCCGCGTGTTCTTCGACCGCGACCACGAAGCCTACCGCGCCGCCGTCGCGCCGAAGTACCGCGATGCCGACTTCGCCCGCGCCTTCGTCGCCGAACATTTCCGCGCGCCCGGTGCCGACGGCCCCATCGACAAGGCGCTACGGCTCGATACCACGATCATGCTGGTGGACGACCCCGTGAAGCGGGTGGACAACATGACGATGGCCTTCGGCCTCGAGGCGCGCGTGCCCTTCCTCGACTACGAGCTCGTGGAGCTCGCCGCGCGCGTGCCCGCCAATCTCAAGATCGCCGAGGGCGGCAAGGGCGTGCTCAAGCGCGCCGCCCGCAAGATCCTGCCCCACGAGGTGATCGACCGCCCCAAAGGCTATTTCCCGGTGCCGGCGCTCAAGTACATCCGCGGCCCCTATCACGACATGGTGCGCGACCTGCTCGCGCCCGAGCGCGTGCGGCGGCGCGGCATCTTCGATCCCGACTACGTCGCCCGGGTGCTGGACGCGCCGGACGAGCACATCTCGCCCCTCAACGGCTCGCACCTGTGGCAGATGGCGGTGCTGGAGAAATGGCTGACGACGCACCGCATCCAGTGAGGACGCGCCCATGAAGACGCCACGACCCCGCTCGCAGGCGCGGACCGCCCGCGCATCCCGCAATCCGCGCACCGGCGCCACCCAGGCGCGGCTCGAGCGGCGTTCCGGCCCCTCGCTGCGCGGCACCGCCGCCGGCGAGAACGGAATCCGCGGCGACGCCGTCCTCGACTGCGGCTGGGGACGGCTGATCTTCGCCCATACCTTCGCGAGCCCCGAAGCCATCGCCGAGGAACTCGCGCGCGAGGACGAGGGCCGCCGCGACATCGCCTTCTACGTCGCCGACCCGCACGTCGTGATCGCGCGCGCGCCGCTCGACCTGTTCCTCGATCCGTCCGACACCTACCGGCTGTGGCTCTCCGACTATCGCCCCCGCCAGCGGCGCGAGAGCGGCTTCGCCATCATGCCGGCACGGATTCCCGAGGACATCGATGAGATCAACCGCATCTATCTCACGCGCGGCATGGTGCCGCTCGACCCGGTGGCGCTCCCCGACATGCGCGCGCCCAAGCGCCGCGCCATCCTGGTCGCGCGCGACGCCGAGACGGACAACATCATCGGCGTGGTCATGGGCGTGGACCATGTCGAGGCCTTCGACGACCCGGAGGGCGGCTCCAGCCTGTGGAGCCTCGCGGTGGATGCCCAGACCCGCCATCCGGGCATCGGCGAAGCGCTGACGCGCCGCCTCGCCGAGCGCTTCAAGGCGCTGGGACGCGCCTTCATGGACCTGTCGGTGATGCACGACAATGCCGAGGCCATCAGGCTCTACAGAAAGCTCGGCTTCCAGCGCGTCACCACCTTCGCCGTCAAGAACCGCAACCCGGTCAACGAGCGCCTCTACACCGGCCCCGAGCCCACGTCCGACTTCAACCCCTATGCCCGCATCATCGTGGACGAGGCGCGCCGCCGCGGCATCGGCGTCGAGGTGCTGGACGCGGCGCGCGGCTACTTCCGACTCGAGTTCGGCGGACGCTCGATCCGCTGCCGCGAATCGCTCTCCGACCTCACCAGCGCCGTCTCCCTCTCTCTGTGCGACGATAAGGCCGCGACCCGGCGCGTGCTGACGGAGGCCGGGCTTAGGATGCCCGAGCAGATGCGGGCAGCCGAGCCCGAGGTCAACGCCCGCTTCCTCGCGCGCCACGGCACAATCGTGGTCAAGCCCGCGCGCGGCGAGCAGGGGCGCGGCATCACGGTCGGCGTGACCGATGCCGACGCCCTCGCGCGCGCCATCGACGCCGCGGGCCGCATCTGCGAGGACGTGCTGATCGAGGCGTTCGTGGAAGGGGAGGACCTGCGCCTGGTCGTGATCGGCGACGAGGTGGTGGCCGCCGCCGTGCGGCAACCGCCCGAGGTCGTCGGCAACGGCACCGACACCATCGCCGCGCTGATCCGGCGCCTGAGCCGGCGCCGCGCGGCCGCCACCCAGGGCGAGAGCCGCATCCCGCTCGACGCCGCGACGACCGCCTGCGTGGCCGCGCGCGGCCATGCCCTCGACGACGTGCTGCCCTACGGCGAGAAGCTTCTGGTGCGCCGCACCGCCAACCTGCACACCGGCGGCACGATCACCGACGTCACCGCCAGGCTTCACCCCGCGCTCGCGGAGGCCGGCCTTTCCGCCGCCCGCGCGCTGGAGATACCGGTCGCGGGCATCGACCTGCTGGTGCCTTCGGTCGAAAGGCCGGACTATGCCATCGTCGAAGTCAACGAGCGTCCCGGTCTCGCCAACCACGAGCCCCAGCCTACGGCCGAGCGCTTCATCGACCTGCTGTTCCCACAGACGGTGTCGCGCACGGCGTACCAACGCCACCATCATATCGGGAGGCCGTCACCGTGAAGGTCATGAAGCCGGACGAAGACTATCTTCAGGCGACCCTGCTCAAGCTGCTCCAGATTCCGAGCCCGAGCGGCTATACCGACGGGGTGGTCCATTTCGTCTCGGGCGAGCTGGAGGCGATGGGCGCGCAGGTGGAGCTTACGCGGCGCGGGGCGATCCGCGCCACCCTCAAGGGCGACCAGACGAGCCCCGACCGCGCCATCGTCAGCCACGTCGATACGCTCGGTGCCATCGTCAAGGAGCTGAAGAACAACGGCCGCCTGCGCATTTCCCCCATCGGCCACTGGTCGGCGCGCTTCGCCGAAGGCGCGCGCGTGACGCTGTTCACCGACGACAGCGCGCTGCGCGGCACCATCCTGCCGCTCAAGGCTTCGGGCCACACTTTCAACGAGGAGGTGGACACGCTCCCGATCGGCTGGGACCATGTGGAGCTGCGCGTTGACGCGCGCGCCGACGACCGCAACGACCTGATCCGCCTCGGCGTCAACGTCGGCGACATCATCGCCATAGACCCGATCCCGGAACTGACCGACAACGGCTACATCAACTCGCGCCACCTCGACGACAAGGCGGGCGCGGCGGCGGCACTGGCGGCGGCGCGCGAGATCGCGGGCTCCAACGCGCGCCTGCCGGTGGACGTGCACCTGCTGTTCACGATTTCCGAGGAGGTGGGTTCGGGCGCGTCCGCAGTGCTGCACGGCGACGTCGCCGAAATGGTCTCCATCGACAACGGCACCGTCGCGCCCGGCCAGGCGTCGCGCGAGACCGGGGTCACTATCTCGATGGCCGATTCGACCGGGCCGTTCGACTACCATCTCACGCGCCACCTGATCGATCTGTGCCGGGACCACGGCATCGCGCACCAGCGCGACGTGTTCCGCTACTACCGCTCCGACAGCGCCACCGCCGTGGCCGCCGGCAACGACATCCGCACCGCGCTGATCACCTTCGGCATCGACGCTTCCCACGGCTACGAGCGCACCCACATGAGCGCGCTGATCTCGGTCGCGGAGCTGCTGATCCTCTATATGCAGAGCCCCCCGCTGTTCCTGCGCGACAAGAGGGCGCTGGCGCCGCTCGAGGGCTTCCCCGACCAGCCGGTGGCCATGCCAGACATCCACCGCGAGTAAGGCACCGCGAGTAAGGCAACCACGCAAGGCGGGCTTCCTAACGGGCCGCGCGCGCAGCGTTCACCAGCCTGCGCAAGGTGGCGACATCGACGTAGCCCGGCACCACCTCGTCGCCGATGACGAAGGTAGGCGTCGCGTTGATCCCGAGCCGGGCGGCGAGCTCGTGGGCTTCCGCGATGGTGTCCCCCACCTCGGGCCGCTCCATGTCGGCGCGCAGCCGCGCGACGTCGAGGCCGCTCGCCGCGGCCGTCGCCAGGATCGCCTCCTCGTCGAGCTCGCCGGCGACGCCCATCAGCGCGTCGTGGAACGTGAGATAGCGGCCCTGGAAATGAGCCGCCACCGCCGCCCGCGCGGCGAGGATCGATTGCGGCCCCAGCACCGGGAACTCGCGGTAGACCACGCGCACGCCGCGGTCGGCCGCGATCAGCGCCTGCAGCTCCGGCACCGCGCGCCGGCAGTAGGGACAACGGTAGTCGAAGAACTCCACCACGGTCACGTCGCCCACGGGGTTGCCGGCCACCGGAAGAAAGGCGCTTTCGGCGAGCACGGCGCTGTTGGCGCGCGCGGCGCGGCGCTGGCCCTCGGCGCGGGCCACGCTCCGGCGGCGCTCCAGCCCCGCCACCGCCTCCATGATGACCTCGGGATGCTCCATCAGGTAGGCCCGCACGCGGCGGTCGAAATCGCCGCCCCCGGCGGACGAGGCGCCCGATCCCGCTGGCGGCAGGGCGGCGGGCACCAGCGCGAGCGCGCCGATCACGGCAAGGCACAGGAGGACGACAAGCGGGACGAAACGGGGCATCAACGGGGCTCCTCGGTCGCGGACGGCCCCATGATAGCCCGGGAGCCCGCGCGGGTCACAAACCGTAGAGCGCGCGCGCGTTGGCGTCGAGAATCCGATCCGCGACCGCCGCCGGCACCTTGCCTTCCGCCTTGATCTTGCGCAGCGCCTCTATCTCGGTGGAGGTGTCGGAATGGCCGTAGTCGGTGCCGATCACCAGCTGGCCCTCCCCCGCATGGGTCAGGACGTAGCCGAGATCGTCGGTCACCTGGCAGGCGACGTAAAAGTTGTTGTCGGCGAGGACGGTCTTCGACATGCGCTTGCCCTTGCGGCGGAAGCGCAGTTCGATGTCGTTGAGCGCATATGGCACCCATTGGGCCGAGACCTCGACGAAGCCCCAGCGCAACTTCGGGAAGCGGGCCGGCACGTCCGCCATCAGCAGCGCGTGGAACGCGCCCACCACCGGCAGCTTGGAGCGCGCGAAGCCGCCCTCGGTGCCGTAGATCTCGCGCAGCGCGAAGGAGTTGACGCCCGAGTGGAAGCACATCGGCAGATCGAGCTCCTGCGCCTTCTCGTAGACCGGGAAGAAATACGGGTTGTCGAGCCTGCGCTCGCATTCGAGCCCGCGCAGGAACACGCCGACCGCGCCGTGGTCCTTGGCGAATTCCATCTCCTCGATCGTCTTCTCGATCGAGGTGAGCGGCGGCATCACCACCCAGCGCAGCCGCTCGGGCGCGCGCGACCAGATATCGGCGAGCCAGCGGTTGTAGGACTTGCACAGCGCGTACTCGACCGTGGGATCCTGGGTCCAGGGCCGCAGGAACACCGTCGGGTAGAGCACCTGGACGTCGATGTCGAGCTCGTCCATATGCGCGAGCCGCGCGTCCACGTCCGCCATCTCACGCGATTCCTTCGTGGTATTGTGGCCGATGTTGCCTTCCTTGGGCTGGATACGGCCGTCGATCACCCAGTATTCGCGCTGGGCGAAGCCTTCGTTGTCGAGCGCGACGTTGTCGTTGGACTTCTGCACCACCACGCGGGGGCGGAACGTGCGGTAGTCGAGATCGATGTAGTCGAAGGTCTTTTCGCATTCGACCACGTGGGCGTCGGAATCGATGGCTCCCATGACGGGCTCTCCCTACCGGTTTTGGGCCGATGATAGGCCCGTCCCGAAAGGCGCCGCAAGGCGCGCTTGGCTTTTTCCGCCGCCCGCCTCCCGTCGTGTTGCCCGCCCGCGCCGGGAAGGCTACCCTCGGGCGACCGGGCACGGCTCCGGGACAACGACAAGAATCGTCCATTACGCACGAAGAGGCGTTCACATGGTCCACGCCCTCGAGGGCATCACCGTGCTGGAGTTCGCGAGCTACGTCTCGGGCCCCTATGCCGGGATGCTGCTCGGCGACCTCGGCGCCGAGATCATCAAGGTCGAAGACCCCAAGTTGGGCGACCCGTTCCGGGGCTGGGGCGCGGCCGACTATTCGGCCACCTTCGGTTCGGTCAACCGTAACAAGAAGAGCGTGATCCTCGACCTCAAGTCGGAAGACGGCCGCGCCGCCGCACGCGCGCTGGCGGCCCGGGCCGACGTGGTGATCGAGAACTACCGCACCGGCACCATGGAACGGCTCGGCCTCGGCTACGAAGCGCTCTCCGCCGCCAACCCGCGCCTCATCTACTGCTCGATCACCGGCTTCGGCACGACCGGCCCCTATGCCCAGCGTCCCGGCTACGACACCGTGGGCCAGGCGATGGGGGCGCTGCTCTCGGTGCTGACCGACCTCGACAGGCCGCAGCCGATGGGCGTGTCGCTGTCGGACCACCTCACCGGCATCATGGCGGCCTACGGCATCCTCGGCGCGCTGATGGCGCGCGAGCGCACCGGCAAGGGCCAGCGCGTCGAGACCTCGCTGCTCGCGGCCACCCTCGCCTTCCTCGGCGAGAACGCGGCGCGCTACTTCGAGGAGGGCGACGTGCCGGCGCGCAAGACCCGCACCCAGACCGCGCAGGTCTATGCCTTCGTCGCGGGCGACGGCAAGCCGTTCGTGGTGCACCTGTCCTCGCCGCCCAAGTTCTGGGAAGGCCTGTGCCGGGTGGCGGGCCATCCCGAGTGGATCGCGGACCCGCGCTTCAAGGGCAAGGCCGACCGGCGCAAGGCCTACGACACCCTGCACGCGGGATTCCAGGCGGTGTTCGCCACCCGGCCGCGGAGCCACTGGCTCGACGCGCTGCTCGCCGCCGACGTGCCGTCCGCGCCGATTTACACGCTCGACGAAGCGCTGGCCGACCCGCAGGTGCGCCATCTCGGCATGGTCAAGGAACTGCCCCATCCCAAGGTGGGCACGGTCAGGCTCGTCACCGGCGCGGTGACGCTCTCCGGCACGCCGGTCGAGATCGTCGCCCCCGCCCCCACCCACGGCCAGCACACCG
This sequence comes from Alphaproteobacteria bacterium, assembly GCA_050485485.1. Lineage (GTDB taxonomy): Bacteria > Pseudomonadota > Alphaproteobacteria > SMXQ01 > SMXQ01 > WHSO01. Next base: position 71 of record JBJHBM010000028.1, on the reverse strand, counting down.
CCGAGGTGCTGGCGCGCTTCGGCATCGAGGCCGGAAAGGCGGCCGAATGACGCCCGCGCCCAACGCCGCCT
>JBJHBM010000027.1:0-30663 GCA_050485485.1 Alphaproteobacteria bacterium | reverse complement strand
GGTCCTGGCCGTAGCGGTGGTGGGCGCCGTGGGCGCGCTCGTGTTCCTGGCGGCGGGCGCCTATCTCGCGCTGCGTCAGGCGGCGGGCCTCGGCGCCATGGAGGCGGCGCTCCTGCTGGCCGCGGCGCTGGCGGCCGTGACGGCCGGCGCCTTGCTGGGCTTCCGCCGGGCCCTGCTCGGCCCCTCGGCGCGCGGCCCGACGGTCGCCGACGAGGCGCGCCGTGCCCTTGCCGCCGTGGAGGGCGAGGCGGCGTCCGCCGTGGCCGCCCGACCGGGCGCCAGCGTGCTGGCCTGCGTGATCGCCGGCCTGGTGGTGGGGGCGCTGGGCGGCCGGCGCCCCAAACGCTAGGAAAACAGCCACCGGATGCTCCCCTAGGACCGTGACATTTGTCACGGCCGCGGCCCGTTTCTCCCGCCCCGGACCGCCCCGGACGGCGGTGCCACAGAAATGTCCCTCCCTTGCCGCGCCCATGTCCTCCCCCGACTGGGAGGATGGGACCGGGTCGATGGCCCGCCAGACGCAACAAGCGCAACGAAGGGAGCTTGCCATGTCCTCCGCCATATCCTCCGCCACCAACCGGAACGCGGTCTACCGCAACATCGAAAGCCATTTGCCGGCGCTGCGCCGTTTCGCGCGGACCCTGGCCGGTTCGGGGGGGGCCGACGACCTGGTGCAGGACTGCGTCGAGCGGGCGCTGTCGCGGTCCCATCTGTTCCAGCAGGGGACCAACCTGCGCGCCTGGCTGTTCACCATCATGCGCAACCTGTTCGTCTCCGGCACCCGGCGCGCGCGCCGGGCGGGCCCCGTCGTCGATCCCGACTTCGCCCACGGCGCCCTTTCGGTGGCGCCCTGCCAGGAGCATGCGGTGCTGCTGAACGAGGTCGGCCGCGCCTTGCCGGACCTGCCGGAAGGCCAGCGCAGGGCCATCGAGCTGATCGCGATCTCGGGTCTCGCCTACGAGGACGCCGCCGACGAGATGCGGACCGGGATCGGGACCGTGCGCTCGCGGCTGTCGCGCGGCCGCGAGGCCCTGCGCCGCTACAGCGAGACGGAGTCCCGCAAAGCCGCCTGAAGTCCGGGCGCGGCCCAGGCCGCACTGTTTTGCCTACCCCTCGTCTCCTGTCACTCCGCGGGCACTCCAGGGTGCCCGCGGCTTTGTTTTCGCCCCGGATTTCGGGTTGACCGAACGGGCGAGGGTGCTAGCATCCCGACCTAATCATACAATAATACAACTGACCGCTCGGGGATGGTTTCCGAAACAGAGGAGAGCAGGGATGAGGCTTCATGGGTGCATCTTGCCGGCGGCCGCAGCGGCGCTGGTCGTATCCGCCGCGGCCGCGCAGGCGAACGTCGGTGATTTCTACAAGGGCAAGCAGATGCGGATCGTGATCGGCTCCTCCGCGGGTGCCGGCTTCGACGCGTTCGGCCGCATGGTCGGCCGGCACCTGCCGCCCAACCTGCCCGGCGGCCCGACCGTCGTGGCGTCCAACATGCCGGGCGCGGGCTCGCTCCAGGCGGTGCGGTCCATCAAGGCGAATCCGCCCGACGGCACCTACATGGTGCTGTTCAACCCCGGCCAGGTCCTCAACTCCGTGCTGACGCCCGAAAAGGTCAATTTCGACTTCACCAAGGAGGCGACGTTCATCGGCAGCGCCACGGCGGACGCCCGCGTCTGCTATGCATGGCACGACAAGGGCGTGAAGACGCTCCAGGATCTTCTCGACCGCAAGCAGCCGTTCGCCACGGGGCATACCGGCCCCAACGCCGCCACCTACATCGATGCGGCGATCCTCAAGAATCTCTTCAACGCGCCGCTCAACCAGATTCTCGGCTATCCCGGTGCGACGGAACAGCGCCTCGCGGTCGAGCGGGGCGAGCTGGACGGCGACTGCGGCTCCTGGGACAGCGTCCCGCAGAACTGGATCAACGAGAAGAAGATCAACATCTTCGTCCGCATCTCGCGGGTCGAGCGGCCGGAGATCAAGGGCGTGCCGTTCATCGGCGATGTCGCCAACGCGGAGCAGAAGCGGATCATCATGCTGCTCACCACCCACAACGAGATGTTCCGGCCGTTCATCGTGAACTCCGAGGTGCCGAAGGATCGCATCGCCGCCTTGCGCGAGGCGTTCTGGAAGACGGTCAACGGCAAGCCCTTCCTCGACGAGGCGGCGAAGACCAACCGCGCCGTGATCTCGCCGCTCAACGGTGCGGACCTGGAGAAGCTGGTGGCGGAGCTTTATTCGACGCCTAAGGACCTGCTTCCGAAGGCTGCCGCGGCGGTCAAGTAGCCGCTCCGACGGGTTGGGCAGAGGGCCGGGGCGACCCGGCCCTCTTTTTTGCGTATAACGTCCGTAATTCGGGCGTCTTGGAGGGACGGGCATGGGCGGCAACGGCGAGCCGGAAGGACTTTTGGGCGCGCGCATGAAGCGCCGCATGGCGGAGGGCGACCTCATGCTGTGCGCGACGGTGCGCTATTCGCGCACGGTCGAGATCGCGCAGATCGCGAAGCTCGCGGGCTACGACGCGCTCTATTGCGACCTGGAACATTCGACCCTGTCCCTGGACCGTGTCTCCCAGATCGCCCAGGCGGCGGCGCTGGCGGGCGTCGTGCCGCTCGCGCGGGTGCCGTCCCACGGCCACGACTGGATCAGCCGGGTTCTCGACGGCGGCTGTCACGGGGTCATCGTGCCCCATGTGGACGATGGCGAGACCGCGCGCGCCTGCGTCGCGGCCTGCCGCTATCCGCCCCTCGGCACCCGCTCGCTCGCGGGCTATGGGCCGTTGGCGGGACTCTCGGTCGGGATCGAGGACTCCTACCGCCTGATCAACGCCAATACCGTCCTGGTCGTGATGCTGGAGACGCCCCGCGCGATCGCGAATGCCGACGCGATCGCCGCGGTGGAGGGGGTCGATATGCTGCTGATCGGCACCAACGACCTGTGCGCCGAGATGGGGATACCGGGAAAAGTGGAGGACCCCAAGGTCCGCGACGCCTATGCCCGGGCCGCCGAGGCCTGCCGGCGCCACGGCAAGGCCCTCGGGATCGGCGGCATCAAGGAAGGGCCGATGCTGGCCGACATCGTGAAGATGGGGGGCCGTTTCATGATGGGGCGCGTGGACGGCGTGCTGCTGCAGCAGGCCGCCGCCGCCGAGGTCAAGGCGCTCAGGAAACTGATAGAATAGAAAAAAGCAGCCGCCCCCGGAAGGGCGGCTGCCGTGGTTTCCTCGGTCCGGCCTATTTGCCGGGATTCTTCGCTTCGCCCTTGGGGGGGCCGCGCCATTCGGAGGCGCTGATCGCCTTCTCGATGGTGCTCTTGGGCGCGCGATAGAACTTCTCCACCAGGTTCTGGATGTATTGGCCGCTCACGGGGGCCAACTCCTGGTTGGCCTTCTCGAACTCGGCGATGGCGGCCTTGTCCTTGACCATCGCGTCGAAGGCGGCGCGAAGGGCGGCCACGCGGTCGGCCGACACGCCCGGCGGAGCGAGGGCGGGGCGCCCCATGACCTGGCGCGCGAACAGGAACTCGAGAACGTCCCTGTCCTCCTCGGTCTTGGCGAACTCGGTGACGAGGGGCACGTCCGGCAGGTCGGGATGCTTTTCCAGCGTGATCTGGCCGAGGATGTTGATCTTCTTCTCCTTGATCCAGTGCGGGAACTGCGTCACCACGGACGACCACGACCAGCCGCAGCGGCCGTCCACCTCGCGGCGCTCCATGGCAAGGACGATGGCCGGGCCGTTGACGTAGCCCGACACGATCCTGAACTTGGTGCCGATGATGTTGTTGAGAACGGCGGGGAACTGCTCGGTGTCGGTCGCGCCGCTGCCGCCGACGATCAGCTCCTTTTCCATCGCATCCTGCATCGTCTTGATCGGCGTTTCGTGCCAGGAGGTGCAGACGCTGACCTCGTTCGCGAGGCTGCCGATCCAGTGGAACTTCCGGGCGTCGAACTGTACCCCCGGAATACCGAGAAGCTGCGCCTGCGGGACCGTGCGATGGACGGCCCCCAGGACGCTGCCGTCCTGTTCCGAGACGGTGAAGAGATAATTCGATGCCCTGACGCCGCCGGCGCCCGGCATGTTCTGGACGATCATCGTGGGGTTGCCGGGGAGGTGATTCGGGATCAGGCGCGCGAACAGGCGGGCGTAGGTGTCGTAACCGCCGCCGGCGCCGGAGCTGGAAATCACACGGACCTGTTTGCCCTTGTAGAAATCGGCGACAGACTGGGCACCGGCCGATGCGGTCGATACGACAAGTGCCGTCGCGGCGAGCGCGATGCAAACGGGGAACGCGGTAATCCTCGGGTGCGCGGTCATGATTGCCTCCGTCGTGTGTCGGCCGCGTGATCCGGCCGCTCTTGTTTTCAGGGTGCGGGGTTCATGCCTCCGTCTTGTCCTTGCGGTGCCGGGCCCTATGGCGCGATGCGCTTCAGGCCGCGGCGAACTCTTCGATGGCGGCCCGGTCGGGCTCGAAGCCGAGACCCGGAGCCTCCGGCAGCGCGATCCAGCCGTCCTCCACCTTCGGGAACCCCCGGTAGAGCTTCTCGCAGGCGCGCGCCGAGCTGGTCTGGTATTCGACCATGGTGCCGTTCGCGAGGCCCGCCTGGACGTGCATGTTGTGATAGGGGCATCCGCCGCCGCCGCTGGCGATGGGAATGCCGAAGGCGTCCGCCAGCGCCGCGATCTTGACGCATTGCGTGATGCCGCCGGCGACGCTGACGTTGGGCTGGATGACGTCCACCGCCCGATGGACCAGGAGGTCGCGGAACCGGGCGGTGAGCCCCTCGTTCTGCCCGGCGGAAAGCGGGATCGCGGTGCGCCGGCGCAGGTCGGCCATGAGGCGGACGTCGTTCTGGATCAGCGGTTCTTCGTACCAGGCGATGTCGTAGGGCAGGGCGCGCGCGGCGAGCGCGGCGGCATGAACCAGGTCGAACCGGCACGAGCCGTCGATGGCGATCTCGATGTCCGGCCCGACCGCCTCCCGGACGGCCGCGATGCGCTCCACGTCGTCGCGCAGGATGTCCATGAGCGGCTTCTCGCCCGCGCGGTGGTCGAGGCCCGGCCGCCCCACCTGCATCTTGATCGACGTGAAGCCGAGCGCGACGACGCGCCGCGCCATCTCCACCAGTTCCTCGCGGCTCATCATGGGCAGGCCGAGAGTGGCATAGACGCCGAGCCGCGAACGCGCGCCGCCGAGCAGCCGCCAGATCGGCGTGCCGAGGACCTTGCCCTTGATATCCCAAAGGGCGAGATCGATGGCGCTGACGGCATGGCAGGCGTAGCCCGACTGTCCGGCGCCGGTCATGGTCCAGTAGAGGTCGCGCCAGATCTTCTCGTGAGCCATGGCGTCCTGCCCGACGATCGCGGGGCCCGCCACGGCATTGACGGCCTGTGCGATCACCGTGCCGTCGGACAGATAGGAAAGCCCGTGGCCGACGAGGCCTTCCCGGGTCTCGATCTCCGTGAAGCACATGGACGTCGTGCGCTTGCGCGACGAGCCGAGATCCTCGAAATCCACCTCGACCTTGAGCGGCATGGCCGCGACGCGCGCGATTTCATGCGCCATCGGGTTCTCCCTGTTTGCGATCCCTGCGGAGATGCCGCTTCTCTTGCCTCCTGGCGGCGACTGGCGCCGGCCACCAAGGCAGACCGCATATTGTCTTATGATACTACAAAGGCTTTCGGCCGAACGCAACGACGGCGGCCGAGGCCGCGCTCAATGCTCGAGGCTCGGGTGCAGCGTCTTCGCCGGCTTCTCGCCGCCGATCAGCACGAAGGCGAGCCGGCAGGGCGCATCGGACCGGTTGGCCCAGCCGTGCCAGGTGCCGCGCTGGATCAGGATGTCGCCGGCCTCGAGGGCGACCTCGCGGTCGCCGTCGAGCTGCATCACGCACTGGCCCTCGAGGACGATGCAGTAGTCGAGCGTGTCGGTGCGGTGCATGAAGGCGTCCTTGTGGGGCGCAAGCTCGAGGATGCGCAGCACCGTGCCGCGCGGCGCGGGCGGCAGGCTGCGCTCCTTGTAGGCGGGGTCGTTCGCGCCCGAAAGATCGCCGTCCACCTGGGCGGGCGTATCCTCGGTCGCCCACATCACGCAGCCCTTGTTGCCGGACGGCATGACCTTGACGTTGGACATTTCCTCGTCCTTGACGACGACGGCATTGCCGTCGGCATCGTGGCCGGTGACGACGCGCCTGATCTTCATGCGTAGGCCCCCTGAATCTTATTCATTCGCCGATGACGGCATCATAATAGGCGAGATCGATGTAGCGCGCGGCATCGGCGAGCGGCTTGCCGCCGTAACGCGCGCGCAGCTCCAGCACCGTCCCGACGCCGTCCGGCAGCATCGCGGCCTTCGGCGTGAGGCCGGAGCGCGGATCGAGCAGGTTGTCCATCACCCGGGGCGCGACCGGCGGCTTGATCGCGTCCATGTTGCGCAGCAGGATCTCGGTCGCGGCGGCGCGGTTGGCGGGCTCCAATGTCCACTCGAGCCCCGCCAGGTAGCCCCGGATGAAGCCCTCGAGCGTCTCGGGATTCGCCGCCGCCCACGACCGCCTGGCGGCGAAGCTGCCGCCCTGGTAGCAGGGGAACAGGCCGGTGCTGGTCGCTGCCACGTTGAAGCCCTGGGACCGGGCGATCGAGGTGAAGGGCTCTATCGTGAGCGTGCCCGCATGGGTGCCGGCCTTGACCGATTCCCAGCGCTGCGGCGTGGCGCCGACGGGAACCATCGTGACGTCTTCCCGCGCGAGGCCGGCGCGCGCCAGCATCTCGTAGAGCACGAAGGCGAAGCCGGTCGCGAGCGCGTCGAGCGCGAGGGAGCGGCCCTTGAGGTCGGCGACCGCCTTGACGTCGGGCGCCGTGACGAGCGCCAGCTCGATCTGGGTCGCGCCCATGAAGGCGAAGAAGTCGGGCGCGGGATCGAGCTTCACGGCGCCCTGGCCCTCGGCATAGGCCACCACGTTGTCGAACGCGGTGCCGGCGATCTGGAACCTTCCGTTGGCGAGGTTCTCGGCCTGGAAGGCGGAGCTCGGCGTGGTCGTGAGCTTGACCGCGACGCCGGACCGCTCGAACCAGCCCTTCTCCTGGGCGACGAAGATCGGGAGGTTGGGCGCGCCAGGAAAGCAGATCAGCTCGATAGCGGTGGCCATGTCAGCCGTTCCCCCCTTTTGTTTTCGCCGCCCGGATCGCGCGCCAGACCGTCTGCGGCGTCACCGGCATCTTCACGTCCCGCACGCCCAGGTCCCATAGCGCGTCCACGACCGCGTTGACCACCACCGCAAGTGCCGGCGTGGTACCGCCTTCGCCCCCCGCCTTGATGCCGAGCGGGTTGGTGGGCGACAGCACCTCCGCGATCTCGGTGACGAACGAAGGCATGTTGTCGGAACGCGGCATGCCGTAGTCCATGAACGAGCCCACCAGCGGCTGGCCGGTCGCGGGATCGACGTAGCAGTGTTCCCACATCGCCTGGCCCACGCCCTGGGCGATGCCGCCGTGGGTCTGGCCGTGGACGATCAGCGGGTTGATGCAGCGCCCGACGTCGTCCACGGCGGCATAGGCGACCAGATCGACGCGCCCGGTATCGGGATCGACCTCGACCTCGCACAGGGCGCAGCCGTTCGGGAACACCGGGTCGTGCATCTCGTTGTCGCGCGCGACCGCGAGCCCGTCCTTGAGGTCGTCGGGCAGCACGAGGCGCGGGACTTCACGGGCGAGATCGACGAGGCCGATGGAATGGTTGGAGCCCGGGACCAGGAAGCGGCCTTCCTCGAAGGTGACGGCATCCGCGTCGCAGCCGAAGGCGACGGCCGCGATGCGCCGACCCTTGGCGATCAGGTCGTCGGCGGCCATGGACATGACCGTGCCGGCGTGGCGCATGGAGCGGCCCGAATGCGAGCCGCCCCCGGCCTTCACCACGTCGGTGTCGCCGAGGATGATGTTGACGGCGGAGACCGGCACGCCGAGGCGGTCGGCGACCACCTGGGAGAAGCTGGTCTCGTGCCCCTGGCCGGAAGGCTGGGTGCCGATCACGACGTTGACCGCGCCGTTGCCGGCGACCGTCAGCTCGGCACGCTCGCGCGGCGAGCCGATCGAGGATTCCACGTAAGGGGCGAGGCCGAGACCGCGCAGCCGCCCGCGCGCGGCGCTTTCCGCCTTGCGGGCGGGGAAGCCGTCCCAGTCGCCGATGCGCAGCGCCGTGTTCATCGCCTTTTCGTACTCGCCGCTGTCGTAGCGCGCGCCGACGGCGTTGGTATAGGGCATCTGCCCCGGCCGGACGAAGTTTTTGCGCCGCAGCTCCACCCTGTCGAACCCGAGATCGCGCGCGGCGGTGTCGATCAGGCGCTCGAGCGCGAAGTTGACCTCCGGCCGGCCCGAGGAGCGATAGGCCTGGGTGCACATGGTGTTGGTGAAGACCGCCCGGGCGCGCAGGCTCGCCACCGGAATGTCGTAGGAGCCGGTGATGAGCGCCGAGCCCTTGCCGAGCGGCGACAGCGAGGCGCAGCGCGCGCCGACGTTGGAGATATTGTCGGCGCGCAGGGCGAGGAAGCGGCCCGACCTGTCGAGCGCGAGCGCGACATGGGTGACGAGGTCGCGCCCCTGATAGTCGGAGAGGAAGGCCTCCGAGCGCGTCGCGGTATATTTGACGGGTCGTCCCACGGCGCGGGCCGCCCACAGCACCAGGCCGAATTCGACGTAGGCGCGGTTGCGCGAGCCGAAGTTGCCGCCGACGTCGAACGAGAGCACGCGGAGGTCCTTGGGGTCGATGCCGATGACGCTGGCGAGCTCGCGCTTCTGGCGCACGGCGCCGCCCGAGCCCGCCCAGAGCGTGTGGCGCCCCGTGGCGGCGTCGAAATCGGCGAGCGCCGCGCGCGGCTCAAGCGGCACGGCGGTGACACGCTCGACGTGGAACGACATCTCGACGACGTGGTCGGCCGCGGCGAAGGCGCGTTCTGTCGCCGCGCGGTCGCCGAACCAGGTGTCCACCAGCACGTTGTCCGCCACCTCGTCCCATACCGGGGGCGCGCCCGGCGCGCAGGCCTTGGCGGTCTCGGTGTTGAAGGGCAGATCCTCGTACTCCACGACCAGCGCCTCGGCCGCGTCCTGGGCCTGGGCGTGGGTCTCCGCCACCACCATGGCGACCGCTTCGCCCACGTGGCGCGCCTTGTCGGCGGGCAGCAGATGGTGGGGGCCGATGAAGACGGCGCCGCCGTCCGGGCCCGTGAGCTTCATGTCGTACTTGGTGGAGGGCACGGGATCGTGGGGGATCGGCTTGAAGCCGGCGGCCAGGGCATCGGCGCCGGTGAACACGCCGAGCACGCCTGGCATGCCCGCGACGGAAGCCTTGTCGATCCGCACGATCCGCGCATGTGGGTGGGGCGCGCGCACCATCGCGGCGTAGGCCTGGCCGGGCAGGGAGAAATCGTCGCTGAAGCGGCCCTTGCCGGTCAGCAGGCGCGCGTCCTCCTTGCGTCGGATCGGTTGGCCGATGGCGCGGAAGCCGTGCGCGTCGGGCGCGTCGAGCTCTCTTTCCAGGCTGGCGGAATGGTCGTGGTCGGGCATCTTCGGCCGTGCTTGGTGGAATCCGGCAAGCTGTCGCACGGAGGCGGTGGACTCGTTTTTTAGTAATACATTATGATTGTCATATACAACCGAAATGCACCCAGGGGGAGACCGATGCTCGACCAGCCTGAAAAGCCGTCCCGCGACCAGGTTCCGCCCAAGGCGGGCAACCGCATCTGGGGATCGGACGTGATCGCCCAGGCGCTGCGCGAGCAGGAGATCCCTTACGTCTGTCTCAATCCCGGCGCGAGCTATCGCGGCGTCCACGATAGCCTCGTCAACTTCCTCGGCAACAAGAACCCGCAGATGATCGTCTGCATGCACGAGGAGCACGCAGTCTCGATCGGGCACGGCTATGCGCTCGTGACCGGCAAACCGCTTGCGGCCTTCGTCCATTCCAACGTCGGGCTGATGCATGCCACGATGGCGATCTTCAACGCCTGGTGCAACCGCATGCCGGTGATCGTGCTGGGCGCCACCGGCCCGGTGGACGCGGCCAGGCGGCGGCCCTGGATCGACTGGATCCATACCTGCGCGGACCAGGGCGCGCTGGTGCGCGACTACACCAAGTGGGACGACCAGCCGGCCTCGCCGGCGGCGGCGGTCGAATCGATCCGGCGCGCCTGCATCCTGGCGCAGGCCCGTCCCATGGCGCCGGTCTATCTCAATTTCGACGCGGCGATCCAGGAGCAGGAGCTCGGCGCCTGGCCGCAGCTCGAGGACGTTTCGCGCTACCGCCCGCCGGCCGACGCCGAGCCGCCGCGCGCCGCGGTCGAGGCGGCGGTCGCGGCGCTCGCCAAGGCGACGTCGCCGGTGATCCTGTCGGGGCGCGTCACGCGCTCCCGGGACGGTTGGGACGACCGCGTCGCGCTCGCCGAATGGATCGGCGCGCGCGTCATCACCGACCTCAAGCAGGCGGCGAGCTTCCCGACCGACCATCCGCTGTTCGCGGGCGAGACCGCGTGGAAGCTGCGGCCCGGCCTGATCGAGCATCTCAGGAAGGCGGACGTGATCCTGGCCCTCGACTGGGTCGATCCGGCCGGTTCGATCCATCAGGCGTTCCCGCCCGGCACGCGGGGGCCGTTCGTCATCAACGTCTCCAACGACCATCACGTCCACAAGGGCTGGAACGCCGACTACCAGGTGCTGCCGGCGGCGGACGCGTGGCTGCCGACCGTGGCGGAGGCGGGGGTCACGGCGCTGCTCGAGGGGCTCGCGCGCGCCGGGGTGGCGAAGCGCAACGCCCCCATGGCGCGGCGCCAGCCCAAGGTCGCGATGCCGGAGGAGTCCTCGGGCGCCATCGACATCGTCCAGCTCGCGCGCGTCTTCGCCAACGTCACCGACGGCGAGCCGATGTGCATGATCAGCCGCCCGCTCGGCTGGCCGCCCAACGCCAACTACGTCCATGAACCGCTCGATTTCCTTGGCGCCAACGGCGGCGCGGGCGTGGGCTCGGGGATCGCGATGGCGATCGGCGCCGCGATCGCGCTGCGCGACGCGAAATCGGAGCGCCTGCCGGTCGCGGTGCTGGGCGACGGCGACTTCATGATGGGCAACAGCGCGCTGTGGACGGCGGCCAACCAGGACGTGCCGCTGCTGCTGATCGTCGCCAACAACCGCTCCTACTACAACGACGAGGAGCACCAGAAGCACATCGCCGAGCATCGCGGCCGGCCGGTCGAGAACGCGCCGGTGGGCCAGCGCACCGAGGATCCGGCGCCCGATCTCGCCGCCATCGCGCGCGGCATGGGCTGGGACGGCGAGGGACCGGTCGCGGACCTCGCCGACGTGGCGGACGCCATCCGGTGCGGCATCGCGGCGGTGCGCGCCGGCAGGCGCTATGTCGTGGACGTGCTGGTGAAGCCCGAATACGTGCGCAAGCCGCTGGTGGACTATCCCTAGCCCGGCGCGGGTCTGCTAGTCTGTCGGCGCGCAAGGGGCGGAACCCCGGCGCCAGGGGAAAGGGAGATGCGATGGCCGATGCCGCCGGAAGACCGCGCGCGCCGGAGAAGGCGCCCGCCGCGCCGCCGCTGCCGGCGCGCGGCTACCGCGACCTGCAGGAGCACCTCGCCGCGCTCGACGCGGCGGGGCTGCTCACCGTGATCGACGCGCCGGTCAACAAGGACACGGAGCTTCACCCGCTGGTGCGCTGGCAGTTCCGCGGCGGGCTCGGGGAATCGGAGCGCCGCGCCTTCCTGTTCACCAACGTCACCGATTCGCGCGGGCGCAAGTTCGACATCCCGGTGGTGGTGGGCGCGCTCGCCGCCAACGCCGACATCTACGCCATCGGCATGAACGCGCCGATCGCGGAGATCGGCGCCCGCTGGGAGCGCGGCATGGCGAACCCGGTCCCGCCGCGCGTGGTGGACGCGGCGCCGTGCCAGGAGGTGGTCTGGACCGGCGACGCGCTGCTGGGGGAAGGCAAGGGACTCGACGCCCTGCCGGTGCCGATCTCGACGCCGGGCTTCGACGCGGCGCCCTACTTCACCGCGACCAACGTGGTCACGCGCGATCCCGAAACCGGGGTGCAGAACATGGGCACCTACCGGGCCGGGCTCAAGGCGAGCAACCGGCTCGCCGTGCGCATGGCCTCGCGCGAGGGCGGCGCCGGCGGCTATCTCCACTGGCGCAAGTACCAGGCGCGCGGCGACAAGCGCATGGCCTGCGCCGTCGTGGTCGGCTGCCCGCCGGTGGTGGCCTACCTCGGGCCCCAGAAGCTCGGCGCGCACCGCGACGAGGCCGAGGTCGCGGGCGGCATCGCCGGCGTCCCCATCAACATGGTCCGCTGCAAGACCGTCGACCTGCTGGTCCCGGCGGAGGCCGAGATGGTGATCGAGGGCTGGGTGGACGCCGAATACCTGGAGCCCGAGGCGCCGTTCGGCGAATCCCACGGCCATATCGCGCTCGAGGACTACAACATGATCCTCGACGTGACCGCCATCACGATGAAGAGGAAGCCGGTGCTGGCCTCGATCATCTCCCAGGTGACGCCGAGCGAATCGAGCGTGATCAAGCGCGTCGCCTACGAACCGATGTTCCTCGCCCATCTGCGCGACCAGCTCGGCATCCGCGGCGTCAAGCGCGTCGCGCTCCACGAGCCGCTCACGAACATCCGCAAGGTGATCTTCCTGGTGATGGACCGCGCCACCTCGCGCACCGAGGTCTGGCGCGCGCTCTACGGCGCCGCCGTGCTGCGCGCCGACTGCGGCAAGTACGTGATCGCGGTCAACGAGGACATCGACCCCGACGACGGCGACGCGGTGTTCTGGGCGATGGCCTACCGCGCCAACGTGCTCGCGGACGTCGAGGTGCTGCATCATCGCCCGCGCGGGCACGGCCCCAAGTCCGGCAACGTCAACGAGGACGGCACGCTTCTGATCGACGCAACGTTGAAGGGCGACATGCCGCCGCTCGCGCTGCCCAAGGAGGAATACATGGAGGGCGCGCGCGCCCTGTGGGAGAAGCTCGGCCTACCGCCCCTCAAGGCCCAGTCGCCGTGGCACGGCTACGACCTCGGCGACTGGTTCGAGGCGTGGGACCATGCCGCCGCGCGCGCGGTGGCGGGCGACTATGCCGAGAACGGCCGCCGCACCGCGCAACGTCGGGCCAGGGGCGTCACGCCCGAGACCCCGGTGCGCGACGTCGAAGGCGATCCGAAGTCGGATTGAGGCGAAGGAGACGGAACCGATGGCGACGATGCTCGACGAAGACAGGTCCGGGCGGATCGAGATCCCCTCCATGAAGGGGAAGGTGAGCGCGGCCGAATGGCAGGCGCGCGAAGACCTCGCGGCGCTCTATCGGGTCGCGGCCCACATGGGCTATCAGGACATCACCCTCAACCATTTCACGGCGCGCGTTCCCGACGCGCCCGACCGTTTCCTGATCAAGCCCGAGCAGCTCATGTTCGAGGAGGTGACGGCGTCGAGCCTGCTGTGCTTCACGCTCGAGGACGAGCAGGTGTACGACTCACCTTTCTCCAAGTCGCCCGCCTCCTTCAACATCCACGGCGCGGTCCTGGGGGCGCGCCCGGAAGCGGGCTGCGTGATGCATCTGCATACCGACGCGGGCGCCGCGCTGTCGGCGCTCGAATGCGGGCTCCTATTCATCTCGCAGTACGCCATGCGCTTCTGGGGCAAGGTCGCCTACCACGATTACGAGGGCCTGGTGCACGGGGAGGACAACGACGAATGCGCGCGCATGGTCCGCGACCTCGGCGACAAGACCGTGCTCATCATGCGCAATCACGGAACGCTGGTGGCCGGGCGGACCGTCGGCGAGGCGTTTCTGTTGAACCATTACCTGGAGCGCGCCTGCCGCATCCAGATGGATGCCCTCAATGCCCATCGCCCGATCGTCGAGCCGCCGCCCGAGGTCTGCGCCGGGATCGCCGGGGGCTGGATCGAAAACCGCCCCAACCCGGGCATCGCGGGCAAGCGCGACTGGACGGCGGTGCGCCGCCAGATGGATCGGCTCGATCCCGGCTACCGCGACTGACGGAGGCGGACATGGCGCGCGTGACCATGACGGTGAACGGCGAAACGGCGACGGACGAGGTGGAGCCGCGCACCCTGCTGTCCGATTTCCTGCGCCAGAACCTGGGGTTGACCGGCACGCACGTGGGGTGCGACACGAGCCAGTGCGGCTGCTGCATGGTTCATCTCGACGGCATGGCGGTCAAGTCCTGCACCGTGCTCGCGCTGCAGGCCGAGGGGGCGCGCGTTACCACCATCGAGGGCCTCGCCGAGGGCGACAGGCTCCACCCGTTGCAGGAGGCGTTCCACGTCGCGCACGGGCTCCAATGCGGCTTCTGCACCCCCGGCATGGTGATGAGCGCGCTCGACCTGCTCCAGCGCAATCCGAGGCCCAGCGAGGCCGAGATCCGCCACCATCTGGCGGGAAACCTGTGCCGTTGCACCGGCTACCACAACATCGTCCGGGCGGTGCGCGCGGCGGCGGAGACCATGGCCGCCGGTCGCTGAGGGTGCAGCCATAACGCGCTGGACCCCGGGACGCCCCCCGCTATGATGGAGCCGCCGCCGGCCGCGAGGCCCGCATCCACGACCGACCATACGAAGACCATGAGCCCCGCCGATCCCATAGCCAAGCTGCCTTCCGTCAAGGCCGAGTTCGCGCCGCTGCGCCAGAAGATCATCGCCGCGCTGCGCCGGGCCATCGAGCTCGGCGTGCTCCGTCCCGGAGAGCGGCTGGTGGAGAAGGATCTGTGCACGCAGCTGAACGTGAGCCGCACCTGCCTGCGCGAGGCCCTGCGCGAGCTCGAGGCGCACCGCGTCATCTCCAACTCCGACGTGCGCGGCCTGATGGTCACGCCGATCACGCGCGAGGACGCGGTCAACATCTACCGGGTGCGCGCGGCCCTCGAAGCCCTGATCGCCGAGCAGTTCATCGAGCGCGCCGACGCGGACGACCTGATCGCGTTCCGGCGCGCGGCCGAGGGCCTCAAGCGGGGCTACGAATCCCACGACCTGGAAACCATTCTCGATGCCAAGAAGGCCTATTACGACGTGTTCTGCGCCGGCGCCAAGAATCCGGTCGTTTTCGACCTCCTGATGGCGCTGCATCTGCGCACCAGCCAGTTGCGGGCGGCCTCGCTGTCGCGACCGCCGCGCCAGCGCGAAAGCATCGTCGAGATCGACGATCTCCTCTCCGCCATCGAGCGCGGCGACGTGGCCGCTGCCCGCGCCGTCGCCGCGGCGCACGTGGAAAACGCGGCGCGATCCTCGTTCGAGGCGCTAGGCGAATCGTTGGGCACCGCCGTGCCGCCGCCGCGCGGGCGCCGCACCGCCCGCGCCTGACGGAACGTCTTTCGCGGCTCAGCTTTCCGGAAGCGGAATGAACTCGTTTTCGCCCGGCACCCGAGCGAAGCGGCCCGCCTTCCAATCGGCCTTGGCCTGCTCGATCCGTTCCTTCGAGCTCGAAACGAAGTTCCACCAGATATGGCGCGGCCCGTCCAGGGCATGGCCGCCGAGCGCCACCAGGCGGGTCGGCATGCGCGCCGTGACGGTCGCGTCGGCGCCTTCCGCGAGGATCGCCATTTCGCCGGGCGGCAGGTCGGTGCCCGCCACCGCAGCGCCGCCCTCGACGACGTAAAGCGCGCGTTCGCCGAGGCCGGTGGGCAGGTCGAAGCGTGCGCCCGGCTCCAGCGTCGCGTCGATATAGAACATCGGCGAGAAGGTCAGCACCGGCGCGCGCACGCCGCCGAAATCGCCCGCGATCACGCGGATGCGTCCGCCCGCCACCGCGACTTCGGGCAGGCTTGCTCCCGGGTGGTGGTGGAAGCAGGGCTCGTTCTCCTCGTGGGCGGTCGGCAAGGCGATCCACAATTGAAGCGCGTGAAGGGCATGGCCCAGGGCGCGCGTTTCGGGCCCGGTGCGTTCGGAATGGACGATGCCGCGTCCGGCCGTCATCCAGTTGACGTCGCCGGGACGGATCGGCTGGACGTAGCCGAGGCTGTCGCGATGCAGAATCTCGCCCTCGAACAGGTAGGTGACGGTGGCGAGACCGATATGGGGATGGGGGCGGACGTCGACGCCTTGGCCTGCCGGGAACCGCACCGGCCCCAGGTGGTCGAAGAAGATGAACGGTCCCACCATGCGGCCCCCGGAATAAGGGAGTGCGCGCCGCACCGAGAAGCCGCCGAGGTCGCGCGGGCGGGGACGGACGATCGTTTGAAAAGGCTCCGGCACGTCGTCCCCCCGTCGTTCGTCGATCGATGTCCGAGCTTACGCGACCATGTCGAACAGGAGAAGCTCGGCTTCGGACGTCGCCGTGACGGCAACCCCGGTCTCGCCCTCGAACGCGAGCCCGTCGCCGGCGCGCGCCGGCTGGCCGTTCGCTTCCAGGGTGCCTTGCACCACCTGGAGCCAGACCTTGCGCTCGGGCCGGGTGGCGTGGACGATGGCCCCGCCGTCGTCGAGCACGGCGGCGTAAAGGTCCACGTCCTGGCGGATCGTGACCGAGCCCTCCCGCCCGTCGCGCGAGCCGATCAGGCGCAGGCGTCCCCGCCGGTCGTCGGCGGGGAAATTCTTCTCCTCGTAACCCGGCTCGATCCCCTCCTCTTCGGGGAGGATCCAGATCTGCAGAAGGTGGACCGGCTCCGTCCGCGAGGCGTTGAACTCGCTGTGGCGAATCCCGGTGCCTGCGCTCATGCGCTGCACGTCGCCCGGGCGGATCACGGAGCCGCTTCCCGTGCTGTCCTTATGTTCGAGCGCGCCGGACACGATGTAGGTGACGATCTCCATGTCGCTGTGCCCATGGGTGGGGAAGCCGGCGGCGGGCCGGACGCGGTCCTCGTTGATGACCCGGAGCGGACCGAATCCCATGTGCCGGGGATCGAAATAATGGCCGAACGAGAAGGTATGGCGGCTGTCGAGCCAGCCGAGATCGACGTGCCCTCTCTCTTCGGAAAACCGTGGGGTAATCATGGGACTCTCCTGGCGGGACGATCCGTGTCTGTGGCCCTTAAATGGGAAGCGGGATGCGGGGGGGCAATCCATCCCCTTCGAACGCGGGGAAAGGCCTCCCGGGGGAAAAACACTGTGTTCCAGCCGGGTGGTTCTCTTTCGGCGCCCATTGAGGGATTATCCCTTCCCAAAACGAGAGAGAACGAGGCCCGTCTTCGGCTGGACGGGACCGTAGGAGAGTCCATGAAGGTCCCGGGGGGATACGACGCGCTCAGGCGCTCCTTCGCGATCCGCGATTACCGGCTGTTCGTCATCGGCAATCTCACGTCGAACGTCGGGCTGTGGACCCAGCGGGTCGCGCTCGGCTGGCTGACGTGGGAGCTGACCCATTCGACCGCGTGGCTCGGCATCATCGCCGTAGCGGAAGCGCTGCCGACGCTGGTGCTCGCGCTGATCGCCGGAACGGTGGTGGACCGGGTGGACTATTTCCGGCTGTTGCGCTTCACGCAGGCGCTGTCGCTCGGTTACGCGGTGGCGATGGCGGCGCTGGTCCTCGCCGGGCTGATGGACATCTGGCTGCTGTTCGCCCTGGTCCTGTTCCGGGGCGCGGTTTCCGCCTTCAACCGGCCGTCGCGCATGACGGCGGTCTATTCTCTGGTGGGCCGCGACCTGCTCGCTTCCGCGGTCTCGGTCAATTCGGTCATCTTCAACATTTCGCGTTTCGCGGGGCCCGCGGTCGGCGGCGCGCTGATCGTCGCGGTCGGCATCGGATGGACTTTCGCCGCCTGCGCCGTCCTGTTCCTGACCTTCAACGTACTCCTGAGCATGATCCGCGCCCGGGCGGTATCCGCGGGCCGCGAGGAGCGCCGTTCGATGCTGTCCGACACGGTGGAGGGGCTGCGCTACATGGCGGCCCATCCCGGCATCCGGGCGCAGATGATCATCGTCGTCCTGATGAGCGTGCTGGCGAAGCCGCTGGTCGACCTGCTTCCGGCTTTCGCGGGCCGCGTGTTCGCGATGGGGCCCGACGGGCTCGCCCTGCTGCTCAGCGCGAACGGGCTCGGTGCGATGGTGGGCTCGTTCTGGCTCGCGAGCCGGGGCCGGGGCCTTGCCGGCATGACGGGCCTCAGCATCGGCGCGGTGCTGGCCTCGGCCCTGTTCCTGGTGCTGTTCGTCTCGGCGCCGGAGTTCTGGATCGGTTGCATCGCGATCGGCTTCATCGGCTTCGCCTTCATCGTGCAGAACGTAGCCAACCAGACCCTGATCCAGTCGGCTTCGGATCCTGCCATGCGCGGGCGCGTCATCAGCAACTACGGGCTGGTCCATCAGGGCCTGCCGGCGCTGGGGACGTTGATGGTCGGCGCCATCGCCGAGCGTTTCGGCCTGCAGCTTCCGATCACCATAGCGGCATGCCTCCTGGCGCTGGGCTGGTACTGGGCGTGGAGCCGGCGCCACGCCCTCACCGTGGTGCTGGAGGCCGATCCGCCGCCCCAGCCGCCGTCCCCCGCCGCCGAAGGCGCCCGTCACCGCTAGGCGCGCCGCGTTCCGCGGTATAGACTGCCGCCAACGACATGCCGCGCGGGCGCACCGTCCCGACGCGACCCCGGGAGGAATATCCGAAGTGACGCCTGCGACGGGGACCCCGGTCCCTTTCCGCACCCAATTTCTGGTCTATCTGGTCGCCTTCTTTACCGGCAACCAGGTTCTCATCGTGTCGGTCGTGATGCCGCTGTGGGCGATCGCGCTCGGCGCCTCGCCGGTGATGATCGGCCTCATCATCTCGGCGCGCCAGATCCTGGTGATCGCGTTTTCGATCCATGGCGGCGCGCTGCAGGACCGCTACGGCCCGCGCGCCGTCATCATGGTGATGGGCGTGATGGGGGCGCTCACATTCGCGGCCTATCCGCTCACCCCCGTGGTCTGGGCGACGATCCTGCTCCAGATGATCTCGGGATTCCTCGAGGTGACCGGCTGGATTGGCGCGCAGGCGCTGACCGGCGGGCTGCTGCGCGGCGAGGCGAAGTACACCGGCCGCATGACCGCGGCGACCCGCGTCGGCGGCTTCTGCGCGCCGGTGCTCGCCGGCCTCGCCTGGGAATACCTGGGACCGAGCGCGGCCTTCTTCAGCATCGCCGGATGGGCGCTGATGGGGACCGTGGTCGCCTACTTCCTGCCCGATACGCGTCCCGCGCCGAAGAAAGCGAAGGCGGCGGAGGCGCCGCCGCCCCAGGTCCAGTCGGCACAACTCCAGTCGGTGCAGGTCCAGTCGGTGCAGCGGCCGGGTGGGCCGGAGATCTCGCGCCACGGCATGCTGCCGGCGTTCTCCGATTACGTCACGACGTTCCGCCTTCTGGCGCTCGCGCCGGTGGCCCTGGTGATCTGCTGCACCTTCATGCGCCAAGCGGGATCGGGCATCCAGAACTCGTTCTATCCGGTGTGGCTCAACGACATCGGCCTGACCGCCACCACCATCGGCCTCCTGCTCGGCATCTCCAACGCCGTGGCGGCGGTGGCGGCCCTCACCGTCGGCTGGACGTCGGCACGCATCAAGGGCCACTGGCTGCTGATCGGCATGACCATCATGGCGGTTGCGGCGATCGCGGTGACACCGCTGCTCGCGGGCTTCGTCATGCTCGCTATCTTCATCGGCCTGCGCGGCTGGGGGCAGGGCTACAACTTCCCGCTCATGCTGACGATCTCCTCGCAGGCGGTCGGCCCCCACCTGCAGGGCCGCATGGCGGCGCTGCGCATCTCTTTCAACAAGTTCGGCGGTGCCCTGGTGCCCTTCATCATGGGCGCGATCGCGGAATTCGCCGGTCTCGAGATTGCGTTCTACCTGGTGGGCATCGTGGGCGTGATCGCGCTGCTCGGCCTCGGCGTATGGACGGCGCGCTCGCCAGCCTTCCGCGACGCGCCCGCGCGGGCCTGAATCCCGGGCATCGTCGCTAGAAGTCGGCGCCGCCCCAGGCCCGCGCCTTCTCGTTGTTCGGGTCGTAGAGTTCGGGCTCCATGCGCATCGTCGCGCCATTGGCCTTGATGGCCGCTTCGAACTCTTGGCGCAGGAACGGATCCTCCATGTCGTAGGGGATGGCATGGCCGCCCGCGCGCATGTCGATGGCACCCACGTCCATCTGCTTGGCGCCCGGCAGGCCCGGCCGGCGGCCGCGCGCGTTGTTGGGCCCGAACCAGGCGGTCAGGCGCAGCGGCTCCTTGGAGACGCCGAAGTGTTGGTGGAACCAGTCGCCGCTCATGGGCGCAGCGGAAACCATGCCGACCGGCTCGTAGTCCTGGCGCAGCACATGTTCGGCCTTGCCGTCCTTCCACGGCGTCGGGCCCAGCTCCTTGGGCCAGGTGTAGGTGTAGCCCTTGCCCTTGACGCAGATCAGCACGGCGGCGGAGCCGTGGTAATGCGCCTTGGAATAGCGCCCGGTCTCGTGCTGGCCGATCCACAGGTAGAAGCGGTTGCCGGCCATGTGCGGCTCGATGCGCCGATAGCCCGGCGAGCGCCGGTTGTCGAGCGGCAGCTCGCATTCGACGATGTCGGGGATGATGTTGGTGCGCCGCATGGCGAGCCCCCGCACCGGGTCGGGCGCGAGCTCGTCCCTCGGCTTGAAGTAGTCGTCCTCGCCGTCGTAGCGGTCGCGGAAGACGTAGTCGCAGTTGAAGATGAAATGGGGGTTGCCGTAGAGGTTGATGGCGTTGGGGGCGGAGGTGCCGGCGAGCAGGATCGCGGGGCTCGACGCCGCGTTGACGATGCGGTGGCGCGCGTTCAGCGGAATCGCGAACAGCGAGCCCTTCTGCCACTCGAACACCTGCTTCCTGCCGCCCTCCTGCCAGATCTCGGTGGTGCCGCGCCCCTCGACCACGAGGTACTGCTCCTCGTAGAGGTGCTTTTCCTCGTTGAGCGCGCCGCCGCCCGGAACCTCGATCACGTAGCTGCCCCACAGGCCCTCGGTGCCGTAGAGCTGGATGAAGCTGCCGCGCCCGCCGAGCCGCTTCCACGGCTTGAGCGGCAGGTCCTGGACCCTGTGCACGCCGATCCCGCGGTGGACCGGGATGCCTTCGTCCTCCATGAACCGGTCGTAGGGCATCTTGGGCGTGGCGAAGGTGCCGAGGCCCGCCTTCTTGTCGGTGGAGGTGATCTCGTGCCAGTGGCTCCGGGGCTCGTCGTGGGGCATGCCGTTCTCCCTCGATTTTGTTTTTCGTTGCGGCTGCGATGGTGCCACAGGGGTGCGAAGGCGGCAACACGGGGGCGCCGTCGCGCTTCCGCGTCGGCGGCGAATGCGCCGAACGCGCCGTCCTCGGGCACTGCGGCACGGATGAAGCCGGACGCCCGGAGCCTGCCCGTGCCCGCCACGGGTAACCTCTGGTTAACCATATCCGGGCTACATGATCGGATATGAGGCCAAGCCGTTCATCGGGACCGGAGTCCGGTCGGGGATCGGGGCGTTTTCGCGGCGTATCGGGGGAAAGGGCATGACGAGGTTTCCGTTCCTGCTGTTGGGGATGGCGCTTGCCTTCGCCCCGTCGGCTGCCGAGGCTTCCGGCTTCGCGCTCCGCGAGTATTCGGGCTCGGCCCAGGGCAACGCCAATGCCGGCGCCACGGCGAGCGCCGAGGACGTGAGCTACATGGCGTACAACCCCGCCGGCATCACCCGCCACCGCGGCAGCCATCTTGCCGTCAACGTGGCGGGGATCGTGCCCCGGTCCCGGTTCTCGTTGGACGGCTCGACCACGGTGCTCGGCGGCAACATAGGCGGCGGAAACGGGGGCAGCGACGCCGCCCCCGACGTGCTCGTCCCGGCCCTGTTCTATTCGCACGAGATCACGCCGCGCCTTTTCGCCGGCGTATCGCTGACGGTGCCGTTCGGGCTCTCGACCGACTACGAGCCGGGTTGGGCCGGGCGTTATCATGCCCTGAAGACGGAGCTCACCACCTTCGACCTCAACCCCGTCGTCGCCTACAAGCTGACCCCGCGCCTCTCGGTCGCGGGCGGCATCCGCATCGCCTACACCCGGGGCGAGCTTTCCAATGCGGTGGATTTCGGCACGCTCGACGCCTTGCCGGTCGCCTCCGGCGGCATGGGAGGCGCCTTCGGCGGCACGCCCGCCCAGGACGACGGCCATGTCAGGGTCGAGGGGGACGACATAGCCTGGGGCTTCAACCTCGGCCTTCTCTACGAACTGGCGCCCGGGACGCGCATCGGCTTCGCCTATCGCTCGCGCCTCCAGAACCAGCTCACGGGTTCCGCGCGCTTCAACAACGGCGCCGTGGGCAATTCGATCGCGGGCGCTACCAACATGTTCGCGTCGGGCGGCGTGCGGGCGACGCTCAATCTGCCCGAGACCGCGTCGGCTGGGCTCCACCACGCGTTCGGTGAGCGGTTCGCGGTGATGGGCGAGGTGGCCTGGACGCGCTGGAACAGGCTCAAGGAGTTGCGGGTCCGCTTCGACAATCCCGACCAGCCCGACGACGTGATCCCGGAGAACTGGCGCAACACCTGGTTCGTCGCGGCCGGCGCGACTTGGCGGGCGGACGAGCGCTGGACGCTGAGGGCCGGCGCGGCCTACGACCAGACCCCTGTGCCGGACAGGACCCGCACGCCGCGCATCCCGGATCAGGACCGCATCTGGCTGAGCCTGGGCGCCGGCTATCAAATCTCGCCCGCCTTCCTTGCCCATATCGGATATACTCGCCTGTTCATGGATGGAGCCCGTATCGGACTGAGCACGGCGGATTCGGCGAATGCGCTGCGCGGCAACCTCAATGGCCGTTCCAGCAATTACGCCGACATTCTCGCCATCCAGGTCCGGATGTCGTTCTGATCCCGCCGTTGTCCGTCGCGGGAGCCGGTTCGGGCGATATAGGGCGGGGGGCAGCCGCTTGATGCAGGTCGAGGGAGGCGTTCGTTCGCCCGATGCCGAATCGCGCCGTTACGTCCGTCAGGCGCAGGTCGCCCTGTTCTACGAGATTCCCGTTCGCATCCTGGCGCATGCCGTAAACGGCTCCCTGGTCGTCGCCATCCTGTGGAACCACGTTCCCAGCATATATCTGGTCGTCTGGCTGACCCTGGTCCTCGCCATTACCGCCGTGCGGTATCGGGACGCGCGCAGGTTCAAGGCCCGGGACGTCCAGGCCAGGGACCTGGAAAGCTGGGCATTCTGGGGTGTGGCCGGAACGGCGGCCAGCGGCGCGACGTGGGGAATCTCGTCCTTCGTCATCTGGCTGGCGCCCGAGATCCTCTACCATGTCTTCGTGGGCTTCACGATAGCGGGGATGAGCGCGGGCGCAGCGGCGACGACGTATCCCTTGCTGCCCGCGGCCCGCCTGTACCTCATCCTGTGCGTCACGCCCCTGGCCGTGAACCTGTTCTTCATGGGCGACCCCCTGTATCTCGCGATGGGTACCATGACGGTGCTCTATCTCTACCTGCTGCTGCGCCAGACATCTGTCGCCAATGCGACGTTGTTGCGCGCCCTGAATCTGCAGGAGGAGAATCGTGCGCTCGTCGGCGAATTGTCGGCCGGTCGCGATCAGCTCGAGGAGCGGGTCAGGCAGCGCACCGCCGCTCTCGATCGTGCCGACGAGAGCCTGCGGAGCGAAGTGGCCGCCCGCCGCGAGACCGAGGGGCGTCTGATGCAATCGCAGAAGATGGAAGCGATGGGCCAGTTGACGGGAGGCATCGCTCACGACTTCAACAACCTGCTCGCCGTCATACAAGGCAATGCAGAGCTCCTGTCGGAGCGGCTCAAGGACGAGAAGGGAGAGGAGGAGATCGCGGCCGTGTTGCGAGCGACAGATCGTGGGTCGCAGCTTACCCAACGCCTGCTGGCGTTCTCGCGCAAGCAGACGCTGCAGCCGCAGGCGGTCGACGTGAACGAGCTCATCTCTTCCATGGCCAGGATGCTGGGGCGCACCCTCGGCACGGGAACGGAGGTGGACTTCGTTTCCGGGGCCGATCTCGAGCCGGCATTCGTCGATCCTCACCAACTCGAAAGCGCCATCCTCAACCTGGCGATCAACGCGCGCGACGCCATGGGCGGCGGCGGCAAGGTGACGATCGCGACAGACTCCGTGATCCTTTCTACGGATTCGGATCCCAAGACCGCCGGAACCTCGCCCCTTCCCATCGTCCCCGGCCCTTATATCGTGATCGCCGTTCGCGATAGCGGCATCGGCATTCCTCCCGAAAATCTCGACAAGGTCTGGGAGCCGTTCTTCACTACGAAGCGCACGGGCCAGGGCACCGGGCTGGGCCTCAGCATGGTGTACGGCTTCGTGCAGCAATCAGGAGGCCGCGTCACGATAGACAGCGTTCTGGGCAAGGGCACCACCGTCCGCCTGTTCCTGCCGAGGGTCGCGCGGGCGCCGGAGCTTCTGGAATACCTCCCGGAGAACGGCGATGCCGACTGTGGGACAGAATACATACTGATCGTGGACGACGATCCGGAAATACGCAGCCTGATGGAGCGTTATCTGCGGCGCCTCGGCTACCGTGTCGTGACGGCCGCGAGCGGCGACGAGGCAATCGTCGCTTTCGATGTTCACGGGAAGCCCGATCTCATCCTTTCCGACGTCGTCCTGGGCGGCAGCCGCCGTGGCCCCGACCTGGTGGCCATTGCCCATCGTCGGTTCGGCGCCGTCAAGGCGATCTATATGAGCGGCTACGCGGCCGGCGCGCTGCCGGGCGGTCCGGCACCGGGAGACGGTTCGATCCTGATCGACAAGCCCTTCGAGCTCACGGCGCTCGCCCGTCGCATTCGCGAGGCCTTCGACGCGGATGGCGGAAAGGACCGTTCGGAGTGACCGCCGCTTCCGCAGAACCGGTCTCCCTCAGGGTCCAGTGCGCCGTCTTCGGCATCGGGGCGTTCTCGACCACGATGCACTTCATTTCCGTGACCATCGTGCCGCTATGGGTGGTCGGGCTCGAGGTTTCGCCGTTTATCCTGGGTATCGCACTGGGATGCCGGCCGTTCCTGCCCCTGTTCCTGTCGATCCATACGGGGGCGCTGATGGACCGCATCGGACCGCGCCGGATCATGATGTTCTTCGCGGCGATGGGGCTCGTCGCGCCGCTGCTCTATCCCGCGATGCCCTGGATATGGGCGGTGATCCTGCTGCAGATGATCTGGGGCCTGGCCGACTCCATGGGGTGGCTCGGCGCCCAGACGCTGGTGGGTCAGCTGATGCAGGGGCGCACGGTCTATGCCGGCCGTCTTTCCGTGGTGAGCCGCCTCGGCAACATCATAGGGCCGCCGCTCGCTGGTGCGGTATGGGATTTCGCGGGACCATGGGCGGCGTTCGGCTTTGCCGCGCTGTGGGGCCTGGGGGCGCTGGTGTCGGCATGGCTGTTGCCGGCGATGCCTGCGCGCGCGGCCGGGGCCGTCGCTCCGCCCGCGACATCCGCATCCCTCGGGCGGCGGGTCGTGGCGCTCCTGCCGAACCCCGCGGATTACGTCTCGGCTTTCCGGCTGCTTGCGATTCCGGCCGTCGCCATAACCGCTGCGATCGGCATGATGGTGCACGTCGGCAACAACATCCAGGCGTCGTTCTACGTCGTCTGGCTCAAGGAGATCGGCCTCACGGGAACGCTGATCGGGATTCTTTTCTCCCTGTCCTCGGTGACGGCGACCATCGGCCCGCTGCTTGCGGCGCCGCTGTCCCGCTGGGTGCGGCCCTATTGGCTGCTCTGGACGGTGGTCCTTGGCGCTCTGGTCCTGATCGCGATCACGCCGATGCTCGGCACGGTCGTCGTCATCGCCACAGTGCTGTGCCTGAGGAGCCTGCTGAACGGCGTTCACCAGCCTCTGGTCATCACCCTTATGCTGCGGACCGCGGACAAGAATTCCCAAGGCAAGTCGATCGGGCTGAGGGCCACGGCCAACCGCGTCACCTCGATCGCCGCCCCCGTCCTGATGGGCGCGATCGCCGAGGTCGTCGGGATCGCCACGAGCTTTTACGTTCTGGGCGTCATCGCGGTCGGATTGATGGTGGCGATCGCCGTATGGATGACGCGCCATCCGGAGATTCACGCCTACGCGCGGGAACCCTGAGCCTTCGTTTCCGTGCCCGGTCAGGCGCCCGCCCTGGCCTTCCCTTCCCGGGCGAGGAAGATCGCATGGGGGGCGGGCCGTCCCTCGACGTCCACATGGACGAAAACGATCTTTTCCACGTCGGTGATGGTCTCGCCGGTTTCCTTGTTGCGGACCATGCAATGAACCGTGATCGAGGTCCGGCCGAAGGCGACGGTCTCGCAGCCGATCTCGATCACGTCGCCGTTGCGTGCGGAGGAAACGAAGTTGACCGTCGACATGAGCTTGGTGACGATCTTGGACGATCCGAGCTGGCAGGCGGCGAAGATGGCCGCTTCCTCGTCGATCCATTCCAGCACGCGGCCGCCGAAAAGCGTCCCGTGGGGGTTGAGATCGAGCGGCTTCACCATCTTGCGGGTGCGATATTCCATCGCCATGACTGTCCTCCGCGCGCGTCGGGCATTGTGACCTTGTCTATTCAATACCGCCGGCTTTTGCCTGAAAAGGCCCAATCGCGCAGGGCTGGCATGCTTCGGGACCACGAAAAAAGACCCCGCCGCGGCGAACCGGGGCGGGGCCAGTTTGACGGTCCGGCGGGGACCGCGGAACGCTTCGTCAGAATGTGATCGTGTAGTCGGCCATCAGGCCGTAGGTGTCGGTCTTCACGCCCGGCTCCCTTGTGCGGAGGTAGCCGAGGTTGAGGTTGATGCCGTTTTCGAAAGCGTAGCCGGCGCTAATCTGCGACTGGCGGTCGTTGTCGTCGGGCGCGCCGGGGCTCTTGGTCGTCTTTTCCGTGCGGGCGAGCGCCAGATTCCAAGGCCCCCAGTAGAAGGCGGCTGCCGTGGTGAGGTAGGTCTCGTCGGTACCGGGCGTGCCGTCGGCATCATTGAGCCGCACCCATTCGACCAGGGGTACGACTTCGACGTCGCCGACCTTGAATTCGTACGAAAGCGCGGCGGCGATGCCTGTTTCGCGCTTGTCGCCCGGCACGTCGGTGCCACGCGACAGGTAGGCGAGGTGATAACCCAGGCCAGGGAGTATCGCGAACCCGCCGCCTTCCAGGGCGAGGGCGTAGGACGAGAAGCTCTCGGTATTGCCCGCGCCGCCGTCCGACTTGCGGGTACGGCCGCGGTTCGTGATCGCAGACTGGGAGAGGACGGAGGTGTCCGCGAAGAAGGCACCTGCCGTGAAGATGTGGCTCCCCGCGTCGTCGCTGCCGAAGAACACGTCCACCGCGAAGCCGATCTGTTCGGCGATTTCGTAATCCTCGGCGAGGTCGGTGCCCCATATGCCGGGCGCCGCATACCAGGCGGTGCCGAACTTCTGGCCGAACTTGCCACCGCGCAAGGCGAAACGGTCATGCTCTTCGTATTCCAAGTACAGGGCCTCGACGTAGAGGCCGTGGTCGCCGAAGAAACGGTCCTGGCCGGGTCCGCGGTCGCGAACCGGCTCGAACTTGAGGTGGGAGTGGGCCACGAGACCGGGCGCGAGACGCGCGGCGAGCGCGGCCTCGACTTCGAGGAAGGTGTCGTTTCCCTTCTCGTCGGGATCGTTCGACCGCGCCGCCCAATCGTTGCGGAGCTCGAAGGTCACGTCGCCCCAGAACGGCTTGTCCGGGTCGTGCTGGTGGCCGTCATGGCCGTGGGCGTGCTGTGCCCCTGCCGTTCCGGGCACGGCGAGGATGAGGGCGAGGATCGCGGCCGGCAGGGCGGGCGCGCGGACGGGACGAGGGAGGATGGAATTGCGTGGCACGGGTGCGACTTTCTTGCTCGATCTTCGGCACGGGGTAGGGCAGGGGTGAATGGCATGAACGTTAGTGTTATAATATAACATTCTGATGTTCCGCAAGCTTTGATTGCGTTCGGGCATTCGGCCTGCCGGAAGGAATTTCAGCGCCGCAGGTCTTGGGCGAGGCCGGCGTACAGGGCAAGCGTCTCGCGCACGACGGACTCGGTGCCGAAGCGTTCCTCCGCGAGACGGCGGGCGGCGGCGCCCATGCGCGCGCGCAGATTCGCGTCGCCGGCAAGGCGCGCGATTGCGTCGCCGAGCGCGCCCGCGTCGCGGGGCGGGACCAGCAGGCCGGTCTCGCCGTGGCGCACGATGTCGCGTAGGCCGGGGCCGTCGGCGGCGATCATGGGACGGCCTGCGGCCGCGGCCTCGATCAGGGCGAGGGGGACCCCCTCGCCGTAATAGGAGGGCAGCACCGCGATGTGGCTGTCGGCCCACAGGCGGGGGACGTCGGCGACGTGGCCGAGGGTCTCGACCGTGCCCTCGCGGGCCCAGGCGGCGATCTCGTCCGCCGGGATCGAGGACGGGTTCTCGGGGTCGGGCGTGCCCGCCAGCGCCACCCGGACGGGCACGCCGCGCAGTGCCAGCAGGCGCGCCGCGGCGACCAGCTCGCGCACGCCCTTTTCCGCGATCAGGCGTGACACCATGACGGCGCGCACGGGCCCCGGCGGCTCGGGCACCGGACGGAAGCGCGCGAGGTCCACGCCCGAGCCCCGGATCACCGCGAGGCGGGCGGGATCGACGATGCCGGCGGCGGCGAGGACGCGGCCGTCGTCGTCGTTCTGGACGATGACGCGGGCGCGGCGCCCGCCGAGGGCGGCGCGCAGCAGCAGGGCGAGGGCGGGGCGCAGCAGCCGTGCCTGCAGGCGGCGGGAGGAGAAGGTGTAGCCGAGCCCGGCGATGGCGGCGACGCGCCCCGGAACGCCCGTCAGGCGCGCGGCGAGGCCGCCCAGCACGGCGGGCTTGAGGGCGACGAGGTGGACGATGTCGGGCCGGAACGCGCGATAGGCGCGCGCGATGTGGCGTATCGAGGCGGCCAGGTGGAGCGGACCGAGGCTGCGGCGCGACAGCGGCAGGGGAAACAGCGCGAATCCCTCGCTTTCGATGGCCGCGCCGTGGCCCGCGACGCGGCAGGCGACCGCCACGCGGCAGCCCGCGTCGCGCAACGCGCGCGCCACCGGCAGCCTGTGGGAGCGGAAATACCAGTCTTCGGTGACGACGAACATCACCCGGAGCGGGCTTTCGGTGCCGCCGAGGGGCGTCATCGGCGCGCCCCCGACCCGCTTTCGGCGCGCCGCAGCACCACATGGGCGTCGCGCAGCAGCAGATCCGCGTCGTCGAACCCCCGGAACTCGGGGGCGAGCGCGCCGCGCGCGATGGGTATCCGCCGCCAGTGGCGCGCGGCGCGGACCTCGACCGCGAATCCGGCCCGCCGGAACGCGGCCGTCATCTCGGAGGGGCGCAGCCGGTTGGTGTAGAACCCGGAGCGCCGGGCGAACCACGGCGCCTCCCACAGCGCGGTGCGGAAGCGCAGGTTGTTGAGCCCGTCGGCGAGGTGGTCGCGGAAGTCGATCTGGTGGGAGGCGACGCCGCCCGGGCGCAGCACCCGGGCGAGCTCGGCGAGGGTGGCGTCGAACTCGGCGCGCGGCACGTGCTCCAGCACCGCCTGGGAGAACGCGAAGTCGCAGGCGCCGTCGGGCACGGTCCGCAGGCTCGCGAGCCCGTCCTCGAGGAAGGCCGCGCCGGCGGCGGCGAGCAGCTCCGCGGTGTCGCGCGCGCGCGCGAGCGCGTCGAGGTCGGCCCCGGGCCGCGCCGCCCGCAGCGTCGCGATCAGGCGCCGATAGACCGCCATGTCGCGGCTCGCGTAGGCGCCGGCGTCCACCAGCCAGCAGCGCGCCGCGCCGTAGGCCCGCCCCACCACGGCGGAGGCGAGCGAATCGCCGGGCCCGAGCTCGAGAAAGGCAAACCCCGGCGCGGGCGATCCGGCGGCCCGGTAGTGGCCGTCGAACACCTGCAGGGCATAGTCGGGGTCGCGCATCTCCCCGGGCGCGAACAGCCCCACCGCCTGCCACGTCCGGCCCGGCAGCGGCAGGCGCGCGAGCGCCACCTTGGCGCCGATCTTGGCCCACCACGGCAGGGCCCGCTTGAGCGCGCCGATCATGGGCGCCACTCTTTCATGGGCGCCACCGGGCCCGCCACGCCTGCAGCATCAGCACCGTCCACAGCTGGTAGGACCAGTTGCGCCGCCCCGACAGGTGCTCGTCCCAGCGCCGCCGCACGGGGCCGGGGTCGAGCAACCCGTCGCGCGCGAGCGCGTCGGGCGCCAGCAGGTCCTCGGCCCAGGCCCGGAGCGGCCCGCGCAGCCAGGCGCCCACCGGCACCCCGAAACCCATCTTGGGCCGCTCGATCAGGGCCGGCGGCACGTGGCGGTAGAGCACGCGGCGCAGCAGGCGCTTCGATTCCCCGCCGCCGCGCTTGAATCCCGGCGGCAGGCTCCAGGCGAATTCCACCACCCGGTGGTCGAGCAGCGGCACGCGCGCCTCCAGCGATACCGCCATCGAGGCGCGGTCCACCTTGGTCAGGATGTCGTCGGGCAGGTAGGTGGCGGCGTCGAGGTACTGCATGCGCGACAGGAAGTGCGGCATGTCGCGCGCGAGCAGGGCGTCGTCCGCGGCCGATTCCGCCTCGCGCGCGCCGGGCACCAGCGCGGCCGGGTCCTCCCACAGCGCGGTGACGGCGCGATAGACCGCGTCGTCGTCGGCCGCCTTCAGCACGCGGGCGAGCTTGGCGAGCTTGTCCCCGGCGGCGGGCGGGCGCCGCGACGGCGGCAGCGCGCGCGCGAGCCCGTCCCAGGCGCCGGGCGGCAC
>JBJHBM010000026.1:0-31016 GCA_050485485.1 Alphaproteobacteria bacterium | reverse complement strand
CCTCGGCGCCGCCCTCGGCCTCGCCGCCGCGGCGCGGCCCGCAGCGCCGGGCCCGGGGCCCGACCTCTATCCGGCGCAAGGGACGTGGCGCGGGCGCGTGCTGGTGCCGGCGGGCTGCGCCCAGGCGGCGCTCGATCCCGGCATCGTCCGATCCCTGGTCCGGGTGCTCAACCGCGCCGGGATCGAGGTGCTGGTGCCGCGCGGGACGCCGTGCTGCGGCGCGATCGAGCACCACCTGGGCCACGGCGAGGCCGCGCGCGCGCGGGCGCGCGCCATGATCGCCCTCGTCGAGAAGGCCCGCGCCGACGCGGGCCTCGCGGCCGTGGTGCAGACCGCCGCCGGCTGCGGCACGCTGATGAAGGACTACACCCGCCTGCTCGCCGACGACCCCGGCTGGGCGGCGCGCGCGGCCGCGGTCGCGGCGCTGGTGCGCGACGCCTCCGAGTTCCTTGCCGGGCTCGACCTGCCGTTCCGCGGCGACCTGCCGCCCTGCACGGTCGCGTGGCAGGCGCCGTGCTCGCTCGTCAACGGCCAGGGCGTGACGCGGGCCCCCGTCGCGCTGATGGAGCGGGCGGGGTTCCGCGTGCTGGTGCCGGCGGAGGGCTATTGCTGCGGCTCGGCCGGCACCTACAACGCGCTCGAGCCGGCGATGGCGGCGGCGCTGGGTGCGCGCAAGGCGGCCGCGCTCGACGCGCTCGGAGCCGACCTCGTGGTGTCGGCCAACCTCGGCTGCATGACCCAGCTCGCGCCGCGCCTCGGGCTGCCCGTGGTCCACCTTGCAGCGCTCATGGACTGGGCCACCGGCGGCCCGCCGCCGGACGGGCTCGGGGGCGCGTGAGGCGCGCGGCTTTGCTATACTGGAAGAAACCCACCCCGACCCGAGGGAGAGCCGCATGGACGAACAGACCAGGACCGAGCTGGAGGCCGCGGCGTTCCGCACGCTGGTCCAGCACCTGCGCGACCACACAGAAGTTCAGAACATCGACCTGATGAACCTCGCCGGGTTCTGCCGCAACTGCCTCTCCAAGTGGATGGCGGCGGCGGCCAAGGAGCGCGGCGTGGCGCTCGACTACGAGCAGGCGCGCGAACTGGTGTACGGCATGCCCTACGCCGCGTGGAAGGACAAGTACCAGAAGGAGGCGACGCCCGCGCAGCAGGCCGCCTTCAAGGCCAAGGCCGGGGGCTGAGGCCGCCCCCGCTACCGCCGCGCCGCACGGCGCCGCCAGGAGCCAGGCTCGCATGGGTCCATACGCCAAATGGTTGCCGACGCTGGTGCTGCTCGGTGCCGTCCTGCTGTTCGCGGCCTTCGCCGCCCTTCAATACCCGTCCGAGCGCGAGACCGCGCGGCCGATCCCCTATTCGCAGGTGAAGGCGCTGGTCGCCGAAGGCGCGGTCGCGGCCGTGTCACTGCGCGGCAACCGGATCGAGGGCCATCTGCGGGAGCCGGCCGCCATCGGGGAGGGCGGGGGCATGGTCGCCGCCTTCTCGAGCGACGTGCCCGCCTTCGGCGATCCCGAGCTGCTGCCCGCCCTCGAGGCGGCAGGCGTGCGGGTGGACGTGCAGTCCGTGGAGGAGGCGGGCGGCTGGCGCATCCTCGCCGGGCTCCTGCCGTGGCTGCTGTTCCTCGGCGTCTACTGGTGGTTCTGGCGCCGCAGCTTCCGCAACATCGCGGGCGGGCTCGACGGCCTCGGCGGCGCCGGCGGCATCCTGCGTAGCCCGCGCCAGGAGAAGGAGGCGACCGTCCCCAAGGTGACCTTCGCCGAGGTGGCGGGCCAGGACAACGCCAAGCGCGAGGTCTCCGAGCTGGTGGATTTCCTGCGTGATCCTGAGCGCTACACGCGCCTCGGTGCGGAGGTGCCGCGCGGGGTGCTGCTGATGGGCCCGCCCGGCACCGGCAAGACGCTGCTGGCGCGCGCGCTGGCGGGAGAGGCGGGCGTGCCGTTCTTCTCGATCTCGGCCTCCGAGTTCATCGAGGTCTTCGTCGGCGTCGGCGCCTCGCGGGTGCGGCGCATGTTCGACGAGGCCAAGGAGCGCCAGCCCGCGATCATCTTCATCGACGAGCTCGACTCGATCGGGCGCGTGCGTGGCACCGGCCTCGGCGGCGGCCACGACGAGCGCGAGCAGACGCTCAACCAGATCCTCGCCGAGCTCGACGGGTTCGAGGGGCACGAGGCGGTGATCGTGCTGGCCGCGACCAACCGGCCGGACGTGCTCGATCCCGCGCTGCTGCGCCCCGGGCGCTTCGACCGCCACGTGACGCTCGACCTGCCCGACAAGGCGGCGCGCGTCGCCATTCTCAAGGTGCACACGCGCCGGATTCCACTCGCGGACGACGTCGCGCTCGAGACCATCGCCGCGGGCATCCCCGGCTTCTCGGGCGCCGACATCAAGAACCTGTGCAACGAGGCGGCGATGGCCGCCGCGCGCGCGGGCGCCGCCGAGGTGGGCATGCGCCACTTCGACGAGATGCGCGACCGCATCCTGCTCGGCACCGTGCGGACCCTCGCAATCCAGCCCGAGGAGCGCCACCGCCTCGCGGTCCACGAGGCGGGCCACGTCACGGTGGCCTACTTCCTGCCCGAGGCCGATCCCCTCTACAAGGTGACGATCATCCCGCGCGGGCGCGCGCTCGGGGCCACCCACCAGCTGCCCGCCGAGGACCGCCATACCCTGCCGGAATCCTACCTCCGGGACCGGCTCGCGGTGACGCTCGCGGGCCGGGTCGCGGAGCGCGAGCTGCTGGCCTCGATCTCGTCCGGCGCCGACGACGACATCCGCAACGCGACCGCACTCGCGCGCGCGATGGTGTCGCGCTGGGGCATGTCGGAGGAGATCGGCCCCGTGGACTTGCGCGAGAGCGACGAGCATCCGTTCCTCGGGCGCGAGATCGCCCTGCCGCGCCGCTTCTCGGAGGCGGCGGCGGGCGAGGTGGACCGGGCGGTAGGGGAGCTGCTGCGCGCGGAGGAGGCGCGCGCCCGCGCAGTGATCGTCGCCCATCGCGACGGGATCGAGCGGTTGGTGGCCTGCCTCGAGGCCGAGGAATCCCTCGATCGGAGCCAGATCGAGGCGGCGCTCGGCGCCGCGCCGCCGAAGCAACTGCGCGCGGTGGCGGCCGCAGACGACGATGGCCGGGCCGCGACCGCCTGAAAGGCGCCTAGCTCGCCACGAGCATCCGCATTTAGCTCGCCGCGAGCATCCGCTCGACCGCCAGGCGCGCGCGCGCCGCGACGTCCGCCGAAATCTCGACGCGCGGCTCCAGCGTCTCCAGCGCGCGCAGGATCTTGGGCAGCGAGATCATCTTCATGTAGGGGCACAGGTTGCAGGGCCGGACGAACTCGACCTCCGGCTCCTCGGCGGCGACGTTGTCGCTCATGGAGCACTCCGTCACCATGAACACGCGCCGGGGCTTGCGGGTGCGGACGTAGTCGATCATGGCGGAGGTGGAGCCGACGAAATCGGCCTCCGCCAGCACGTCGCCCGGGCACTCGGGATGGGCGACCACGACGATGTCGCCGCCGTAGGACTTGCGGTAGTCGCGGATCTCCCCGGCGGTGAAGGCCTCGTGCACCATGCAGTGGCCCTTCCAGGGGATCACCTTCACCTTGGTCTGCGAGGCGACGAAGCCCGCGAGGTATTCGTCCGGAGTCATGATGACCTCCGGTACGCCGAGGGATTCGACGATCCTCACGGCGTTGGAGGAGGTGCAGCAGATGTCCGATTCCGCCTTCACGGCGGCCGACGTGTTGACGTAGGTGACCACGGGGCGCCCCGGGTATCTGGCCTTGAGGGCGCGCACGTCCTCCGCGGTGATCGAGGCATCGAGGGTGCAGCCCGCGTTCGCGTCGGGGATCAGCACGGTCTTGCCGGGGTTGAGCAGCTTCGCGGTCTCCGCCATGAAGTGTACGCCCGCCAGCACGATCACGTCGGCGTCGGTCTTCTGCGCCATCTGGGCGAGCGCCAGCGAATCGCCCACGAAGTCGCCGACGCAGTGGAAGATCTCGGGCGTCATGTAGTTGTGCGCGAGGATGACCGCATTGCGCTCCTTCTTGAGGCGGTTGATCGCCGCGACGTAGGGCGCGTGGACCGGCCATTCGATCTCGGGAATGACGTGGCGCACGCGCGCATAGAGCGGCGCGGTCTCGCGGCCGATGTCGGGAGTGTATTCGAGCGTGTCGGTCTGGCTCATCGGCCGTCGTGCCTCGGCGGATTGTGCGGAATAAGGCGGGATGCGCGCCGTACCCCGGCGCAAGCACCCTCCTTCGTCTCCTTAATTTAGGGGCCGCGCCGCCCTGCCGCAAGGCCCGCGCGCCAAGGGCGGGAGCCCGGATTCACGGGTCTTTCCCGGTCGCGCCCCCCGTCGCGCTCTCCGTCGCGCTCCCCGTCGCGCTCCAGGCCGCGGCCTTGTCCTCGAGCGCGGGTGCCATGCGGCCGAGCAGGGTGCGCGACCACAGCCACGCCACCATGCAGACGGCGCCTGCCGCCGCCACGGCGGGGCCGAGGCCGACCTGCTCCGCCGCGAAGCCGATCCCGATCGCGCCCACCGCCGGCATGCCGCGCCACACCAGCGCGTAGAGAGACATCGCACGCCCGCGCATCTCGGGCGCCACCGCCACCTGCAGCAGCGCCTGGGTGCCGGTGCCCGTCACCACCTGGGTGAAGCCGACTGCGAAGATGCAGGCCATGCCGAGCCAGAAATCGCCTGCCAGCGCGAAGGCGGTGGTGGTGGCGCCCATCACGAAGGTCTGGAACACCACGGTGCGGGTGAGGCCCGCGACCGGCCCGCGCTGGGTGAGCCACGCCGCGCCGACCAGGCCGCCGAGGCCGGCCGCGCCGAGCAGGATGCCGAGCGCCTCGGGGCCGCGCCCGAACACCGCGTCGACGAAGCCGGGCAGGAGCTCGGTGACGGGCCGCGACATGGCGGAGGAGATCGTGAGCAGCGCGAGCATCGGCCCGATGCCGGGATGGCGCGCGACGTAGCCCAGCCCGTCGCGGATCTCGCGCCACATGCCCTTGCGGGTGCGCTCGATGTGCTCGGCGTACATGCCCTTGATGCGCAGCAGGTTGAGGTTGTGGGCGAGGAAGCAGGCGAAGTTGACGAAGAACAGCGTGGCCACCCCGAACGGCCCGATCATCAGCCCGCCGATGGCCGGGCCCAGGGCGCGGCCGAGGTTGAAGATGGTCGAGTTGATGGCGACCGCCGTGGCGAGGTCGCGCTTCGGCACCAGCGTCGGGTAGAACACCATGCGCGCGGCGGTGGAGTAGGGCTGGTTGATGCCGCTCACGAGCGCGAAGCCGAGCAGCATCCAGATGTCGATCACGCCCGTCGCCGTCATGGTCCACAGCGCGAGCGCGTGAACCATGATGATGGCCTGGGTCAGCCACATCATCCTGACCGGGTTGGAGCGGTCGGCGGCGACGCCCGCGAACGGCGACAGGAACACGGCGGGCAGCAGGTCGGCGGCGGCGACGACGCCGAGCCAGATGGGCGAATGGGTCAACTCCCATGCCAGCCAGCCTATGCCGGTGCGTTGCGCCCACAGGCTGGTGAGCGTCGGGACCAGCGTGTAGTTGAACAGCCGGTGGTCGCGGTGCGCCAGCGCGACCCGCACCTGGGCCCAGTTGCCGCCGCCGATCATGCCGGTGCCTTCCCGTCGCGGGCGCCCGGCGGGTCGCCTTCCAGCGCGTCGCGGATCGGGCGCGTGCGCGGTGCCATCACGACCCACAGGACCACGCCGCACGCCGCGGCGACCCCGATCGGCCACGGCAGGCCCACATGCTCGGCGATGGCGCCGATCAGCAGCGTGCCGGCCGCGGGCGCGCCCTGCTGGATCACGGTGTACATCGACATGACGCGCCCGCGCATGTGGCCGTGGACCGCGTTCTGCATCAGGTTGAGGGCGCCGAGGGTGGTGTTGTTCATGGCGAAGCCCGCGACCACCAGCAGGACCACCGTCGCCCAGAAGTGCGCGAGCAGCACGAACAGGATGCAGGACACACTCATCAGCAGCACGCTCGTGAACACCACGCCGGTGATCCCCTTCACGCCGTCGCGGCCGAGGAAGTAGAAGCCCGACAGGGTGGCGCCGAGTCCCATGGCGGAGGCGAGCCAGGCGAGGCCCTCGACGCCCCGGCCGAGCACGCCGTCGGCGTAGCCCGCGAGCAGGTCGGGCAGCGCCCGGCCGGTGAAGGCGGTAACGGCCAGCACCAGCAGGACCGGCCCGATGCCGGGGTGCCGCAGCGCGTAGCGTGCGCCCTCTGCGATGGTCTCCAGCATCCCGGCGTCGCCGCGCGCCTTCTGCTCGATGCGCACGTCGCGCACGCTCAGGAGCGCCCACAGGAAGATCGAGAAGGAAACGACGTTGGCGAGGAAGGCGGGGCCGACGCCGAGGTGCACGATGACGATGCCGGCCACCGCCGGTCCGACGAAGCGCGCCACGTTGAAGATCATGGAGTTGATCGCGATGGCGGGCGTCAGGTCCTCGCGGGGCACGAGGTTGGGCACGAGCGCGAGGCGCGAGGCGGTATGGAAGGCGTGCATCACGCCGAGCGCGACGGTGAGGCCGAACAGCACCCGGATGTCGGCGAGGCCTGCGTAATAGACCGCGGCCATCGCCACCGCCTGCGCCAGCATCGCGACCTGGGCCCAGATGTGCAGGCGCAGCCGGTCCATGCGGTCGGCGAGGCTACCGGCCACGGGGGCGAACAGCATCATGGTGAACATGTCGGCGAAGGCGATGATGCCGAGCCAGGCGTAGGAGCCGGTGATCTCCCACACCAGCCAGCCGAGCGCCACCCGGTGGACCCAGGTGCCGACCAGGGACGTCACGCTGCCGATGGTGTAGTTGCGGTAGTCCCGGTGCCGCATGGCGCGGCGGAAGCCGGAGAGGAGGCCGGACGCGATCATCGCCGCCGCTCGCGTCGTGGCGCCGGGCGGCGCGCGTCCGATGGTCGGGCCTTCCTCATGTTCCTCCCCCGGCGCGGGGGTTGTTGTCATTCCGCCGCGAGCTTTCCGGCTCCCGGCGGTCCCAGCGCCGCCAGTATGTCCGCGCGGCGGCGCTCGGCCTCGCGCCACGCGGCTTCCCGGACATGGCCGAAGCCGCGCACCGAAGCGGGCAGGCGGGCCAGGTCCAGGCAGAGATCGAAGGTCGCGGGCGCGAGCGCGGCCGCGATGCGGTCGAGGTCCCTTTCATACTCCGCCCGGTGGCGCCGCTCAAGGGCGCGGTCGGCGGAGAACCGGAACGGGTCGAGCGGGCCGCCGCGCAGGGCGCGCGCGTGCGCGAGCAGGCGCAGGAGCGGCGTCGCCCATCGGCCGAACGCGCGCTTGCGAATCCTGCCGCCGCGGGTCCGCCGGGCGAGCCAGGACGGGGCGAAGTGATAGGTGAGGCGCGGGGGCGCGCCGTCCACACCTTCGAAGGTCTCGGCGACGGCGCGCGCGAAGGCGCCGTCGGTGAAGAGCCGCGCCACCTCGTATTCGTCCTTGGCGGCGAGCACGCGGAAGTAACCGTCGGCCACCGCCTCGGCGAGCCCGGCGCGTCCCGGGACGCGCGCCTCGGCATAGCGCGCGAGCGCCGCCACCCGGTCGCGGTAGGCGTTCGCCAGCGCGCCGCCGCCGTGGCCGACGAGGAACGCCGCACGCCTCTCCACCATCTCCGCGAGGCCGGACGCGGCAGAAACGGGACCGGAGTCGGAGTCGAGCCCCGCCAGCCGGCGTACCGTCGCCGTGTCGTGGGCCGCGCGCCGGCCCCACAGGAACGCCCGCCGGTTGGCCTCGGCGCCCGCGCCGTTGAGCGCGATCGCCTTGAGCAGCGCGGCCTCCGAGACCGGCACCAGGCCCGACTGCCAGGCGATGCCGAGCAGCAGCACGTTGGCGGCGATGGCCTGGCCCGCGAGCCGCTCGGCGAGGCGGCGCGCGTCGGCGGCCGTCACTTGTTCGGTGCCCGCGCGCGCGGCGATGGCGCCGAGCAGCGAATCGGCCGGGAAGGCGCGCGCGGGGTCGGCCAGGAACGCGCCGGTGATGGTTTCCTCGGTGTTGACCACGACGCGGGTACGGCCCGGCGCGACCGCGCCGAGCTGGGGCGTGTCCGCCGCCACCACCATGTCGCAGCCTATCAGCGCGTCGGCGCGGCCCGCACCGATGCGCGCGGCGCCGACCGCGCCGGTGTCGCGCGCGAGCGTGACGTGGCTTGCGACCGCGCCGCCCTTCTGGGCGAGGCCGGTCTGGTCCAGCAACGTCGCCGCGTTGCCGTCGAGATGCGCGGCGAGCGCGATCAGGTGCCCGACCGTGACGACGCCGGTGCCGCCGATGCCGGCGACCAGAATGCGCCACGGCGTCTCCAGCGCGCCCGCCGCGGGCGCGGGCAGGTCGGCGAGATGCGGCGGCACCTCGACGGGCACGGCTTCCACGCGGCGGCGCGGGCGCACACCCTCGACCGTGACGATGGCCGGGCAGAAGCCGTCGAGGCAGGTCTCGTCCTTGTTGCAGGCGGCGAGGTCGATGCGGCGCTTGTCGCCGAAGGGCGTCGCCGCGGGAACCACGGCGAGGCAGTCGGAGGCCCGCTGGCAATCGCCGCAGCCCTCGCACACGCGCTCGTTGATGAAGAGGTAGCGGGGAGGATCCTCGAGCGTGCCGCGCTTGCGGCGGCGGCGCTTCTCGGCGGCGCAGGCCTGGTCGAAGATCAGCACCGTGACGCCCGGCATGCGGGCGAGCGCGGCCTGGGTATCGTCGAAGCCGTCGCGTCCCGTGACGATGGCGCCGAGGGGGAAGGGATCGTCCTTCGGGTAGCGCGCCGGGTCCTCGGCCACCACGGCGATGCGCGCGACGCCCTCGGCGGCGAGCTCGCGCGCGATCGCCGGGACCGTCAGCCCGCCTTCCACCTTCTGCCCGCCGGTCATGGCGACGGCGTCGTTGTAGAGCAGCTTGTAGGTGATGTTGACGCCCGCCGAGATCGCCGCGCGGAGCGCGAGCAGGCCCGAGTGGTAATAGGTGCCGTCGCCGATGTTGGCAAAGACGTGGGGCGTGTCGGTGAAGGGCGCCTGGCCGATCCAGCTCGCGCCTTCGCCGCCCATCTGGGTGAGCGTCCGGGTGTGGGGTTCCGACCACAGCGCGAGCGTGTGGCAGCCGATTCCGGAGATGGCGCGTGCGCCCTCGGGCACGCGGGTCGAGGCATTGTGCGGGCAGCCGGGACAGAAGTGCGGCGGGCGGCGCAGCGCGGGACGCGGCAGGCTCGCGCCGTCCTGCGCCGTCGGCGGCGCGAGGCCGAGGCGCGGGGCGAGCGCCCGCGCGACCCCGTCCGGCGCGATGGTGCCCGCGAGCGGCAGCGCGAGCGCGTCCGCCCCGGTCCTGCCGACCACGCGCGGGTGCGCATCTTCGGGCGCATCGTAGAGGATGTCGCGCAGCTGCGGCTCGATCAGGGGGCGCTTCTCCTCGACCACGACGATCTCGCCGAGTCCGGCGGCGAAGGCCCGCACCGTCTCCGGCACGAGCGGCCACACCATCGCGGGCTTGAGGAGGGCGATGCCGTGGGCCCGCCGCGCCGCCTCGTTCCCGAGGCCGAGCAGGGCGAGCGCGTCCTGAAGGTCGCCCCAGGCCTTGCCGGCGGCGACGATGCCGATGCGCGCGTCGCCGGTCTTGCCGCTCGCGCGGTCGAGGTCGTTGAGGCGCGCGAAGTCGCGCGCCGCCGCGAGCTTGGGTCCGGCGAGGCGCGCTTCCTGCTCGGGCAGGCGGTCGGGCCAGCGGATATGGAGGCCTTCCGCCGCGGCGGGTGCGCGGAAGGCGAAGCGCGCGAGCGCCGCGTCCACCGTCGCCGCCTGCTCGATCACGTCGGACGGACACTTGAGTGCCGCCCACAGGCCGGAGGCGCGCGACAGCGCGATGGCCGCGAGCGCGTAGTCCAGCACCTCCTGCACCGTGGCCGGCGCCAGCACCGGCATCTGGTAGTCCACGAAGGCGAATTCCGACTGGTGGGTGGTGGTGGAGCTGATCCCGGCATGGTCGTCGCCGGCGACCGCCACCACGCCGCCGAGCGGCGCGGTGCCGGCGAGGTTGGCGTGCTTGAAGGCGTCGCCCGCGCGGTCCACGCCCGGCCCCTTGCCGTACCACATGCCGAACACGCCTTCGGCGCGCGCGCCGGGGAACAGGCCGAGCTGCTGGCTGCCCCAGATCGCGGTGGCGGCCAGCTCCTCGTTGACGCCCGGCGTGAAGCGCACGTTGGCGGTGTCGAGCGCGTCCCGCGCGCGCGCGAGCTCCTGGTCGAAGGTGCCGAGGGGCGAGCCGCGATAGCCCGAGACGAATCCGCCCGTCTCGTGGCCTGCCGCGCGGTCGAGCCGGGCCTGTGTCAGCAGCGCGCGCACCAGCGCTTGGGTGCCGGTCAGGAACACGCGCGCGCAGGCGGGATCGTAACGGTCCTCCAGGCGGGCTTCGTCGAGGGCGGGGGGCTGCGGCATTGGGGCTGGGGGCCTCCTCTCCCGTTTAGTAGCGCCCCGCGCGGAGCCGCGCAACGCCGCCCGCCCGCGCGGAGGATGATTTCCCGGCCCGGGCGCGGTATATGGAGGGCCGGTCCACAGGGAAAGCCTTGATTCGATGACCATCCTCGTCACCGGCGCGGCCGGTTTCATCGGCTATCACGTGAGCGAGGCGCTGCTCGCGCGCGGCGATGTGGTGATCGGCATCGACGATCTCAACGGCTACTACGACGTGGCCCTCAAGGAGGCCCGCCTCGCACGGCTCCGCCGCCACCCGGGCTTTGTCTTCCGCCGCCTCGACATTGCCGACGGCGCCGCCCTCACGGCGCTCGCGCGCGCCGAGGGCGGGATTTCGGGTGTGGTGCATCTCGCGGCGCAGGCGGGGGTGCGCTATTCGCTCGAGAACCCGGGGGCCTACGCCCAGGCTAACCTCGTCGGACATCTCAACGTGCTCGAGATGTGCCGCGCCGTGCCCGGCCTCGAGCACCTGGTCTATGCCTCGTCGTCGTCGGTCTACGGCGGCAACGCCAAGCTGCCGTTCTCCGAGGCCGATCCGGTGGACCGGCCGGTGTCGCTCTACGCCGCCACCAAGAAGGCGGACGAGTTGATGAGCCATTGTTACAGCCATCTCTACGGAATCCCGGCGACGGGCCTACGGTTCTTCACGGTCTACGGGCCGTGGGGGCGTCCCGACATGGCCTATTACGGATTCACCCGGGCGATCCTGGAAGGTGCGCCGATCCGCGTGTTCAACCACGGCGACATGAAGCGCGACTTCACCTACATCGACGACGTGACGGAGGGCGTGCTCGCGGCGCTCGACCGTCCGCCCCGGGACGGCGGCGACGGGAGTCTCGGGCCGCACCGCGTCTACAACATCGGTAACCACCGCGCCGAGGACCTGATGCGCTTCATCGCCGTGATCGAGGACGCGACCGGGCGCAAGGCCGAGATCCGCTTCGAGCCGATGCAGCCCGGCGACGTGAAGGAAACCTACGCCGACATCGCGGCGATCGGGCGCGACCTCGGCTTCGCCCCCCGGACCCCGATAGAGGTCGGAATCCCGCGCTTCGTCGCTTGGTTCCGGGACTATCACAGGCTTTAGCCGCATATTCCCTTACTATTTTACCGTGAATTAACCCCGGTGCCGTTCAATCCTGGGATTGGGCCGCCGCGGCCGGCCGGAAGGGCGGCACGGCGCGAAGCGAAGCGGAACGGGGGCACGGTCCATGCAGCCCGAACAGCTCAGGCGCGTTCTCGGCCTTCACCTGCGCTACCTGAAGGGGCAGGCGGGCGGCCGCTGCGCTGACCTGCACAATGCCGGTCTCGCGGGCGCACGGCTCGACGGCGTCGATCTGCGCCTTGCGCGCGCCGCGGGCGTGCGTCTCCACGATGCCTCCCTGCAGCGCGCAAACCTGTCCAAGGGCGACTTCTTCGGCGCCCACTTCGAGCGCTCCGACCTGCGCCGCGCCAACCTCCAGGGGACCGACCTGCGCGGCGCCTTCTTCCTCAAGACGTGCCTCGCCGGCGCGGTGATGGAGGAGGCGGACCTGCGTCCCGGCGCGATCTACGACGCGGGCGCGGAGACCATCGACGATTCCTCCATCTTCAAGGACGGCGCGCGCGTCGCCGATCTCACCGAGGCCGACATGGAAGAAGCGCGCCTCGCGCGCGCCGACCTGAGCGATGCCGTGCTCTACGCGGTGAACCTCAAGGGCGCCGATCTCACCGACGTCAACTTCGCCGGCGCCAACCTGCGCAACGCCGACTTCGAGGGCGCGACCGTCGCGGGCGCGCGCTTCGCGGGCGCGTCCATGCGCGGCGCCAACTTCCGGGGCGTCAACCTGGCCGAGGCTGACCTGCGCGGGGCCTATATCAATGATGCCCACGTGGACGGGCCGCCGGCGGCGACGGAGACGGCGGCGACGGAACGGGACCGGGACGCGCGCCGCATCCTCGCCGAGCATGCGGCCTGGATCGAGAGCCGGGGCCGGCACGGCGCGCCCGCCGACCTGTCCGGCCTCGTGCTCGCCGGCATGGACCTGCGCGGCCGCGACCTCTCGGGGGCATGGCTCGCCGGCGCGGTGCTGCGCCGCGCCGACCTCGGGGGCGCGAAGCTCGAGCTCGCCGTGCTGAGCCGCGCCGACCTGACGGAAGCGTGCCTCGCGGATGCGATCCTCGACGGGGCCGACCTCACCGACGCCCGGCTCGGCCGCGCCCGGCTGTGTGGTGCGCGCTTCGCCCCGACGGAGCTGAAGACCGGCGACGGCCGCCCCACCGGCCGCCGCGTCGCCGCCAACCTGACCGGCGCCGACCTTTCCGGGGCCGATCTCACCGGGGTCGACCTGTCGCAGGCGACGCTCGCGCGAGCGCGTCTCACGGGCGCGGCGCTGGAGGGCGCGCGGCTTCCCGAACGTCCGCCCAAGGGCGGCGCCGGGCCGGAATCCGCCTGAGGACCGCCCCCGGCGGCGCCGGGCAGGGCCTGGAACGGTTGTAGGGAGGCGGTCGTAGGGTGGTCATACAATGTCCGGAATGATAGAAGGATATGGTCCGGCTGCCGGTCGCGAGCGTCCGGCGGCAGCGGGCCGGGAGACAAACAGGGAGCCACTTATGACATCCTTGCGCATGGTATCGCAGTTCGGGGCGTTCGTTCTGGCACTCGCCGTCGCGCCCGCGGGCGGCACGGCGAAGGCCCAGTCGGCCGCGGATTTCTTCAAGGGCAAGACGGTCACCATCAGCATCGGCTTCGGCGCCGGCGGCGGCTACGACACCTACGGCCGGGTGCTGGCCCGCCACTACGGGCGCTTCATTCCCGGCAACCCGACCGTGGTCGCGCGCAATATGCCGGGCGCCGGCGCGCTGATCGTCGCCAACCACATCTTCAACGCGGCGCCCAAGGACGGCACCGAGATGGGGCTCGTCGGCGCGTCCACCATCATGGAGCCGCTGCTGGGGAACGAGCAGGCGCGCTTCGTCGCGAAGGACTACACGTGGATCGGCTCCATGAGCAAGGACGTGGCGCTGTGCGGCGTCGGCAAGGCCGCCGGGGTCAAGACCTTCGACGAATGGCTCAAGTCGGGCAAGGAGATGCGCTTCGGCGCGACCGGTCCCGCCGCCATCACCTACCAGCACCCGCTCATCATGAACAACCTGCTGGGCGCGAAGGCCCGCCCGCTCGCCGGCTACCAGGGCACCAAGGAGGCCAGCATCGCGATGCAGCGCGGCGAGACCGACGGCATCTGCGGCATGTTCGTCTCCTCGGTGCAG
The DNA here is from genome assembly GCA_050485485.1 of Alphaproteobacteria bacterium. Classification (GTDB taxonomy): domain Bacteria; phylum Pseudomonadota; class Alphaproteobacteria; order SMXQ01; family SMXQ01; genus WHSO01. Next base: position 17,288 of record JBJHBM010000026.1, on the reverse strand, counting down.
GCCCAGTACCAGGACCTGGTGGACCGCGGCGAGATGTTTCTCGTGATCCAGATGGGGCCGGTGCGGACCGAGGAGTTCGGCAAGATCCCGAGCGTCTACGACTACGCCAAGACCGCCCTCGACCGGCAGGTGCTCGACGTGCACTTCGGCCAGCTGCTGCTCGCCCGCCCGTTCATCGCGCCTCCGGGCGTCCCGGCGGCCAACGCCAAGGCGCTGCAGGAGGCCTTCGTGGCAGTGCTCAAGGACAAGGGCCTGCTGGCCGACGCGGAGAAGTCGCGCATCGGCATCGACGTCGTGACGGCGCAGGAGGCCCAGGACCTGCTCGTCAAGTTCGCGGACTTCCCGCCCTCGGCCATCGAGGCCGCCAAGAAGGCGATCGGCCGCTAGCCCATGCCGCGTTCGAAGAGGGGCCTCCGCGGGGCGGAGGCCCTTTTTCATGCCTGCCGGTAGAGCGCGTCCAGGCGCGCGCCGTAGGCCTCCCGGATGACGTGGCGGCGCAGCTTGAGGGTCGGGGTCATCTGGCCGTTGTCCGCCGTGAAGGGCTCCGCCGCCAGCACGAAGCGGCGCACGCGCTCGATCGGCGACAGCCGGGCGTTGACCCGCTCGACCGCCTCCCTGATGAAGCCGTGGAAGGCGCGCTCGGCGACGAGCGCGGCGAGGTCCTTGCCGGCATGGCCGTTGCCTTTGGCCCAGGCCAGGGCGGCGGCCTCGTCGGGCACGATCAGCGCGACCAGGTGCGGGCGCTTGTCGCCGTGGACCATCGCCTGGGAGATTTCGGGCTCGAGGGTGAGGAACCCCTCGACACGCTGGGGCGAGATGTTGTCGCCGCCCGAGTTCACGATGAGGTCCTTCTTGCGGTCGGTGATCCGCAGGTAGCCGTCGTCGTCGATGGCGCCCAGGTCGCCGGTGTGCAGCCAGCCGTCCCGGATCGCCTCGGCGGTGGCCGCCTCGTTGCGCCAGTAGCCCTGCATCACCAGCTCGCCGCGCACGCAGATCTCGCCGTCCTCGGCGATGCGCACCTCGACGTTTCGGAACGGCGGCCCGACGGTCTCGATGTGGATGCGGTCGGGCGGGTTGCACGAGACCACCGGCGCCGATTCGGTCTGGCCGTAGCCTTGCAGGATGCGCACTCCGAGCGCGAGGAAGAACAGGCCCACGTCGCGGTTGAGCGGCGCGCCGCCCGACACCAGGAAGCGCAGCCGCCCGCCGAAGCGGGCGCGCACCTTGCGCCGCACCAGTAGCGTCAGCAGCGGATCCAGCAGGCGCTCGCCGAGGCCGAGGGTCGCGGGCGCCTCGATGCGCTTGCGCCCGATCGCGACGGCGAGGCCGAACAGGCGCCGGTTGAGGGGCTTCGCGCGCCTGAGCGCGGCCTCGATGCGCGCATGCAGCACCTCGTAGAGGCGCGGCACGGCGGTCATGATGGTGGGCCGCGCCTCCAGCATGTCCTGGGCGAGCCCGTCGAGCCCGCTCGCGTAGCGGATCTCGGCACCGATCGAGATCGGCATGAACTGGCCCGCCATGTGCTCGTAGGAGTGGCTGAGCGGCAGGAACGAGAGGAACGTCTCGCGCCCCAGTCGTTCGGGGGCGAACAGGTGCTGGGCGCCTTCGCAGTTGGAGAGGATCGCGCCGTGCGACAGCATCACCCCCTTGGGCGCCCCGCCGGTGCCGGAGGTGTAGATGATGACGGCGGTGTCGGTGCGCGCGCTGGCATGGGGCGCGGCCGGGGCATGGGCGTCGATCAGCGCCTGCCAGTGGTGGACTTCGACCGCGAGCGCCTGGCGCCGCGGCACCTGGGCGATGGTGACGACGTGGCGGCAGGCGTCGGCGCCCGAGGCGGCCGGCAGCACGCGGGCCGCCAGCTCGGCGGTCGAGACAATCGCCGCGACCGCGCCCGAGTTCTCGATCAGGTAGGCGTAGTCCTCGCTGGTGTAGGTGGTGTAGCCCGGCACGGCGACGGCGCCGGCGGCGAGGATGCCGAGCTCCGCGATCAGCCATTCCGGCCGGTTCTCGGAGACCAGCACCACGCGGTCGCCGGGCCCGACGCCGAGGGCGCGGAGCGCCGCGCCGAGCCGCAGCGCGCGCTCGCGCGCTTCCGACCACGTCACGGCGAACCAGCCCTTGCCGTCGGGCGTGCGGGCGTGGAGGAAGGCGTCGTCGGCGAACCGCTCCGCCTGGGCGAGGAACATGCCGACCAGCGTCTGCTGCCCGGCGGGATCGATGGCGCGGCTGTGCGCGTCGGCTGAGGTCACGGCCTCCCCTTTCCTGGTCCGGTTGTCCCCTTATAATGCGGTCGCGGGCATCCTCCCGCCAAGACCCGACCGTATCCCGAGGACGAGGAGAAGACCATGGCAGGCGCCCCCAGGGCCGGCACCCGGAACGGCGGCGCGCGCGGCCGCAAGGCATCGAAGGCGCGCGGCCGCAGGACGTCGAAGGCCTCGGGCCGCCCGCCGCGCTGGGACCTCGCGCATCTCTATGCGGGGCCCGACGCGCCCGAGCTGGCGCGCGATCTCGCCGCCCAGGAGCGCCGTGCCGCGGCCTTCGAGACGCGCTACAGGGGAAAGCTCGCCCGCGCCTCGGGCGACGCGCTGGCGCGCGCCGTCGCGGAATACGAATCGATCGACGAGATACTCTCCAAGGCCGCGTCCTACGCCCAGCTCCTCTACGCGGCGGCGGTGACCGATCCCAAGGTGGCCCAGTTCTACCAGACCGCCAGCGAGCGGGTGAACGCGATCTCGGCGCGGCTGCTGTTCTTCACGCTCGAGCTCAACCGCATCCCAGACAAGGCGCTCAAGGCGAAGCTCGCCTCCAAGGCGCTCGCGCGCTACGCGCCGTGGCTGCGCGACGCCCGCGTATGGCGCCCGCACCAGCTCTCCGACGACATGGAGAAGCTGCTCCACGAGAAGGAGCCCTCGGGCCGCTCGGCATGGAACCGCCTGTTCGACGAGACCATGGCGGGCCTGCGCTTCCCGGTCGGCGGCAAGCGGCTCTCGGTCGCCGAGGTGCTGTCGCGCATGTCCGACCCCAAGCCCGCGGTGCGCAAGTCCGCCGCCCTGTCGGTCGGCAAGGTGCTGGGTGCCAACGTCAAGACCTTCGCGCTGATCACCAACACGCTCGCCAAGGACAAGGAGGTGGAGGACCGCTGGCGCGGCTTCGCCCGCCCGGTCTCGGCGCGCAACCTCTCCAACTACGTCGAGGACGAGGTGGTGGACGCGCTCGCCGCCGCCGTGCGGAAGGCCTATCCGCGCCTGAGCCATCGCTACTACCGCATGAAGGCGAAGTGGCTGGGGAAGCCGCGGCTCGACTACTGGGACCGCAACGCGCCGCTGCCCAAATCGCCGGAACGCGCCATCCGCTGGGACGAGGCCAAGCGCACCGTGCTCACCGCCTACGAGGCGTTCTCGCCGACCCTCGCCGGCACCGCGCGGCGCTTCTTCGACGAGCGCTGGATCGACGCGGAGCCACGTCCCGGCAAGGATTCGGGCGCCTTCTCCCATCCCGTGGTGCCGAGCGCGCACCCCTACATCCTGATGAACTTCCAGGGCAAGAGCCGCGACGTGATGACCCTCGCCCACGAGCTCGGCCACGGCGTCCATCAGGTGCTGGCGGGCGCGCAGGGGCACTTCATGTCCCAGACCGCGCTGACCCTTGCCGAGACCGCCTCCGTGTTCGGCGAGATGCTGACCTTCCGCCGCCTGCTGGCGGAGGAGAAGGACGGCGCGCGCCGGCGCGCGCTGATCGCGGGCAAGGTCGAGGACATGCTCAATACCGTGGTGCGCCAGATCGCGTTCTACGAGTTCGAGACCCGGGTCCATGCCGCGCGCCGCAAGGGCGAGCTCGCGGCCGACACGCTCTGCGACATCTGGCTCGCGGTGCAGCGCGAGAGCCTGGGGCCGGCCATCCGGCTCGACGGCGACTACCGCTACTACTGGACCTACATCCCCCACTTCGTCCACTCGCCGTTCTACGTCTATGCCTATGCGTTCGGCGACTGCCTGGTGAACTCGCTCTACGCCACCTACGAGGCGAAGCCGATGGGGTTCGAGGCCAAGTACCTCGGCATGCTGAGGGCCGGCGGCACGCTGCGCCACCGCGCGCTGCTCAAGCCGTTCGGCCTCGACGCCGCCGACCCCGCGTTCTGGGGCCGCGGCCTCTCCATGATCTCCGGCCTGATCGACGAGCTGGAAGGGACGTAAGCATAGCATTCCCGCCGGTTCCGCCGGTCCTGCCAGGCCGGACTCCGGCCTTGGCAAACGCCCTTCGATTGGGCATTGTGGCGCGCGGCCGGTCGGGCCGGGCCGCACAGTCAGAGAAGGGGGATTCCCGGCGTAATGAGAGTAGCCATCCCGAAGGAACGCGCGGCGGGCGAGGCACGGGTTGCCGCATCGCCCGAAACAGTCAAGAAATTCAAGGCGCTGGGTCTCGACGTGGTGGTCGAGGCGGGGGCCGGTGCGGGCGCGCGGCTGGCGGACGCCGCCTATGCCGAGGCGGGCGCCGAGATCGCCCCCGACGCGCGCGCGGCCTTCGGCGCCGGCGACATCGTCCTCAAGGTCGCGTGCCCCGACGCCGACGAGATCGCGATGATGAAGGAGGGCGCGGTGCTGGTGGGCATGCTGGCGCCGCTCGCCCGCAAGGAGGCCGCGCGCGCCTACGCCGCGCGCGGCATCGTCGCCTTCGCCATGGAGTTGGTGCCGCGCATCACCCGCGCGCAATCCATGGACGTGCTGTCGTCGCAGGCCAACCTCGCGGGCTACAAGGCGGTGCTCGAGGCCTGCGCCCACTACCGCCGCGCCATGCCGATGATGATGACGGCGGCGGGCTCGATCGCGCCCGCACGCGTGTTCGTGATGGGCGTCGGCGTCGCCGGGCTGCAGGCCATCGCCACCGCCAGGCGCCTCGGCGCCGTGGTCTCGGCCACCGACGTGCGCCCCGCCACCAAGGAGCAGGTCGAGAGCCTCGGCGGCAAGTTCGTGATGGTCGAGAGCGAGGAGGCCAAGGCGGCCGAGACCGCGGGCGGCTACGCCCGCGAGATGTCGGACGAATACAAGAGGAAGCAGGCGGAGCTGGTCGCGGCCACCATCGCAAAACAGGATATCGTCATCACCACCGCCCTGATCCCGGGCCGGCCCGCGCCGGTCCTGGTCACGGAGGAGATGGTGAAGACCATGCGGCCGGGCTCGGTGATCGTGGACCTCGCGGTCGAGGCCGGCGGCAACTGCCCGCTCTCCGAGAAGGACAAGGTGGTGGAGAAGCACGGGGTGACGCTGATCGGCCACTCCAACCTGCCCGCCATGCTCGCCGAGGACGCGAGCCTGCTCTACGCCCGCAACCTCTATAACTTCGTCGCGCCCATGATCGACAAGGAGAAGGGTGCGCTCGCCGTCAACTGGGAGGACGAGATCGTGAAGGGCGCGGGGCTCACCCGCGACGGCGCGGTGGTCCACCCCCTGCTTTCCGAGGGAGGCGCGTGATGGAAGCCGCCACTGCCATAGACCCGTTCATTTTCCGGCTCGCGATCTTCGTGCTCGCGATCTTCGTCGGCTACTACGTCGTGTGGTCGGTGACACCGGCGCTGCACACGCCGCTGATGAGCGTGACCAACGCCATTTCCTCGGTGATCGTCGTGGGCGCGCTGATCGCTGCCGGGCCGCTCGGCTTCGAGTTCTCGAAGGTGGTCGGCCTCGTCGCCATCACGCTCGCCTCGGTCAACATCTTCGGGGGCTTCCTCGTCACCCAGCGCATGCTCGGCATGTACAAGAAGAAGGAGCGGAAGTGACCATGGACGCCAATCTCGCGGCGCTTGCCTATCTGGTCTCGTCCGTCCTCTTCATCATGGCGCTCAGGGGGCTCTCCAGCCCCGAGACGGCGCGCAAGGGCAACCTCTACGGCATGTCCGGCATGGCCATCGCGGTCGCCACCACGGTCGCGATGCCGGGGGTCTATTCCTACGGCGAGATCGCGGTGGCGATCCTGATCGGCGGGCTGATCGGCACGCTGATCGCGCGGCGCATCCAGATGGCGGCGATGCCGCAGCTGGTGGCGGCGTTCCACTCGCTGGTGGGCATGGCGGCGGTGCTGGTGGCGGCGGCCGCGTTCTACAACCCCGCCGCCTACGGCATCGTGGACGCCGGCGGCCAGCTCAAGATGCTGAGCCGCGTCGAGATGGCGCTCGGCACCGTGATCGGCGCCATCACCTTCTCGGGCTCGGTGGTCGCCTTCGCCAAGCTGCAGGGCCTGGTGTCGGGCAACCCGGTGATCTTCCGCGGCCAGCACTTCCTCAACCTCGTGATCGGCCTCGTCATCGTCGCGCTGATCGTGGCGTTCTCGGCGGACGTGGACCCGCGCTGGTTCTGGGCCATGACGGCGCTCGCCTTCCTGATCGGCTTCCTCATCATCATCCCGATCGGCGGCGCTGACATGCCGGTGGTGATCTCGATGCTGAACTCGTACTCCGGCTGGGCCGCGGCCGGCATCGGCTTCACGCTGGAGAACAACGCCCTCATCATCACCGGCGCGCTGGTCGGCTCGGCGGGCGCGATTCTCTCCTACATCATGTGCAAGGGCATGAACCGCTCGTTCTTCAACGTCATCCTGGGCGGCTTCGGCGGCGACGCCACGACGGCGGCGGCCAGGGGCGGCGGCGACCGGCCGGTCAAGGCAGGCTCGGCGGAGGATGCCGCCTTCATCATGAAGAACGCGGGCAAGGTCATCATCGTGCCGGGCTACGGCATGGCGGTGGCCCAGGCCCAGCACGCGCTGCGCGAGATGGGCGACAAGCTCAAGGCCGAGGGCGTGGACGTGGCCTACGCCATCCACCCGGTGGCGGGGCGCATGCCCGGCCACATGAACGTGCTGCTGGCCGAGGCCAACGTGCCCTACGACGAGGTGTTCGAGCTGGAGGAGATCAACTCCGGCTTCCAGACGGCGGACGTCGCCTTCATCATCGGCGCCAACGACGTGACCAATCCGGCGGCGCGCGACGATCCCCAGAGCCCGATCTACGGCATGCCGATCCTCGACGTGGACAAGTCCAAGACGGTGCTGTTCGTGAAGCGCTCGCTGTCGCCCGGCTACGCCGGCGTGGACAACGACCTGTTCTACCGTGACAACACCATGATGCTGTTCGCCGACGCCAAGGAAATGTGCGAGGACATCGTCAAGGCGCTGTGACGCGCGGCGCCACCTCGTTACCGCGTTGCCGGGATTTTTTTCGCCGCTTACACGGAAAGCGGCCCGCAAGGCTGGTGCCGCCGGCGGCGGCCGGGCATCCTTCCTGCTCCACGCTTGGGAAGGAGGAGCGATCCGATGTCCACCACCATGTCCGGGGCCATTTCCGGGCGCTGCCTGTGCGGCGCCGTGACCATCGCCATCGACGGCTTCGACGGCAAGATCAGCGTCTGCCATTGCGGCATGTGCCGGCGCTGGTGCGGCGGGCCCTCGCTCTCGCTTGACGGCGGGACGGCCCCGCGCATCGAAGGCGCGCGGCACGTCCGCCGCTATCCGTCGTCCGAATGGGCGGAGCGGGCCTTCTGCGGCACCTGCGGCAGCAACCTTTTCTACCGCCTGAAGGCGACCGGCGGGCATTACGTCTGGGCCGGCCTGTTCGGCGACCTGCCCGGTGCGGTCCTCGACAGCCAGATCTACATCGACCATAAGCCCGGCTGGTACGCCTTCGCCAACGAGACGCACAGCATGACCGAGGCCGAGGTCGTCGCGCAATTCGGGCAGCAGGGCGGCTGACGCCGGCCCCGTTTTCCGGTCGGGGGGTGCCGGCCGGGCCTCAGGGTGCCCGGGCGACGAACTCCGGGCCTGCGAGGAAGGCCGTGACCTCGTGGGCCGGCATCGGCTTCGCGATCAGGTAGCCCTGCAGCTCGTCGCAGGCCATCTCGCGCAGCTCTGCGGCCTGAGCCCCGGTCTCGACCCCTTCCGCGACCACCTTCATATCGAGGCTGTGCCCCATCGCGGTGACGGCCCGGATGATCGAGCGGCTGTGCGGCCGGTTCTCGAGGTTCGCGACGAACACCCGGTCGATCTTGATCTTGTCGAACGGGAAGCTCTGCAGGTAGCTGAGCGAGGAATACCCGGTCCCGAAGTCGTCCATGGAGATGCGCACGCCGAGTGCCTTGAGGGCGTGGAGCGTTTCCAGCACCTGCTGGCGGTTCTCGATCAGGATCGATTCGGTGATCTCGAGATCGAGGCGCTCGCCGGGAAGCCCGGTCTCCTCCAGGATGCGACACACCGTCTGGGCGAGGCCCGCGCGGCGGAACTGGATGGCGGAGAGGTTGACCGCGACGCGCAGCGGCGCGGGCCAGCGGGCGGCATCCCGGCAGGCGGTGCGCAGCACGTGCTCGCCGAGCGGGATGATGAGCCCGGTCTCCTCGGCGACCGGGATGAACTCCGCGGGCGGGACCTGGCCCAGGGCGTCGTCGTGCCAGCGCACCAGGGCCTCGAAGCCCACGGCGCGGCCGGTGCGGCTGTCGGCGAGCGGCTGGTAGGCGACGCCGAGCTCGCCCTGCAGGACGGCGCGGCGCAGCCGGCCCTCCAGCGTGCGCCGGGCCTCGAGGGCCTGGTTCATGCGCGGCTCGAAGAACATGAAGGTGGCCCGCCCGTCCGCCTTGGCCCCGTACATCGCCGTGTCGGCGTTGCGGATGAGTTCCTCGATGGAGCCGCCGTCGCCGGGATAGACGGCGATGCCGATGGAGGCCGTGACCATGACCTCCGCGTCGCCCAGGCGGACCGGCGCGGAGATGCGCTCGGCCAGGCGCTCGGCGAGCACGACCGAGTCATGGGGCTGCGACGCGCCGGTGGCGACTACCGCGAACTCGTCGCCGCCGAAGCGCGCGATCACGTCCGAATCACGCACGTTGCCCTGGAGCCGCCGCCCCAGCTCCGTCAGCAGGCGGTCGCCGCCCTCGTGGCCGTGCATGTCGTTGACCGCCTTGAAGTGGTCGAGGTCCAGCATGAGGATCGCGAAGCTCCGTCCCGAGCGCTCGGCCTGCGCGCGGACCTTGTCGGCGAGCTCGAGGAACAGGCGCCGGTTGGGCAGGTCCGTGAGCGGATCGTGAAGCGCCTGGTGCTGGAGCCGCGCTTCCGCCTGCTTGCGCGCGGTGACGTCGCGCAGGGCCAGAACCTGGGCCGGCGTGCCGTCGGCGAGCTGCAGCGTGCCGCCGCAGATCTCCGCCGTGAAGCCGCGCCCGCGGGCGCCGGTGAGCTCGACCTCCGCCGGGGTTTCGGCGGGCTGCGCGAGCCAGTGCGCGACCTGGGCGCGGTCGGCGCCCCGGAACCAGTCGTGGACGGAGACGGCCCCCGGGTCGTCGCTGAGGTCCAGCAGGCGGCGCGCGGCGGCGTTGCTGTCGAGGACGGCGCCGTCGCGGTGGATGACGAGCCCCTCGAGGGCGCTTTCGGAAAGCAGGCGGAAGCGCTGGGCCTGGGCCATGAGTTCCAGGGCGCGGCGGCGTGCCAGCAGCGCACCCGCGAGGCCGAGCGCGAGCAGCACGAGCGTGATGCCCGTCACCAGCGTCGCCAGGGCGTCGCGCGAGATGACGGCGGGCGCCGCCGCCTCCCACGGCCCCGGCTCGATCACGACGGCCCCCATCGCGGTGAAGTGGAGCGACACCACCATCAGCACGAACAGGGCGAGCGCCGCCGCGCGGCCGTGGCGGCGCCGGCCTCCGCCGAAGGCCGCATGGAGCGCGGCCGCGCCGAAGGCGAGGCTGAAGGCCACCGACAGGACCACGAGGTCGGCATCGTAGGCGATCCGCCCCGGCAGCCGCACCGCCGCCATGCCGATGTAATGGAGCGCGATCACGCCGGCCCCGAGCGCGAGGCCGCCCGCGAGGGCGGCGCGCGCGTCGCCTGCGCGCCGGACCGCGACCGCGAAGCCCGCGCCGATGACCGCGATGCCGACGGCGAGGGAGCCGAGCGTCGGCGCCAGGGCGTAGGACACCGGCAGCCCGCGCTGGAACGCCAGCATGGCGACGAAATGGGTGGCCCATACCGTGGCGCCGCCGGCGACCGCGGTGAGCGCGAGCCAGAGCCCGCGCCGCGCCGCGCTCTCGCGGGCGCGCTCGGCGATCACGAAGGTGGCGGCGGTGCCGAACAGGCAGATCGCGGCGGCGACCGCGACCAGCCGGTAGTCATGGTCGAGGACCAGACAGTCGTAGATGCGCCACATGTTCCGGCTCTTCCTTGCCTCGGCGGTGAAGGGTCGGGACAGGCTAGGGCGGCGGCCTTAAGGGCGGGTTAAGCCTGTTTCGTGGGCACGGACATGGGTATGAAGGCATGAAAAAGCCGCCCTCGGCCCTCGCGGGCGGGACGGCTTCGGTGTCGGGCGCCGCCGGGGCGGCCCCTTGCGCGCGGGGGCCTAGTACCCCTCGCGCTCCATGCGCTTGCGCAGCAGCTTGCGGTAGCGGCGCACCGCCTCGGCCTTCTCGCGCGCGCGGCGCTCGGAGGGCTTCTCGTAGTTGCGGCGCATCTTCATCTCGCGGTAGATGCCCTCGCGCTGCATCTTCTTCTTGAGCGCGCGCAGCGCCTGATCGACGTTGTTGTCCTTGACGGTAACCTGCACGGGACCTCGACCTTCCTTCCGTGTTCGCCTTGCGTGTCGGGGGCGGATTGCGGGGGCGGGCGGCCTCGGGGCCCCGCCGGAACGGGGGCTTTTAGCACTTCTCCGCCCCCTTGGGAAGGGCCAAGGGCGCAGGGCTGGCCGGCCTCCGGCGCGGGGCCCGGGACCGGGGGTTCCCCTTTACCGGCGCGGCGCGGCCCCTAATATGGGGGCGATGTCGATTCTCAAGATCGCCCGCATGGGCAACCCGGCGCTGCGCGCCCGGGCGCGCGAGGTGGCCGACCCGGCCGCCCCGGAAATCCGCGCGCTGGTCCGCGACATGGCGGAGACCATGGCGGACGCGGGGGGCGTCGGCCTCGCCGCGCCCCAGGTTCACGTGCCGCTGCGCCTCGTGATCTTCCACCTGCCGCCGGCCCGCCTCGGCCTCCCGGAGGGGCCCGAATCCGAGGCGGAAGAGGCCGCGGAAGGGCAGTCCGGCGCGGATTCCCTGGGCCCGCTCCACGTACTGGTCAACCCGGTCCTCGCGCCGCTTTCCGAGGACACCGCCCTCGGCTGGGAAGGATGTTTGTCGGTGCCGGGGATGCGCGGGCTGGTTCCGCGTTATATCCGTATCCGCTACGCCGGGCTCGACCTCGACGGCCGGCCGGCGGGGGGCGAGGCGCAGGGGTTCCATGCGCGCGTGCTCCAGCACGAATGCGACCATCTCGACGGGGTGCTCTATCCGATGCGCATGACGGACCTTTCCCTGCTCGGCTTCAACGAGGAATGGGACCGCCACCTTCCGGCTCTTTCCGCCAGTGATCGTGAGGACGCGCCATGAGCGCGGGCGCGGGCGGGGACGGCCGGGGCGGGCTGGAGGCGGCGCGCGCGGAAATCCTCCGCGCCACCCTGCCGCACGTCCCGTTCGACGGCTGGACCGAGCGCGCGCTCGCGGCCGGCATCCGCGAGTCCGGCGTCGCCGGGCCGCAGGCGCGGCTCGCCTTCCAGGGCGGCCTCGCCGACCTCGCCGACTGCTACGCCCGCCATGCCGACCGCCGCATGCTGGCGGCGCTCGACCCGGAGGTGCTCGGCGCCCTGAAGCTGCGCGCCCGCATCGCCCATATCGTGCGGCTGCGCTTCGCCCAGGCAGAAGGGGAGAAGGAGGCGCTGCGCGCCCTGATGAGCTGGTTCGCGATCCCCGGCAACCAGGGGGCCGCGCTCGCCTGCCTGTCGCGCACCGTGGACGCCATATGGCGCGCGGCGGGCGATGCCGCCACCGACTTCAGCTTCTACACCAAGCGCATGACGCTCGGCGCGGTGCTGTCGGCGACCACCTTCTACTGGCTCGACGACAAGAGCGAGGAGCACGCCGACACCTGGGCGTTCCTGGAGCGCCGCCTCGACGACGTCATGGGGATCGAGCGCGCCAAGGCGGGCTTCCGCGACTTTGCCTCGAAATTGCCCGATCCGGGCCGCATCCTGCGGGACGTCTTTCCCCGAACCCGCCCTCACAGGCACTGAAACCCCACGACCTCAGGCCGCCGCGGCCCTCGGACAACACCCATGCGTCTTTCCTCGCTTCTGATCCTGGTTCTGGTTGCCGTCGTCAACGCCGCCCTGATGGCCGCGCTGCACCGTCCCTACGACGGCGCGGTGCCGTGGGACGGCACGCTGCGCTCGGTCAGCTTCAGCCCCTACGGGCGCGACCAGAGCCCGATGGACGGCCGCCACCCGAGCCCGGCCTCGATCGAGAACGACATCGCCATCCTGCAGGGCGTCGCGCGCGGGCTCAGGACCTACACCGTCAACTACGGCATGGACGTGATCCCCGCCATCGCCCAGCGCTACGACATGAAGGTGATGCTGGGCGGCTGGCTCGAAGGCGACCAGGAGGCCAACCGCGAGGAGCTGCGCCGCCTGGTGCTCACCGCATGGCGCAACCGCAACGTGGAAAACCTGATCGTCGGCAACGAGGCGCTGCTGCGCGAGGACCTGACGGTCGAGCAGATGATCGGCCACATCCGCGACGTGAAGCGCCGCGTGCGCATCCCGGTCTCGACCGCCGAGCCGCCGCACATCTGGCTCAAGTACCCCGAGCTCGCGAAGGAGGTGGACTTCATCGGCGCCCAGCTCCTGCCCTACTGGGAAGGCGTGACGGTCGAGCATTCGATGGAGCACGTCCTTGCCCAGTACCGCGAGCTGCGCGAGACCTTTCCCGACAAGCCGGTGCTGATCACCGAGATCGGCTGGCCGTCGTTCGGCAAGTCGGTGGAGAACGCCGAATCGGGCGTCGTCAACCAGGCCCGCTTCCTGCGCGAGTTCCTGACGGTGGCCCACCGCATGGGCCTCGACTACGTCGTCATGGAGGCCTTCGACCAGCCCTGGAAGGTCAGGATCGAGGGCACCGCCGGCGCCTACTGGGGCATCTTCGACGTCGACCGCCGGCCCAAGTTCCCGCTCCAGGGCCGGATCGTGGAGCGGCCCCAGTGGGTCCAGCTCGCCGTCGTCTCGGGCGTCCTCGGCACGCTCTTGCTGGTTCTGGTGCTGCCGCACGCCGGCCACATGCCGCGCGGCGCGCGCCTGTTCCTCGCCCTCCTGCTGCAGGGCGTGGTGACGGGCATGGTGCTGTCGGCGGACCGCATCCTCTACCAGTACCTCCAGCCGCTCGAGACCGTGGGCCTGGTGGCGCTGCTCGCCTCCCAGGTGCTGCTGTCCTTCACGCTGGCCTCGGAAGGATTCCAGTTCGCCGAGCTGTCGTGGCGTCGCGCGCTGGAGCGCGCGTTCCCGCACCAGGCGCGCATGCCGGTGCGCCGGCGCAAGGTGTCGCTGCACCTGCCGATCTGCAACGAGCCCCCCGACCTCGTGATCGAGACGCTGGAGAGCCTCGCGCGTCTCGACTACCCCGATTACGAGGTGATCGTGGTGGACAACAACACCCGCGATCCCGCGGTGTGGAAGCCGGTGGAGGCTGCCTGCGAGCGCCTCGGCCCGCGCTTCCGGTTCTTCCATTTCGACCGGCTGGAAGGCTTCAAGGCGGGCGCCCTCAACGTCGCCCTGCGCGCCACCGCGCCCGATGCGGAAGTGGTCGGCGTGGTGGATGCCGACTACCTGGTGTCGCCCGACTGGCTGTCGTCGCTGACGGGCTACTTCGACGAGCCCGGCGTCGGCTTCGTCCAGGCGCCCCAGGACCATCGCGGCTGGAACCACCATCCGTTCCACGAGATGATCAACTGGGAATACGCGGGCTTCTTCCACATCGGCATGGTGCACCGCAACGAGCGCAACGCGATCATCCAGCACGGCACCATGACGCTGATCCGCCGTTCCGCGCTGGAACGGCTCGGCGGGTGGGCCGAATGGTGCATCGTGGAGGACGCGGAGCTGGGCCTGCGGCTGATGGGCGCCGGCCATTCCAGCGTCTACGTCAACCACGTGTTCGGCCGCGGCGTAGTTCCCGACAGCTTCGCGGGCTACACGCGCCAGCGCTTCCGCTGGGTGTTCGGCGCGGGCCAGATTCTGCGCCGCTACTGGAAGCAGCTCCTGTTCGGCTGGGACACGCGCCTTACCTTCGCCCAGCGCTACCATTTCGTGGCGGGCTGGATGCCGTGGATGACCGACCTCCTGCACGTCGTCTTCACCGCGGCCGGCCTCCTGTGGTCGGTGGGGCTGATCTTCTTCCCGAGGAGCTTCGACTATCCCCTCATGCTGTTCGTGATCCCGGCGCTGACCCTGTTCGGCCTCAAGGTCTTCGCCTCGCTGTGGCTCTATACGCGCCGGGTGCCGTGCTCGCCGGTGCAGCGCCTCGGCGCGGCGGTGGCGGCGCTCGCGCTGTCGTTCACGGCGGCGCGCGGCGTGCTCGCCGGCCTGTTCTTCAAAAGGGCGGTGTTCCATCGCACGCCCAAGCGCCGCAACAGCCCGGCGCTGATCGAGGGCGTCCGCATGGCGTCCTGGGAAGCGGCATTCACCGCGCTGATCGCGCTCGCCGCCGGCGGCCTCGTTGCCGCGGGTGCGCTCGCCACGCTGGAAGGCGTGCTGTGGGTGACGATGCTGGGGGCGCTCGCGCTGCCCTACGTTTGCTCGGTGGCGCTCGCGGTCGCCGCCGCCTTGCCCGCGCGCGCCGCCGCGCCGATGGCGGAGGAGCAGCCGGCCCCGCCGCCGCGCCTCGCCGCGGAGTAGCTAGGCGTCCACGATTTCCATGAACGGCGGCCGTCGGCGCCGCGTCCAGCGCGCGGGGCCCTTCCCGGCGAAGGCCGCTTTCTCAGTCCTGTAGTAGGCGCGGTAAGCCGCAACGACATCGGTTCCCCGGTAGGCCTCGGGCATGGCTTGCGGAGGGTCGCGCCAGCCCGCGTCGGGTAGCGGTGGCGCGCCCGGCAGCCCCCTCATCACCGCCTCGCAGGCGTGGACCTTCCCGAAGCGATGGGTGTATTCGCGCCCGAGCGCGAGCCCGAAACGGCGCAGCCATCGCCAGTGGCGGCGGCTTTCCGCGGCCCATATCACGCAAGGATGGCGCAGGTGGGTCGGGCGGTAGGGCGCGGGAAGCCCGTGCGCATGCAGCGCCGCGCACAGGATTTGCGCCGTCTCGAGAGGCATCTTGACGACATGGACGTCGGAGTGGAAGCGGACCGCCCGTGCGATGTCGCGGTCCAGGAAAAAGATGTTCACCCGGGCGGCTCCAGGTTCGCTTCAGGGAACCTTCGCGCCGCTGCCCCTGGGATAGAGCCAGGTGACGTGGCCCATCTTGCGGCGCGGCAGGGCGCGGGCCTTGCCGTAGAGATGCACCTTGGCGCCGGGGTCGGCGATCAGGGCGCCGAAGCGCTCCACGTCGTCGCCGATCAGGTTCTTCATCGCGGCGTCGGAATGGCGCGCGGGGTCGCCGAGCGGCAGCCCGCACACCGCGCGCACGAACTGCTCGAACTGGCTGGTGACGCAGGCGTCGATGGTCCAGTGGCCGGAGTTGTGCGGCCGCGGCGCAATCTCGTTCACCAGCACGCGGCCGTCGCGAGTCACGAACATCTCGACCGCGAGCAGCCCGACGAGGTCGAGGGCGCCGGCGACGCGCGCGGCGATGCGCTCGGCCTCGGCGGCGATCTCGGGGGCGACGGGGGCGGGCGCCAGCGTCACGTCGAGGATATGGTCCTTGTGGCGGTTCTCGACCGTGTCGTAGGCGGCGATCTGTCCGTCGAGGCCGCGCGCCAGCACCACCGAGACCTCGCAGGCGTAGTCCACGAAGCCCTCCAGGATGCCCACGTCCGCGCCCATCAGGCGCCAGGCCTCGGCGAGGTCGGTGTCGGCGCGGATCATCACCTGTCCCTTGCCGTCGTAGCCCATGGTCGCGGTCTTGAGCACCGCCGGCCGGCCGATCTCGTCGAGCTGGCAGGCGAGGTCGTGGGCGGTGCCGATCCGCATGAAGGGCGCCGTGGGCGCGCCGTGGGCGTTGAGGAAGGTCTTTTCCTTGAGCCGGTCCTGGGCCACTTCGAGGCAGCGCGCCGATGGGCGCACCGGCACGTGGGCGGCGAGGATCTCGACCGTGCGCGCGGGAATGTTCTCGAACTCGAAGGTGACGACGTCCACCGAGCGCGCGAAGCGGTCGAGCGCGCCTTCGTCGTCGTAGGCGGCGACCGTCGCGGCGGCGGAGACCTGTGCGGCGGGGCTGTCCGCCTCGGGGCAATAAACGTGGACGCGGTAGCCGAGCCGGGCCGCGGCCAGCGCCGTCATGCGGCCGAGCTGGCCGCCGCCGACCATGCCGACGGTGGCGCCGGGCGGGATGGCGGGCGCCCGCTTGCGGGCGCCGGGCGCGGACGCGAGATCGGACAGGCTCATGCGTCCTTGGGCTCCGCGGCCACGCCCCGGGTCTGGGCCGCGCGGTAGGCGTCGAGGCGCTTCGCCACCGCCTTGTCCGACAGCGCCAGCACGGCGGCCGCGAGCAGCGCCGCGTTGATGGCGCCCGCCTTGCCGATGGCGAGCGTGCCGACCGGCACGCCGCCCGGCATCTGGACGATGGAGAGCAGGCTGTCGAGCCCCTTGAGCGCGTGGCTCTCGATCGGCACGCCGAACACCGGCAGCGGCGTCATGGCGGCGGCCATGCCCGGCAGGTGCGCGGCACCCCCGGCGGCGGCGACGATCACCTTGAAGCCGGCCGCCTTGGCGCCGGTCGCGAAGTCGTAGAGCCGCTTCGGCGTGCGGTGGGCGGAGACGATGCGCCGCGCGTGGGGGATGGCGAGCCCGTCGAGCGTCTCCGCGGCGAAGCGCATGGTGGCCCAGTCGGACTGGCTGCCCATGATGAGCGCGACGACGGGACGTTTGGCCGGCATCCGGTACCCCTCGGCTGGCCGGGAGGCCCGCTCGGCCCCGCTTGGCGCGGCGGCCCCCGGCGCGAGAAAGCGGCCATTATATGGAGGCGCGCCCCGCTGGCAACGGGGAAGGGGGCCGGGCGGCGGCTTCGTGCGTCCCCGCCCGCAGGGCCGAAAATTCCCGGCCGGCAGGGGGAAACGGGGTATAATTAAAGGACGATAGCGTTAACGGGCGATTAGGGATTCATGGCTAAATAATCCTTAACCGCACCGTCCGCGACCGGCGACGGCCGGCGGAGAACGGGCCGGCGGAGAACGGGGATGCGCGCACCTATGACGCGAGGGGGACAGTCTTGAAGATCGGGGATTCACGGCCGGCCGGCGGCCCGGCCAGGAGCGGCGCGGTCGGTGCCGCGCGGGCGACCGCGCCCGCCGCCGGGACGGCGCCCGCCCAGGGC
>JBJHBM010000025.1:0-33547 GCA_050485485.1 Alphaproteobacteria bacterium | reverse complement strand
CATGCTGGGCGACCACGCCGCGCTGGTGGACCTGCTCGGCCGCGCGCTGGCGCCGGAGCTGCCGCTGCTCGCCCGCGACGGCGGCTTCGTCGCCAAGGGGTTCGACGCCGCCCTCGACGAGACGCGCACGCTCCGCGACGAGAGCCGGCGCCTGATCGCGGGGCTGGAGCGCGACTACCGTGAGGCCTCCGGCATCGCGGGCCTGCGCATCAAGCACAACAACGTGCTCGGCTATTTCATCGAGGTGCGTCCCAACCAGGCCGATGTCCTCGCCGCCGCGCGCGGCCCCGGCGGGGAGGCGCGCTTCTTCCACCACCGCCAGACCATCGCCTCCGCCGTGCGCTTCAACACCGACGCGCTGGTGGACCTCGAGACCCGCGTCGCGCGCGCGGCCGAACGCGCGCTCGCCCAGGAGCTCGCGATCTTCGACGACCTCGCCCGGCGCGTGACGGACGCGGCGGAGGACGTGGCCCGCGCCGCCCGCGCGCTCGCCTGGTTCGACGCGGCCTGCGGGTTCGCGGCGCTCGCGCGCGAGCGCGGCTACGTCCGCCCCCGGGTCGACGGCTCGCTCGCCTTCCGCGTCGAGGGCGGCCGCCACCCGGTGGTGGAGGCGGCCCTCGCCCGCGCCGGCGAAGCCGCCTTCGTGCCCAACGACTGCAACCTCACCGCGCGCGATGCCGGCAGCGGGGAGGCGGACGGAGAGACCGCCTCGCGCCTGTGGCTGGTGACCGGCCCCAACATGGCGGGCAAGTCCACCTTCCTGCGCCAGAACGCGCTGATCGCGGTGATGGCGCAGATCGGCTGCTTCGTGCCCGCCGCCTCGGCTCATGTCGGCGTGGTGGACAAGCTGTTCTCGCGCGTCGGCGCCGCCGACGACCTCGCGCGCGGGCGCTCGACCTTCATGGTGGAGATGGTGGAGACCGCCGCGATCCTGAACCAGGCGGGGCCGCGCAGCCTCGTGATCCTGGACGAGATCGGGCGCGGCACCGCCACCTTCGACGGGCTCTCGATCGCCTGGGCCGCCATCGAGCACCTGCACGAGGTCAACCGCTGCCGTGCCCTGTTCGCGACCCACTACCACGAGCTGACCGGGCTCACCGCGCGCCTGGCGGAGCTCTCCAACCACGCCATGCGGGTCAAGGAATGGCAGGACGACGTGGTGTTCCTGCACGAGGTCGGGCCCGGCACCGCCGACCGCTCCTACGGCATCCACGTCGCGCGCCTCGCGGGACTGCCGGAGGCCGCGCTCGCGCGCGCGGAGGAGGTGCTGCGCGCGCTGGAGCGGGGGGAGAAGGCCGACGCGCTGTCGCGCCTCGCCGACGACCTGCCGCTGTTCGCCGCCGCGCCGAAAGCGCCGCCGGCGGAGGCCGCGCAGGCCGCGTCCTCCGCGGTCGAGGACGCGCTGCGCGCGGTCCATCCCGATGCGCTCACGCCGAAGGCGGCGCTCGACCTCGTCTATCGCTTGAAGGGCCTGCTCGCGGGGCCGGGGCAGGAGGAGTCGTGACCGGGCGCGCGGCCTCCCGGCAAGCTCTTGATATATAACGATCAATCGGGTGGCAGGCGGCGGGATCGGCGGTTGAATCCGGCGCCCCCGCGTCCCATACTGACAGTTCCGGGAACGTGCGGCCGGGAGCGGGCGATGCGGATCGTGACGCGGAAGGACGCGGCGCTGGTGGACAAGCTGGTGATCGTCGCCTACGGCGACGCCGCTCTCGTCCGCAGGGCCATAGGCGCGGTGGCGCGGGACGGCGCGGCCCGGCTCGCGGACGTGATCGGCTACATCGAGGACCGGCGGGACCCGCGTCGCCGGCCTCGGAAGGCGACGGGCGAAGAGCGGACGGGCGCCGCAACCTGAGTCCCTTCGGCGCCGTCGCAGGGGGCAGCCAATGGTTCTGGCGGGTACCACCATGCTTCTGGTCGCGTTCCTGCTGCCGGGCATGGCCTTCTTCGTCGGCCTCTACGCCGTGGGCGGACATGCCCGCGACGCCGGGCGCCCCGGCGCGCTGGCGGAGATCGCCGTCGCGTTGCTCGTGGCGGGGCTCGTCCATCTCTCCGCCCTCGTCCTGCTCCTGGAGGTCGCGAGCTCGTGGGTGAGCTGGACGCTGCATCCCCTGGTCATCCTGCACACCCTGGACACCCTGATGGCGTGGGAGTTCCTGCGCGCGCGCCTGTCGTCGTACCTGATCTACCTGATGGGCGTGACGGTCTTCGGCGGCCTGCTCGGCCTCGGCCTCGCGGCCGGCCTCCGGATCGCGCGGGGGCGCCGGCGCGTTTCCGGCGCGGCCGGGCACGGCTGGGCCCACGACCTGGTCCGGCCCCGGCGCGGGGCCGGCGTCTACGTGGCCTGCGACGTCGCGACCGACATCTTGGACGAAGCGGGCCGCCCCCTCGCCTACACGGGGGAGCTGGCGCATCTCGACCTGTCGCGGGACGGCGCGCTCGCGCGCCTGGTGCTGAAGCGCGCGACGGCGCGTCCCGCCGGCCCCTCCCGGGACCGGTCAGGGCACGGGCCTGGGGACAAGTCGGCACCGGCGCCGCCCGACGGCGCCGCCCGGAGCTACCTGGTGATCGAGGGCCGCAGCGTCCGCAGCGTCCTGTTCGAGCGCACCGACATCGTCGTCGCCGGCGTGGACGACGCGCGGGCGCTGGAGAGGGCCGTGGCGGCGGCGGCGGAGTAGCGCCCGCCCGCCCGTCCTCCGGTCCCTACGCCCGGTTCCATTCCCGGCTGGCGCGGCTCGCGCCCTCGGGGGTGCGATAGACCGGCGCCTCCAGCGCGGCGGCGGCGGCGCGCTCGGGCGGCAGCGAATCATCCCAGCGGTTGGCGACGTAGCGCCCCCCGGTGTGGCCGTCGGACAGCTCCGAGGCGAGCCACACGATCGGCGCGCGCATGACGGCGGGTGCCACCAGCTTGCGGTCGGTGAGATAGTTCTTCGGCACGAAGGCGGTCGCCGCCGCGCCGCCCGGGATCAGCGAGTTGCAGGTGACGCCGGTGCCCGCCAGGTCCTCGGCGAAGATCAGCGTCTCGGCCTCGATCGCACCCTTGGACGGGCCGTAGGGCGCGTTGCCGGCGCGCTGCATGGTGCCGAGCGAGGTGGTGACGTTGACGATGCGTCCCCAGTTCTGGGCGATCAGGTGCGGCGCGACCGCGCGGCACATGTTGTAGGTGCCGACCACGTTGACCTCGATCACCTGTGCCCAGCGCGCGGGGTCGGTCTCCCAGAACGCGATGGAGGTGTCGGTGGCGTCCTTCGGCACCACGTTGAGCTGGCCGAGGGCCGCGTTGTTCACGACCATGTGGAGCGCGCCGAAGGCCGCGAGCGTGTCGTCGCGGGCGCGCTCGCACTGGGCGTAGTCGGCGATGCCGTAGGGCAGCGCGATGGCCCGCCCTGCGCCGCGCGCGGATTCGATCTCCGCGACCGTACGCTCGAGCTCGTCCACGTCTGGGCTCAGGAGCCCCGCGCGCCCGCCCGCCGCGACGATGGCGTCCGCCATCTCGCGCCCCATGCCCCGGCTCGCGCCGGTGACGATGGCGACCTTGCCGGTGAGATCGATGCCCGCCATGCGACTGTCCTCCCCCTGTCGTTGTCCGTTGTCGTCCGTCGTTCGTTATGCGTCGTTCGGCGTCGTGGCGGGGCTCAGGCGTTGCCGAACAGGCGCCCGAGCCCGCCGAGGCGCGGCCAGCCGCCGAGCTTCGGCGCGAGCGCGCGGGTCGCGGCCCACAGCACCGCCTGGTTGGAATTGACGCAGGCGCGGCCCGTCAGCCGCTCGAGCTCGGCCACCACCTCGATCTGGGTGGTGTTGGTGCAGGACAGGAACAGCCCGTCCGCCTCCGGATGGCGCGCCATCGCTTCGAGGCCGAGCGCGCGCCAGCGCGCGGGCGCGACCGCGATGTAGTCGTCGCCGCCGCGCAGGCCCAGGGTCACGTCGTGGACCACCTCGAAGCCGAGCGCCGTCAGGTAGGCGCGTTCGGCGTCGTTGACCGACTGGCGGTAGGGGGTCGCCAGCACCAGCCGGCGGATCGCGAGGTTCTGGAGCGCCGCGACCACGGCCTGACCCGTGGCGAGCGCCAGCGCCCCGGTCTCGGCGCGGATCAGCTCCACCACCGCGGCCTCGGCTTCGGGCCCGTCCTCCATCGCGCCGCCGGTGCAGTGGAAGGCGATGGCGTCGCAGCGCGCGTCGGCGAGCGCGCCCGCCGCCATGCGGATCGCGTCGTGGGTCTCGGGGAGCGGGCGGTGCCACGGCCCGGTCATGCGCAGGCGCGTGACGTGGATGCCGAGCGCGGCGGGCGCGTAGTGGCGGAACTGCGGCTCGGCCAGGCGGTTGGAGGACGGGATGATGAGGCCGAGCCGGGCGCGCGGGGTCGCCAGCACGGCGGGGCGCGCGGCGGCGTGGGCGCCATCGGAAGCGGCCGCGGGGGCGGGGTCGGCGATGTCGGCCATGGCGGCCTCCCGGGAGGCGGCGCCGTCGCGGGCGCCCGCCTCTTTCTCTTTCTCAGGTTTCCGGCGCCAGTATTGCCAAGGGCGGGCGGCGGTGGCAACAAGGACGCGATACAAGAACACGGAACGAGGGGGCCCCGACGATGGACGACGTGAGCAAGGCGCTGACCCAGCAGGAGATCGTGATCGAGGCGAAGAAGCGCCTCTCGCCCGCGGTGTGGGACTACCTCTCGGGCGGCGCCGAATCGGAGACCACGCTCAAGCGCAACCGCTGGTGCCTCGACCAGGTGGCGTTCCGCCCGCGCGTGCTGGTGAGCGTGCCCGACCCCGACGCTTCCGCCACCTTCCTCGGCCGCAAGCTGCGCATCCCGGTGATCTGCGCGCCGATCGGCTCGCTCCACCTGATGGACCCGGGCGGCAACCTGCCGGTGGTGCGCGCCATGGACCGCTTCGGTTCGATGGCCGCGGTCTCCATCATGTCGAACCCGTCGCTCGAGGACTGCGCGAAGGAGACCAAGGGCTACAAGACCTTCCAGCTCTACATCCGGGGCGACATGGACTGGGTCAGGCGCACCCTCGACCGGGTGGCGGCGGCGGGCTACGACGCGCTCGTGGTCACCGTGGACGTGGCCCATTACGGGCGGCGCGAGCGCGACCAGCACAACCGCTTCAACCGCCGCGCCTTCGCCCAGCGCGCCAACCTCGAGGGCATCAACCTCGACGACGAGTGGAAGCATCGCGCGCTGCTGACCTGGGATTTCATCGACGCCTGCAAGAGGCACTGCGGCCTCACGATGATGGTGAAGGGCATCGCCACCGCCGAGGACGCGGCGCTGGCGGTCGCGCGCGGCACCGTCGACGTGGTGTGGGTGTCGAACCACGGCGGGCGCCAGATGGACCACGGGCGCGGCGCGCTCGCCTGCCTGCCCGAGGTGGCGGAGGCGGTGAAGGGACGGCTGCCGATCGTCATCGACGGCGGCTTCGTGCGCGGCACCGACGTGCTCAAGGCGCTCGCGCTGGGCGCCGACGCGGTCGCGGTCGGCAAGCTCCAGGGCTGGGCGCTGGCGGCCGGCGGCGAGGCGGGGGTGGTGCGCGCCTTCGAGATCCTGGAGGCCGAGATCAAGCTCAACATGGCGCTGCTCGGCATCAACCGGCTCGACGAGCTGACGGCCGCGCACCTCCACCATGGCGTCGTGCCCATGAACCCGCCCTCGGCGTGGTCGGCCTTCCCGGTGGCGGGCGAGGCCTTCGACCGCTGGGACCGCGGCACCTATTAGCTTTGTCTAGGTCACGACGGGGTCGCCGCCGGGCGTGCCCTCCACCACCTGGGCCGGGCCGATCAGGCGGCGCAGGATGCGGAGCCCCCAGTCGTGGTAGTCCGCGCCCGCGTGGGAGCCGCAGGCATCGGCCAGCACCACCGGGCGCAGGCCCGCCTCGAACAGCGCCACGGCGGTCGCCAGCACGCAGTTGTCGGTGGCGATGCCGCACAGGTGCACTTCGGTCGCGCCGAGGGCGCGGAGCCGCGCGAGCAGGTCGGTGTCGCCCGCCGAATAGGTGGTCTTGTCCAGCACCGCGACGCCCGCGCGGGGCGCGAACGCGAGCGCCGCGTCGGGGCTGCCGGGGGCGAACCGGCGCCAGCCGATCAGGCGGCGGTGGGGGGAGCCCTCCGGGTTGACGAAGCGGGTGGCGAGGACCACCTCGTAAGCCTGCTGGAGCGCCGCCGCGCGCGCCGGAACATGGGCCGTGGCGGCGCCGATGAAACCTTTCTGCACGTCGATGATGACGAGCGGGATCACGGAAAGCCCTTCAATCGTGCCTGAAAGCCCTCGTTTTGTGCCATACTGCGCCCGCGATTCCCACAACCGGCCGCCCCTGAGCGCCCCCGCCGCCCTCGGAACATGACCGAAACCGCCCTCGTTACCGCCCGGCCCCGCGCCCGCCCCGGCCCCGCCCGCAGCGCCGCAAAGCCGCTGCTCGCGGGCTTTTCCGCGGCCCTCGGCCGGCTCGCCGCCGCGCGCCCGGCGGGCGAATTGCGCGCTGCCGCCCTGGCCCTCGCCCGCACCGAGATCGACCGTGCCCGCGCCGCCGTCCGCGACGACTTCACCGCCCATCGCCTCTCCGGCGCCGAGGTGGTCGCGGCCAACACCCGAGCGGTGGACGCACTGGTCGCGGGCCTGCACGACTTCGTCACCGCCGCGATATTTCCGCGCGCGAACCCGACCAAGGGCGAACGCATGGCGCTGGTGGCGCAGGGCGGCTACGGCCGCGCCGAGCTTGCGCCCCACTCGGACATAGATCTGCTGTTTGTGCTGCCCTACAAGAAGACGCCCTATTCCGAGCAGGTGGTGGAATACATCCTCTATTTCCTGTGGGACCTCGGCTTCAAGGTGGGCCAGGCGACGCGCTCGGTGGACGACTGCATCCGGCTCGCGCGCGAGGACGTGACGATCCGCACGGCGCTGCTCGAATCACGCCTCGTGGCCGGCGACCGCGACCTCTACGAAAGCCTGCGCCGCCGCTTCCGCGCTGAGGTGGTGGAAGGCACCGGCCCAGCCTACGTCGAGGCCAAGCTCGCCGAGCGCGACGAGCGCCACAAGCGCGTCGGCGATTCGCGCTACGTGCTCGAACCCAACATCAAGGAAGGCAAGGGTGGGCTGCGCGATCTGCACACGTTGTTCTGGATCGCGAAGTACATCTACGGCGTGGACGACGTCTCGCGCATGGTGGAGCTCGGCATGATCTCGGAACGCGAGGCGCGCCGATTCGCCAAGGCCCAGGATTTCTTCTGGACGGTGCGCTGCCACCTCCATTACCTGACCGGCCGCGAGGAGGACCGCCTCACCTTCGACATGCAGGAGCGCGTGGCGGCGCTGATGGGCTATACCGACCACGCTGGCACGCGCGGGGTCGAGCGCTTCATGAAGCACTACTTCCTGTGGGCCAAGGAGGTGGGCGGGCTCACCCGGATCTTCTGCGCGGCGCTCGAGGACCAGCAGCGCCGCCGTCCCAGATTGCGCTTCCCGTTCTTCGGCACGGGCGAGCGCAAGGTGGACGGTTTCGTGATCGAACGCGGGCGTCTCCGCGTCGCCGCCGACACCGCGTTCCAGGACGATCCGGTCGCCATGCTGCGCCTGTTCCACGTCGCGCAGAAGGAAGACGCGGATATCCATCCGGCGACCCTCAAGCTGCTGACGCGCTCGCTGCCGTTGATCGGTGACAAGCTGCGTCGCAACAAGGAGGCCAACCGCCTATTCCTCGATCTGCTCGCCGCGGAGCGGAATCCGGAGGTCATGCTACGGCGCATGAACGAGGCCGGCGTATTCGGCCGCTTCGTGCCCGATTTCGGGCGCGTCGTCGCCCAGATGCAGCACGATATGTACCATGTCTATACGGTGGACGAGCACACCATCTTCGCGCTCGGCATCCTCCACCGCATCGAGGACGGCGATCTCAAGGACGTGATGCCGGTAGCGAGCGAGGTGATCCACAAGGTCAGTTCGCGCCGCGCGCTCTATGTCGCGCTGCTGCTGCACGACATCGCCAAGGGTCGCGGCGGCGACCACTCGGTGCTGGGCGAGAAGATCGCCAAGCGCCTCGGGCCCCGCCTCGGCCTCACCTCGGAGGAGACGGAAACCGTCGCTTGGTTGGTACGCCACCATCTCTTCATGTCCCATACTGCGTTCAAGCGCGACGTGGACGACCCGCGCACCGTCTCCGATTTCGTCGAGGTGGTGCAGTCTCCGGAGCGCCTGCGCCTGCTCCTGTGCCTGACCGTCGCCGACATCCGTGCGGTCGGCCCCAACGTCTGGAACGGCTGGAAGGCAGCGCTGCTGCGCGAGCTCTATTTCGCTGCGGACGCCGTGATGTCGGGCGAACAATCGGGCCGCGCCCGCGCCGAGCGCGTCGCCGCCGCCAAGGCCGCGCTGAGGCAACGCCTGCCGGACTGGAGCGATGCCGAGTTCGAGGATTTCGCGGCGCTGGGCTATCCGCCCTACTGGCTCGCCTTCGACGCCGGTACCCACGTGCGCCATGCGGCCATTGTGCGCGCGGCACGACGCTCGGGTGCGCTCCTCAGCATCGATCTGCACGCGGACGAATTCCGCGCCGTGACGGAAGTGACGGTCCATACACTCGACGACGTCGGGCTGTTCTCGCGCATCGCAGGCGCCATTGCGCTTGCGGGCGCCAACATCGTCGATGCCAAAATCTTCACCATGACGGATGGGATGGCGCTCGACAGCTTCTGGGTGCAGGACGTGGACGGCCGTGCCGTGACCGAGCCTGGCGCACAGAAACGGCTGCGCGACACGCTCGACAAGGTAATCAGCCGCAACCGCCGCCTTGGCCGCAAGCTCCGGCTCAAGGCGGTGCTGCCGTCCCGGACCCGGGTGTTCCGCGATGCGCCGCGTGTGCTGATCGACAACAAGGCCTCCAGCACTCATACGGTGATCGAGGTCAACGGCCGCGACCGGCCGGGCTTCCTCTATGACGTGACGGCAGCCATGAGCGAGCTCAACTTGCAGATTTCCTCGGCCAAGATCTCCACCTACGGCACGCGCGCGGTAGACGTGTTCTACGTCAAGGACCTGTTCGGCCTGAAGCTTACCCACGAGAGCCGTCTTGAGACCATTCGCGAACGCCTGCTGGAAGCGGTGCGCGAGCCCGAGGCCGAGGAGGAAAGCCCGCCTCCCAGGAAAACTGAATCTCCGGCACCGTCGAAAAAGGCCGTCCGCGCGGAGAAGGGCACAACCCGCCGCGCGCGGCCTGCGGGGGGGTCGAGCTCTTCGACGCCATCGCGTCGGAAAGGGCCGCGCGCGTGAGCGTTCTCACCGTCGTGCGCTAAAAGGGGATCGCGCGCAGGTGGCGCTCATCAGATCAATCACCACCGTCGGCGGCTACACGCTGGTTTCGCGTATCCTTGGCTTCGTGCGTGACGTCCTGTTCGCCGCGGTACTTGGCGCGGGGGCCGCGGCCGACGCGTTTTTCGTTGCCTTCAAGTTCCCCAACCTGTTCCGTCGCCTGTTCGCGGAAGGCGCCTTTTCGGCGGCATTCGTGCCGATGTTCGCGGGGCTTCTCACGACGGCGGGCGAGCGCGCCGCGCGTCGCTTCGCCGAGGAGGCGACGGCGGTGCTGCTGGCGGCGCTCCTGGTTTTCGTATGCGTGGTCGAGATTCTGATGCCCTACGCCATGTACGGCATCGCGCCGGGCTTTGCCCGTGACCCGGAGAAGTTCGCCCTCGCCGTCGAGCTGTCGCGCATCGCCTTTCCCTATCTTCTCTTCGTCTCGATGGTCGCGCTCATGGGCGCCGTGCTCAATGCCTACGAGAAGTTCGCCGCCGCTGCCGCCGCGCCGGTGGTGCTCAACATGGTGTTGATCGGTGCCGCGCTCGGATGGCATCTGGTGGCCGCGACGCCGGCCCATGGTCTCGCCTGGGGTGTCGCGGTCGCGGGCGTCCTGCAGTTCGCCTTCGTGGGGACGGCACTCACGCGCCACGGCTTCCATATCAGGTTGCGCGTGCCGCGTCTCACCCCGGAAGTGCGCCGTCTGCTGCGCCTGATGCTGCCAGTCGCCTTCGGGGCCGGCATCTATCAGATCAACGTGCTGGTCGACATGGTGATCGGTTCGCTGCTGCCGTCGGGCGCGATCTCGTACCTCTATTACGCCGACCGGGTGAACCAACTGCCGCTCGGCGTCATCGGTATCGCGGTGGCGACGGCGCTCCTGCCGTTGATGAGCCGCCAGATCCGCGCAGGTGCAGAAACCGAGGCGATCGCCAGCCAGAACCGGGCCATCGAGTTTGCGGCCTTCCTTACGCTGCCTGCTGCCATCGCCATGATCGTCGTGGCCGAACCGATCATCGCCGGCCTGTTCGGACGCGGCGCGTTCGGAAGCACGGAACAGACCGCCACGGCGATGGCGCTCGCGGCCTTCGCCGTCGGTCTGCCCGCCCATGTAGGGGTCAAGGTGCTGGCTACCGCCTTTTTCGCGCGCGAGGACACGGCGACGCCCGTCAAAATAGGGGCCTGCGCCCTTGTGGTGAACGTCGTGCTCAACCTCGCGCTGATGGGGCCGTTCGGGCATGTCGGCATCGCGCTCGCGACCTCGGTCGCCTCATGGTTCAACGCGAGCATGCTCGCCTGGCTCCTGCACCGGCGCGGCCGCCTCGCCATGGATGCCCGGTTGCGCCGCAGGCTCGGGCGGGTCGTCCTCTCCTCCGCGGCGATGGGGTTCGCGCTCGCCGCCGTGGTCTTTTCGGTGCCCGGCGCAGCGCAATGGGATGAAGGCACCCGCCTCGCCTTTCTTGCCGCACTGGTGGTGGGGGGCATGGCCCTCTACGGGCTGGTGGCCATGGTTTCGGGCGCAGTGACGCGGGAAGACCTCGCCGGCGCGCTCGCCCGTTCCCGCCCTGTACCGCCTGCCGGCGGATGACGATGCATCGGCCGGGCTGTTCCCGCCCTTGACCGCACCTGCCGTTGCCGCCATAAACCCCCGCCATAGCCCGGCGCAAGAGGCCGGCACGGAGGAGACATGAACCGCATCTTCTCGGGCGTGCAGCCGACGGGGAACCTGCATCTCGGCAATTATCTGGGGGCGATCCGCAACTGGGTCGCGCTGCAGAAGGACTACGACTGCATCTTCTGCATCGTGGACTTGCACGCGCTCACCCTGCCCCAGGTACCCGCAGAGCTGCGCGCGCATACCCGCGAGGTCACGGCCGCCTACATCGCCTGCGGCATCGACCCGGAAAACTGCATCATCTTCAACCAGTCGGCGGTGTCGGAACATGCGGAGCTGGCCTGGCTGCTGGGCTGCCTGACACCGCTCGGCTGGCTCAACCGCATGACGCAGTTCAAGGAGAAGGCCGGCAAGCATCGCGACAACGCGGGCCTCGGGCTCTACTCCTACCCCGTGCTGATGGCCGCCGATATCCTGCTCTACAAGGCGACCCATGTTCCGGTGGGCGAGGACCAAAAGCAGCACCTCGAGCTTGCCCGCGACATCGCGGGCGCGTTCAATCGCCAGTTCCTGGTGGAATTTTTCCCCCTGCCCGAACCCCAGATTCTGGGCGAGGCCACCCGCGTGATGAGCCTGCGCGACGGGACTTCGAAGATGAGCAAGTCGGACCCTTCGGCTTACTCGCGCATCAACCTGACCGATGACGCCGACACCGTCGCCCTCAAGATCCGCAAGGCGAAGACCGACCCGGAGCCGCTGCCGGACGAAGTCAACGGTCTCGAAGGACGGCCGGAGGCCGCGAATCTCGTGGGTATCTATGCGGCGCTCGCCGGTATGTCGCGCGCCCAGGTGCTCGCGGAATTCGGCGGTCGGATGTTCTCCGACTTCAAGCCGGCGCTTGCCGACCTCGCCGTTGCCAAACTCGGCCCGATCGGCAGCGAGATGGCGCGGCTCGTGGCGTCGCCTGATCATGTGGACGCGATCTTGCGACGCGGTGCGGCGCGCGCCCGGGCCATCGCCGACCGGCATATGGGGGAGTTGCGCGACATCGTCGGCCTGTTGCGACCCTAGGACTGGGAGCGGCGGGAAGGAAGGGCGGCGCGTATTCCACACTATAATTTCGTTTTTACTTGCGCTTCGGACACAGGCAGCGCACAACCGTAGCGGTCGCCATTTCCGCTGAATCCCGCCGCCCGGGGACGTCCGACCCGACGAATGCAGATCTATCTGCCGATAGCCGAGATTTCCGTAGACGTGTTCGTGCTGCTCGGCATGGGCGCGGCGGTGGGTTTCCTTTCCGGCCTGTTCGGTGTCGGCGGGGGCTTCCTGATGACGCCGCTGCTGATCTTCGTCGGCGTACCGCCCGCCGTGGCGGTCGCTACAGAGGCGAACCAAGTGGTCGCCGCCTCGGTTTCAGGCGTGCTTGCCCATATGCGCCGCGGCAATGTCGACTTCAAGATGGGCGCCGTGCTGCTGGCAGGCGGCCTTGCCGGTTCGGGTTTCGGCGTGTGGCTCTATTCCGTGTTGCGTGCCGTGGGCCAGCTCGATGTCGTGATCGCGCTTTCCTATGTCGTTTTCCTGGGCATCATCGGTTCGCTCATGCTGATCGAATCGGTCCGCGCGATCCTGCGGAAGCGGCGCCCAGGCGGAACCATCCGCAAGCTGCACCAGCATACCTGGCTGCATGGCCTGCCGTTCAAGATGCGGTTCCGCAAGTCGAAGCTCTATATTTCCGCCCTGCTGCCGATCGGTATCGGCTTCTTCGTCGGAATACTGTCGGCGATCATGGGCGTGGGCGGCGGCTTCATCATGGTTCCGGCCATGATCTACCTGCTCGGCATGCCGACCATCACGGTCATCGGCACGTCGTTGTTCCAGATTATCTTCGTCACCGCCAACGTCACCTTCCTCCAGGCGGTAGAGAACCAGACCGTGGACGTGCTGCTGGCCCTGATCCTTCTGACAGGCAGCGTGATCGGGGCACAATTCGGCTCGCGACTGGCCGGCCGGCTGCCCGGCGAACAGCTACGCGGGTTGCTTGCGCTGGTCGTGCTGGCGGTAGGCCTCAAGATGATCGTGGACCAGATGGTCACCCCCGAGGATATGTTCTCGCTCGGCCACATCGGGGGTGGGCCATGAAGCGTTTCCTCGTTCGTGCCTTGCGCGTGCTCGCGCTGCCTGCCGTGTTGTATCTGTCCGCCTTTACGGAGGCGGCGCGCACCCAGGAGGTTGTGGCGGACCTGTCCGATCATCTGGTCGGGATCACCACGGGCTTTACCGGGACCAACGTCCTATTATTCGGCGCGACCGAAGGTGAGGGAGACGTGATCGTGGTGGTACGCGGGCCGTTGCGCAGCGAGGTCGTGCGGCGCAAGATGCGCATCGTCGGCGTATGGGTCAATGGCGCGGAAATGGAATTCGCGGGCGTGCCGTCATTCTATGCTGTGGCAAGCTCGCGTCCCGTGGACGAGTTGCTCAACCCCCGCCTGCGCGCGCGTCACCATATCGGCACGCGATACTTGGATTTGCGTCCGGCGGAGCGTGGCCTCGAGCCCGCCGAGATCGAGCCTTTCCGCGATGGGCTGGTACGCGGCAAGATACGCGACGGCCTTTATGTCGATCGGGCCGGCCACGTGACGTTCCTCGGCAACCGCCTGTTCCGCACCCGGCTGCATTTTCCCGCCAACGTACCGACCGGGCTTTATACCGTGGAAACGCTGCTGATCCACCAGGGGGCCGTCGTCAGCGCCCAGACTTCCCCGCTCCTTATATCGAAAGTAGGAGTGGGGGCCGAAATCTATCAATTCGCGCATCGCCACTCGGTTCTTTATGGCATCATCGCGATCGTGTTGGCGCTGGCGGCCGGCTGGACGGCCGGTGCGGTATTCCGAAAGGCCTGAGAATGAGCACGACCGAGGAAGGGGCCGAACGGCGGCCCGTCGCCCGGGACGGCAAGGAGCGCATCTTCCTGGTGGTCGTCGATACCACCGTGGAACATCGCAAGGCACTTCGCTATGCCGCGCTCAGAGCCCGCAACACCGGCGGGCGTGTGGCACTGCTCTACGTTCTCGAACCCGCGGAGTTCCAACACTGGATGGCGGTCGAGGACCTGATGCGCGAGGAACGTCGGCAGGAGGCGGAAGCGTTGCTCACCCGTGTGTCTGCCGAAGTTCAGGAACTGTCTGGTCTCACGCCCGTGTTCTACATCCGCGAGGGCACTGCACGCGAGGAGTTGCTCAAGTTGATTCAGGAAGAGAAAAGCATTTCGATCCTCGTGCTTGCTGCCGGCACGGACAAGAAGGGCCCGGGCCCGCTCGTCACCCACCTTGCGGGCAAGCTGTCCGGCACCCTGCCCATCCCGCTCACCATCGTCCCGGGCAATCTCTCGGACGAGGAAATCGATGCCCTTGCCTGACCGGCACCTGATTGCATTGCGCGCGGCGGGCAATTTGCGAAATCAAGTTTCCAAGCCCCCAAAAGCTGGCCATCGTTAAGGTTAAGCCACTGATCTGGAACATAAAATTTGGCTTGATTTTGATCCGCTTTGTAGCCACCTTCTTTTCAGCGCCGCGCCTCCCGTGGCGAACGGGTGGCAAGTTTGTGGTAACGACCTAGGCCTGCTTGCACGGGCGCCTCGCCGGCACAAGACTTACGGACATGTTCATCCAAACCGAACAGACGCCCAATCCTGCGACGCTCAAGTTCATCCCCGGCCGTCCGGTGGCGCCGGAAGGCACGCGCGATTTCCGCGATGCCTCGGAGACGACTGGGGCGCCGCTGGCGCGTCGCATCTTCGCGGTCGACGGCGTTTCAGGCGTGTTTCTAGGTGTGGACTTCATCTCCGTGACCCGCGACGAAGGACATGATTGGCAAGTGCTTAAGCCGCAGGTCCTGGGTGCGATCATGGAGCACTACACCTCCGGCGCGGCGGTGGTCGAGGACGATCCGCGGCAAGACGACGCGGCCGTACACGAGAGCGACGACCCGGTCGTCGCCCAGATTCGCGAGCTGCTGGATACCAGGGTGCGTCCTGCAGTGGCGCAGGATGGCGGCGACATCATCTTCCGCAGCTATCAAGACGGAATTGTTTATCTTCGAATGCAGGGTTCGTGTTCGGGTTGCCCGAGTTCCACGGCAACCCTCAAGATCGGCATCGAAAACATGCTCAAGCATTTCATTCCTGAGATCAGGGAAGTACGTGCCGCGGATTGAGGAATAGAGGCCGCAAAGCCGCAGGCGGCAAGGCGTGGAAGCGTTCTGGTCGGTTGGGGACGGCCATTTTGCGCAGTCTGAATGGATATGTGAAAATGGCGAGAACGAACATGACGGCCACCGAGGGAACAGACGTCACCGCAAGTATTGTAGCCGGCGCATCAGCCTTTCTGGCTGTCGCGCGCCGGGCAAGGATTTCCGGATTGGATAGATGGAGCGTTGCGGCCGTGCTTGCGGGCGCGGTCGCGCTTGGCATCGTCTGGAGTCCCGACCGCGCCGAGACGCATATCGCGGCGGATACCGAGATCGAGACGACTTCGTTGCGCTACGATGCGGACGCGCGGCTGCTCGGCGACGAAGACTTCGCTCCCCAGGACATCGCGAAACCGCGCGGGGTCATCTTGGTGGCGGGGTCCGCCGATGGGCTGTTCATGGATTTCCGTTCGATCGGCTACAGGCTCGAGGACGTACGTAACGGCGTCAATCCCGTGCCGCGCCTCTATGTCAAGGCGATCCCGGAGGATATCCGAGCGATCCAGTCGGTGGAGACGCGCAAGCAGGTCTTCATCAAGACTATGCTACCGCTGATCCTGCGTGTGAACGAGGAGTTGCGCGCCAACCGCGCCCGCATCCAGGAGCTGACCGGGCGCATGGGTGAAGGTGGCGTGTTGAACGAAGCCGACCGCATGTGGCTGGAAGCCCAGTACGAACGCTACGGCGTCCGTTCCGGAGAGGTCGAGACGCTGCTCAAGCGTGTCGACGTGATTCCGCCGTCGCTCGCGCTCGCCCAGGCCGCGGAGGAATCGGGCTGGGGCACGTCGCGCTTCGCGTTGGAAGGCCGCGCCCTGTTCGGACAGCGCACTTTCGTCGATGGTAGCGGGCTGGTGCCGGCCGCCTATGGCGACGACGCCAGCTTCAGGGTCAAGAGCTTCGACGCGCTGCTCGACGGCGTGCGCAGCTACGCCCGCAATCTCAATACCCATAACGCCTACGCCGAGTTCCGTCGGATGCGCGCGGAGATGCGTGTGACAGCGCGCACGCCGGTCGGGCTCAACTCGATGCGGCTCGCCGATGCGCTGACCAGCTATTCCGAGCGTGGCCGGGCTTACGTCGAAACCATAAAGTCCATCATTCGCGTCAACAATCTGCGCCAGTTGGATGGTGCGCGTCTTTCAGACGTGATCCCGAGAATCTCCCGTTCGGGCGCCTGAAAGCTGCACGGCCCCCTGCGTTCGAGAGATCGCAAGTAACTTCGAACTGGCCTTCGCCAGCGCCGGAGGCTTCCTTTGGTCCTAGGGCCTCGGGATGAAGAACTGGTATCCGAACCAGCGCCAACGCCCTTCGGCGGCCGGCAGGGTGCAGTTTATGCGCCCCCGGCCGGGCCGGAACGCGCTCGGCGGGCGCACCTCGATGCGGCGCTCGCCGAGCTGCTCGACGACGAGCTGGCCGTGTTCGGAGGAGTAGCACGCGAGCCGGTCGAGACGCCCGATGTCCGTGCCGATGGTGAAGCCGAACGGCGGTGGATTGGGCCCGAGCGTGGGATCGGCCGGACTCACGTCGGTGGCATAGAGCGGCAGCGCGTTGACCGCGAGCCGGAACCGGGCCTCGTCGCCGTAGTTTTCGTTGAGAGCGAAGCGCGGCAGGTAGTCCATGTTGTCGCCCGCGAAGATGACCCCCGAGTGTTGACCGAAGGAAGCGACGAAACCGGCCTCGCGGGCGACCTCCATCGCGATGGCCGAGGCCTCGCCGTAAGGGTAGGCCTGAAGCGTCGGACGGAAGCCCAGTTCCTTTTCGAAGCGCGCGTTGGATGTTTCGAATTCAGCCGCTATCTCGGCGCGCGACAGCGTTGGCAGGTGTGGATGCGATGCGGTCTGGCTGCCGATCGCGACACCTGCCCGCACCAGCTCGCGCAGCTGTTCCCACGACATGAACTCGGGGCCGCCGCGATCCACCGCATCGGTCGCGACGAACACGGTAAACGGCAGGCCGGCGTCGCGCAGGCGTGGCCAGCCTTCGCTGTAGAGCGAGGCATAGGCGTCGTCCACCGTAATCGCGACCGTGCGGTCGGGAAGCGCCCGGCCCGCGCGGATCGCGTCCACGATCTCGGTCAGCGCCATGACGTTGTAGCGCCCGGTCTTGAGCTCTCGGATATGGGCCTCGAATTGGTCGAGCCGGATGTTGGTGCTGGGCAGGCGCCCGTCGCCGAAGCGGTGGTACATCACCACCACCGCCGAGGACGCACCCGCATCGGGCCCGGCCGGCTGAGCGCGGGCAGGGTCGGGCGCGGCTGCCGCCGTCACGAAGACGGCCGCCGCTGCCGCGCGCGCCAGACTGCCGCAGTCGAAGCGCCTGTCCATGCTCATGCCGAACTCCCCTCGGTGGTCCCGTCCGTTGCTTCGCCGCAGCCGATTATGGCGCGCGTGCAATATGTTACAAGGGTACGATCGGACCGGGGCCCGCATCGGGCCTAGCGCGGCATCATGGGCCGGGCGAGAGCGGCGTCCGAGATCAGCGGAAAGCGCCGCGAACCGAACATCTGGTAATGCCACCATTCGTTGCGGTAGAAGTCCCAACCGGCGGCGGTCATCAGCCCGAGCAGCACGTGGCGGTTGCGTTGGGCGGCGGGCGGGATGTCGCGGTTGCCGTGATGGGACAGGGGGGTGAAGTCATCGAAGCCGGTCCCCATGTCGAGTTCGCGGCCGTCCAGGTCTATAAGGGTAAGGTCCACTGCGACGCCGCGCGAATGGGGCGATCCCCGGCGCGGGTCGGCCAGGAAATTCGGGTCCGGTGTATGGTTCCACAGCACCCATTGCGCTTCCGTCGGGCGGAACGCGTCGAAGATGCGCAGGCGGCAGCCGAGATCGGCGGCGAGCGCGGCCGCGCGCGCGAGCAAGGCAGCCGCGTCCGCGTGCAGGTAGCAGCCGTGCCGCGCATAGACCGGCCGGCCGGTGAAATTGTCCGCCGTGGCGTAGGCGATCGCGAGGTCGACGTCGAAGCCGGGCGGCGCGATCTCGACGAGGGGCGCTTCAGAGGTCGGCGCCGCGGTGCTGGCGGAAGCATCGTTCATGATGGCGGCCACTATAACAGGTCGGCCGTGGGAGCGTGGCATTGACCGTTATCGTGTCCGCCATCGGGCCCGCGCGTGTGCTCGCGCTCGATACCTCGACCACCGCCTGTTCGGTGGCGGTCTTGGCGGAGGGGCGGCTCGCCGCGCATCGCTTCGAGGCGATGGTGCGTGGCCAGGCCGAGCGCCTCAACCCGATGATCGGCGAGGCGATGGCGGCGGCGGACCTCGCGTTTCGATCTCTCGACATGGTGGCGGTGACGACCGGCCCCGGCGCCTTCACGGGGCTTCGCATTGGCATCGCCTGTGCCCGAGCCGTTGCACTCGCATGCGGCGCCCGTCTCGCGGGCATTACCACCTTCGATGCGCTCGCCCGTGCGGTGCCGGCCGACGAGCGGACGGACTCTCGCCGCGATCTGATCGTGTGCGTGGACGGCAAGCGTCGCGACGTGTTCGCGCAGCGCTACGATGCGGCATTGCACCCGCGCGGCGCGCCGTTCGTGCTGGTGCCAGCCGAAGCGGCGTCCGTGCTTGCCGCGGGGCGCTTCCTACTGGCGGGAGACGGCGCCCCGCAGGTGGCGGCCGCCCTTGCGGTCCGATTCGCCGCGGATGGGGGCTACGGGACGGCTCCCGAAAGCCGGATCCGGCTTTCGGCGGCGATACGGCCGCCCGATGCGGCCCACGTGGCGGTACTAGCCGCGGCGTTGGCGGCGGCAGGCGCCGACATGGAAGCGCCGCGACCGTTCTATATCCGTCCGCCGGACGTGCGCCTGCCGGGCGCCCGCGAAGGGGGCTGAGCGCCATGGCGACGGCCACGCCGACGCCGCAGGCGGTCGTGGTGGAGGCCGGGCTCGGCCATGCCGATGCGATCTCGGCGATACATGGGCGCTGCTTCGACGAGCCGTGGAGCCCCTTCACGGTGCGCCAGGTGCTGGCGATGCCGGGGGCTTTCGGCCTGCTTGCCGTTCCCGCCCGGTCGGACGTGACGGAAGCGACGCTTTACGGTTTCGCTCTTGCGCGCGCCGCGGCGCAAGAGTGCGAACTTCTGTCGCTCGCGGTCGCCCCCGCGGCCCGCAGTGCCGGCATCGGGCGCGCCTTGTTGGCGGCCGCGGTCGCGCGCGCGCGCGTGCTGGAGGCCGAATCCCTGTTTCTCGAAGTGGCGGAGGACAACGAGGTCGCTCAAGCGCTCTACCGCCAAGCAGGATTCCGGCCGGTTGGCCGTCGCCCGGCCTATTACCGTCGGCCTCGTGGACCTGCGGTAGCTGCCCTGACCCTGGCCCTTGTCCTCGCCCCCTAGGACACGGCAGGAGCCTCAGCGTTTACGGATGACAAGTTCGTAGATTCCATCGCCTCCGGACAGGGGCGCGAGAGACACCACGTCGTGGCCGTGCTCGCGGACCGAACGGGGTACGTTCTCCTTAGGTTCCTCCCCCTTAAGGCGCACCCGCGCCACGTCGCCCGGGACCATGCGCTCCAGGAGCAGCTTGGTCTTTACGAATGTCAGCGGACATACGTCGCCGGTTATGTCCAGATCGTGGTTCGCCATGGATCCGAAAATGAACTATTGAACCTTTACATTGAAATTTCTATATTTCGGCCATCTTTCGATCCCCCACTAAAATAAAGAGAGAGTAGTAAATGGCCGACAAAGCCGAAACCAACGACCTCCTTGTTCTTGCCACGGAAATCGTCTCGTCGCACGTGGCGAACAATACCGTGCCGGTCGAGGATCTGCCAAACCTGATCCGTCAGGTCTATGCCACTCTCGCCTCCATCGGCCAAGCCCCGGCCGAGGCCGTGGAGCGGCCGCAGCCGGCGGTGCCGGTCAAGAAGTCGGTCACTCCGGATTACATCGTCTGCCTCGAGGACGGCCGCAAGCTCAAGATGCTGAAGCGCCATCTCAAGACGGCCTATAACATGACCCCGGAGGAATACCGCGAGCGTTGGGGCCTGCCGGCCGATTATCCGATGGTCGCTCCCAACTATGCGCGCCAGCGGTCGTCGCTCGCTAAGAAGATCGGTCTCGGCACCAAGTCGCGCCGTCGGGGCTGATCCCGGGCGCCGAGGGACACCGCGGGGGTTTTCCTGTAAGGCGTTGCCAAACGCGTCTTTAATGAGAACAATACCTGCATGACCTTGGGCACGGCCCCGGCCCGCCCGGGGTTTCGACTGGACCGTGGAACGAAGCCGCGTTCGCGTGCTACTGCCGTTCCGTAACTGCTAGCGGACAGGTGGGCCATGTCGCCTCTGGAACAGCTCTGCCTCGACAAAGGCATGAAAATGACGGACCAGCGCCGCGTCATCGCGCGCGTCCTGTCGGATGCGGACGATCATCCGGACGTGGAGGAACTCCACCGCCGGGCGTCGGAAATAGATCCGCGCATTTCCATCGCGACTGTCTATCGCACCGTGCGCCTGTTCGAGGAAGCCAATATTCTCGACCGTCACGACTTCGGGGACGGCCGCGCACGCTATGAGACGCGCTCGGGCAGCCACCATGACCATCTCATAAACATTCGTTCCGGAGAAGTTGTGGAATTTCGCAACGAAGAGATCGAAAAGCTCCAGCGTCGAGTGGCCGAGGAAATGGGGTTCGATCTGGTCGATCACCGCTTGGAACTGTATTGCGTGCCGAAAAAGGGCGGCAAATAGGCCAATGACCTCGGGCCCCGGCGGCGCTTCATGATAGGAAAGGCGGTCGCGTCGTGAGCGTGGAAATGCACGCTTCGCCCCCGTCCCTCGCCGCCGGAATCGGCCTTGGCAACCTCTGCGT
The DNA here is from genome assembly GCA_050485485.1 of Alphaproteobacteria bacterium. Lineage (GTDB taxonomy): Bacteria > Pseudomonadota > Alphaproteobacteria > SMXQ01 > SMXQ01 > WHSO01. The sequence continues at coordinate 12,606 of JBJHBM010000025.1, read as the reverse complement.
CAGGCTTGCCCGGGATGAACGCGAAATCCTTGCCTCCCAACGCCTGCGCTATCACGTTTTCTACGAGGAGATGTCGGCCAAGCCTTCGCCCGATATGGCGCGCGAAGCGCGCGATTTCGACGACTTCGATCCCGTCTGCGACCATCTTCTGGTAGTCGACACGGCGGCGGGCGACGAGCCCGACCGTTATGTCGTCGGCACCTACCGACTGATACGCCGTTCGGCCGCGCGGCTGTGTGGCGGTTTCTATTCGGCAAGCGAGTACGATATTTCCCGGATTGAAGCCTTGCCGGGCGAAATACTCGAGCTTGGTCGTTCCTGCGTGGAGCGGGCCCATCGCACCCGCCCGACCATGCAACTGATGTGGCAGGGTATAGCGGCATACGTGTTTCATTACGACATCACGATGATGTTCGGTTGTGCGTCGCTCGCCGGCACGGATGTGGACGCCGTGGCCGAGCCGCTCTCGTATCTGTATCATCATCATCTGGCGCCGGAGGCGTTCCGCCCGGTGGCCCTGTCCCATCGCTACAAGGCGATGAACCGATTGGCGAAAGATGAAATCGATGCCAAGCGCGCACTCGCCGCACTGCCGCCGCTCATAAAGGGCTACCTGAGACTGGGCGGTTTCGTCGGCGACGGCGCGGTCGTGGACGAGCAGTTCAACACGGTCGACGTGTGCATACAGGTCAAGACCGATCTCGTGACCCAGAAGTATTACCGGCACTACGCCCGCGACCGTCGTGAGACAGGACCCGCGTGATTCCCTCCGCTTCATTCACCCGTGCCGTATTGCGGGCGATCGCTTATCTGCTGGTGACGCTTCCCCTCATGCCTGTCCAGGTGATGGCCGTGCTGTTGCGCTTGCCTTTGCGCCGTCGCCTTCCGCACGCTTACCATCGCTTCATTGCGCGCATCATCGGAATCGAGATTGTCGTGACGGGAGTGCCGGCGGCCCACCCTCCCGTCCTTTTCGTCGGCAACCACGTCAGTTATCTCGACATTACCGTGCTGTCGGCGGCAACCGAATGTTCGTTCGTTGCCAAGGCGGAGATCGCCCGTTGGCCGTTTTTCGGCTGGCTCGCCAAGCTCCAGCGCACCGTATTCATCGAGCGCGAGCGCAAACATGCCCGCGTGCAACGCGATGAAATCTCCGAACGGCTCGCCGAGGGCGACAATCTCGTCCTGTTTCCCGAAGGAACCTCGAGCGACGGCATCCATGTGCGCCCGTTCAAGTCCGCGCTTTTTGCCGTGGCCGAGCGGGAGACAGCCGAAGGCCCCGTTACGGTGCAGCCGTTCTCGCTCGCCTATACCCGGCTCGACGGCCTACCCCTCGGCCGTGAATGGCGCCCGCTCTATGCCTGGTACGGCGACATGGGGCTGCCGCGTCATTTGTGGCGCGTATTGGGGCTTGGCCGGGTCCGCGCGGAACTGGTGCTGCACGAACCCGTCACGCTTGCCGCCTTCGGCAGCCGCAAGGCGCTGGCCGAGCACTGCGAGAGAGTGGTGGCGGAAGGCGCGGCGTTGGCCAATTCCGGCCGCCTTGACGGGTTACCTGCTTCCGAAGTCCCCTTGGATGCCGGAGCTCCCTCCCGGGCTCATGCTTGACTCCGGGGGGGCCGATGCTAACTTCCGCAGAAGAACGCAACGGGTCCAGTGGCCGGCCTCCCGCGCGTGGAACGGCGAGATTGGCGAAGAAGCTTTTCATAAAAACCTATGGTTGCCAGATGAACGTCTATGACTCCGACCGTATGGCGGAGATCATGGCACGGGAAGGCTACGACCGTACCGAGGACGCTGCTGCTGCCGACCTGATTTTGCTCAATACCTGCCATATCCGGGAGAAGGCGGCCGAGAAGGTCTATTCGGAGCTGGGCAGGCTCAAGCCGCTCAGCACGGATGCGGCAGCGCGAGGCCGGCGCGTCGTGATCGGCGTCGGCGGTTGCGTCGCGCAGGCCGAAGGACCCGAGCTTGCCGCACGGGCGCCGGTTGCCGACTTGGTATTCGGGCCGCAGACCTACCATCGCCTGCCCGACATGGTGCGGCACGCCGAAGCGGGCGACCGCGTGCTCGACGTCGATCTCGACACCCGGCCGAAATTCGATGCGCTGGTGCGTAATCGTGGTACCGGCGCAGCGACCGCCTTTCTTTCGGTTCAGGAAGGCTGCGACAAGTTCTGCACGTTCTGCGTGGTGCCTTATACGCGCGGCGCGGAGTATTCGCGTCCCGCCGCCCACATCATCGAGGAAGCACGGGCCCTGGTAGCAAACGGGACCGTCGAGATCACCCTGCTCGGTCAGAACGTGAATGCTTGGCATGGTGCCATGCCCGACGGACAAGGCGAAGCCACCTTGGGCCAACTGATTCACATACTCGCCGACATCGATGGGCTTAAGCGCATTCGCTACACGACTTCGCATCCGCGCGACATGGACGCCGACCTGATCGCGGCCCATGCCGATGTGCCGCAGCTCATGCCTTATCTGCACCTTCCGGTGCAGTCCGGTTCCGACCGCATGCTCGCGGCCATGAACCGCGGCTATGGCTCGGACGATTTCCGGGCGATCGTCGAACGCTTGCGTACCGTCCGACCGGACGTTGCCCTGTCATCGGATTTCATCGTCGGCTTTCCGGGCGAAACCGACGCCGATTTCGAGGCGACCATGAGCCTGGTGCGCGAAATCGGCTTCGCGGCGGCTTTCTCCTTCAAGTATTCCGCCCGACCGGGAACGCCGGCGGCGGCCATGGCCGAACAAGTGCCGGAGGCGGTCAAGGCCGAGCGGCTTGCCGTGCTCCAGGCGGAGCTGTCCGCGCAGACCCGTGCCTTCAACGCCTCCTGCGTCGGGCGCACCCTTGATGTATTGTTCGACAGGCCGGGCCGTCATGCCGTCCAGGCGGCGGGCCGCAGCCCCTATCTGCAGCCGGTGCATGTCGCCTGCGGTAACCAGGCCGAGGCCGAAGGGCTCACGGGTCGGGTGCTGAAGGTCAGGATCGACACGGTCCTGCCCAATTCGCTGGCCGGCACGCTTGTGATCCCTGCGCGCGCCGACGCATGAGCCGGGCACCGGCAAAGCGCCGCAGCGCGAAATCCGCTTCAGGCACGCGCGGCCGCCGCCGGGCAGGGGATGGGACGGAGCCGGGCGATGACGGTTCGGTGTTGGTCGTCGATTTCGCGGACAACTCTCTGTTGAGCCAGTTGTTCGGTGAGCATGATCGCAATCTTGCACGTATCGAAAACGATCTCGGCGTCGCGATCTCGGCACGTGGCAATCGCGTCGCCATCACCGGGAACCGCGAGCCAGCGGCGGCAGCGGGAGAAGTCTTGAGATTACTTTACGCCAGGCTCGAACAAGGGGGGCATGTCGATCGTGGCGAGGTCGACGCGACGGTGCGGCTCGCGGCGCAAGGTCGTCTCGGCGCCCTCACCAGCGCCGCACGCGGCGGCGGGCTTGAAACCGGGCGTCGGCGCATCGCGCCGCGCACGCCGACGCAGCGCGTCTATCTCGATGCCATGCGGGAAAACGAGCTGGTGTTGGGGATCGGACCCGCCGGCACCGGCAAGACCTATCTCGCCGTTGCCAATGCGGTAGCGCTGATGCAGTCGGGCGAGGTCGACCGTATCGTGCTGTCGCGCCCTGCAGTGGAAGCGGGAGAGCGGCTCGGCTTCCTGCCGGGAGACATCCGAGAAAAGGTGGATCCCTATCTGCGTCCGCTCTACGACGCCCTTTACGACATGTTGCCGGCCGATCAGGTAGTGAAGAAGCTCGCTTCGGGCGAGATCGAGGTAGCTCCGCTCGCTTTCATGCGTGGCCGCACCCTCTCCCATGCCTTTATCATTCTCGACGAGGCCCAAAACACCACTCCGGTGCAGATGAAGATGTGCCTCACGCGGTTGGGCGAGGGCGCGCGCATGGTGGTGACGGGCGATCTCAGCCAGGTGGACCTGCCGCCCGGAACGCGTTCCGGGCTCGTCGATGCCGTCGAGGCGCTGACGGACGTCGAGGGCGTTGGAATCGTGCGCTTCACTGCCGCCGATACCGTCCGTCATCCCCTGGTGACCCGCGTGGTCAACGCCTACGAGAAGATGGAGCGTCGCCGCGCCCGGAAAGACGATGAGTCGGAAGGCAAAAAACGCTGACTCGGCCAGCGGGCCAGATATCGACCTTGCCGTGACGGTCGAATGTCCCGGCTGGCATGCGGCGGTCGTCGATCTGGAAAGGCTCACGGATGCGGCAGTGACGGCGGCCGTGGCCGGGGCGCATGCCGATGGCGGCGGCCGGCTGGGGCTGGCGGCCGCCGTGGCAGTTGAGCTCGGCGTCGTATTTGCTGACGATGCGCGCGTCCAAGCGCTCAATCGCGACTACCGCCGTATGGACGTGCCAACCAACGTCCTGGCGTTCGAGAACGTTGATCCGCCGCCGCCGGGGGAGCCCTGGCAGCTCGGGGACGTAATCATGGCGTTCGAAACCTGCCGGACCGAAGCCGCAGGGCGCGGCATCGCGCTTGCCGACCATGCCGCCCATCTCGTGGTGCATGGCGTTCTTCACCTTTTCGGTTATGATCACCTGGACGACGGCGATGCGCGGCGCATGGAAGGCTTGGAGACGCGCGTGCTGTCGACACTCGGGATCGACGACCCCTATGACGGAGGCGTCGCGCCCGGGCAACGCAACGAGAGATGAGCGAAAAGGCCGAAACTCCGGGCTCCCGGTCGGAAGGGCCCGAACCTCGAAGTCCCGACACCCACGGCGGCATCAAGAGCTGGCTGGCCCGCTTGGTGCAGTCCCGCGCCTCCGAAAGCTCCGTTCGCGACGCGCTCGAGGAATTGATAGAGCAGCGCGAGGAAGTGAGCGGTGTCGGGGGCGGAATCATCAACGCCGACGAACGCCTGCTGATCGGGAACGTCCTTAAGCTGCGCGACGTGATCGCGAGCGACATCATGGTGCCGCGCGCCGAAATCGTCTCGATCGAAGCATCGGCTTCGCGCGAGGAGATCGTCGGCCTGATGGCGCGCGAAGCCCATTCGCGCGTGCCGGTCTATCGTGAGACTCTCGACGACGTGGTCGGCATGATTCACATCAAGGATGTGTTCGCCTCCTATGTTTCCGAGGCGCCGTTCGATCTGCAGAAGATTGTGCGCAAGGTGCTGTTCATCTCGCCAACCATGCGGCTGCTCGACCTTCTGTTGCAGATGCGCCTTGCACGCGTTCATATGGCTCTGGTGGTGGACGAGTTCGGCGGCGTGGATGGGCTCGTTACCATCGAGGATGTGGTCGAGGAGATCGTGGGCGATATCCAGGATGAGCATGACGTCGAGGACATCGACCTGATCGAGCGTCCTGATGGCACGCTGATCGCTGATGCCCGCACCGAGCTCGAGGCGTTCGAGGCGCGCATGGGACCGGTGCTGACCGAGGAGGAGCGCGAACAGGCGGAAACACTGGGCGGTCTCGTCGTGGAGCTGGCAGGGCGCGTGCCTGCACGTGGCGAGGTTATCACGCACGGTTCAGGCATAGAGTTCGAGGTGATGGACGCGGATCCCCGCCGCGTGAAGCGGCTCAGGGTACGGGGCATTCTCCCGCGTCCCCATCAGCTGGCCGATCCTGCCGCATGAGTGCCGCCTTCTGCGCACGCCTGCGGGACCGGCTTGCCGCGCTCGCACGATGGCACCGTTGTGCGGTCGCTGCCGCATTGGGGGGGCTTGCCACCCTTGCCTTCGCGCCGTTCTACGCCTTACCCATCCTGGCGGTGAGCTTTACGCTGCTGCTGTGGATGCTGCCGCCGGCCGCTGCGCAATCGAACCTCGCGCGTGACACGCGCAGGGGTTTCGTACTCGGCTGGTGGTTCGGCTTCGGCCATTTCGTCGCTGGGCTCTACTGGATCACCAACGCGCTCTTGGTCGATGCGGCGCAGTTCGGCTGGCTGGTGCCGTTCGCGGTGGTGGGCCTGTCCGCCTATTTCGCCTTGTTCCCGGGTGCCGCCGTGGCTGTCGCCGCGCTCGCGCGTCCGGGCTGGCCGCGGGTGTTGGCATTGGCCGGCGCCTGGGGCCTCGGCGAGTATCTGCGCGGCGTGCTGCTGACCGGTTTTCCCTGGAACCTGATGGGCAGCGCGCTCGCGGGATGGCCGGCGCCGCTGCAGGGGGCCGCGCTCGCGGGTGCCTATGGCCTTTCTCTTCTAGTGGTCGCGGTCGCGGCTGCGCCTGCCGTCCTCGCGGAAGGAGCCGCGCCGCGCCGCGCCCGCGTCGTGCCGCTGGCGGTCGCGGGGGCCGCACTGGTGCTGGTATGGGCAGGTGGTGCGATGCGCCTCGCCGGGGCGCCCGCTGTCGTGGCGGAGGCCGCTGATACGCCCCGGCTGCGTATCGTGCAAGGCGCCATCGACCAGCGACTCAAGTGGCATCCGGACGAGCTGCGCCGCCATTTCGAGACTTATCTTGCCCTCTCCCGTGCTCCCTATGAGGGTGACCGCGCGCCCGACGCCGTGATCTGGCCCGAGACGGCCGTGCCCTATCTCTTCGACGGCGGCCCGGCGCTGTTACGCACGCTGTCCGAGGTCGCGCCACCCGGCGGCGTGTTGATCACGGGCGTGGTGCGGAGCGCGGGACGCGGCGAGGGCCTGCGCCTGTGGAACGCGGTGATCGCCGTGACGCGCGACGGCGTCCTCGCCGCCACCTACGACAAGCACCATCTCGTGCCGTTCGGGGAATATGTGCCGCTCAGGCGGTTCAACCCGGTGCCCAAGCTGACCGAAGGGCGCATCGATTTCTCTCCCGGAGAAGGGGCGGTGACGCTGGCGCTGCCGGGACTGCCCCCTGCAAGCCCCTTGATTTGTTACGAGGCGATCTTTCCGGCCGCGGTCGTGGCGCGTGCCGCACCGCGCCCGGCGTGGCTCCTCAACGTGACCAATGACGCCTGGTTCGGGCGTTCGACGGGACCGCACCAGCATCTCGCCGCCGCGCGGCTGCGCGCGGTGGAGGAGGGCTTGCCGCTGATCCGCGCGGCGAACACCGGCATCTCGGCGGCGATCGACGCCTACGGGCGCGAGCTTGCGCGGCTCGGCCTCGGCGTGCGCGGCACGCTCGACGTGGCGCTGCCGCCGGCCGCGGCTCCGACCCCGTTCGCGCGCCACGGCAACCTGCCGGCCCTGATCATGGCTGCGGCCCTGGGGTCAGTGGGGATGGCGGCGGTGGTGGCGGCCGGCCGGCGGCGGCGTCGCCCGGGCAATGTTCCGTATTGAGTCCGAATACATACATATTTATGATAAGTACTACCTGTGCTTGTAGAATGGACACAACAAGTCCATGACCGCGTTATCCTGCAACGAAAACATAACGACCGGAAAGAAAGACAGAGCCGAATGGCCAGACCGCCACAAACGACGAAGCCGCCCCGGCGCGCGCCCCGCGCGACCAAGGGGGGACCCAACCCGATCGACGCCCATGTGGGCACCCGCGTCCGGCTGCGCCGGACCCTGCTCGGACTCTCCCAGGAGAAGCTGGGCGCGGCCCTGGGCCTCACGTTCCAGCAGGTCCAGAAGTACGAGCGCGGCGTCAACCGCATCGGCGCGAGCCGCCTTTACAGCCTTTCGAAGGTGCTCGACGTGCCGATCTCGTTCTTTTACGAGGACATGCCCCCGGCTTTGGCGCAGCAAGGGCGGCGTCCGGGAGGCTTTTCGGAGTCGGCCGCGGCGCATTACGATGCCGATCCGATGAGCAACCGCGAGACCATGGAGCTGGTGAAGGCCTATTACCGCATCGAGGACCCGAAGAAGCGCCGCAGGGTCCTCGACATGCTGCGCTCCTTCGGCCAGGGCGACTAGCGCCCGGCCCCGCCGCGAGCCCCCGCCCCCGTCCGCCGGCCCGCAAGGGGGCTTGACGAGCGGGGGCGTTCGTTGCGACAAGAACCCGCCGCCGTCGGCGCCGCTTCGGGCGGCGCGCGCCGTTCCCCGACCATTACGAACGGAGGTCCTCCGTGCCCAAGGGCGAATACCTGTTCACGAGCGAATCGGTCTCCGAAGGCCATCCCGACAAGGTGGCGGACCGGATCTCCGATGCCGTCGTCGACGCCTACCTGACAGCCGACCCGCACGCCCGGGTGGCGGCCGAGACCCTGGTCACCACCAACCGCGTGGTGATGGCGGGCGAGGTGCGCGGCCCCGACGGCGTCACCAAGGACCAGCTCGAGAGCATCGCCCGCCACGCGATCCGCGACATCGGCTACGAGCAGGACGGCTTCCACTGGAAGAAGGCCAAGGTCGATATCCTGCTGCACGCCCAGAGCGCCGACATCGCCCAGGGGGTGGACGCCGCCGGCAACAAGGACGAGGGCGCGGGCGACCAGGGCATCATGTTCGGCTTCGCCTGCCGCGAGACCGAGGCGCTGATGCCGGCACCGATCCACTACGCCCACGCCATCCTGCGCTCGCTCGCCGAGGCCCGCCACTCGGGCGCCGAGCCGGGCCTGTCGCCCGACGCGAAGAGCCAGGTCACGCTGCTCTACAAGGACGGCAAGCCGGTGCGCGCCACCTCCGTGGTGGTCTCGACCCAGCACGCCGCGGACCTCGACCAGGACAAGGTGCGCGAGATCGTGCGCCCCCACGTCGAGAACGTGCTGCCCAAGGGCTGGATGTGCCCGGAGGACGAGTTCTACGTCAATCCCACCGGCCGCTTCGTGATCGGCGGCCCCGACGGCGACTGCGGGCTCACCGGCCGCAAGATCATCGTCGATACCTACGGCGGCGCGGCGCCCCACGGCGGCGGCGCCTTCTCGGGCAAGGATCCCTCCAAGGTGGACCGCTCGGCCGCCTATGCCGCGCGCTACCTCGCCAAGAACGTGGTGGCGGCGGGCCTCGCGGACTCCTGCGTGATCCAGATCGCCTACGCCATCGGCATCGCCAAGCCGCTCGCGGTCTACGTCGATACCGCCGGCACCGGCAAGGTGAGCGAGGAGAAGCTGGCCAAGGCGCTGCGCGCGGTCATGGACCTGAGCCCGCGCGGCATCCGCACCCACCTCGGCCTCGACAAGCCGATCTACGCCCGGACCACCGCCTACGGCCATTTCGGGCGCGACCCGGAGCCCGACGGCGGATTCTCGTGGGAACGCACCGACCTGACCGAGGCGATCCGCGCGGCGCTCACCTGACCCGCGCCACGCCGGGCCGCCCCCGCCGCGTCCTCTACGGGCGCCGCGTCGGCCGGCCGCTGCGTGCCGGGCGCCGGCGCCTGCTGGACGCGCTGCTGCCGCGCCTGCGGGTGGCCCTGCCCGATCGTCCCGGCACCCTCGATCCCGCCACCCTGTTCGCCGGTCCCCCGCCGTTCCCGGAGGCCCCGTTCCCGCCGTCTCCCGGGGCGCCCGCCCTGCGGGAATTCTGGCTGGAGGTGGGCTTCGGCAACGGCGAGCACCTGGCGGCCCAGGCGCAGGCCCGGCCCGACGTCGGCCTGATCGGTTGCGAGCCGTTCCTCAACGGGGTCGGCGCCTGCCTGCAGCAGATCGCGGCGGCGCGCCTCGGCAACGTCCGGCTCCATCCCGACGACGCCCGCGAGGTGATCGAGGCCCTGGCGGAGGCGTCCATCGCCCGGGTCTTCGTGCTGTTCCCGGACCCGTGGCCCAAGGCCCGCCACGCCCGGCGCCGCTTCGTCTCGGCCGCCAACCTGGACGCGCTCGCCCGTATCATGGCCGACGGCGCCGAGCTGCGGGTGGCGAGCGACGATCCGGGCTACGTCCGCTGGGCGCTGGCCTGCGGGACCGCCCATCCGGCCTTCGAATGGACCGCCGAAAGCGCCCGCGACTGGCGCGTCCGGCCCGCCGACCAGCCCGAAACCCGCTACGAGGGCAAGGCGCGCGCCCGTGGCGCCGCCCCCGCCTTTCTCGCCTTCCGCCGCCGACCCCGCCAAAACACTTGAAGAAACCCGCGATTTCCCTATATTTGCAACTATCTTCAGTAACGGTCCTTCAACAACAACAAGCGCTGCGGAGTGGGCCACCGGCCCGCTTTTTTGTTTGTGCGGCGCCCTGACGCCGCTTGCGTCCGCGGGCTTGGCATCGCAAGCGTCCCGGGGACACGGGGAATGATCCAGGTTCAGGACAAGGTCGCTCTCCTGGTCGAAGGGCCACTGCGGGAGATGGGCTACGAGCTTGTGCGCGTCTCGCTCACGGGCGGCGCCCGGCCGGTGCTCCAGATCATGGCGGAGCGCGCGGACGGTGTCGCCATGACCGTGGACGACTGCAGCGAGATCAGTCACACGGTTTCGCTGCTGCTGGACGCGGACGACCCGATCGCCGGCAAGTACGCGCTCGAGGTGAGTTCGCCCGGGATCGACCGGCCGCTGACCCGGCCGCGGGATTTCGAGCGCTACACCGGCTTCGAGGTGCGCGTCGAGACGCGCGAGCCGGTGAACGGCCGGCGCCGCTTCCGCGGCCGCCTGCGCGGTTTCGCCGACGGCCGCGCCACGGTGGAGACCGAGGACGGCACGGCGGAGCTGCCGTTCGAGACGATCGCGCGGGCGCGCCTGGTGTTGACCGACGATCTGATCGCGGCGACGTCGCCCGAACGGAAGAAGTCCTGAAGCCTCGCGCATGACGAGGCGCGAGAGAGCAAGAGCAAGGGCACGGGCAACCGCCCCGCCAGTGGAAGTGAGATGACGATGGCACAGACCAACCGTACGCCGAAAACGGAAGAACTGACGGGCCTCGCGCGTCCCGAGCTGCTGCAGGTGGCCGACGCGGTCGCCCGCGAGAAGTCGATCGACCGCGACGAGGTCCTGACCGCGATGGAGCAGGCGATCCAGAAGGCCGGACGCTCCCGCTACGGCCACGAGCACGACATCCGCGCGCGCATCGACCGCACCACCGGCGAAATCTCGCTGGCCCGCTACACCCAGGCGGTGGAGACGGTGGAGGACGAGCTGACCCAGATCGACCTCGCCACGGCGCAGAAGATCAAGCCCGACATCCAGGCCGGCGAATACATCGTCGATCCGCTGCCGCCCATCGACTTCGGCCGCATCGCGGCCCAGACCGCCAAGCAGGTGATCGTCCAGAAGGTGCGCGAGGCGGAGCGCCAGCGCCAGTACCAGGAGTACAAGGACCGCGTGGGCGAGATCGTCAACGGCGTGGTCAAGCGCGTCGAATACGGCAACGTCACCGTCGATCTCGGCCGCGCGGAGGGCGTGCTGCGCCGCGACGAGATCCTGCCGCGCGAATCCCTGCGCGCTTCCGAGCGCGTGCGCGCCTACATCTACGACGTGCGCGAGGAGCTGCGCGGCCCGCAGATCTTCCTGTCGCGCACCCGGCCCGAGTTCATGGCCAAGCTGTTCGCCCAGGAAGTGCCCGAAATCTACGACGGCATCATCGAGATCAAGTCGGTCGCGCGCGACCCCGGCTCGCGCGCCAAGATCGCGGTGCTGTCCAACGACAGCTCGATCGACCCGGTCGGCGCCTGCGTCGGCATGCGCGGCTCGCGCGTGCAGGCGGTGGTGGCCGAGCTCCAGGGCGAGAAGATCGACATCATCCAGTGGTCGCCCGATCCCGCGACCTTCGTGGTCAACGCGCTGGCGCCTGCCGAAGTCACCAAGGTGGTGCTCGACGAGGACCAGAAGCGCATCGAGGTGGTGGTCCCCGACGACCAGCTCTCGCTCGCCATCGGGCGGCGCGGCCAGAACGTGCGCCTCGCTTCGCAGCTCACCGGCTGGGACATCCGCATCCTCACGGAAGCGCAGGAATCGGAGCGCCGCCAGGAAGAGTTCCGCACCCGCTCCCAGATGTTCATCGACGCCCTTGACGTGGACGAGGTGATCGCCCACCTGCTGGTCACGGAAGGTTTCTCCTCGGTCGAGGAGGTGGCCTTCGTGCCGCTCGAGGAGATCACCGGCATCGAGGGGTTCGACCAGGACCTCGCCGAAGAGCTGTCGCGGCGCGCCCAGAACTACCTTCAGGAGCAGGCCGAGAAATTCGCGGAGAAGCGCCGCGAGCTCGGCATCGCCGACGACATGGTGGACATCCCCGGCCTGACCCCGGACATGGTGGTGAAGCTCGCGGAGAACGGCATCAGGAGCCGCGACCAGCTCGCCGAGCTGGCGGGCTACGAGCTTGCCGGCAGCGAGGACGAGCCCGGCATCCTTGCCGGTTTCAAGCTGTCGGAGGACGACGCCAACGCCATCATCTCGGCGGCGCGCGCCCATTGGTTCGAGGAAGAGGACCGGGCCCGCGCCGAGGCCGAGGCGAAGGCCGCCGCCGAAGCCGAAGCCGAAGCCGACCCTGCGAAGGAGGCGTGAGCGCGCGTGAACGCCGTTCCGCATATTCCGGACGAGACTATGGCCGCGCCGCCCGGACCGGGCGGCGATGCGGCGCGCCGCTGCATCGTGACCGGCACGAGTGGGCCGCGTGAGGGCCTGATCCGTTTCGTGGTCGGCCCCGACGCGGTCGTGGTGCCCGACCTGGCGGAGAAACTGCCGGGCCGCGGCCTGTGGGTTGCGGCCGACGCGGATGCGCTGGCGCGGGCCGACGGCCGCGCGTTCTCGCGCGCCGCCCGCGCCCAGGTGCGGGTGCCGCCGGACCTGCCGGCCCGCGTCGAGGCGGCGCTCGTGCGCCGGCTCGCCGACCGGATCGGCAT
>JBJHBM010000024.1:0-34021 GCA_050485485.1 Alphaproteobacteria bacterium | reverse complement strand
GTACCGCTCTCGCTCAGCCGGTCGGCAAGCACGCAGCCGGCCGAGCCGGCGCCGACGACGATGACGTCGAAGACGCGCTCCTCGCCCGCCTGCCCGTCGGTGCCCATGGTCAATCGGCGAAGGGGTCGGCCGGCATGCCGCCTTGCGGCGGGCAGTTACGGCCTGGGACGCGGGCGACCGGACGACGGCGCGCACCGAAATCGAAAGATCGCGCAGCTACCTTCGACCTCTGATTGACATGGCGACCGGCGGAATGCGCGACGCCGCGCGATTGGAGGCAGAGGCCGAGACGCGCTTTGCCCGGCTCGAACGCGGCTTCCGCTTCCTCGACACCGTGGCGCAGCTTGCGCCGCTGCTGGGCCTTTTCGGCACGGTGCTCGGCATGATCACCGCCTTCCAGGCGCTGCAAGATGCCGGGACGCAGGTCGATCCCGCGGTGTTGGCGGGGGGTATCTGGGTGGCACTTTTGACCACCGCGGCGGGGCTGGCCGTGGCGATGCCGACCTCGGCGGTTCTCAGCTGGTTCGAAGCGCGAATGGATGCCGAGCGGGTCTTCACCGCGCGCGCGATCCACGCCATCCTCACGCCCGGTATGACGGCCGAGGCAGATGAACCGATCGCCGCTGCTGAGCATGCATAGGCCGCGCAGGCGCCGCCGGATCGCCATGACGTCGCTGGTCGACGTCATCTTCCTGCTGCTGCTGTTCTTCATGCTGTCCTCGACCTTCACCCGCTTCGCCGAGGTCGAACTGACCTCGGGCGGGTCGGGCATAGACGAGGCGCAGATGAACCCGCCCCTTTTCCTTCAACTCGCGCCCGACCGTCTGACGCTGAACGGCACGCCTGTGTCGATGGCGGACCTGAGGCAGGCGCTGGCCACGCCAGACGACGAACCGCGCCCCCTTCTGATCGCGCTTCGCGGCGAGGTGACGGCTCAGCGGCTGACAGACCTCCTGGTCGTGCTGCGGCGGGTGCCGGGGATACAGGCGACGGTGCTGGGCGCGACATGAAGGGGCCCCGGCGGAAGTCTGCGCGCGAGCCGACTATCGCATTGATCAATATCGTCTTTCTGATGCTGGTCTTCTTCCTCGTGGCGGGGGCGGTCGCGCAGCCGCTTGATCCGGAACTGAAGCTGGTCCGCACCGGCGCGTTGGAAGGTGCGGCACCGCCCGACGCGCTGGTGGTGCATCCCGACGGCCGGCTGAGCTTCCGCGGCTCCGAAATCGCCTCGGTCGACGCGTTCCTCTCCGACTTCGAGGCCGAGGCGGGTGCGACGGTGCGCGTCGTGCCCGACCGCAATCTCCCGGCCGCCTTGCTGGTCGAAATCGGCGCGGCGTTGAATGCGGCGGGTGCCGATCGCGTGATGATCGTTACCGAACGGGGTCTCGAATGATCGTCGCCTCGCGCAGCATGAAGGGTGTGGCGGTCACACTTGCGCTCGCCCTGCACGGCATGCTCGCACTCGCCCTCCTACGTCCGGTCGAGGTCGAGATGGAGGGGGCCACCGGGGCCGCCGAAGTTCGCCTGGGAACCAGTTTCACCGACATGGCCGCGGGTACGCTGCAAGCCGAGACCGCGACCGAAACCGCACTGCCCATCCCACCCCCTGAGGCCGAGCGCGCGCACCACGCCGAGCCGCAGCACCGCGCCGAGGCCGCCCGCCCGGCAAGGGCGTCGCGGGCGCGCCACGCGACCACGCCGTAGACGACCGCCAGGGAGAGCGCCGCCGGCACGCCGCAGGCCAGCACGAACGGCCAGAAGCCGAGGCCGCCCGCGCTCGCGATCAGCAGGTTCTGGGGATTGCCGACGACGGTCGCGGCGGAACCGGCGTTGGCCGCCATCGCCAGCGCGATCACGAAGGGCACGGGGTCGAGCCCGCGCGCCCGCAGGCCCCGCACCAGCACCGGCACCATCGCCCATACGATCACGTCGTTGGTGAGGACCGCCGCGAGCCCGCCCGCGACGAGGACGGTGACGGCGAGCAGGCGCCGGGGCGAGGCTCCGGCGGCGGCGATCGAGCCCGCCGCCCATTCGAAGAAGCCGCTGGCCGCGAACTGCGCCGACAGCACCATCAGCGCGAACAGGATCGCGAGCACGGCGAAGTCGATGGTCCCGGCGACCCCCGCCGCGTCCACCGCCCCCGCCGCGAACACCACGATGGCCCCGATCAGGGCGATCCCGGTGCGGTCGATGGCGAGCCCCGGCCAGCGCCCCAGCGCCATGCCGAGATAGACCAGGACGAAGACCGCGATGACCAGGACGTGGAGGTCCATGAAGGGGGCCGCACAGGGTTGCCGGCCGCAGTCCTAGCACGGATCGGGCTGCCCCGGAACGGGCGGCGCGGGCGCTACTTCGCCTCGGCGGCCCCGGCGGATGCCGGCGCGGCGTGATGGTGCTCGTGGGCCGCCGTCTCCCCGCCCACATGGAGATGGCCGTGCTGGTGATGATGCACGTGGGGATGGCGGTGGATCTCGGCGGGCAGGATACGCCCTTCGCGCATCACGGCGGGCGGGAAGCCGAGCCGCTCGACCACCGCCTGGTCGTGGGTGACGAGCACCATCGCCTGGGGCAGGCGCTCGAGCAGCGCGAGCAGCCGCGCGCGCGAACCGTCGTCGAGGGCATTGGTGGGCTCGTCCAGAAACAGCACCTCGGGCTCCATGGCGAGCACGGTCGCGAGCGAGACCATCCGCTTCTCGCCGCCCGAGAGCCGGTGGGTCACGCGCGCGGCGAGATGGCCGATAGCGAGGTCGTCCAGCACCCTTTCGGCGGCCGCGCGCGCCTCCGATTCGGAGAGCCCGCAGTTGATCGGACCGAAGGCCACGTCCTCCACCACGGTCGGGCAGAACAGCTGGTCGTCGGCATCCTGGAACAGGAGGCCCGCGCGGCGGCGGACCTCGGCGAAGTCGCTGTCGCGCACGCGCACCGCGCCGAACGCCTCGACGGTGCCGGAGGCCGGCCGCACGAGGCCCATCATCACATGCAGAAGCGTGGTCTTCCCGGCTCCGTTGCCGCCGAGCAGCGCCACGCGCTCGCCCGGCCCGAGGGTGAAATTCACGTCCGAGAGCACCTCGCGCGCGCCATGGCTGCACGTGACGCCCGAGAGCCGGAACAGAGGCGCGCTCATAGCCGATCCCCCGCCACCAGCGCCACCGCCAGGACGACGGCGAGCCCGAGGTAGAGCGCGTCCACGAGGCCGAAGCGCAGGTCGCCCATCACCGGGAAACGACCCGTGAAGCCACGGCATTTCATGGCCTGCAGCACGCGATGGCCACGGTCGTTGGAGCGCACGAGCAGCATCCCCACCAGCCAGCCGAGGCTGCGCCAGGTGTGGCGCGAGGAGGTCGCGCGAAAGCCGCGCGCCCGCATGGCCCGGCGCAGACGGCGGTACTCGTCCTCGAACACCGCGACGTAGCGCGCGGTCAGCAGCAGCAGCGCCACCAGCTTGCGGGGCGCGCCGAGCCGCGCGAGGCCGTGGCCGAGGCGCGCGGGCTCGAGGGTACCGAGCTGGGACAGGATCGCGATGACGACGGCATTGGCCTTGAGCGCGATCACGGCCGCGAGCAGGAGCCCGTCCAGGCCCACCGTCAAGGGCCCGATCCCGAGGAGCGGCCGCCCCGGCACGGTGAAGGGCAGCATCACGAGCAGCACCACCATGAACCCCTCGAGCATGAGGAGGCGGCGGGCCAGCGTGCGCCAGGCGAGGCCCGAAGCCAGCGCGGCGAGGATCGCGGCGGCGAGCGCGGCGAGGACCGGCACGAAGCCCTCCAGCGAAGCGACCGCGACGGCGAAGCCCGCCGTGCCGAGGATGCGCGCGCGCGGGTCCACGGCATGCCGCTCCAGCGCGGCCAAGCCGAGACCTGCGGAACCGTTGGGAAGGGCACGGACGCTCATCGTTCCCTCCGACGCGCCTCGCGCCGGGCGAGCCACCAGAACGCGAGGCCCCCGATCCCGACGAGGTAACCGATGCCGCCCAGGACGTCATGGAGCCGGATTCTGGCCTCGTAGGCGGCGATCTCCCGGCGCAGGGGCGCAAGCCGCTCCGCCACGACGCGATCCACGATCCGCTCCAGTTCTGCCGCCGGCACCATTGCCGCGCTCTCCTGCCCCGCGGCCGGCCCGGACGAAGCGCCCTTCATTTCCGCCGCGCTCAGGCGGAAGCTCGCCACATGGCCGTCGCCGGCATCGGCCACCAGCTCGATGTCGACGGCCGGCAGGGATTCGAAGGCGAAGACGCCCGATGCATCGGTCCGGACCGTCGCCAGGATTTTTTCGGAGGCGTCGAAGGCCTGGACCTCGACGTTGCGCGCCTTGATCCCGCCGCTGAAATAGGCCTCCCCCACGACCCGGGTGCCGTCGAAGGTCGCGAAGATATGGAGGCTGTGGGCCCAGCCCGGCGCGGCCACGAACAGCGCCGCCGCGAGCGCGAGGACGGCCGCCGCCATCGGCCGGATCATCGTGCCACCCCTATCATGTCGGGGGCGACCCGCCACAGGAAAGCGAGCGCCGCCGCCGTCACCGCCGCCTCGCCCGCCGCCAGCGGCAGGTAGGTCAGGATCACCAGCTTGGTCGCCTCGATATAGGCCGGGTTGCTGAGGGCGAGAGAGAGCGCGACCAGCGCCCCGGTCGCCAGCACGCAGGCCACGCCTGCGAACGCGCCGAGGGTGCCGACCGCGCGCGCCGAGGCCGCCCGCATCAGCCACGGGCGCAGCACGAAGCCCGCCACCAGTGCCGGCGCCGCGATGTTGAACAGGTTGACGCCGAAGGCAGTGAGGCCGCCGAAGCCGAAAAATACCATCTGCAGGATCAGCGACACCGCGATCGCGGGGACCGCCGCCCAGCCCAGCACGATCCCCATAAGGCCGCCCAGCAGCGGATGGACCGCAGTCGGCCCCACCGGCAGGGTGATCAGGGAGGCGACGAAGAACACGGCGCCCAGCACGGCGGTGCGCGGAATCTGGTGCGAGCGCAGGCGCGCCACCGCGACCCCGAGCCCGGCCGCGCTCGCGGCGCCTCCAGCGACCAGCACCGGCAGGGACAGCACGCCGTCGGGAATGTGGGCGATGGGACGTTCTCCTCTCAATTCAGACGCCGGGGCGCCTCACTTCATGTCGCGCGCGCGGACCCAGATGAGGCCGCCGAGTTCCACCGGCACTTCCTTGCCTTCCGGGCTCTTCATGGGCGCGTCGCCGTCCACCAGCGCCGCGAAGCCCCACCAGCCCGCGCGCGGCAGGCCGTACACGAACACGCCCTGGGAATCGGCGCGGATCACCTGGGTCTCGTAGGCGTCGGCGGGAATCCGGACCGATCCGTCGTTGCGCCACGCCACCTCGACCTCGGCGCCCGGCACCGGCTTGCCGTCCCGCAGCACCACGCCGCGGAACACGTTGCCGGTCCAGAGCCCGTAGGGGCGCGCCAAAGGCACGATCTCGACCGGAAGTCCGACCGGCTCGTCCCAGCCCTCGCCCGCGGCGAAGGCGTCCACGATCACCTTGGTGTAATGGACGATCATCTTGCCTTCCGCCGGCTCCCAATAGGGCCGGGGCTCGACGAAGAAGGCGTAATTGCCGGGCCGCGCGAAACGGTACTGGGCGCGCCACGCGGTCCTGCCGTCGACCCTGCGCTCGACCAGGGTGCCGAGCAGGTCTTCGGTGGTTTCGCCACGCCGGACGCCGAAGCGGACGGGCTTGGCGAGCTCCATCACCGGTCCCCGGGCCATCGGGTGGGTAAAGACGAGGTCGAGGGTCACACTGCGGCTCCCCTCGGCCGCGACGTTGTCCTCGGACGGGATCAGCTCCAGGAAATGAGCCCAGGCGGCCTTCCCGCCGCCCATCCAGGCGGTGCCGCCTGCTATTACAAGAACGCAGGCAAGCGCGCTGCGGGCCAGGAATGGCCTCACGTCCATGATCCTTCTCCGGTTCGGGCCGAGCGACCTGTGGTCGCGTATGTATGATTAATCATGTAAAATTCATACGGTCAACGGTCAATTGTGATAGCCGCTCGCAACGGCTATGAGTCCTGACCAGCCCGGAACGGACGGAGACGCCAATGCAGCGCATCACGATCTCGGTAGACGACGATCTCCTTACCCAGTTCGACGCCTACATGACCGAACGCGGCTACAGCAACCGCTCGGAAGCGTTCCGCGACCTAGTACGCGACCGCCTGAGCCTCGACCGCCTGCGGCCCGAGGCCGGCGGCCACTGCCTGGCCTGCTTCTCGTTCATCTACAACCATCACAAGCGCGAGCTGGCCCGCCGCCTGGTCGAGGCCCAGCATGCCCATCACGACCTCGGCATCACCACGCTGCACGTCCATCTCGACCACGAGAACTGCATGGAGGCGATGATCCTGCAAGGCAACGTCGATGCGGTGCGGACGTTCACCGACGCGATCGGCGCCGAGGGCGGCGTGCGCAACGCGAATCTGCACCTGGTCCCGGTGGAGCGCGAAGTGGGGCGCCACGGGCACGGCGCCCACGGCGAGCCCCATACCCATGTCCATCCCCATACCTGAAGCGCCACATCCAGGGTTGACGGCACACCGGCAACCCATGCTTTAATCCTGGCGAGGGTTTTCTTTCTTGGGGGGAGAAAGGAAATGGGGGGCCTTAGCCACATCCTGCGATCCGGGTCGCTCTTGGCGGCGATTCTGTTGCTCGCCGGTTGCGTCACGACGTCGTTCCAGACCCAGAAGTCCCTGCCGCCGGAAACCGAGCAGCGCCGCATCGTCGTGTTGCCGCCCGACGTGGAGTTGAGCATCCTGCACGGGGGCGGCATCAACGAGCCGCAGGCCGAGTGGACCGCCAACGCGCGCAGGCATATCGACGCGCATCTCGACGACCATTTCCGCGCCATCAACGCCCGCCTCGTAAGGCGCCCGGAGGACAACGGCCCCGTCGCACACGACCGCCGCGAAGAGCAGCTCCTCAAGCTCCATGAGGTGGTCGGCAAGACGATCCTGGTGCATCAGTACCCCGGTCCCTTGCAGCTTCCGACCAAAGCCGTCGACTTCGAATGGTCGCTCGGGCCGGAAACGGCGTACCTGCACGAAAAATATGGCGCCGACTATGCCCTGTTCTGTTTCGTGCGCGATTCCTATTCGAGCGACTCGCGCAAGGCCGTGATCATTCTGGCGGCTCTGCTGTTCGGCGCCCACGTCCCGGGGGGCACGCAGATCGGCTTCGCCTCGCTCGTCGACCTCAGGACCGGGGAAGTGGTCTGGTTCAACCGGCTGCTGCGGGCGACCGGGGACCTGCGCGAGGCCGCGGCGGCACGCGAAACCGTGACCCTGCTCCTTTCCAGCTTTCCTCAATGATCCGCCGCGCGAAATGGGGGCTGGCCGTCATGGCGGCATTGGCGACCGCCGGCTGCCAGGCCGACGACGTATCACATTACAAGGCCCCCATCGCCGCCCGCCAGGCCGAGGCGCCGAAACCGGCGGAAGGCGGCGGCGCCGAATCCTTCGCCTATCGGCTCGACGACCTCCGGCCGAGCTATCGGCCCGACGTCAAGAGCGACGAGGCCGGCTTGTGGATGCTGTTCGACAACGTCGAGGCGCGAACACGGTCGGCGGGCAACAGGGTCAACGACCCGCGCCTCAACGCATACATCGAGTCCGTCGTGTGCCGCGTGGCGGGGCCCTATTGCGGCGACATTCGGGTCTACGTCACGCGCATGCCCCTTTTCAATGCGACCATGGCACCGAACGGGATGATGGAGATCTGGACCGGCCTTCTGCTGCGTGCCCAGAACGAGGCCCAGCTCGCGACCGTGATCGGCCACGAGATCGGGCATTACCTGCGTCGCCATTCGGCGCAGCGCGTCAAGGACATGATCGAGAAAAGCAACACTTCCGCCTTCCTGCAGCTCGGCTTCGCGCTCGCCGGAATTCCGGCGGCCGGCGAGATCAGCCACCTCATCATGCTCGGCAGCATCCAGGCGTTCGGCCGCAATCAGGAGCGCGAGGCGGACGGCTACGGCATCCTGCTGCTGGCCGAGAGCGGCTACGACCCCGACGAGGCGTGGAAGATATGGGATTTCCTCAAGCGCGAGAGAGAAGGGGCGAAGGACGCGCCGCGCGTCGACCTTTTCCTTGCCAGCCATCCGCCGGGCGAGGAACGCCTCGAAACCCTTCGCGCGCTTGCGGACCACGTCCGCACGCCACGCTCGACGGAGACCGGGCACGACCGCTATCTCGCGGCGATCCTGCCGATCCGGGAGGGGTTGCTGCGCGACACCCTCCACCTGAGGCGCTACGACGAATTCGGCGCGCTGATCGATCTCCTCATGGAGGAAGGCGCCAACAAGGCCGAGCTTCACTACTTCCGGGGAGAGCTCTACCGCCTGCGAGGCAAGGAAGGCGATCTGCAGCTCGCCGTCGAAGCCTATCGGCAGGCCGAAGACGCGGAGGGCAAGGCGCCGGCCGACCTGCACCGCCAGATCGGCGTGAGCCTCGGGAAGATGGGCGAGATTGCCGAGGCACACGCGGCGCTGCGCCACTATCTCGAGTCCAACCCGGATGCCGGCGACGCCGGTATGATCCGTCACATGCTCGAAACGAGGTCCCCATGAGGCGCCGCCATCCGCAAGCTCTCCTTGTCGCCGCTCTCCTCGTGGCCATCGTCACGCTGTCCGGGTGCGCGGGGGTGAGCCTCGTCAAGGGCGGAGAACGCACCGACGTGGGCTCGGGGCTCAGCCTGGTCCCGCCCCGCGACTGGAACCGCTTCACGAGCCCGAACTGGGAGTTCTGGACCCTGGACGGGCCGCACCTGCAGCAAGTCCTGTTCGTCCGAGGCGCGCGGGACGGGCAGCCGATCTATCGGGTTCCCGGCGCGGAGACGGCCACGTCGGAAGGCGAGAAGTTCCCCACCTACCGCCGCGGAATGAACGAGATCGAAGTCATCGAGTTGCTACAGGCCACCATGGCACGCGAGGACCTGGAACGGCTGACGCTCACCGAACAGCGGCCCGAGACCTTCGCCGGCCACCGTGGGTTCCATGTCGCCTTCGAGTTCGTCACGAAGCATGGGCTCGAGATGAGAGGACAGGCGGTCGGCGCCGTGGTGTCCGACCGCCTGTACATGGCGGTCTACCGCGGCGCCAAGCTGCACTATTTCGACCGGGGAATCGGCGATTTCACCAGGATGCTGGAAACGGCCCGGATCGACGCATCCTCCTGACGGCCGGCTCATTCCGCCGGCCTCTCTCCCCCGCGCTCAGGCCGCTCGACGCGGTCCGCCGCGGCCACGGCTGCGGCGGCCGCGTTGCGGCTGCGGGCGTCCCCGTCCCTGCACCATCCTGACCACGGGCGCACCTGGCGCGGGGCGTTCGCCCCCGGC
Source organism: Alphaproteobacteria bacterium (assembly GCA_050485485.1). Lineage (GTDB taxonomy): Bacteria > Pseudomonadota > Alphaproteobacteria > SMXQ01 > SMXQ01 > WHSO01. Next base: position 24,684 of record JBJHBM010000024.1, on the reverse strand, counting down.
AGTCGGAATCGGCATGCGGATCAGTTTCTCGATGTCGCGCAGGAAGGCATATTCGGCCGGTTCGCAGAACGAGACCGCGATGCCGTCCGCGCCCGCGCGCGCGGTGCGCCCGATGCGATGGACGTAGCTCTCGGGTTCGTTCGGCAGCTCGAAGTTGACGACATGGGTGACGCCGCTGACGTCGATGCCGCGCGCGGCGATGTCGGTCGCAACCAGCACCCGGGCGGCGCCGCGCCGGAAGCGGTCGAGTGCGCGCTGGCGCGCGCCCTGCGACTTGTTGCCGTGGATCGCCTCCGCCGCGACGCCGGTCTTGGCCAGGCTTTCGGCGACCCGGTTGGCGCGGTGCTTGGTGCGGGTGAAGACGATTACCCGCGCGAGGCGGCGATCGGCCATGAGGTCGCTCAGCAGGTCGAGCTTGGCGGGGCCTTCCACGAAATGAACGCTCTGGGCGATCGCCTCGACCGTCACGGTCTTGGGCGCGATGTCGACGCGGGCCGGATCGCGCAGGATGTCCCGCGCGAGCTTTTCGACCTCCGCCGGCATGGTGGCCGAGAACAGCAGCGACTGGCGCGCGCGCGGCAGGGCCGCGACGATCTTGCGCACGTCGCGGATGAAGCCCATGTCGAGCATCCGGTCGGCTTCGTCCAGCACGAGGCTGGTAACCGCGCCGAGGTCGACGTGCCGCTGCTCCATCAGGTCGAGTAGGCGGCCGGGAGTCGCGACAATGATGTCGGCGCCGCGCCGCAGGCCCGCCACCTGGGCGTGCTGGGAGACGCCGCCGAAGATTACGGCCAGACGCAGCTTGGTATGGGCGCCGTAGGCACGGAAACCGTCGGCGATCTGGATGGCGAGTTCGCGGGTCGGTGCGAGCACGAGCGCGCGCGGCCGTCCGGCACGGCTCGGCGCGCCGAGGCGCTGTAGCACGGGCAACGCGAATGCGGCGGTCTTGCCGGTGCCTGTCTGCGCGATGCCGAGCAGGTCGCGGCCGTCAAGCAGCAGCGGGATCGCCTGCGCCTGGATCGGCGTGGGCTCGTCGTAGTTCCGCGCGGCGAGCGCGCGGCACAGGGGCTCGGCCAGGCCGAGCTCGGAAAACTTGGAAGGCGTGTTCAACGTATTATCTTTCTGCGCACACCCGCCATGCCCGCGCGCATATGGGCGGGCACGCGCGGTCCGGCGCGTTCTTGCCGCTTCCACGCGCACTTGGAAACAACGGGGGAAATCGGTAGCCCGCGATGGACTGCCTCGGGCGAGGGTCCGGCGCGATCGCGGGAGGGAGGGCGGATGCCCTTCACGGACGCGATATGCGCACGACGGTGCGGAAATGCAAGCGATTTCTCGTGCCGAGCGGCACGAAAAAACCGCCGGCGGGAGCCCTAAAACCCCCGCCGGCGGCCTAAAACCAACTCTCAGAGCGCCCGGAAGGCGGCGATCACTTCGTCGGGCGCCGCCAGGATCTCGAGGGCCGCCTTCTCCATGTCCTCGCCGCTGATCCAGTTGATGCTCTGGTTGGCGCGCTTGGCCTCGTCGAGCAGCGCCGGGTCGTGGAGCGCCTTGCGGAACGCCTCGCGCAGCACCTGAACGCGGTCCTTCGGGGTCTCCGGCGCACCGTAGAACGGGCGACCCGCCTCCAGCGGCGCCGCCATGATAGCGGCGATCTGGCGCTTGGCGGGCGACAGCACGTCGCGCAGGTCCGGCACGTTCATCAACTCCGGATGCCGCCCGAGGCGCGCGATGACGGTCAGGTTCTCGTTCTTGATGGCGGTCAGCAGGCTCTCGTAGGTGCCGGTGGTGCCCTGGACGTCGCCGCGCGCCATCGCCAGCACCTTTTCCGCGGTGCCGCTGTAGCCAGTCACGACGTCCACCGGGAAGCCGTCGCTCTTGAGCAGGACCACCTGCTGCACCGCGCTGGTGCCCGCCCCGGTGCCCGAGAACCGCATCACTCCCTTCTGGTCCTTGAGCCCCGCGACGGACTTGACCGGATGGTCGCCACGCGCCACCCAGATGTAGGTTTCCGACGCGGCGCTGCCGATGGCCGTCAGCTTGCGCACGTCGTAGCGGATGCCGGTCGCGCCGATGCGCTGGGTCACCGGGATGTCGCGGTCGAGCACGCCGAGCTCGGTGCCATCCTTCCTGGCGCGCTCCGCCATGTAGTTGGCGGCGACCAGCCCGCCGCCGCCCGGCATGTTGGTGATGATATGCTGCGGGCTGCCGGGAATGTGGTTGACGATGTGCCGCCCCACCAGGCGGCCGTAGAAATCGTTGCCGCCGCCGGGCGCGCTGCGGATCACGATGTTGATGGTCTTGCCCTTGAAGAAGCCGTCCTGCGCCGCCGCCGGCTGGGACGCGACCGCCCCCGCCAGCATCGCCACAGCACCGAGCGAGGCCGCGAGGCCCGCCATCTGGTTCCAGGATGTCATCTTCTTCACGATCTCATCTCCCTGCTTGCTTTACGGAAAAACGCACACATACGCACGAAAGGGCCGCCGGCCGCGTGGGCCGCCGGCCGACGGTCACAACGCCTTGAACACCTCCACCACGGCATCGGGCGCGGCCAGGATGGCTTCGTTGTTCTTCTCCATATCCTCGCCGCCGACCCATTCGACGGTCTGCTTGGCGCGCGTTGCCTCCTCGACCAGCACCGGGTCGTGGAGCGCCTTGCGGAACGCCTCGCGCAACACCTGCAGGCGGTCGCCGGGCATGCCGGGCGCGCCGTAGAACGGCCGGCCGGCCTCCAGGGGCGCCGCCATCATGGTCGCGACCGCCTGCTTCTCGGGCGACAGCACCTCGCGCAGGTCGGGCACGTGCATCAGCTCCGGGTGCCGCCCGAGCCGGCCGATGACGCGGAGCTTCTCGTCGCGGATCGGGGTCAGCAGGCTCTCGTAGCTGCCGTTGGTCCCCTCCACGTCGCGGCGCACCACGGCCAGCACCTTCTCGGCGGTGCCGACGAAGCCGGTGACGATGTCCACCGGCAGGCCGTCGCTCTTGAGCAGGACCACCTGCTGGACCGAGCTGTTGCCCGCCCCGGTGCCCGAGAACCGCACCGTTCCCTTGAACGACTTGAGGTCCTTCACGGTCTTCACCGGGTGATCGTCGCGCAGCAGCCAGACGTAGGTCTCCGAGGCGGCGCTGCCGATGGCCGGCAGCTTGCGCACGTCGTAGCGGATGCCGCTCGCGCCGAGGCGCTGGCTCACCGGGATGGCGCGGTCGAGCGCGCCGATCTCGGTGCCGTCCTTCTTGGCCTTTTCGGCCATATGGTTGGCCGCCACGAGGCCGCCGCCGCCCGGCATGTTGGTGACGATGGTGTCGGGATTGCCGGGGACGTACTTGACGATGTGGCGCGCCACCAGGCGGGCGTAGAAATCGTTGCCCCCGCCCGGCCCGCTGCGCACCACCACGTTGATGGTCTTGCCCTTGTAGAACATGTCCTGGGCCGCCGCCGGGCCGAGCCCGAGGGACGGCACGGCGAAGCCGACGGCCAAGGAAAGCGGCCAGACGAGCGGCCGGATACGGAATCCGAAGGTCATGGGTTTGTCTCCCCTGATCGGAACGCGTTGAAACGTCCAAACTGAGGCGTACTGTCGCCCAACCCTGCCGACCGGCCGTTCTGCCCGGGCCGGTTCTTCTTGTGATGGCCCGCCCCCGGCGGGTCTGGAACGCGGCACCGGCAGCCCGCAAGGCGGACCGCCGGTGCCCACGGTCACGAAACGCCGATCACAGCGCCCTGAAGTCCGCGACCACCTGGTCGGAAGCATTGAGGATTTCCTCGGTCAGCTTCTCGATGTCCTCGGCGCTGGTCCATTCCACGTCGCGATCCGCCCTCTTTGCCTCGGCCTGGAGCTGCGGATCGTGGAGCGTCGCCTTGATGGCCTCGCGCAGGATCTCGACCCGGTCCTTGGGCACGCCCGGCGCGGTGTAGAGCGGCCGGCTCATCTCGAGCGGCGCCGACATGAGGGTGGCGAGCGGGCGCCGTTCCGGCGTGATCAGCTCGCGCGCGTTGGGCACGTCGCGCAGTTCGGGATGCGAGCCGAAACGGCCCAGCACGCGCAGGTTCTCCTGCTTGATGCCGGCCAGCAGGCTGCCGTAGCTGCCCGAGGTGCCGTCCACGTCACCGCGCACCACCGCGAGGATACGCTCCGCCGTGCCGTCGAAGCCGAACACGACGTCGACCGGGAAGCCGTCGGCCTTGAACAGCTGGATCGACTGCACGGACGCGGTGCCCGCGCCGGTGCCGCCGAACCGCATCGTGCCCTTGAAGTCCCGAATCTCCTTGAAGCTCTTCACGGGATGGTCGGCGCGCGTCACCCAGATGTAGGTGTCGTTGCCCATGTTGCCGAGGGCGATCAACTCGCGCGCGTCGAAGCGCACGCCGGTGGCGCCGAGGCGCTGGACGATCACGAGGTCGCGGCCGAGAAGGCCGATCTCGGTGCCGTCCTTCCTGGCGCGGTTCGCGATGTAATTGGCCGCCACCAGCCCGCCGCCGCCCGGCATGTTGGTGACGATGACGTTGGGCGTGCCCGGGACATGGCGGTCGATGTGCCGGGCCAACAGGCGCGCGTAGAAGTCGTTACCGCCGCCCGCACCGCTGCGCACCACGACGTTGAGGGTCTTGCCCTTGTAGAAGGACTCCTGCGCCGCGACCGGCTCGGGCACGGCCGTCAGCCCGAAAGCCGCCACCGCCAGCAGCGGGATCGAGCAAATGCTCCGTTGAATCCAGGGTGACTTGGTCATGGTCGGCTCTCCTGTCATAGGTTTTTCTTATGGGGGATCATGCTGGCAAAGCCCGCCGCCGTCAACGCCTCAGGCCGGCGCGACCTCGGCCGCTCAGCGCCAGCCGAGCCACTCGACCAGTTGGCCGGGCGGGAACGGCAGGTGCAGCAGCCGGTCGAACAGCGCCCAGGTCACCAGCAGCGTGCTCAGCGGCAGCGTGACGATCATCACCGTCGTCTCGCGGTGACGGATCAGATACAGCAGCACCATCAGGAAGATGGCGAGATGGAAGCCGAGCAGCCACAGGCCCAGGACGAATCCATAGATCCAGGCGAACAACTCCCACACCTTGCGGCGGGCCGTGGCGGTGGCCTCCTCCTCGGTGAAGGCGATGTCGAAGGCGATGCCCTTGTCCTTGCGCTCCTTTTCCGGGAGCAGCTCGCGCACCAGTTCGAACAGCAGCAGCGAAAGGCCGATGAAGCCGATGGTCCACGGGAACAGCCGCGCCTGGATCGGCATGTCGGCGGAGGCGAACACCACGTAGGTGAAGACGCCAAGGAAGAACAGGGTCAGCAGCGTACGGGGCCGGAAACGCACCATCTCAGAGACCCTCCCCGGTCTGCATCCGCTTGAAGCGACGGTCCTGCCAGATCGGATAGGCGACGCTGATCAGCAGCAGCATGGCGATCACAAGGACGCCCGGCTGCAGCAGGAACCCGAAGCCGTGGATCTGGTAGGAGGTCCACATGTAGCGCTCCGCCAGCGGTCCCAGCACGAGGCCGAGCAGCAGCGGCGGCCGCGGCCAGCCCGCCGAGCGCATGAAGTGGCCGAGCGTGCCGAACACCAGCATCACGAGCACGTCCTCGAACTGGTTGGACGCCGCGAAGCTGCCGATCACCGCCATCGCCAGGATCACCGGCACCAGCACGGTCGGGCGAATCTTGGTCGCCATCGCGAGCTGGCGGGTGAACAGCAGGCACAGGATCGAAGTGAGCACGCTCGCGATGATGAGCAGCCAGATGATCGAGAACGTGACGTCGAGCTGGGTCGTGAGCATCTCGCGGCCCGGCGTGACGCCGACGATGATGAGGCCGCCGAAGATCAGCGCAAGCGTGCTGGACCCCGGGATGCCGAAGGCCAGCGTCGGGATCATCGAGCCGCCTTCCTTGGCGTTGGTCGCCGAGTCCACGGCGATCACGCCGCGCACGTCGCCGGTGCCGAAGGTCTCGCGCGCGCCCTTGCAGCTCTGCTTGGCATGACCGTAGGCGAACCAGTCCGCGACCGAGGAGCCGAGGCCGGGGATGATGCCGACCCAGACACCGAGGATGCTGCAGCGCATCACCAGCCACCAGTGCTTGAACACGTCGCGGATGCCCTGCGCCATGCCCTGGCGCAGGTTGCCGAGCGGCACGTCGGAGATGCCCGACCCCTTGGTCGCGAGGTAGATCATCTCCGGGATCGCGAACAACCCGATGGTGAGCGGCACCAAGCCGACGCCTTCCATCAGGTATATGCTGTCGAAGGTGAAGCGCGGGAAGGCCGTGATCAGGTGGATGCCCACCATCGAGACCAGCAGGCCGAAGGCGCCGACGATAATGCCCTTGACGGGTGCGTTGCCGCTGAGCGCGCCCACCATGGCGACGCCCAGCATCACCAGCATGAAGAACTCGGGCGGCCCCAGCAGCAGCACCAACGGCCTCAACACCGGGATCGCCACCAGCAGCACCAGCGCGCCGATCACGCCGCCGATCGCGGAAGCGGTGAAGGCAGCGGAGAGCGCGCGCGCCGCCTCGCCCTTCCGCGCCATCGGATAGCCGTCCATGATGGTCGCCTGGGAACCGCCGCCGCCCGGCACCGAAAACAGGATCGCGGTGATCGAGTTGGCGGTATTGCTGACCGCCCAGATGCTGACGATCAACGCCACCGCTTCAAACTTGTTGAGGGCGAAAGCAACCGGCAGGAGAAGCGCGATGGCGGTCTTGCTTCCGATTCCGGGCATGGCGACCAGCGTCGAACTGATCACGATACCGGCCACCATCAGAGCGAACGCCTTCCAGTGGAGAATGCCCACCAGGCCTTCGATGGCCGCGTCGATCATGGATCCAGAGCCTCCATACGGCCGTTTCCGCCTGGGTAAGAAAGGCCGTGATTATAATGATATTCCCAAGCCAAGGCCGCACCTTACGTCGTTCGAGGGCGACAGGGCAACATAGGAATCGGGCGTCAAATTATTGCCTAATTATTGCAACTTACCTCTTCCGCCTGGGTACCGGGGCCGGCATAGACGAAGGTGCAGGTCATCCCGGCCGTGACCTGATCGCGCTTGGCGGCCTTGCCGCCGATCATGACCTTGGTGGCGGACGCGGAGACGTTGGCGGTTACGTCCTTACCCTGGTGGCTGATGACGATCTGGCGCCCCTCGCCCTGCGTGGCCGTGACCTTTCCCGTATGGCGGACCGGCTCGATCTTGGCCTGCTCGGTTTTGCCGGTGAATTTCATCAGCTCGTCGAGCTGCGCGAGCTTTCCGGGCGGAACCGCCGCCATCTGCGTGACGATGGCCTGGATGTCCTCGCCACTGACGAAGTCGATCTCGCGGCGCTGCTTCTTCGCGTCGTTCAGGAATTCGGCATCCCCCGTCACCGCCGTGAATGCCTTGCGCATCGCCGCCACGCGCGCGCCCGGAACCTCGGGCGCCAGCATGAAGGGGCGGCCCATCGCGCCCGCAGCGAGCACCAGATGGAAGTAGTTCCTGACGTCCTCGACCGTCATGCCCGCCTGGGCGCGCTCAGCCGTGATGAAGTCGAAGATCATCGGCACGCCCATTGCGCGCAGCTCGGGTTGCGGGGAGATCGACATCTGGACCACCGGCCTGATCGTGCCGTCCTTCAGCATCGCCGCGGCCTGCTCCTTGAAGGAGCTCCACGACTGGCAGATCCCGTCCACCTCGCCGCGCTGGATCGCAAGGTGGATCTGGGGCGTCGCGGGATAGCCCTTGATGAGCTTGACCGGCGCGCGCAACAGGTTGTGGAACATCGCGGGAAAGAACTCGGTGACGTTGGGGCCGGTACCGCCGAACACGAACTCGCGCTGGAACAGGTCGGCGAAGGACGAGATTCCGGTGCGGGTCGCGACAGAGCAGACGCCCGGCTCGCTCAGGAGGCTGCCGAGCCAGTTGATCGTCCGCGCCTCGTACTTCGGCCCGGGCTGGCCCATCAGCTGGACCAGCGCGATCTCGCGCTGGATGGCGCCGATGACGGTGCCGTCCTTGGGCGCCACGTTGACGACGTAGTTGGTCGCGACCACCGAGCCGGCCCCTTCCATGTTCTGCACCTGGAAGGCCGGGTTGCCGGGAATGTGCCGCCCGAGATGGCGCGCGACCAGGCGGGCATAGACGTCGTAGCCGCCGCCCGGCCCGGAGCCGACGATCATGCGGATGCGCTTGTCCTTGTAGAAGTCGCCCACATCCTGCGCGGCAGCCGTTCCGGCGGCGCAGACGATGACCGCGGCCGCGAGCGACCGCACCAGGAAACCGAAGCCCGACATTGCACAACTCCCTGTCCGGTTGGCAAATGAAGCGGCACGCTCTTTTCTACGTTTGCGCGAATCATAGCACTTGGCGAAAACGGCGCAACGCCCCTGCCGCACCGCCCGGCGGCGGATTGACAAACGGCACGCCGGGACGGCTCAATGTGGCGGATTTGCCCCCCTTGGGGTGGGGTTGGCGCGTATTCGGGGAGGGTGCGATGAAGGAATTGCGGGGGTTCCTGGCCGGTCTCGCCGGCATTCTGATGGCGGTCCAGGGCGCGGCCGCCCAGGACAAGGTGGTCAACGTCTACAACTGGTCCGACTACATCGATTCCAAGGTTCTGGAGGAGTTCACCCGCGAAACCGGCATCCGGGTGGTCTACGACGTCTACGATTCGAACGACGTGCTGGAGACTAAGCTGATGGCGGGCCGGTCGGGCTACGACATCGTGGTGCCGACCAACAACTACCTCGCGCGCCAGATCCAGGCAGGGGTGCTGTCCAAGCTCGACAAGTCCAAGCTTCCCAACCTCAAGCACATGGACCCGGAGCTGATGGCGCGCATGGCCAAGTACGACCCGGACAACGCCCATTCGGTGATCTACATGTGGGGCACGACCGGGATCGGGCTTAACGCCGACAAGATCAGGCAGCGGATGGCACGGCCGCCCGCCAACTCCCTCGCCATGCTGTTCGACCCGGAGGTCGTCTCCAAGTTCGCGGACTGCGGCGTGGACCTGCTGGACGCACCGGACGAGATGATCCCTGCGGTGCTGCGCTATCTCGGCCTCGAGCCGGATTCCAAGGACCCCAAGGACTGGGCGCGGGCCGAGGAACAGCTTCTCAAGGTTCGGCCCTTCATCCGCCGGTTTCATTCCTCGCAATACATCAACGACCTCGCCAACGGCGACATCTGCCTCGCCTTCGGCTATTCCGGCGACATCCTCCAGGCCAAGACGCGCGCCCAGGAGGCCAAGAACAAGGTGCGCGTGCAGTACCTCCTGCCCAAGGAGGGCGCGCTGATGTGGTTCGACAGCATGGCGATCCCGATCGATGCGCCCAACCGCGACAACGCGCACGTCCTGATCAATTACCTGATGCGGCCGGAGGTCATCGCGCGCATCTCCGACGAGGTGCAGTATCCCAACGCCAACAGGGATTCGCTCGCGCACATTTCCAAGGAGACGATGAGCGACCCGGACGTGTTCCCGCGCCCGGAAACGATCAAGACCCTCTATACCCTGTCGCCCAACGACCAGACCCAGCAACGCCTGCTCAACCGCATCTGGACACGGATCAAGGGGGCGCGCGGCGGATGAACCGTCCCCCGCCCCAGCCGCGCCTCCGGCTGGAGCCGTGGAACGACCCGGAGGCCGTGCCCTATATCCGCCTCGTCGGGGTCGGCAAGTCCTTCGACGGCCATCCCGCGGTCGATGACGTGCACCTCGGCATCCACAAGGGGGAATTCTTCTCCCTGCTGGGACCGTCGGGCTGCGGCAAGACCACGCTCCTGCGGATGCTCGCCGGCTTCGAGCGCCCCGACGCGGGCCGGATCGAGATCGACGGCGCGGACATGTCCGGCGTGCCGCCGCACCGGCGTCCCGTCAACATGATGTTCCAGTCCTACGCCCTGTTCCCGCACATGACGGTGGCGCAGAACGTCGCCTTCGGCCTGCGCCAGGACCGCGTGCCGCGCGCCGAGATCCGCGAGCGGGTCGCGGCGATGCTGGAGCTGGTCAGGCTCGGCGGACTCGACGGCCGCAAGCCCCACCAGCTTTCGGGCGGACAGCGCCAGCGGGTCGCCCTGGCGCGGGCGCTGGTGAAGAAGCCCAAGCTGCTGCTGCTGGACGAGCCCCTCGCCGCGCTCGACAAGCGGCTGCGCGAGCACACCCAGTTCGAGCTGGTCAACATCCAGGAGCGTCTCGGCATCACCTTCATCATCGTCACCCACGACCAGGAAGAGGCGATGACCGTCTCCAGCCGCATGGCGGTGATGGACCAGGGCCGCATCCGCCAGGTCGGCGTGCCGGCCGAAATCTACGAGTATCCGTCGGCGCGCTTCGTCGCGGAGTTCGTGGGCGACGTCAACGTGTTTGAGGGCCGCGTGATCGGGGCGCACAAGGATTCGACCGTGATCCGTTCCGCCAACGCCGGCTGCGACATTCACGTGGACCGCGGCCACGACCTCGCCGAAGGCGCCGCCTGCTGGGTCGCGTTCCGGCCGGAAAAGCTCTCGCTCTCCAAGGCGCCGCCGGAGAATGCGCGCGTCAACGCCATCCCCGGGACCGTGTTCGACATCGGCTATCTGGGCGACATGTCGATCTACCACGTCCGCATCGCGGACGGCGCGACGGTGCGCGTCGCCGTCGCCAACCGCCAGCGGCTGGTGGAACGCCCGATCACCTGGGAGGACGCGGTGTGGGTCACCTGGTCGCCCGGCGCGGGCGTGGTGCTGCCGTCGTGAGCGCGGCGCCGGAGGAGGCGCGGTCCTTCCGGGAGACGGACCGACGCCGCGCCGCGGGGCGGATGCTGGTGGTGGCGATCCCCTACCTGTGGCTCGCCGCGTTCTTCCTCGCGCCGTTCCTGATCGTGCTCAAGCTGAGCTTCGCCGAGGTGGTGCTGGCGCGCCCGCCCTACACACCCCTGATCCAGCTGCTCGACGAGGCCGGCAACCTCTACCTGCAGGTCAAGCTCAACATCGGCAACTACCTGATGCTGGCGAGCGACGACATCTACATTCGCTCCTACCTCACCAGCCTTCGGATCGCCTTCGTCTCGACCGCAGTCGCGCTCGCGGTCGGCTATCCCATGGCCTACGCCATGGCGCGCGCGCCGGAAGGCTGGCGGCCGCTGCTGCTGATGCTGGTGATCCTGCCGTTCTGGACGTCGTTCCTGATCCGGGTCTATGCCTGGATCGGCATCCTCAAGAACGAGGGGCTGCTCAACGCCCTGCTGATGGGCGCGGGACTGATCGACCGACCGCTCGTCATCCTCACCACCGAATGGGCGATCCATATCGGCATCGTCTATTCTTACCTGCCGTTCATGGTGCTGCCGCTCTATGCCGCGCTCGAGAAAATGGACGCGGCGCTGCTGGAGGCGGCCGCCGACCTCGGCGCGCCGCCGTGGAAGAGCTTCTGGTCGGTGACCGTGCCGCTGTCGGCGCCCGGCATCGTCGCCGGCTGCCTACTGGTCTTCATCCCGGCGGTGGGCGAGTTCGTGATCCCCGACCTGCTCGGCGGCCCCGGCACGCAGATGATCGGCCGGACGCTATGGACCGAGTTCTTCAACAACCGCGACTGGCCGCTCGCGAGCGCGATCGCGGCGGTGCTGCTGGTCGTGCTGGTGCTGCCGATCGTGCTGTTCCAGCGCCAGCAGGCGCGGCGCCGCGCGGAGCCCGGCCGATGAGCGCGCGGCCCGGATTCACCCCGTTCACGGCGACGGCGCTCGCCCTGGGGTTCGCGTTCCTCTACCTGCCGATCCTGATCCTGATCGTGTTCTCGTTCAACGAATCGCGCCTCGTGACCGTGTGGGGCGGCTTTTCGACCAGATGGTACGTGGCGCTGTTCTCCAACCAGCAGCTGATCGATGCCGCCTGGGTCACGCTCCGGGTGGCGCTGGTGTCCGCCACCGTCGCCACCGCGCTCGGCACCATCGCGGGCTTCGCGCTCGCCCGCTTCGCGCGGTTCCGGGGACGGACGCTGTTCACCGCGATGATCTACGCGCCGCTGGTCATGCCGGAGGTCATCACCGGGCTCTCGCTCCTGCTGCTGTTCGTGTCGCTCGACTGGGACCGCGGCTACTGGACCGTGACGATCGCGCACACGACCTTCTCCATGGCCTTCGTCGCGGTGGTGGTGCAGGCGCGCCTGGTCGGCTTCGACCGCACGCTGGAGGAGGCGGCGATGGACCTCGGCGCCACGCCTTTCAAGACCTTCTTCGTCGTCACCCTGCCGCTGATCGCGCCGGCGCTGGTGGCGGGTTGGCTGCTCGCCTTCACGCTGTCGCTCGACGACCTCGTGATCGCGTCCTTCACGTCGGGACCGGGCGCGACCACGCTGCCGATGCGCATCTACAGCCAGGTGCGGCTCGGCGTCACGCCGGAGATCAACGCGGTCTCCACCATCCTGATCGCGGTGGTGGCGCTCGGCGTCTCGGTCGCGACACTGGCCCAGAAGCGCCAGCTGGTGCGCCGGCGCCGCGACGAGATCGCGGCGCGCGCCGGCATCGGGCCCTGAACGGAACAGGCCCGGCGCGAAACCGGGCCGGGCCTGCGGAACTTGGTGGGCGCACAAGGACTCGAACCTTGGACCCGCTGATTAAGAGTCAGCTGCTCTACCAACTGAGCTATGCGCCCTGATGCTGCGCGGCCCGAGGGGGCCGCGTCGGGAGGCATGGGTATAGCAACAGCACGGGGCTTTGTCGAGGCCGCGCGCAGCCTTTTCGGCGCCTTCGGAAGACGCGGAAAACGGCGGCGCGCGGCGGGTTGCGGCGGGGGCCGGCTCAGCCCGGCTCGGTACGCGGCGAGCGCCCGATCACCATGCCGCGGTGCACGTTGACCCCGATCAGGATGCCGAAGCCGATCAGCAGGGTCAGCATCGAGGTGCCGCCGTAGGAGATCAGCGGCAACGGCACGCCGACCACCGGTACCAGGCCCATCACCATCGCGATGTTGATGAAGACGTAGAGGAAGAAGGTCGCCGTCATCCCGATCGCGAGCAGGCGGCCGAACTGGCTCTGGGCGCGGAGCGCGATATGGAAACCGTAGATCAGCACCAGGATGTAGAGCGCGAGCAGCCCGAGCCCGCCCACCATGCCGAACTCCTCCGCCAGCATGGTGAAGACGAAGTCGGTCTGCTTCTCGGGCAGGAAGTTGAGGTGGGACTGGCTGCCCTGCAGGAATCCCTTCCCGAACAGGCCGCCCGAGCCGAGCGCGATCTTCGACTGCAGGATGTGATAGCCGGCGCCGAGGGGGTCGCGCTCGGGATCGAGGAAGGTCAGCAGGCGGCTCTTCTGATAGGGCTTGAGGAACTGCCAGGCGACCGGCAGCGCGGCCAGGATTCCGCCCAGCGCGAGGCCGAACTTCCACAGCCGCACGCCCGCCATGAAGAACACCATGCCCGCCACCATCAGCAGCATGACGGCGGTGCCGAGGTCGGGCTGGCGCAGCACCAGGGCCGCCGGCAGCAGCGCGAGCAGCGTCGGCCAGATCAGGTAGCGCAGCTTGCCCTCCGCGTCCTCCGGCAAGCCGTGGAAATAGCGCGCGAGCACGATGACGAGGGCGATCTTCATCACCTCCGACGGCTGCAGGTTGATGAACCCGAGGTTGATCCAGCGCTGGGCGCCCATGCCGATGCTGCCCATTACCTCCACCGCGACCAGCAGCCCGAGCGCCGTCCCGTAGATGGCATAGGCGTAGCGCAGCCAGAACTTGATATCCACCATCGCCAGGGCGACCAGGAGGCAGATGCCTATGGCGAAGCGCACCATCTGACGCGTCGCCCACGGCTCGAACGAGCCGTTGGCGGCCGAATACAGCATGGCGAAGCCGATGGAGGCGATCGCGCCGAGCAGCAGGATCAGGCCCCAGTTCACCTCCGCGAGCTTCTCGCGGAGCGTCATCTCCGGCTGTCTGTAGAATCCGGACAGCATCAGTTGCGGCCCTCGCGCGCGCGCTCCGCGGCAACCCCGTCCAGCTCCGCCCGCGCCTCGCGCAGCGGCTCCACCCGCCGACGCGACGGATCGCGGCGCAGCGTCTCCAGCATCACGTCATGGGCGATCGGCGCCGCCACGGCCGAGCCGCCGCCGCCATGCTCCACCAGCACCGCGATGGCATAGCGCGGCGCGTCCGCCGGCGCATAGGCCACGAACAGCGCGTGGTCGCGTTCGCGCCACGGCAGGTCCTCGTTCTTGCGCACCCCGGTCAGGCGCTCGGCCAGCGTGATCCGCCGCACCTGGCTGGTTCCGGTCTTGCCGGCGATCTGCCAGCCCGCCTGGCGGATGCGGGACCGGAACGCGGTCCCCTGGGGATCGTTGCTCACCAGCCACATCCCGCGGCGCACCACGTCGAGCGCCGCGTCGGAGATGCCGATGGCGGGCGCGGGCGGCGGCGGGACGAGCGCGGCCGCGAGATCGTCCTCGCCGCCGGCCGCCGCCATGCGCAGGCCGGGCATCGGCTCCGCTTCCGGCAAGGCGAGGCGGGGCCGCACCGCGCGCCCGCCGTTGGCGAGCCGCGCCGTCATCACCGCGAGCTGCAGCGGCGTGGACAGCACGAATCCCTGGCCGATCCCGGTCACAAGCGTCTCGCCGAGCGCCCACGGCTTGCCGATGACGGCGAGCTTCCAGTCGCGCGTCGGCACGACGCCCGCGCGCTCGCCCGGCAGCTCGACGCCGAGGCTTTCGCCGAAACCGAACCGGCGCGCCATCGCGGCGATGCGATCGACCCCCACGCGCCGCGCGATCTCGTAGAAATAGATGTCGCAGGAATGCTGGATCGCCTGCTCCATGTTCATGGCGCCGTGGCCGTGCTTCTTCCAGCAATGGAAGCGCGCGTTGCCGAGCTCGATATAGCCGCTGCAGAACACGCGCTGCTCCGGCGTCACCACCCCTGCCTCGAGGGCGGCGAGCGCCACCACCGGCTTGAAGGTGGAGCCGGGCGCGTATTGTCCGGAGATCGCCTTGTTGCTGAGCGGCGCGCGTTCGTTGCCGGTCAGCTCCTGCCAGTAGTCGCGGCTGATGCCGCGGCTGAAGGCGTTGGGGTCGAATGCCGGCGCCGAGGCCAGGACCAGCAGCTCGCCGGTATGCACGTCCATCACCACGATCGCGCCCGAATGGCCCTGCAGCTTTTCGTGGGCGAGATTCTGAAGCGGCATGTCTATGGTGATGCGGACTTCCTCGCCGGGCAGCCCTTCGTGGCGCGACAGCTCCCGGATCACCCGGCCGATGGCGTTGACCTCGACCTCGCTGCGCCCGGCACGCCCGCGCAGCCGCTCGTCGAAGGTCCGCTCGACGCCGTTCTTGCCGATCCGGAACGACGGCAGCTCGAGCAGGGGATCGCCCGTCAGCTCGTTCGGCGCGACGGCGCCGACGTAACCGACGAGGTGCGCCGTCGCTTCGTCGTGAGGATAGAAGCGGGTCTGGCCGACCTCGATCTGCACGCCCGGCAGGTCGGGGGCGTTGAACTCGATGCGCGCGACCTCCTCCCATTCCAGGTTCTCGCGCACGGTTACCGGCATGAAGCGGCGCTGGCGCCGCGCGTCGCGCAGCACCCGGCGACGCTCGTGCTCGGGCAGATCGATCAGGCGCGCGATGCGATCGAGCGTCTCGCTCACGTCCGGGCTGCGCTCGGCGACCAGGATGAGCCGGTAGTTCTGCTGATTGGAGGCGAGCTCGAGGCCGTTGCGGTCGAGGATGCGCCCCCGCGGCGGCGGCAGGAGGCGCAGGTTGATGCGGTTGTCGTCGGCCAGGGTACGGTACTTCTCGGATTCGACCACCTGAAGGTAGTACATGCGCCCAGCCAGCGCCGAAACCAGGGCGAGCTTGCCGCCCGCGAGCAGGATCGAACGGCGGGTGAAGCCCTTGTAGCGGTCCTGGTCGCGGATCACGTCACGTCTCCGCGGGGACGAGATGCTGGATGCCGTGCAGCATCCAGGTCACCAGGGGATAAACGGCGACCGTCAGCAGGTATTGGAACACGGCGGCGCGCGGCGGCGCGAACACGCCGTTCGCCAGCATGGCGACGAGCCATGCCAGGACCGCCGCGCCGAGGGCCACGAAGGCGAACCCGACCCAGACCTGGATGAAGGATCTGTTGTGGAAGAAGCGCCGCTGCGACAGCGTCACGCCGTAGACCGCGAGCAGCACCACGGCGCCGGACCCCATCACCGCGCCGGAGAGCGCGTCCTCCACCACGCCCACCGCGAACACCACGACGGGTGGGAGCAGGCGCGGATCGTGGACCGCCCAGAAGAACACCGCCGCCAGCACCAGCATGGGGACGATCGAGGAATAACCTGATATCGGAACCGGCAGCACGACCAGGAAGACGAACAGGAAGGCGACGACGGCCGGCAGGCCGCGGCGGGCCATCAGGTCGAGCCGCTGCCAGAACCCGCCCTTCACGGCCCGTTCCTCTCTCGCTGCATCGCCGCCGCCTCGGCCGCCGCCGCGGGCGGCACCGCCTTGGCAGGCGGCGCGGTGCCGGCGAAGTCGATGATCTGGACGTATTCGAGCCGCTCCCAATCGACGAAGGGACGTACCCGCACGGTGCCGCCGTCCACCATGCTCACCACGCCGACGGGGATTCCGGCCGGAAGAGAGCCGCCATGGCCCGACGTGACGACCCGCTGGCCGGGCTTCACGCCCGCCGATTCGGGCAGAAAGGCCAGCAGGGGCTGCTCGCTGTTGTCGCCCGCCAGGATCGCGCGCACCCGGCTCTCGTGGATCAGGACCGGAATGCGCGAATTGAGGTCGGTGACCATGAGGACGCGGGACGAGCGCTCCCCGGCCTCGCTCACGCGGCCGACCAGCCCGAGCTGGGTCGCCGCCGCATGGCCCTTGAGGACTCCGTCGCGCCCCCCGACGTTGACCAGGACGCTTTTCACGAAGGGCCCGCGCCCGTCGGCGATGACGCGGCCCGTGATGAAGCTGTGCCGCTCGGGACCGGCATAGTTGACAAGATCGCGGAACGCCGCATTTTCGGCCTCCAGCCGCATGGCGACCGCGTGCCACGCCCGCAGGCGCTCGACCTCCTCGCGCAGGCGCTGGTTCTCGGCATGCAGCGCCGCGAGCGTGCCCACGCGCTCGATCACGCCGTGGATCGCGGCAACCGGTTCCGCCATGGTCTCCAGGATCGGCGCCGCGACATCGGCGATGGTGGTCTGCAGGCTCTCGGCGAACCGCGTATCGGCCTTGCCGAGGAACATGAGGCCGAAGGCGGCCGCTACCAGCGCGCCGAGCGCAAACCGCTGCGCGGCGCCCTTCAAGGGCTCCGCGACCCGCGCGATCAAGCTCGGCCGCCTGTAGTCCAAGGCCTATGTCCCCTCTTCACCCCCCATGCTCCCGCATGGGAAATCTTACGGACGCCGCTAGTAGCTCGTGGTCAGCACGTTCTTCAGCGTCTTCATCTCCTCAAGCGCGCGGCCGGTCCCCAACACCACGCAGGACAGCGGCTCGTCGGCGATCGAGACCGGCAGGCCGGTGGCATGGCGCAGCACGTAATCGAGGTTCGAAAGCAGGGCGCCGCCGCCCGTCAGCACGATGCCCTTGTCCACGATGTCGGCCGCCAACTCCGGCGCCGTATGCTCGAGCGCGACCTTGACCGCCTCGATGATGGCGGCGACCGGCTCCGCCAGGCTCTCGGCGATCTGGCGCTCGGAAATGATGAGTTCCTTGGGCACGCCGTTCATCAGGTCGCGGCCCTTGATCTCCATGACCCGACCTTCCTCGCCGTCGGGCGGCGGGCAGGCGGAGCCGATCTCCTTCTTGATGCGCTCGGCCGAGCCTTCGCCCACCAGGAGGTTATGGTTGCGGCGGATATAGGCGATGATCGCCTCGTCCATCTTGTCGCCACCGACGCGCACGCTGCGCGAATAGACGATGCCGCCGAGCGAAAGCACCGCCACCTCGGTGGTGCCGCCGCCGATGTCCACCACCATCGAGCCCGTAGGCTCCGTGACCGGGAGCCCGGCGCCGATGGCGGCCGCCATCGGCTCCTCGATCAGGAATACCCGGCGCGCGCCCGCCGCCTCGGCCGATTCCTGGATCGCGCGGCGCTCGACCGCGGTCGAGCCCGACGGCACGCAGACGATGATCTGGGGGCTCGCGAAGGACCGTCGGTTATGTACCTTGCGGATGAAGTGCTTGATCATCTCCTCGGCGATCTCGAAGTCCGCGATGACTCCGTCGCGGAGCGGCCGGATCGCCTCGATGTTGCCGGGCGTGCGGCCGAGCATCATCTTCGCCTCGTCGCCGACCGCGAGCACCTGCTTGCGGCCCTTGACGTTGGCGATGGCGACCACGGAGGGCTCGTTGAGCACGATGCCACGCCCCTTCACGTAGACGAGCGTGTTGGCGGTGCCGAGGTCGATCGCCATGTCGGCCGACAGCATCCCGAGCAATCTAGAAAACATGGAGCCTCACTCTTCGTTGTTCCGAGGGGCCGATCCGCCCGCGGCGAACCGGCCCCCGATCCCCTGGATACCCTGTTACGCGGACATGGCGGAAACCGACTTCTCCCGCTTGACCAGCAGCTTGTTGAGCGCGTTGACGTAGGCCCGCGCGGAGGCCACGAGCGTGTCTGTGTCGGCGCCCTGGCCGTGCACGGTGCGCCCCTGCTCCTCGAGCCGGACGATCACCTCCGCCTGGGCGTCGGTGCCGCCGGTGACGGCCTGGACCTGGTAGAGCAGCAGCCGCGCCTCGTGCGGGAACAGCTCGCGGATGGCGCGGAAGGTCGCATCCACCGGGCCGTCTCCGGTCGCCGTGGTGGTGCGCACGGCGCCGTCCACCTCGAGCGCGAGATCGGCCGTCTGCGGGCCTTCGGTGCCGCAGGCGATGCGCAGGCTCTTGAGGCGGATGCGGTCGTTCTCCCGCACCACCTCGTCGTCCACCAGCGCGATAATGTCCTCGTCGAACACTTCCTTCTTCTTGTCGGCGAGATCCTTGAAGCGCCGGAACACGTCCTCGAGCGCGTTCTCGCCCAGCTCGAAGCCGAGCTCCGTCAGCTTCTGGCGGAAGGCGTGGCGGCCGGAATGCTTGCCCATCACCAGCTTGGACTTGGTGAGGCCGATGTCCTCGGGGCGCATGATCTCGTAGGTCTGCGCGTGCTTGAGCATGCCATGCTGGTGGATGCCCGATTCATGGGCGAAGGCATTGGCGCCGACGATCGCCTTGTTGGGCTGCACCACGAAGCCCGACACCGCCGACACCAGGCGCGAGGCGCGCGTGATCTGGGTGGTATCGATACGGGTCTCGAACGGCAGCAGGTCCTTGCGGGTGCGCAACGCCATCACGATCTCCTCGAGCGCGGCGTTGCCCGCGCGCTCGCCGAGGCCGTTGACGGTGCACTCGACCTGACGCGCGCCCGCCTTGATCGCAGCCAGCGAATTGGCAACCGCCAGGCCGAGATCGTTGTGGCAGTGGACCGAGATCACCGCCTTGTCGATGTTGGGCACCCGGTTCATCAACATCGCGATCAGCGCGCCGAACTCCTCCGGAATGGCGTAGCCCACGGTGTCGGGGATATTGACCGTGGTGGCGCCCGCCGCGATCGCCGATTCGACGCAACGGCACAGGAAATCGTGCTCGGTGCGCGAGCCGTCCTCGGGGCTCCACTCGACGTCGTCGGTATAGCCCCGCGCATGGGTGATCGAGGAAATCACGGCCGCATGCACGTCCTCCGGTTCCATCTGCAGCTTGTACTTCATGTGCAGCGGCGAAGTGGAGATGAAGGTATGAATGCGCTTGCGGCGCGCCGACTGGAGCGCCTCGGCGGCACGGTCGATGTCGCCCTTGTGGGCGCGCGCGAGGCCGCACACGGTCGCGTTCTTGACGGTGCGCGCGATCTCGGCGACCGCCTCGAAATCGCCGTTGGAGGCGATCGGGAAGCCGGCCTCGATGATGTCGACGCCGAGCTCCTCGAGCGCCTCGGCGACGCGCAGCTTCTCGGAGAGGGTCATGGACGCGCCCGGCGACTGCTCGCCGTCGCGCAACGTTGTGTCGAAAATCCTGATGACGTTGGAGTGGGAGTCGGTACTGGTGCTCATGGGTCTATCCTTGCGACTTGGCGCCCGGCGCGGGCGGCCGTGATCCGTCAGATTCAGGTCCCCCTGAACGGCAGCGTGCACGCGCGCTGAGTTCAGGGGCGCCTAAGTCGCAGCCCCACCCCATAGGCCAGCAGCCCGCTCGCAAGCACCGCGCGCGCGACTGCGTCCCGCGCCGGCGCGATGCCGGTGCGGAAGCGGGCGCGGCCGATGTGGTCCTTGCGCATGGCTGTCCGTACGTCCTCTGTTCCGGGCCAAAGCCCGTAAAACCCCGATGCCTGAACGGCTTAAATGGTAGCGACCCGAAGGTTAACAAGCCATAAAGGCGTCGCAAAACTGGTTAACGTGCCTCGTTTTAAGCCTTTTCGCTGGCCTTCCGCAACATTCGCGTGCGCCAAACGCCCGTTTTCCCGACCTTCGGCGGGCGCCCGGGGCGGCTTCTAGACGCAACGGGCGGCCCGCGGCCGCCCGTCATGGATTATGGAAACCCCTGCCCCGCGGGCGAGTTCCACGGGCTAGTTCCTGGCCTTGTCCACCAGGCGGTTCTTGGTGATCCACGGCATCATCCCGCGCAGGCGCTCGCCCACCTCCTCGATCGGGTGGTCGGCCTCGCGCCGCCGCATGGCCTTGAACGAGGCCTGGCCGGCACGATTCTCGAGCACCCACTCCTTGGCGAAGCGGCCCGACTGGATGTCCGCCAGCACCTCCTTCATGCGCGCCTTCACGGTCTCGTCGATGAGGCGCGGCCCGGAGGTGTAGTCGCCGTACTCGGCGGTGTTGGAGATCGAGTAGCGCATGTTGGCGATGCCGCCCTCGTAGATCAGGTCGACGATCAGCTTGACCTCGTGCAGGCACTCGAAATAGGCCATCTCCGGCGCGTAGCCGGCCTCCACCAGGGTCTCGAACCCGGCCTTGATGAGCGAGGTGAGGCCGCCGCACAGCACCGACTGCTCGCCGAACAGGTCGGTCTCGCACTCCTCGCGGAAGCTGGTCTCGATCACCCCCGAGCGCCCGCCGCCGATGGCCGAGGCGTAGGACAGCCCGATGTCGTGGGCGTTGCCGGAAGCGTCCTGCTGCACCGCGATCAGGCACGGCACCCCGCCGCCCTTGAGGTACTCGCCGCGGACCGTGTGGCCGGGCCCCTTGGGGGCCACCATGAACACGTCCATGTCGGCGCGCGGCTCGATCAGCTGGAAGTGGATGTTGAAGCCATGGGCGAAGGCGAGCGCGGAACCCTTCTTCATGTTGGGCAGCAGGTCGTCGCGGTAGAGGTCCGCCTGCAGCTCGTCGGGCACCAGCACCATGACGATTTCGGCCCACTTGGCGGCCTCGGCCGGGGTCATCACCTTGAGCTTGGCGGCCTTGGCCTTGCCTTCCGAGGCCGAGCCCTTGCGCAGCGCCACCGCCACGTCCTTCACGCCCGAGTCCTTGAGGTTGAGCGCATGGGCGTGGCCCTGGCTGCCGTAGCCGACGATGGCGACCTTCTTCTTCTTGATCAGGTTCACGTCCGCGTCGCGGTCGTAGTAAACGCGCATGGTTTGGTTCCTCGTCAGGTGGTCCGGCCCGTCCCCGCGCCCGCGGGCGGCGGCATGGTTTTAGATAGGCTTTTCCCCGCGGGCAATAGCCACGATCCCGGTCCGGGAAATGTCAACCAGCCCAAGGGGTTCCATGAGACGGATGAAGGCGTCGATCTTGTCGGTCGAGCCCGTGATCTCGAACACGAAGGAGCGCGACGTCGAATCGACCACGCCCGCGCGGAAGATGTCGGCGATGCGTAGGGATTCGACGCGCTTCTCCCCGGTGCCGCGCACCTTGACCAGCGCGAGCTCGCGCCCGACGTGCGGCCCCTCCTGGGTCAGGTCCGAGACCTTGTGCACCGGCACCAGCCGCGCGAGCTGGGCCTTGATCTGCTCCACGATCTGCGGCGTCCCCGAGGTGACGACGGTGATGCGCGACAGCGACCGCTTCGCGTCCACCTCCGCCACCGTCAGGCTCTCGATGTTGTAGCCGCGTCCCGAGAACAACCCGATCACGCGCGCGAGCACGCCCGCCTCGTTGTCCACCAGAACGGCGATCGTGTGCCGCTCCACCGTCTTCTCGCTCACGTCCTTCGTTCCCCCAAGGGCGCCGGCTCAGACCAGCACCATACCTTCTTCCGAGATCGGCTTGGCCGCGCGGTCCGCGGGACCGAGCAGCATGTCGTAATGGGCCGCCCCCGACGGGATCATCGGGAAGCAGTTTTCCGCCTGGTCGACGCGGATATCGGCAATCACGAACTTGTCGGTCGCGATCATCTCCGCGATCACGCCGTCCACGTCGGACGGCTTCTCCGCGATCAGGCCGACGCCCTGGAACGCGTCGGCGAGCTTCACGAAGTCGGGCAGGCTCTCCATGTAGCTCTCCGAGTAGCGCCCGCCGTGCAGCAGCTCCTGCCACTGGCGCACCATCCCCATGTACTGGTTGTTGAGGATGAAGATCTTGACCGGCAGCCGGTACTGGGCGGCGGTGGACAGCTCCTGGATGTTCATCAGGATCGAGGCCTCGCCCGCCACGTCGATCACGAGTGACCTGGGATGCGCCACCTGCACGCCGATGGCGGCGGGCAGGCCGTAGCCCATGGTCCCGAGCCCGCCCGAGGTCATCCAGCGGTTGGGCCGCGAGAACTTGAGGAACTGGGCCGCCCACATCTGGTGCTGGCCCACCTCGGTGGTGAAATAGACGTCCTTGCCCGCCGTCAGCGCCTGCAGCCTTTCCAGCGCGTACTGGGGCTTGATGACGGTGTCGGAACGTTCGTAGGCGAGGCACTTGCGGGCGCGCCAGCCCTCGATGTCCTTCCACCACCTGGCGTGCGCGGCCTTGTCGGGGCGGCGCCTGCGGGCGTCCCACAGCTTGATCATCTGGGCCAGCACGGTCGCGCAGTCGCCCACGATGGGGACGTCCACCACCACGTTCTTGTTGATCGAGGACGGGTCGATGTCGATGTGGATCTTCTTCGAGTTGGGCGAGAACTCGGTGATCTTGCCGGTGACGCGGTCGTCGAAGCGCGCCCCCACGCACACCATGACGTCGCAGTTGTACATGGCGAGGTTGGCTTCGTAGGTGCCGTGCATGCCGAGCATGCCGAGGAACTGCCGGTCCTCCGCCGGATAGGCGCCGAGCCCCATCAGCGTGTTGGTGATGGGGTAGCCGGTCTTGCGCACCAGCTCCGTGAGCAGCTTGGCGGCGCGCGGGCCGGAATTGACCACGCCGCCCCCGGTGTAGAACACCGGGCGCTTGGCATTGGCCATGAGCTCCACGGCGCGCTCCACCGCCGCCGCCTCGCCGCGCAGCTGCGGGCGGTAGCTCTTGTGGACCGTGGGCTTCTCCGCCGGCGGCGCGTAGCTCCCCATACCCTGCAGGATGTCCTTCGGCAGATCCACCACCACCGGGCCCGGGCGGCCCGAGCGGGCGACGTAGAACGCCTCGCGCAGCACGCGGGCGAGGTCGCCGAGGTCCTTGACCAGATAGTTGTGCTTGGTGCAGGGCCGCGTGATGCCGGTGGTATCGGCCTCCTGGAACGCGTCGTTGCCGATCAGATGGGTCGGCACCTGCCCGGTCAGGCACACGATCGGGATGCTGTCCATCAGCGCGTCGGTGAGCCCGGTCACGGAATTGGTGGCGCCGGGCCCCGAGGTCACCAGCACCACGCCGACCTTGCCGGTCGAACGCGCGTAGCCCTCCGCCGCATGCACGGCGCCGGCCTCCTGGCGCACCAGGACGTGGCGCACCGCGTTGTGCTTGAACAGGGCGTCGTAGATCGGCAGGACGGCACCGCCCGGATAGCCGAAAATGACGTCCACGCCTTCCTCGGCGAGCACATTGAGCACGATCTCGGAACCGGTGATCTTCTGGCTGGCCATCGCTGGGGTCCCTGGCTTGAATGCGACACATAAACGAACGGAGGGCGCGTGGCCCTCCCCGTCCCCGCTCACGCCACGCAAGGCATCCTGCGGCACTCCGGCGCGGCGGGACGGCAAACCTAGGGGGGCGGGTTGCTCAGGTCAAGGGAAATTTTAGAATTTCCGGCAAGATTTTCTGAGATTTTCTTTCTGAAAATTGCTCATGGATCGAAAATTCCGTAATCATCTGCCTCCGGAACCAGGTCTTCTGGCGCTTGGCGTAGTTGCGCGACACGGTCTTGGCGCGCGCCACCGCCGCCGCCAGCGGCATCTCGCCCCGCGCGGCGGCGATCAGCTCCGCCACGCCGAGCGCCTTCATCGCCGGCAGCCCCGGGGCCAGGCCGCGCGCGGCGAGCGCGCGCGCCTCCTCCAGCGCCCCCGCCGCCGCCATCCGGTCGAAGCGCGCCTCGATCGCCGCGTAGAGCGCGGCGCGCGGAGGATCGAGCAGCACGGTGCGGAACGCGAGCCCCGGCGGCGGGCCGTCGGGCGGCAACGCCTGCCAATGGGCAAGCGGCCGGCCGGTCGCCTCCAGCACCTCGAGGGCGCGCACCATGCGCTGCGGATCGGTCGCCCGCACCCGGCGCGCCGTCTCCGGGTCGCGGTCGGCAAGCTCGGCATGGAAGGCGGCGGGACCGATTCCGGCGAGGCGCGCGCCCAGGCGCGCCCGCCCCAACGGCCGGATAAACCGGGCCCGCCCGAAGCCCCCCCACAGCCCCCGCACGTAGAGCCCCGTGCCCCCCACCAGGATCAGGCGC
>JBJHBM010000023.1:0-37543 GCA_050485485.1 Alphaproteobacteria bacterium | reverse complement strand
TCTGCGGGTCGGAGCCCACCATCGACAGCAGCATGCCGACCGAGGCGGCGACCACGCCGCGCAGCGGCGCGCTGCCCGACAGCACCGCCACCATGGCGACGCCGAACATGGCGAGGGCCAGCAGTTCCGGCGAGCCGATGTAGAGCATGAACGGCCGCAGCACCGGAATGGTGAGGCCGAGCAGCAGCGCCCCGAAGATGCCGCCGATCAGGGACGCGGTGTAGGCCGCGCTGAGGGCGCGGCCGGCCTCGCCCTTCTTGGCCATCGGCAGGCCGTCAACCACGGTCGCCTGGGCGCCGGAGGTGCCGGGCACGCCGAACAGAACGGCGGGGATGGTGTC
The DNA here is from genome assembly GCA_050485485.1 of Alphaproteobacteria bacterium. Lineage (GTDB taxonomy): Bacteria > Pseudomonadota > Alphaproteobacteria > SMXQ01 > SMXQ01 > WHSO01. The sequence goes on along the minus strand of JBJHBM010000023.1, from coordinate 37,203 downwards.
GCTGGTCCCGGTGACGGCACTCATGCCGAGCAGCATGGCGAAGGCCGCGTAGGGGTCCATGTCGAAGGTGAAGGGCAGCAGCAGGGCCATGCCGACCAGGCCGCCGATGCCCGGCACGACTCCCAGAAACAGCCCCATCAGAACGCCGGCGGCGAGGAAGAACAGGCGCGACGGATCCATGAGGATCAAGAACGCCTGCCCCGCCGCGTCGAGCATCGAGACTTCCATCAGGTTCTCCTGTTAACCTTTCGTTGCTTGTCCTTGCCGGCACGCATACGGGAGCCCACGGCTCCGGTGCGTCGTACGCGACTGGACCAACTCCACACCGGGACCTGCCCCGGATCGGGACAGGTACCCGCAAAATCAACGCGTTGATAGAGAGGAGGGGGCCTAGCGGACCGGCGGGCCTGTCTTGTGGGGCAGGCCGAGGAGATTCCGGTGGCGACGGACGTTCGCTTCCGCGACCGGCCCGATACCGACGCGGACGACGGTGGAATCGGGTCTTTCGGGAAGGGTGGAAGCCGGCTCCGGCGAGTCCCCCGTGGGGGTTTTAGGACCGGCGGCCTGCCGGTGTCCGGTGCATTGCGCGCCTGCGTGCTTGATGCAGTCTTCTATGGGCGTGGCCGGCACGTTGCCGTAGCCGGGCCGGTCGAGCGCGGCCCCCTGAACCGAGGCGAGCGCAGGCGGCCAGACGCCGGCGGCAAAAACCGCCGCCAGCAGGATGACCATCAGACGTCTCATCGGAACAGACTTGGCCACGGCCGCCCTTATCCTCGTCCCACGGCGCGACAATGGCTGGTTGTACTCCGTTTCGCCGGGAGTCCGCAATCGTGCATTATGTCATCCTGGTGAACCGGCCGACACCCCGCCGGGGCGTGGGCATTCCCGTATCTCTAGAGAAAACCTGCGGTTTCCACGGCATTCACGACCTCCTGGCTGCCCCGCCAGATCATGTCGAGGGCGACGTAGAGGACGATGGCGAGCCCGACGTAGGCGAGCCAGCGGTGGCGCTCCAGGATGCGGGCGATGTAGTTGGCCGCCACCGCCATCAGCGCGATCGACAGCACCAGGCCGAACAGCAGCACCTCCCAGTGGTGCTTGGCGGCCCCCGCCACGGCCAGCACGTTGTCGAGGGCCATGGACACGTCGGCCACGACGATCGCGACCAGCGCCTGGCCGAAGGTCTTGGGCTGGGGACCGGGCAGGCTCGGGTCGGCGGCCTCGCCGCCGGCGCCCTCCATCAACACCCGTCTTTCCTGGGCCTGGTAGCGCAGCTCGCGCCACATCTTCCAGCACACCCACAGCAGCAGCAGCCCGCCGGCCAGCAGCAGGCCGATGATCTGCAGCAGCTGGAACGTCACCAGCGACATCGCGATGCGCAGCGCGGTCGCGACCAGGATGCCGATGACGATGGCCTTTTTGCGGAGGTCCGGGGGGAGGCCGGCGGCGGCGAGGCCGATCACGATAGCGTTGTCGCCGGACAGCACCAAGTCGATCAGGATGACCGAGCCGAGCGAGAGGAACCAGTCGTAGGTGAACATTGGGGACGATCCGAAAGGGCGGCATGCCGCCCGGGGCAGGGAATGCCAACTTGCATGGGCCCCGCGACGCCGTCAACGGGGCCCATGCGTCATGCGGGTAAAGCGGGCGCTACATGGAAGGAACGTACTGCTTGAGCGCCGGGAACCAGTCGCCGAAAAGGGTGGGCGGCCACGGCACCGTGAGGAACTGGTCGAACAGCAGCCAGATCAGGAACACCATGGAGCCCGCCATCGGAAGCGTCAGCTTCCAGGGCTCGCGGCCTTCGATCCGCATGTAGGCGACGATGAAGATCAGCGTGGTTGCGAGCACGCCCACCGTCGCCATCATCGCCATGTAGCCCACCAGCCAGCCGAAGAACGTGATGCCTCGGACGGCGATGGTGCGCGCGCTCAGATCCTCCTGACCGGCGGCCTGGATGTCCATGTGCATACCGCGTTGGGCCTTGCGGATCAGGGCCTCGCCGCCGTGCGCGACCTTGTCCTCACGGAACATCTGGTTGACGAGGCTGAGTCCGGCAAAGACGACGCCGCCGGTGCCGACGATCACCGGGACGATTCGGGCATCGTGGTTCCAGCCGAGCGCCACGGAGAGCAGGGCACCGACCACACAGATAAAGCCGATCGTGAACCAGGTTTCCCTCGGGAAGCGGAAGGTTCCCATGTTCGAGACCATGCCGACGAACCCGCCCTCGGCGCGGACCTCGCGCAGGAACGGGCGCAGGAGGCCGAGCAGAGCGAGGGCGAACATGAAGATCACGACGGGCCGCGTCATCCAGCTGATGCCGTAGCGCTCGACCGAGATGAACATGTAGCGCTCGAGCAGGTCGCCGAGGACGAAGCCGAGAACCAGCGGCGGGCGCGGCCACTTGAGCTGCTTCATGGTCCAGCCGAGCAGGCCGAAGAACAGCAGCGCATAGAGGTCGCCCCACTGTCGGTGGCCTTCGAAGGCGCCGAGGTACACGATCGCCATGATCGGCGGCAGGATCAGGGTGTAGCGCAGGGTCGCGAGCTTGGCGAACTGCTGGCTGAACGCATAGCAGATGCCGGCGCCGAGCACGTTGGCGAGCGCCACCGACCACACCATCGAATAGGTGACGTGCAGGTTCTTGGTCAGCATGTCCGGGCCCGGAACCAGGCCGTGGATCAGGAACGCGCCGAGCAGGATCGCCATAGAGGCCGAGCCCGGCACGCCGAAGGCGATGGTCGGCACCAGGGCGCCGCCCTCCTTCGCGTTGTTGGACGACTCGGAGGCGATCACGCCACGTACGTCGCCGGTGCCGAAGGTCTCGCCGGCGCCCTTCTCGGTCCTGAGCGCGTGGCCGTAGGCGACCCAATCGATGATCGACGAGCCGATGCCCGGCACCGCGCCGAGGGCGGCGCCGAGCCACGAGCAGCGCAGCACCAGCCACCAGTTGCGGTACACGTCGCGCGCGCCGTCGATGGCGCCCTTGTGGACGTTGCCGACCGACTTGCCCGCGATCGCGGTGCGCGCGATAGCGAGGTCGGCGAGCTCGGGCAGGGCAAACAGGCCGAGCGCCACCGGCACGATCGGCATGCCGTCCCACAGGTACAGCGTCCCGAAGGTCCAGCGCAGCGTGCCGGTCTGCGGGTCGGAGCCGATCATCGCGATCATCACGCCGAAGCAGGCGGCGGCGAGGCCGCGCAGCGGCGAGGAGCCGGCCAGCGCCGCCACCATGCTCATCCCGAACACGGCGAACGACAGCAGCTCCGGCGAACCGATGTAGAGCATCGCCGGACGTAGGATCGGTACCGACACGGCCAGCAGCAGGGCGCCGAACAGGCCGCCCATCAGCGAGGCCATGTAGGCCGCGCTGAGGGCGCGGCCGGCCTCGCCCTTCTTGGCCATCGGGAAGCCGTCGAGCACGGTCGCCGCGGAGCCCGCGCCGCCCGGCACGCCGAAGATGATGGCGGGAATGGTGTCGCCGGTCGCGATCACCGAGCCCAGGCCCAGCAGCAGCGCGAACGCCGTGTAGGGGTCCATGTCGAAGGTGAAGGGCAGCAGCAGCGCGGTGCCGGCGAGGCCGCCGATGCCCGGCAGGATCGCCAGGATCAGGCCCAGGACCACGCCGAGGAACAGAAAGAACAGCCGCGTCGGGTCGAGCATGATCAGGAGCGCCTGACCCGCGGCATCCAACATGTGAAGATCCCAGAAGACTTCCATTTTTTGTCCAGCCCTCGTCAGGACCGGAGGTTCCGGATGCCGCAGGGCCCCGCAGGGCCCGGTTTCGCGCTTTCGACCGCTGGCATGCCACCGGACCGCCGCACGCACACGAAGGGCGTGACACGGAAACGCAAAGCAACTTCGGCGATGTGGGGGCTCGTATCTCGACTTTTAGGATAATCGCGGTCGAGGACGCGTGGCGGCGCGCGGAGGGCCTCTCGGTATCGGGCGCCGCGATCCGCAGCGCTGCCAAATCATATGGACGGCGCCGCGAAAAAGACAAGGGCGTGACGGAGGAGCGGCGAAAAATAAAGTGATGCCGCGCAGGAAGCGGCCGGCGGCCGCGTTCCGGGGCGGTTGCCGCGGCGGAAGCTATGGTATGATGCGCGCCAAACGCCGGGCGGGACGCCGCGAGGGAGGAAGTGATGGGCGAATATGCGATCGGCCAGGGCGTGCCGCGTTCCGAAGACCCGCGCCTGCTCAGGGGCGGCGGGCGCTACGTGGACGACGTCAAGCTGCCGCGCATGGCCTATGGCGTGGTGGTGCGCTCCCCCCACGCCCATGCGCTGATCCGCGCCGTGGACGCGGCCGCGGCGCTGGCCGCGCCGGGAGTGCTCGACGTGATCACCGGAGCCGACTGGAAGGCGTCGGGCTTCGGCGACATCCCGTCGGGCGGCGGCATGAAGCTCCGCGACGGCACGCCGATGTTCGTGCCGCCCTCGCCCGCGCTCGCCCGCGACCGTGTGCGCCGGGTCGGCGACCCGGTCGCCTTCGTGGTGGCGGAGACGCCCTATCAGGCCATGGACGCGGCCGAGCTGGTGGCGGTGGACTATGCGCCGCTGCCGTCCGTCACCGCCACCGAGGACGCGATGAAGCCGGGCAAGCCCCTGGTGTGGGACGAATGCCCGAACAACGTCGCCTTCGTCCACGTGGGCGGCGACAAGGCCAAGACCGATACCGCCTTCGCCGCGGCCGCCCATGTCGCGCGCGAGACGCTCGTCATCAACCGCGTGGTCGCGGCGGCGATGGAGCCGCGCGCCTGCATCGGCGACTACGACCCCGCCGCCGGCCACTACACGCTCTACACCACGACCCAGGGCGTCCATCCCTACCGCACGACGGTCGCGGGCAAGCTCCTCAAGGTGCCGGAGAGCAGGGTGCGCGTCGTCGCCCAGGACGTGGGCGGCTCGTTCGGCATGAAGTCGGCGGTCTATCCGGAGAACGGCCTGGTGCTGCTGGCGGCGAAGCGCCTCGGCCGGCCGGTCAAGTGGACCAGCACGCGCGCCGAGGCGATCCTCTCCGATTCCCAGGGCCGCGACAACGTGGTGACGGTCGAGCTCGCCCTCGACGCGGACCACCGCTTCACGGGCCTGCGCGTGACCTCGGTCGCCAACCTCGGCGCCTGCCTGATGCAGGGCACCCTCAACCCGCCGGTCAACAACATCGGCGGCATCGCGGGCGTCTACAGGATTCCGGCGATCAGCGTCGACGTCACCGGGGTCTATACCCATACCGTGCCGACGCGGCCCTACCGCGGCGCGGGCCGGCCCGAGGCCTCCTTCATGATCGAGCGCATCGTCGAGGTGGCGGCGGACGATCTCGGCCTCGACCCGGCGGAGCTCAGGCGTAAAAACACCATCCGTCCCGACGAGCTGCCCTACAAGACCGCGCTCACCTTCAACTACGATTCGGGCGAGTTCGAGAAGAACATGGACATGGCGCTCGACCTCGCCGACTACGCCGGCTTCCCGGCGCGGCGGACGGCTGCGCGCAAGCGCGGGCGGCTGCGCGGCATCGGGTTCTCCAACTGCATCGAGAAGGCGGCCTCGCCCGGCGTCGAGGGCGCCAAGCTGGTGTTCGACCGCACCGGCACCGCCACCATCCTCGCGGGCTCGGTCACCACCGGCCAGGGCCACGAGACGGTGTTCAAGCAGATCGTCTGCGACCGGCTCGGGTTGTCCTTCGGCGACGTCCATTACGTCTGGGGCGATACCGACAAGGTGCCGTTCGGCCACGGCTCGGGCGGCTCGCGCTCGTCGGCGCTCGGTTCGTCGGCGGTGCTGCTCGCGACCGAGAAGGTAGTGGCGAAGGCGCGGCGGATCGCGGCCCATATCCTGGAGACGCCCGAGGACGAGGTGGCGTTCGAGGCCGGCGTGTTCTCCTCGCCCAGGTCCAACAAGACCCTCACGATCAAGGACGTCGCCAAGGCGGCGGTGAATCCGAAGATGCTGCCGCCCGGGGTCGAGCCCGGCCTCGCGGAGCAGGCGGTCCACGTCGCCAAGGCCGCCAACTACCCCAACGGCGTCCACGTCTGCGAACTCGAGATCGACGAGGAGACCGGCCGGGTCGAGATCGTCGGCTACGCCGTGGTGGACGACGTCGGGACGGTGCTCAACGCGAAGCTGATGCACGGCCAGGTGCAGGGCGGCATCGCCCAGGGGGCGGGCCAGATCCTCAAGGAGGACATGCGCTACGACCCGGAGACCGGCCAGGTGCTGTCGGGCACCTTCATGGACTACGCCATGCCGAAGGCATCGGACTTCGCCGCGATGACGATCACCTGCAACCCGGTCCCCACCAAGACCAACCCGCTCGGCGTCAAGGGCGTGGGCGAGGCCGGCACGGTCGGCTCGATGCCGGCGGTGGCGAACGCCATCGTGGACGCGCTCTCGATCTACGGCATCCGCAACGTGCCCATGCCGGCGACGCCGGAGCGCCTGTGGCGCCTGATCCGCGCCGCGCGGACGGCCAAGGCGGCGGAGTAGGGCGCCCTTCGGGCCCGCGCGGTCAGCCGGCGGCCTGCGCCCCGGCCGCGTTGCGCGGCATCCCGGCGGGCTTCGGCGCGGGCAGGCCGGTGGCCTCGCACCAGTAGCTCGCGTCGTAGAAATGCTCCGCCGCGTGGTGGGGCGGCGGATAGACGCCGAGCTCGATGCGCAGCTCCATGTTCTTGCGGATCGCTTCCGGGTTGATCGCGGCTTTCGGCACCACGCGGGCGTAGGCGTGCTCGGCGCGCTCGCGGCCGAGGCCCGCCCGCGACATCAGGAGCTCGATCGTCTCCTCGGTGTTGGCGGGCGACTGCAGCCAGTCGCAGGCCGCCGCCCAGGCGCGGATGAAGCGCACTACCAGCGGCCGGTTGGCCTCGAGCCAGGTGCGCAGGCCCCAGCCGCAGGCGAGCGGCCAGTCGGGCACGTAGTCCTCCGCCCTGGCCAGCAGCACGCCGCCCGCCGCCAGCACCTTGTCGGAGGACGGCGGCGTGAGGATGGCGCCGTCCACCTTGCCGTCGAGGAACGCCGTGGCGCGCTCGGGCGTGCTGCCGATGATCGCGACCTCGTAGTCGCTCTCCGGCACGCCGTGGTCGCGCAGGATCTTCATGCGGATCAGGTCGAGGTTGGAATCGCCGGGATCGCCCGCGATCAGCCGTCCCCGCAGGTCTTCAGGGCGTTCGATCCCCGCCGCGGCGCGTCCGATGAGGTAGGCGCCGAGGCCTTCCTCCGCCTGCATGAACAGGACGTAGTCCACCTTGTCGCCGGTCGCGCGTGCGATCATGGTGTCGGCGGAGGACAGCGTCATGTTCCACTTGCCCGCCGCCATCTCGGCGTTGTGCTCGGGCGCGAGCGTGACCCTGTGGAACTCGACTTCCAGCCCTTCGCGCGCGAAGAAGCCCTTTTCGTCGGCGACGACGTGGGGCGGGCGGCGCGAATAGCCGCTGACCGTCAGGTGATCCATGATGCGCTTCCCCCTTCATCTTGCTCTTGTGCGGAGCGGGAGCGGATCGTATCAGCGCGCCCGCCGCCAGGGAAGCACACCTTCGAATCCTCTAGGCTTTTTCTTCTAAAGAACGCGCGCGGGGATGTCGCCGAGCTCCGACACCCAGCCGTCCCAAACCCGCTCGAGGATGCGCGGGGTCTCGTGGAGACGGTTGGAAATCTCCATTTCCTTGGGTGCGAGCGGGCTCGGCTCGCCGATGCGGATGGCGTCGAGGTGGACCTTCGCGGTGTCGCGCAGCACGATCGAGCGGAACACGGTTTCGCGCACGTTGTTGCCGACCACCAGCGCGCCGTGGCGGCGCAGCAGCAGCACGCGGTTACCGCCGAGCGCCTTCGCCATGGAGCGCGCCTCCTCGGTCTTGACCACGATGATCTGGGTCGCGTCGCCGAACTCGTCGCGGTTGTCCCACACCGGGACGGTCTCGCCGATCATGCCGCTGACATGGGTGACGGGCTTGGGCGGCACGCCGACGCTGCAGAACGGCAGCAGCTCGACCGCGTGGTTGTGGCATACGCACATGACGTCGGGCCGGGCACGGTAGGTCTCGGCGTGGATCACGCGCTCGGCGTAGCCCTGCACGTTGGAGCCGTCGGTGAGGTTGCCGTCGAGGTCGAACTCGTGCAGGTCGCGGACGGTGACGAGGTTGGGCGCGAGCGCGCGCGAGAGAAAGAAGCGCTCCGGGTTCTCGGGGTTGCGCGCGCTGATGTGGCCGAGCCCGGCCAGCAGGCCCTCGCGGGAAAGGATGTGGTTGGCGAGCGTGAGCTCGCGCTTGAGGTCGGCGAGGGACATCTGTTCGGACATGCAGTGGTCTCCGGTCGGTCGGTCTCTTCGTTCGGGCAGCCTTCCCCTAGCGATTTCCGCCCCTTCCGTCAACGCGCCCGCTTCCGGCCTGCCGCGCGTTGACGCTGCCCGGAGGCGCGCCGATACTCGGTGCCCGAGGGAGGCCAGCATGCCTGATATCGCCGCCGATGCCGAGACCCCGGGAATGGACGACGCCCTGCGTATGATGGACGACGCGCTACGCGCGGCCCTCGATCGCTTGGCGCTCGGCTGCCGTATCCTCGAGGCCGAGGGCCACGCCAGCCGCACCCTCGGCCATGCCGCCCTGCGCGACCCGGCCGGGCGCGGGCTCTGGATCAAGCGCTGGGGCATCTCGTTCGCGGACACGCGCGACGCGCGCGATTTCGTGCTGATCGATTTCGACGGCAACCGGCTCGCGGGGGCCGGGCACGCGCCGTCCGAATGGCCGATCCACGCCTGTATCCTGAAGCGCCGCGCGGACCTGCTGGCGACGGTCCATTCGCATCCCTTCTATGGACGCGTGTTCTCGGCCGCGCGCGTGCCGTTGCGCCCCGTGTCGAACGCCGGCAACTGGTTCCCCGAGCCGCCGCCGCGTTTCACCGGCACCTCGGAGCTGGTGCGCTCGGCGGCGCTGGGCGACGCGGTGGCGGCCTGCCTCGGCGACAACTTCGCCATGTTCCTGCGCAACCACGGCGTCGTGTTCGCGGGCACCGGCATCGAGCACGCGATCCTGATGGGCATCCAGCTCGAGGAGGCCTGCCGCGAGCATCTCGCCATCGCGGCCTCGGGCCTCGACTGGGAATGGCCGGGGGACGAGGAACGCGCCCGCAAGTACCGCGCCGGCGCCGCGCCCAAGTCGCTGACGGTCTACTTCGACCACTTCGCCGCCGCGCTCGCCCGCCGCGAAGGCGGCTGAACCCCGGGCCGCGAAGACGGCGGGTGAATCTTCGCGCCGGGCGTCAGGCCGAGGGTCGTAGCGGAGCCGCCCCGAAGATCAGCTGCAGCTGGCTGCGGAACAGGCGCGACTGGCGCAGGATCAGCTCGGGATCGCGGTGGGAGCGCGACAGCACGAAGGCGCCTTCCAGGATGCAGACGATGGCTTCCGCCAGCTCGCGCGCGGTCACCGGGATCGCGGGTGTGCGCACCTCCAGGATCGCCGCGAAGCGGTCCTCGAAGAACTGCGACCAGCGCCGCAGCGCCGTGCTGACGTAGTCCTGGATATCGGCTTCGAACTGCTGGCTCTCGTAGACGTAGCTCGCGAACATGCAGCCGGGGAACGGCTCGCTCAGGCTCTCCAGCCATTCCTCGAACAGCCGGAGGAAGACCAGTGCCGCCTCGAGCGGATCGTCGCTGCGCTCGCGGGCGGCGCACGCGAAGCCCTCGAACATGGCGAAATCGTTTTCCGCCCAGCGCTCCACGAGCGCGCGGCCGAGCTCGCCCTTGGAGCGGAAGTGGTGGAAGAAGGCGCCCTTGGTGAGACCGGTGCCGTCGAGGATGTCGTCGAGCGCGGTGCCCGCGAAGCCGCGCGCGAGCACCAGCGCTTGGGCGGCGTCGAGGATGCGCTCGCGCGTATCGGCCCCCTTGCGTGTGACGGGGGCGGGCGAAGGACGGGACTCCGTCATGGGCAGGCTCCATGATCCAGGTGAAACGGCCAGACTAAACGGCCAAACTAAACGGTATGTAATGTAGTGGGCCGGACATCGCCTGAACAGGAAAATCCAGAGAGACTCAATAAAATAAAAATATATTTTGATTCAAGGTGTTGAAGGGTCACAGCGTGGCGGGGCGGAATCCGCTTGTAAACAAACTAAATGGTATGTATAGAAAATACTAATCGGTCTGTTTTTGGGCCGGGAGGCTTCCAACCACAGGAGACGACCATGAGTGCGATCGAGATGACGGCCGCGAAGGCCGATGTCGTGAACGGCGTGAACGTGACGGCGCTGGGGGAGACGCTGGCGGCGGTCGGGGCGGCGCCCGCCCTGGGGCAATTCCGCTTCCATGCCCGCAACCGCTGGCTGGGCGGTGCCCTCAACCGGACCACGATCAAGACGTTCCACGGCGCGGGGCAGGAGCAGCGCGGCGCCGGGGCGGGGTTCACCTACGATGCCGACGAGCCGCAGGTCCTGCTGGGCGAGGACGGCGCCGCCAACCCCGTCGAATACCTGCTGCATGCGCTTGCGGGCTGCATGACGACCACGATGGTCTATCACGCCGCCTCGCGCGGCATCGTCATCGAGGCGCTCGAGTCCGCGCTGGAAGGCGATCTCGACATCCGCGGCTTCACCGGCCTCTCCGACGACGTGCCGAAGGGCTATCAGGCAGTGCGGGCCGCGTTCCGGGTCAAGACCCGGGGCGACCTCGCGATGCTGGCGGATCTGTGCCGCATGTCGCCGGTCTACAACTCGCTGATCGGCTCGGTGCCGATCGAGATCGCGGTCGAGCCGATGTGAGCTGGGCCATGTCCGGATGCGCCGGGGCCGCGCGTCGCGCGGCCCCGTTTTTCGTACGGCTCAGGCCGCGCGCCGCGCGGCTCCGTTTTGCGTCGGGCTCAGCTTTTCGCTTGGATCCTGGCCCAGGCGTCGCGCAGGCCCACCGTGCGGTTGAAGACCGGCCGGTCGGGACGCGACTCGGGATCGGCGCAGAAGTAGCCGAGGCGCTCGAACTGTAACGCCGTGCCCGGTTTGGCCTCGGCCAGTGCCGGCTCGGCTACGGCGCCGGCCACGACCCGCAGGGAGCCCGGGTCGAGGTCGGCGAGCCAGTCGCCGCCCGCGTCGGGGTCGGGCGAGCGGAACAGGTGGTCGTAGAGGCGGACTTCGACAGGGATGCCGTGGGCGGCCGAGACCCAGTGCAGTGTCGCTTTGACCTTGCGCCCGTCGGGGGCGTTGCCGCCGCGCGTCGCCGGGTCGTAGGTGCAGACGATCTCGGTGACGTTGCCGTCGGCATCCTTCACCACCTCCTTGCAGGTGACGAAATAGGCGTAGCGCAGCCGCACTTCGCGCCCCGGCGCGAGGCGGAAGAACTTGGGCGCGGGCGTCTCCATGAAGTCCTCGCGCTCGATGTAGAGCGTGCGGCCGAAGGGAACCCGGCGCGTTCCGGCGCCCGCGTCCTCGGGGTTGTTGACCGCCTCCATCTCCTCGGTCCCGCCCTCGGGATAGTTCTCGATGGTGAGCTTGACCGGGTCGATCACGGCCATGCGCCGGAGGGCGTGGCGGTTGAGATGTTCGCGGACGCAATGCTCGAGGTACTGCACCTCGACCGTGGAGTTGGCCTTGGCGACGCCGATGCGGGCGCAGAAGTCGCGGATCGCCTCCGGCGGAAAGCCGCGCCGGCGCAGGCCGGAGATGGTCGGCATGCGGGGGTCGTCCCAGCCCGCGACGTGGTCCTCGCGCACCAGTTGGATCAGGCGGCGCTTGGACAGCACCGTATGGGTGAGGTTGAGGCGCGCGAACTCGATCTGGCGCGGCCGCGCGGGCGCCGGAAGGTGATCCAGCAGCCAGTCGTAGAGGGGCCTGTGGTCCTCGAATTCCAGGGTGCAGATCGAATGGGTGATGCCCTCGATGGCGTCGGACTGGCCGTGGGCGAAATCGTAGGTGGGATAGATGCACCACGTGTTGCCGGTGCGCGGGTGCGACGCGCGCAGGATGCGATAGAGCACGGGGTCGCGCAGGTTGATGTTGCCCGAGGCCATGTCGATCATGGCGCGCAGCACGCGCGCGCCGTCCGGGAACTCGCCCGCCCGCATCCGGCGGAACAGGTCGAGGCTCTCGGCGGGCGCGCGGTCGCGGCAGGGGCTCGGCCGTCCGGGCTCCGTCAGGGTGCCGCGCGCCGCGCGGATCTCCTCCGCCGACTGGTCGTCCACATAGGCGTCGCCGTTGCGGATCAGGTGCTCCGCCCATTCGTAGAGCCGGTCGAAGTAGTCGGAGGCGTGGAACAGCCCGTCCCATTCGAAGCCGAGCCAGCGCACGTCGGCCTGAATCGAATCGATGTACTCCTGCTCCTCCTTGGCGGGGTTGGTGTCGTCGAAGCGCAGGTTGCAGCGTCCGCCGAACTCGCGGGCGAGGCCGAAGTTGAGGCAGATCGACTTGGCATGCCCGATGTGGAGATAGCCGTTGGGCTCGGGCGGGAAGCGGGTCGCCACCGCGCGCGCTCGCCCGGCGCCGAGATCGGCGCGGATCTGCTCGCGGATGAAATCGCGTCCGGTGGTGGTTTCGGCCGCCTCGGCCATCGCCTGCTCCTGGGTGCGGGATGCGGGCGGGGAGGCCCGCCCAAGGCGCCCTGTTTGCCATAAAGGGCGTGAAGGGCCAAGCCCCCGGCGCACGGCGCTGCACAAGGGCGCGCCGGATGCTAGGATCGCCGTGCCGGCGGGCGCTCGGGTCCGCCGGCCGCAAGGAGGCGATCATGGAGATCAGGCACAAGGCCCCGGCGGGGGCGAGCACGCGGTCGGTCACGCTGACCATGAATGGCAGCGTCCGCTGCGAGATCGAGGCGCCGGGCGGTCACGTCATCGTCACCGACGAGGCCAAGGATCGCGGCGGCAATAACGAGGGCGCCTCGCCGCTCGCCCATCTCACGGCGGCGCTGGCTTCCTGCCAGGCGGTCCAGATCCACAAGGTCGCCTCGGCCATGCGCTTCCGCCACGGACGCATCGTAATCCGCTGCGCCACCACCACCGACCGGGTCGCGGCGGCGGAGGGGGACGACAAGGTGATGCGTTTCGTCGGCGCCCGGCTCGACGTCGAGATCGAGACCGACGAGCCGCGCGCGCGCCTCGACCGGCTCGCGCGCCTGTCAGAGGACGCCTGCCCGGTCGGCAACCTGTTCGCCGACGCGGGCTTCGTGCCGACCATCGCCTGGACCGTCCGTACGCCCGGCCGGGCCTGACGGCGCCGAAGGCAAGGGCCGGAGGGCGGGGCGATTGCCGCTTTGCCCGGTGCGTGCCATAACCCCGCGCCATGAAGCCGCGGATCATCGGGGACCGGATTGTCCGAAGACGAGTCATCCTTCCATGACGTGCTGGTCGTCGGCGGCGGCGCCGGCGGCCTCGCCATCGCGCTGGAGCTGCCGGAGGACGCGCGCATCGCCGTGCTGTCCAAGGGCCAGCTCGACCAGGGCGCCACCAACTGGGCCCAGGGCGGCATCGCCGCCGTGCTGGACCCGGACGATTCGTTCGAGTCCCACGCCGAGGACACGATCATCGCGGGCGCCGGCCTCAACGCGCCCGAGGCGGTGCGGTTCGCGGTCGAGCGCGCGCCGGGCATCATCACCTGGCTGGAGGGACTCGGCATCGCGCTCACCCGCGAGACGGAGGGTCCGCGCAAGGGCCGGCCGCATCTCAACCAGGAAGGGGGCCACAGCCGGCGCCGCGTGGTCCATGCCGCCGACGCCACCGGGCGGGCGGTGCAGGCGTGCCTCGAGCGCGCGGTGCGCGCGCGCGGCCGTACCGATCTGTTTCCGGACCACGTCGCGATCGACCTCGTGGTGCGGCCCGACCCGGCCACGGGACGGCCGCGCTGCGTCGGCGTCTATGCGCTCGACTGCCGCAGCGGCCGGGTCCGTCTGCTGCGCGCCCGCGCCGTGGTGCTGGCGACCGGCGGCGCGAGCCGGGTCTATCTCCATACCTCGAACCCGCCCGGCGCCACCGGCGACGGTATCGCGATGGCGTGGCGCGCCGGCTGCCGCGTCGCCGACATGGAGTTCACCCAGTTCCATCCCACCTGCCTCGTGACGCCCGCCGGGCAGACCTTCCTGGTGAGCGAGGTGGTGCGGGGCGAGGGCGCCCGGCTGCTGCTGCCGGACGGCAGCCGCTTCATGGAGGCGTTCCACCCGCGCGCCGAGCTCGCGCCGCGCGACGTGGTGGCGCGCGCCATCGACCACGAGATGAAGCGCCTCGGCATCCGCAACGTATTCCTGGACGTGACCCACAAGGGCGAGGACTTCATCCGCGCGCACTTCCCGACGCTGCACGCCCAATGCCTTTCCCTCGGCTTCGACATGGCGCGCGCGCCGCTGCCGGTGGTCCCGGCCGCGCACTACACCTGCGGCGGCGTGATGACCGACGTCCACGGCCGCACCGACGTCGACGGGCTCTACGCGGTCGGGGAGTGCGCCTTTACGGGGCTGCACGGCGCCAACCGGCTGGCCTCGAACTCCCTGCTCGAATGCCTGGTGATCGGCCGCGAGGCCGGCCGCGAGATCGGCGGCCGCCTGGCCGAGTTCGGGGAGGCCCGCGACATCCCGCCCTGGGACCAGAGCTGGGTGCGCGATTCGGACGAGGAGGTGGTGCTCACCCACAATTGGGACGAGCTCAGGCGCTTCATGTGGGACTACGTCGGCATCGTGCGGACCACCAAGCGGCTGGAGCGGGCGCGCCACCGCGTCGAGCTCCTGGCCTCGGAGATGCACGAGTACTACTGGAACTTCCGTGTCTCGCGCGAGATGCTGGAGCTGCGCAACATGACCTGCGTCGCCGGCCTGATCGTGCGCTCGGCGCTCGCCCGCAAGGAGAGCCGGGGGCTGCACTACACGCTCGACTACCCCGCGCCGAGCGCGCAGGAAGCCCACGACACCGTGCTGGTGCCGGACGCGGAACCGCGCGCGCGCCTCGCCGGCGACGCCGGCGCCTGAAAGCCCGTTTCTAGCCGCGCGGAGCCGTCCCGCCGTCGCCGCCGAGCTGGGCGAGGAACTTGCCGATCTCCGTCGGGAACGGGAACACGATGGTGGAGTTGTTCTGGGTGCCGATCACGTGGAGGGTGGCGAGGTAGCGCAGCTGCATCGCCTCCGGGCGGCGTCCCAGGATTTCCGCCGCCTCCAGCAGCTTCTGGGCGGCCTGCAGCTCGCCCTCGGCGTTGATGATCTTGGCGCGCCGCTCGCGCTCGGCCTCGGCCTGCCGCGCGATCACCCGCACCATGCTCTCGTCGAGATCGACGTGCTTGATTTCGACGTTGGCGACCTTGATGCCCCAGGCGTCGGTCTCGCTGTCGAGGATGCTCTGGATGTCATTGTTGAGCTTGTCGCGCTCGGACAGCATCTCGTCGAGGTCGTGCTTGCCGAGCACCGAACGCAGGGTGGTCTGGGCGAGCTGGCTGGTGGCCTGCATGTAGTCTTCGACCTGGATCACGGCGCGCTCCGCGTCGAGGACGCGGAAATAGATCACCGCGTTCACCTTCACCGAGACGTTGTCCTGGGAGATCACGTCCTGGGTCGGTACGTCGAGCACCAGCGTGCGCTGGTCCACGCGCACCATCTGCTGGATCAGCGGGATGACGATGATGAGCCCGGGTCCCTTGACGCCGGTGAAGCGCCCGAGTGTGAACATCACGCCGCGCTCGTATTCGCGCAGGATCCTGATCGCCGCTGCCAGGAACGCGACGATGAGGATGGCAATCGGTATGTAGAAGGCAAATTCTCCGAGCATGTGGGAGTCCTCTTCTGGTTCTAGCCGTCTTTCTTGTCGTCGGGGGCGACGTTCAGGGTAAGTCCGCTCAACCCCACCACCCGCACCTCCTGGCCGGGCGCGAGCGGAGCGTCGGACACCGCGTTCCAGCGCTCGCCGCGGACGAACACGCGCCCGCGCGCACCGTTCCAGTCCAGCACGCGGGCGGGGGCGTCGATCATGTATTCCTGGCCGCTCACCACCCGGCGCCGGCGCGAGGTCAGGAACAGCTGCGCCGCCAGGAACGTGAAGCCGAGGCTGGTGGCCGCGACGCCGCCGATCACCGGCCACGACAGCTCGAAGCCCGGCGCGTCGGTGTCGATCAGGATGGCCGCGCCGATCACGAAGGCGATGGCGCCGCCGAGGCCGAGCGCCCCGAACGACGGCGAGAACGCCTCCGCCACCATCAGCACGAGGCCCAGCACCATCAGGGCGGCGCCGGCGTAGTTCACCGGCAGCGCGGCGAGCGCGTAGAGGCCGATCAGCAGGCAGATTGCTCCGATGGTGCCGGGATAGAGCGAGCCCGGGTTCATGAACTCGAAGATCAGGCCGTAGATGCCGATCATCATCAGGATCAGCGCGACGTTGGGGTTGGTGATGGCGGCCAGCAGTTGGGTGCGCCAGTTGGGATCGACCCGCTCGATCACGAGCCCCTCGGTGTCGAGCGTCAGCTCGGCGTTGGTGGGCCCCACCTTGACCGTGCGGCCGTGGGCCTGACGCAGCAGGTCGTCGAGCCCGCTCGCCATGATGTCGATGACGTTCTGCTTGAGTGCCTCGTCGGCGGCGAGGCTCGCGGCCTCGCGCACCGCCTTCTCGGCCCAGTCGGCGTTGCGCCCGCGCAGGGTGGCGAGCGAGCGGATGTAGGCGACCGCGTCGTTGATTGCCTTCGCCTCCATGGCGCTGGCGGGCGCCTCACCCTTCTCCGCGGCCCCGTCGTCCTCGCCCTTGCCGTCGTCCTTCTTGCGGCGGTCCTTGGCCTTGTCGTCGCGGTCGTCGGGCGCCGTGCCGGGCGGGCGCCCGCCCGTGATCTGGACCGGCGTGGCGGCGCCGAGATTGGTGCCGGGCGACATGGCGGCGACATGGCTCGCATAGAGGATGTAGGTGCCGGCGCTGGCCGCACGGGCGCCGGACGGGGTCACGAAGGTCGCGACCGGCACCGGCGAGCTCATGATGGCGCGGATGATCTCGCGCATCGAGGTGTCGAGCCCGCCCGGCGTGTCCATGCTGAGCACCACCAGCGCCGCGCCCTGCTCGGCGGCGCGTGCGATGCCGCGTCCGACGTAGTCCGACGTGGCTGGGCCGATCGCGCCGTCCAGCGTCAGCACCAGCGCGGTCCGGCCCGCGGCGGCGGCTTCCTTCGGCGCGTCTTTGGGCGCGTCCTTCGGGGCATCCTGGGCCAGCACCACGCCGAGCCCGCCGGTCGCCAGCAGGGCCAGCGCGGCCGCGACCCTGGCGATGCGCCGCAGGGCGCGGTACGGGGATGGCGTCGGGGCCTTGTCGTGGATCATGCGGCACGCTCTCCCGGACTGTGTCCTGAGTGGGGCGGCCCCCCGCCTAGCGGCGGCTGGCGCGACGGACGCGACGAAGGCGGGCGGGTCGCCCGCAAACGTCTAACTGTGCGGCCCGCAAGCCGTAATTGCAAGCGGTGCCAGCGCGTGCCGGGGGCCGTCGCGCCGGAACCCCGTGGAATCGCGGATTGCCGCCGATAGCGGTTTACCCCCGATAACGGTTGCGTTAGGGATGATGTCCGACGGATTTACTTTGCCGAGAGACGGATGCGGGCCTCCAGGTTCCAGGCAGTGACGCTTGCCGCGGCGTTGTGCGCGGCCCTCGCCGCGGCGTTTGCGGCGGGTCCGGCCGATGCCCAGGAAACGCGTTTCTTCCGCATCGGCACGGGCTCGATCTCGGGCGTCTATTTCCCGGTCGGCGGGCTGCTGGCCAACGTCATCTCCAATCCACAAGGCTCGCGCCCCTGCGAAGCGGGTGGAAGCTGCGGCGTTCCCGGCCTCATCGCCGTGGCGCAGGCGACCCTCGGCTCGGTCGCCAACGCGCGCGCCGTCGCCCAGGGGGCCATCGAATCGGGGCTGGTGCAGGCGGACATCGCGGCCTTCGCCTACCGCGGAGAAGGGCCGTTCGCGTCCGAGATGCCGATGACGGGCCTGCGTGCCATCGCCAACCTCTATCCCGAAGCGGTCCACGTGGTGGTGCGGCGCGACGGCCCGATCCGGGACGTGTCCCAGCTGCGCGGCCAGCGGGTCTCGCTCGATCTCGCGGGGTCGGGGACGCGCACGGTGGCGCTGATGGTACTCGAGGCCCATGGCCTCGCGCCCGCGGACTTGCGGCAGGTCAACTCCCAGATCGGCCCGGCCTCGGACCGGATTCGGAGCGGGGCGCTCGACGCCTTCTTCTTCGTCGGCGGCTACCCTGTCCCCATGATCCAGCGCCTCGCGCGCGACGTTCCGATCCGCCTGTTGCAGCTGGACGGCAAGGCGGCCGAGGACATCCGCGCGCGCAACCCCTTCATGGCGTCCGTGCGCGTGCCGGCGGGCATCTACCGCGACGTGGCGGCGGCCGACACGCTCGCAGTCGGCGCCCAGTGGCTGGTGTCCGAGAAGGTGGCCCCGGAGATCGTCTACGGCATCACGCGCGCCCTGTGGCACCCGAGCACGCAGCGCCTGCTCGACCAGAGCGTGCCCGCCGCCGCCCAGGTGCGGCGGGAGCGCGCGCTCGAAGGCCTCGTGGTACCGCTGCATCCGGGCGCGCTGCGCTATTACCGGGAGCAGAAGATCATCCAGGAGGAAAGCGCGCTTCCCTGAGCGGGCTCAGGCGTTCGAATCCAGCTCGAACTCGGGAATGATCCAGGGCTCCTTGCGCGCCGCCTCGATCCATTCCGCCATCAGCGGATGCCCCATCACCGCCGCGACGTAGGCCTGGGACTGTTCCGCGAGGCCGATCCCGTACGTGTCGAACCGGGCCGCCACCGGAGCGTACATGGCATCGGCGCCCGAAAACCCGCCGAACAGGAAGGGCCCCTTGCCCATCGTCCCGCCGAAGCGCCGCCGCGCCTCGCGCCAGATCGCCTCGATCCGGTTGATGTCGGCCTGCACCGCGTCGTCGATGGCGGGCGCGGGGATGCGATGGCGCAGGTTCATGGGCAGGGCGCGCCGCAGCGGGATGAAGCCCGCGTGTATCTCCGCGGCGATCGCCCGCGCATGCGCCCGCGCGGGCGATTCCCGCGGCCACAGTGGCGCGTTCGGGTGCTTCTCGGCCAGGTACTCGATGATGGCGAGCGATTCCCATACCGTCACCTCGCCGTCTACCAGCGCCGGGCATTTGGCCGAAGGGGAATACTTGAGGATCTCGGTGCGGGTATTCGGCTCGCGCAGCGGGATCACCACCTCGCCGAAGGTGACGCCGGTGAGCTTGACGGCGAGCCAGGCGCGCAGCGACCAGGACGAATAGGCCTTGTTGGCGAGGGCGAGGACGGGTTCGGACATGCTGTTTCCCCTGCTTGTCGCTCCCCTGATACGCGAGCGGCGCGCCGCCTGCAAGCGCCGGGCCTGTGGGCTTTTTCCGTCGCGAGGGCCTTTTCAAGCGGCGAGGTTCGCGCCATCCTGCCCCGCCGCCTGCCGAAACCCGAGGAGGTCCGGGCCATGTCGCTCCCTGCGCTCGTGACGCGCGCCGAAAAGTCCACCGTTCCCCTGACCGCCGTGCGGAGGCGCGATCTCGCGAAACTGCTCGCTTCGGAGCCGTCGCGGGTGGGCGCATGGTTGCGCGCGAGCGGGTTCGAGGCCCGCGCCGGAGAGACGTGCCTGCTTGCCGATGCGGACGGCCGGCTCGCGCGCGCATTCCTCGGGCTGCCCGACCACGGTGCCGACGAATACCCGCTCGAGGACGGTGCCGTCTGGGCCTTCGCCGCCTGTCCCGCGCGCCTGCCGCCGGGCAGCTACGCGCTCGCCGGCCGCGCCGATGGCCGGCTCGCCAACGATGCGGCGCTGGGCTGGGCGTTCGGCAGCTACCGTTTCGAGCGCTACCGCAAGCCCGACCGCATGCCCGCGCGGCTGGTATGGCCCGCGCGCGCCGACCGCGCCGCGGTCGAGAGCGCGGCCCTCGCCACCTTCCTGGTGCGCGACCTGATCAACACGCCCGCGGGCGACATGGGTCCGCCCGAGCTGGCGCAGGCGGCGCGCGGCCTCGCCCGCGAGTTCGGCGCGCGCCTGCAGGTGACGACCGGCGCGCAGCTCCTGGCGAAGAACTACCCGGCCATCCACGCGGTCGGGCGCGCCGCCGCCAAGGCGCCGCGCCTGATCGATCTCACGTGGCGGCCGCGCGGGCGCAAGGGCGGGTTGCCCCGTGTCACCATCTGCGGGAAGGGCGTCTGCTTCGACACGGGTGGGCTCGATCTCAAGCCGCCGGCCGGCATGAAGCTGATGAAGAAGGACATGGGCGGTGGCGCCCAGGCGCTCGGCCTCGCCCGCATGATCATGGCTGCCAAGCTCGGCGTGCGGCTCAGGGTGCTGATCCCGGCGGTCGAGAACGCGGTCGCGGGCAACGCCTATCATCCGCTCGACGTGGTGCCGACCCGCAAGGGCATCACCGTGGAGGTGGGCGATACCGATGCCGAGGGCCGCATCGTGCTCGCCGACGCCATCGCCGAGGCCTGTCGCGAGGGCTGCGACCTGCTGATCGATTTCGCGACACTCACCGGTGCTGCGCGCGTGGCACTCGGCACCGGCCTGCCGGCGTTGTTCTGCAACGAGGACCGTCTGGCCGGCCGCCTGCTGGAGACGGCGGCCGAGTCCGGCGACCCGTTGTGGCGTCTGCCGCTGTGGCGGCCCTATCGCGAGAAGCTCGCGAGCAAGATCGCGGACATCAACAACGTCTCGTCGGGTCCCTACGGCGGCGCGATTACCGCCGCGTTGTTCCTGCAGGAGTTCGTGACACCGGGCACGCCCTGGGTCCATCTCGACTTCATGGGCTGGAACGACTCCGCGCGCCCGGGCCGGCCCGAGGGCGGCGAGGCCCAGGGCATGCGGGCGGTGTTCCGCCTGATCGCGCACCACGTCGCGACCCGGCGCTAGCACGTCCGGCACGTCCGGCCAAAAGAGAAAGGGCGGCTCCCGTTGCCGGGGCCGCCCTTTTCATGCGGTCATGGTCGAACGGCGGGCATCAGATTTCGAGGCCCGGATCGAGGAAGGCGTAGTTGTCGGCCTTCATGCCGGTACCGGCGGCGAGCACGCAGCTCGTGCCCGCCTTGGTCAGCAGCACCGTCCAGTTGCCGTTGTCGGGGGAGACGTGGAACTCGATCAGGCCCTCGCCCTTGATCTCGTGGACCTCGGCGAGCTGCTCGCCGTACTTGTCGAGCAGGGTCGTCACCATCTCGGCGCGGTCGAGACAGGTCTGCTCGTCCACGGCCTGCGCGGGGGCCGGCGCGAAGGCCAGCAGGGCGGGCAGCAGCAAAAGGCTCAGCAGCGATCTCATCTCGACCTCCTTCCGATCCCGTCACTCCGGAAGGAGATCGACACGGACCAGAGCGTTACGTTGACGTTCCCGTCCCCGTCCGCTCCAGCTTCCCGTCGTGCGATGTTGTCGTGCCCGCTTGTGCGGCTGCGTTCTTCATATGGCCATCCGGCACCTTCGAATCGGCGCCGTCGGGACCTCTCGCGATTTTGAACTTAACTCGCATTTATTAACATAAACTGGATGGCGCTCAATTCAACCGAAGACCAAGCCTTATCCATTACTTGAGCGCATCGGTGTTATGCGCAGGACGCGGGCTCCGGGGCGCAGGGTTCAGTAGCCCAGGGCACGGTCCACAATGCCCAGCATGGGCCTGCCTGCGCGGAATCGCGCGATATTCGCGGCGATCTCGCGGGCCGCCGTGTCCGCGAGGGTAATGGCCGCGGCATGGGGCGTGATGGTGACGCGGGGGTGGCGCCACAGCGGGTCGTCGGCGGGCAGGGGCTCGGTTTCGAAGACGTCGAGGGTGGCCCCGGAGAGGTGCCCCGAATCGAGCGCCGCGACCAGGTCGGCCGCAGCCACATGCCCGCCGCGCGCGGCATTGATCACGGCCGCGCCCTGCGGCAAACGGGCGAAGGCGCGTGCATCGAGGATGCCGCGCGTCGCGGGGGTCAGGGGCAGCAGGCACACTACGATCTCGGAGCGCATGAGGAACGGTTGCAGTTCCTCCGGTCCCGCGAACACGGGTCCGCCGTCCCACGCGCGCGGGCGACGGACCCAGGCGGCGAGCGGGAAGCCGAACACGGCGAGCGCCCGTGCCGCCGCGCGGCCGAGCTCCCCGAGTCCCATGAGGCCGACCGGCCGGTCGGCGGCAAGCGGCACGTCATGGCGCTTCCAGTAGCTCCGCGCCTGCTGCGCGGCATAGGTCGGCATCAGGCGGTGATGGCGCAGGACGTTCATGGCCACCCATTCGGCCATCTGTGCGGTCAGGGCGGGGTCGATCAGGCGCACCACGGGCACGTCCCGCGGCAGGTCCGGATCGACGAGGACGTGATCGACGCCCGCGCCGAGCGAGAAGATCGCCTGGAGGCGCGGCAGAGTCGCGAGCAGCCCCGGCGGCGGCTGCCATACCACCGCGAACGCGATGTCCTCGGCACGCGCCACGGCCGCGGTGCGCCCGACCAGAACCTCCTCGCCGGGCAGCTCGCGCGCCAGGGCGGCGGCCCATTCCCCGGTGCGGTCGGCGTCGGACAGGAACAGGATGGCCAAGGCTCGGATCCTTCCTCGCCGTGCCGGCGCTATTGGCGGATGACGTCGATCTCCGCCACCTTCAGGTCGAAGGCGGCCGCCATCAACGCGCGCGTGTAGGCCGTGCGCGGCGTCGCGAAGACCTCGGCGGCAAGGCCGTATTCCACGGCCTTGCCGTCCTTGACGACGAGAATCTCGTCGGCGAGCGCGCGCACCACCTTGAGGTCATGGCTGATGAACATATAGGCGAGGCCGTGGCGGTCCTGCAGGGCACGCAGCAGGTCCACGATCTGTGCCTGCACCGACATATCGAGCGCCGAAGTGGGCTCGTCGAGCACGATCAGGCGCGGGCGCAGCACGAGCGCGCGCGCGATCGAGATGCGCTGGCGCTGCCCGCCCGAAAACTCGTGCGGGAAGCGATGGCGGGCGCCGGGGTCGATCCCGACCTCTTCCAGCACTTCTGCGATCATCGCCGTGCGCGCCGCCTCGTCCTGGCCGATGCCGTGGACGCCGAGGCCCTCGCCCACGATCTGTCCCACGGTCATGCGCGGGCTCAGCGCGGAATAGGGGTCCTGGAACACGATCTGCATCCGACTGCGGAGCGGCCGCACGCGCGTCTCGCCGAGGGCCTGGAGCGGCATGCCCTCGAACGCGATCTCGCCGGCGCTTTTTTCGAGACGCAACAACGCGAGGCCGAGCGTGGTCTTCCCCGAGCCCGATTCGCCGACCACGCCGAGGGTGCGGCCCGCGCGGAGCGTCACGGAGATTCCGTCCACCGCCTTCACGTGGTCGCGGGTGCGCATCAGGATGCCTCGCTTGATCGGGAACCACACCTTC
Organism: Alphaproteobacteria bacterium; assembly: GCA_050485485.1. GTDB lineage: Bacteria > Pseudomonadota > Alphaproteobacteria > SMXQ01 > SMXQ01 > WHSO01. Next base: position 13,931 of record JBJHBM010000023.1, on the reverse strand, counting down.
ACGTCGCGCGCTTCCATGACGACCGGCGCGGCGCGGGCGTCGCGCGCGGGCTGGCCCTTGGGCTCGGCCGCAAGCAACCTGCGGGTATAGGCGTGGGCGGGAATCTCGAACACGCGGGCGGTCGGGCCCTGTTCGACGATCTCGCCCTTCGTCATGACGCAGACCTTGTCCGCCATGTGGCGGACGATGCCGAGATCGTGGGTGATCAGCAGCATCGCCATGTTCATCTTCTTCTGCAGGTCCTTCAGCAGCGCGAGAATCTGCGCCTGGATGGTGACGTCGAGCGCCGTGGTGGGCTCGTCCGCGATCAGAAGATCGGGCTCGTTGGCGAGCGCCATGGCGATCATCACGCGCTGGCGCTGTCCGCCGGACAGTTGGTGCGGATAGGCGTTGAGCCGCTTGTCCGCCTCGCGCAGTCCGACCATTCGCAGCAGCTCCAGCACCCGTGCGCGCGCTGCGTCGCGCGTCAGCCGCTTGTGCAGGATCAGGGTCTCGGCAACCTGGCGCTCGATGGTGTGGAGCGGGTTGAGGGATGTCATCGGCTCCTGGAACACCATCGCCACGCGCCCGCCGCGCACCTCGGACATGATTCCCTCGGGCGCGCCGACGAGCTCCTGCCCGTCGAGGTGGATCGAGCCGGTCGGGTGACTCGCCGCGGGGTAGGGCAGGAGCTGCATGACCGAAAGCGCCGTCACCGATTTGCCGGAGCCGGATTCTCCCACCAGCGCCACGGTCTCGCCGCGCCCGATGGTGAAGCTCGCGCCGCGCACGGCGTCGGTCGCGTCGGCTCCGGTGCCGAAGCGGACCGAAAGGTCGCGCACGTCCAGGAGGGTCGCGCCGTCCGCCATCGCCGTCACCGGAACGTCTTGCGCGGGTCGAAGGCGTCGCGCACCGCTTCGCCGACGAAGATCAGCAGGCTCAGCATCACGGCCAGCGTGAAGAAGCCGGAGAGCCCGATCCACGGCGCCTGCAGGTTGTTCTTGCCCTGGGAGAGAATCTCGCCCAGCGAAGCCGAGCCCGGCGGCAGGCCGAGGCCCAGGAAATCGAGCGAGGTGAGCGCCGTGATCGAGCCATTGAGCACGAACGGCAGCAGCGTGAGTGCCGCCACCATCGCATTCGGCAGGATGTGGCGGAACATCACCACGACATTGGAAACCCCCAGCGCCCGTGCCGCCCGTACGTAATCGAGCTGGCGTACGCGCAGAAACTCCGCGCGGACCACGGAGACCAGAGACATCCAGCCGAACAGCAGCAGGATGCCGAGCAGCCACCAGAAGTTGGGCTCGACGAATGAGGCGAGGATGATGAGCATGTAGAGCGTCGGCATCCCCGACCAGATTTCCATGAACCGTTGGAAGCCGAGATCCACCCATCCGCCGAAATAGCCCTGCAGGGCGCCCGCCGCGATGCCGATGATCGAGGAGAAGAACGTCAGCAGCAGCCCGAACAGGACCGAGATGCGGAAGCCGTAGATCAGCCGGGCGAGCAGGTCGCGGCCCTGGTCGTCGGTGCCGAGCCAGTGGCGCGCGCTGGGCGGCGCCGGCGCCGGCACGCCGAGCTGGTAGTCCACGGTCTGATGGTGCCAGGGAATCGGTGCGCGCAGCATCCAGCCACCGGCTTCGATCTTCTGCACCAGGACCGGGTCGCGGTAGTCCGCCTCGGTCGGGAACTCGCCGCCGAAGGCGGTTTCCGGATACATCGTGAAGATCGGCATGTAGTAGCCGCCTTCGAACTGCACCAGGATCGGCTTGTCGTTGGCGAGGAATTCCGCGAACAGGCTGGCGACGAACAGCGCCAGAAAGACCCAGAGCGATATGAAGCCGCGACGGTTGGCGCGGAAGTTGTCGAGGCGCCGTCGCGTGAGGGGGGTCACGCGCAGGCCGAGGATCCGGTCGTCGCCGGGCGCGCGGGCGGTCGCGGCGGCAGCGGTCATGGCGCCCTCTCGAAGGTGATGCGCGGGTCGATCGCGACGTAGGCGAGGTCCCGGATCAGGTTCATGAACAGGCCGAGCAGGCTGAACACGAACAGCGTCGCGAACACCACGGGATAATCGCGGTTGATGACTGATTCGAAGCCGAGCAGGCCGAGGCCGTCGAGCGAGAAGATGGTTTCGATCAACAGGGAGCCGGTGAAGAAAATCTCGATCATCGCCTGCGGGAAGGCCGCGATCGGGATCAGCATGGCGTTGCGGAACACATGGCCGTAGAGCACGCGGCGCTCGGTCAGGCCCTTGGCGCGCGCCGTGATGACGTACTGCTTGCGGATCTCCTCGAGGAACATGTTCTTGGTCAGCATGGTGAGGGTCGCGAAGCCCCCGATCACCAGCGCCGTCACCGGCAGTGCCAGATGCCAGAAGTAGTCGAGGATCTTCTCGTGCAGCGGCAGGTCGGCCCAGTTGGCCGAGACCAGCCCGCGCAGCGGGAACCAGTTGAGATAGCTGCCGCCCGCGAACACCACGATCAGCAGCACCGCGAACATGAAGCCCGGGATGGCGTAGCCGACGATCACCGCGGTCGATGTCCAGAAGTCGAAAGGCGTGCCGTCGCGCACCGCCTTGCGCACGCCGAGCGGGATGCTGATGAGATAGATGATGAGCGTGGACCACAGGCCGAGCGAGATAGAAACCGGCATCTTCTCGAGCACCAGGTCCACCACCCGCGTGTCGCGGAAGAAGCTGGTGCCGAAGTCGAAGCGCAGGTAGTTGCCCATCATCTGGAAGAAGCGCTCGTGGGCCGGCTTGTCGAAGCCGTAGAGCTTTTCGATCTGGGCGATCATCTCGGGTTCGAGGCCGCGGCCCCCGCGGTAGGCGAACTCGCCGGTCCCGGCCGCCGGGCCGACCTCGCGCTGCACGCCGCCGACCCGGGCGGTGGCGTCGGTGGAGACGCCGGTGAGCTGGGCCACGAGCTGCTCCACCGGGCCGCCCGGGGCGAACTGCACGATCACGAAGTTGAGCACCATGATCCCGAACAGGGTCGGGACGATCAGGCCGAGGCGGCGGACGATGTAGGCGATCATGGGGCGACCTTCCGGCGGCGGCGCAGCAGGAGGACGAGCGCAATGGCGATCGCGCCGGCGGCGGCGATCCAGCCCCACGGGAGGCCGGCGGCCTTCTCGCGTTCGGCCTCGGCGGCCTCCTCGGCGAGGCCCTCCGCCACCACCTCGGCCTGGCGCGCGGCCAGCGCCGCGTCGCGCGCCGGGTCCACCCACCAGGTGTCGAACTGGTAGCCCTGCACGGGGGCCGTCTCGGGGTAGCCGAACTTGTTCCAGAATACCAGCCGCGAGCCGGTGATGTGCCACTGCGGGATCACATAATGGCCCCACAGCAGCACGCGGTCGAGCGCGCGCGTCGCCGTCACCAGGCTCTCGCGGTCGTCGGCCCGGATCACGGCTTCGATCATGCCGTCCACCACCGGATCGCCGATGCCGGCGAGATTGAAGCTGCCCGGCACCTTGGCGGTCTCGCTCGACCAGTAGTCGTATTGCTCGTTGCCGGGCGAGAGCGACTGGCCCCAGACGTGCACCATCATGTCGAAGTCGAAGTTGCGGCGCCGGTTGATGTACTGGGAGGCATCCACGGTGCGCACGGTCGCCTCCACGCCGAGACGCCGCAGGTTGCCGATGAAGGGCAGCACGATGCGCTCGAAGCTCGGGCTGTCGAGCAGGATCTCGAACCGCATCGGCTGCCCGGTTTCGCGGTTGACCAGCCGACCCTCGCGCACCTCCCAGCCGGCTTCGTCCAGCAGCGCGAGGCCCTTGAGCAGGTTGGCGCGCAGCCCTTCATGGGTGCCGTCGGTGGCGGGGGGCTCGTAGGGCCGCGCGAACACCTCCTCCGGGAGCCGGTCGCGGAACGGCTCGAGCAGTTTGAGCTCGCCCGGGCCGGGCAGGCCGGTCGCGGCGAGCTCCGAGTTCGAGAAGTAGCTGGCGGTGCGGGCGTAGGCGCCGTGGAACAGCACCCGGTTGGTCCATTCGTAGTCGAAGGCATAGGCCAGGGCCCGGCGTACACGGCGGTCAGAGAAAATCGGCCGGCGCGTGTTGAAGACGAAGCCCTGCATCCCGGTGGGCTGGCCGTGGCCGATGAATTCCTTGCGCAGGAAGCCGCGCCGCGCCGCCGGCACGTCGTAGGCCGAGGCCCAGAAGCGCGCCACGTTCTCGGCCCGGAAGTCGAAGGCACCCGCCTTGAGCGCCTCCACCGCCACGGTCTCGTCGCGGTAGTAGTCGTAGCGGATGCGGTCGAAGTTATGTCGGCCCACGTTCACCGGCAGGTCGCGGGCCCAGTAGTCGGGGACGCGCTCGTAGGTGATCGAGCGGTTGGGCTCGACCCCCGCCACCCGGTAGGGGCCGCTGCCGAGCGGCGCGACCAGGGAGGTGCGCTCGAAGTCGCGCTCCTCCCAGTGATGCTTCGCGAGCACCGGCAATTGGCCGAGGATCAGCGGCAGCTCGCGGTTGAGGCCGGGCTTGAAGGTGAAGCGGACCCGGTGCATGCCCTCCGCGACGGCCCGGTCGACGCCGCCGTAATAGAACCGGAACCGCGGGTGGCCCTTCTCGATCAGGGTGTTGAAGGTCCAGACCACGTCCTCGGCGGTGACGGGGCGGCCGTCGTGGAAGCGCGCCTCGCGGCGCAGGTTGAACACCACCCAGGAGCGGTCCGGGGGCGTCTCCACGCTCTCGGCGAGCAGCCCGTATTCGGAGAAGGGCTCGTCCGCCGAGGCCGTCATCAGCGTGTCGAACGGCAGGGTCGAGCCCGCGCCCGGCACGCCGCGCAGCGTGAACGGGTTGAGGGTGTCGAAGGTGCGGAAACCCGCGAGCCGCACCGTGCCGCCCTTGGGAGCGTTCGGGTTGACGTAGTCGAAATGCCTGAAGTCGGCCCCGTACTTGAGATCGCCATGCATGGCGATGGCATGGGCGGGGGGCGCGGACATGGCGCCTACCGGCACCGCGTCCTGGGTCCGCGCCGCCGGCGCCAGCGAGAGAACGACGACGGCCCAGGCGGCGAGCAGGCTCGGGATGGGACGCGTCATGACTCTCCGTCAGCTCGGGCGAAGGACTTCGATCGCCGCGGCGTGGAGCCGGGAATCGCCGGCGGCGGCGACCCGGCCGTCGGAAGCGAGCGTGAGAGGCCTGCCGTCCCAGTCCGTGATCGTGCCGCCTGCGCCCTCCACGACGGGCACCAGTGCGGCGTAATCGTAAGGCTTGAGGGCGGCTTCGACAACGAGGTCCGCGAACCCGGAGGCGAGCAGGCCGTAGGAATAGCAGTCGCCGCCGAAGAGCGTGTGACGCACCCGGCCGCGCAGGGCGTGGAACGCGGGCGCGTCGTCGTCCGGGAACAGGTAGGGGCTGGTGGTGTAGAGGATCGCGGCGTCGAACCCGCCGCAGGCGCGGGTGCGCACCGATGCGCCGTTGAACGTGGTCGGCCGGCCTGCCGTGCCCACCCAGCGCTCGCGTGTGATCGGCTGGTCGATGATGCCGAGGATCGGGACGCCGCGCCGCGCCAGCGCCACCAGTGTGCCGAAGGTGGGCTTGCCGGTGATGAACGACTTGGTGCCGTCGATGGGATCGAGCACCCACACGAACTCGGCGTCGGCGTTGTGGATGCCCATCTCCTCGCCGTAGATGCCGTGATCGGGCGCCGCCTCGCGGATCAGCGCGCGCATCGCGGCTTCGGCCTCGCGGTCGGCGGCCGTGACGGGGGTCAGGTCGGTCTTGGCTTCGACGTCGAGCGGACGGCGGAAGTAGCGCGCGAGAACCCGCCCGGCGGCGTCGGCGCAGGCATTGGCGAGCGCGAGCCAGGTGTCGGGCGCGTCGCCGTTCAGGGCAGCGGCGCCGGGCTGTCCGCGAGGCTGCGCATGTAGGCGATCAGGGCGGCACGTTCGGCGTCGTCCCTGACGCCGGCGAACGCCATCCTGTTGCCGGGCGCGAAGGCGCGCGGGTTGAATAGGAACTCGTTGAGCTTGTCGTAGTCCCAGGTGCCGTCCATGTTCCTGAGCGCGGCGGAGAAGTTGAAGCCTTCGCGGCCGTGGCCGATCTCGTCGCCGACGATGCCGTAGAGGTTCGGGCCGATCTTGTTGGGGCCGCCCTTCTCGAAGGTGTGGCACACGGCGCAGCGGCGCGCCGCCTGCTGGCCCCTCTCCACGCTGGCGTCGGCGAGCATCGGCTTGATGTCGGCGATCTGGACCTCGGCCGGGCCGGGCGCGCCGTCGGTCGGCGCGCGCTCCACGCCGGCGATCGGGAAGGCATGCTGCTCGGGAATCTTTGCGTGGATGATCATGTTGCCGCCGATGTCGGCAACCTTGATGACGAGAAGCGCCACGAGGACGGCGCCGATGACCTTGTTCCACTCGAATGCGGACATGCACTGCTCCGGTCTGAAATCCTGTGCCCCGCGCGGCCCGGGGGCGCGCATCGCGCCGGGAATGTAACGTCTCGGACCGTTGCTGTCCAACCCGGATTGGGCGGCGCGCGGGCCGCGTCGCGCTTTCGGCTGGCGCCCCTTGCCGCGCCCGGTCTAAGCTGCCGAGCATGCTGAAAAAACGGGGATTTTCGCCCGCCCGCACGACTGCCGTCCGATGATGACCGCACCCGCCGTCAATCCCATCGTGCTGATCCCTGCGCGCATGGCCTCGACGCGCCTGCCGGGCAAGCCGCTCGCCGAGATCGGCGGCGTGCCGATGATCGTGCAGGTGTGGCGGCGCGCGCTCGAGGCGGACATCGGGCCGGTGGCCGTGTGCGCGGCGGAGCCCGAGATCGCCGCCGCCGTCGAGCGGGCCGGCGGGCGCGCGGTCCTCACGCGTCCCGACCATCCCTCGGGCTCCGACCGCATCGACGAAGCGCTCGCGGTGCTCGATCCCGGCCGGCGCCACGACGCGGTGGTCAATCTCCAGGGCGACCTGCCGACGCTCGATCCGGCGTTGCCGCGCCGCGCGCTCGCGCTGCTGGCCGACCCGGCGGTGGACATCGGCACGCTCGCCGCCCCCATCGTCGAGGCCCGCGAGCGCGCCGACCCCAACGTGGTGAAGGCGGTGGTGGCCGCGCCGGAAGGGGCCGATCACGGCCGCGCCCTCTATTTCTCCCGCGCCACCGTGCCGACGGGGGACGGGCCGCTGTTGCACCACATCGGCCTCTACGCCTGGCGCCGGACCGGCCTCGAGCGCTTCGTGGCGCTGCCGCCGAGCCCGCTGGAGCGGCGCGAGCGGCTCGAGCAGCTCCGCGCCCTCGAGGCCGGCATGCGGATCGAGGTCGCCTTCGTTGACACGGTTCCCCTGGGTGTCGATACTCCGCGCGACCTTGAGCGGGCGCGCGCGCTGCTCGCGGCACCAGCGCAGCCGAGCCACCCGTGACCGACCGCACCGAAACAGCCTCCGGCGCCGCCCCCGACGAGACCATCGTGTTCCAGGGCTATGCGGGCGCCTATTCCGACCTCGCTTGTCGCCAAGTCTATCCCGGCATGACGACGCGCCCCTGCGTCACCTTCGAGGAAGCCTTCGCCGCGGTAGAGCAGCGCACGGCGCGGCTCGCGATGATTCCGATCGAGAATTCGGTGGCGGGCCGCGTGGCCGACATCCACCAGCTCATCCCCCATACCCGGCTCCATATCGTCGCCGAGCATTTCCAGCGGGTCGAGCACTGCCTGCTCGCGCCGCGCGGCGCCACCCTCGCCGGACTCGAGGTGGTGCGCAGCCACGTCCACGCGCTCAGCCAGTGCCGCAGGTTCATCGCCGCCCACGGGCTGCGGCCGGTGGTGCACGCCGACACCGCCGGGGCCGCGCGCGAGGTGGCGGAGAAGGGCGATCCCAGGGTCGCCGCCATCGCCTCCTCGCTGGCAGCGGAGATCTACGGCCTCGACGCGCTCGCGGCCAACATCGAGGACGCCGCCCATAACACCACCCGCTTCGTGATCCTGGCACACGACGCGGTCGATCCCGGGGCCGGCAACGGTCCGATGATGACGGCGTTCCTGTTCCGGGTGCGCAACATCCCGGCGGCGCTCTACAAGGCGCTCGGCGGCTTCGCTACCAACGGCGTCAACATGACCAAGCTCGAGAGCTACATGGTCAACGGCAACTTCGCCTCGACCGAGTTCTACGCCGAGGTGGAAGGCCATCCCGACGACCGCCTGCTCGCGCTCGCGTTCGAGGAGCTGCGCTTCTATTCCGAGCGCATCCGGATTCTCGGCACCTTCCCGCAGCATCCCTTCCGCAGGGCCGCGGCCGCCAACGGCGGCTGAGCGGCCCGAACGGGACGGTTGCGCGCGCCGACGCCCGCGCCTATATCTCTTGCGTCATTGGGGAGTAGCTGCCCGCGCCTTCAGCGGGGGATGCGTCAACAGACTTGGGCCGGGCCGCGCAGGCTCCCACGCCCATGGCGCATCCGGCCAAGCTTGGCGAGACCTTTGACCTTGCCGCGCTCCTTGGACGGGCGGCGCGGCGGGGTCATCGGTATCCTCGCCCGCCCCGGAGCCCCTGCCCATGCCGCCTTCCCTGGAAGCCCTGCTGGTCTCCACCGGCGTCGTCGCCCTCGCCGAGATCGGCGACAAGACCCAGCTGCTCGCCATCGTGCTCGCCGCGCGCTACCGCCAGGCGGTGCCGATCATCCTCGGCATCCTGGTCGCGACGCTCGCCAACCACGCGCTCGCCGCCGCGCTCGGCGCCGTGGTTGCCGCATGGCTCGGCCCCGACCTGCTGCGCTGGGTGCTGGGGGCGGGCTTCATCGTCATGGCAGCCTGGGTGCTGATTCCCGACAAGGCCGACGCAGGCCCCGCCACGGCGTCGCGCGCGGGCGCTTTCGTCGCCACCCTGATCGCCTTCTTCCTGGTCGAGATCGGCGATAAGACGCAGATCGCGACCGTGGCGCTTGCCGCGCGCTTCGAAAGCGTCGTGGTGGTGACGCTCGGTACCACGGCGGGCATGATGCTCGCCAACGTGCCGGCCGTGCTGCTCGGCGACGCGGCGACCCGGAAGATTCCGCTTGCCGTGATCCGCCCCGCGGCGGCGGGGGTGTTCGTGGTGCTCGGCCTCCTCGTCCTGTTCGACGTGGGCCATCTGTTCGGCTGATTGCGCCGCTTCAGGCGCGCCCCTCGATCCAGTCGCCGATCAGGCGGCGTGCGATCGAGATCGGGCGCGGCAGGTGGAACCCGCCCGCCTTGGCCGCCTCGGCGCGGTCGCGCACCGCCATCAGCGCGCGCACCTCGTCGCGGGCGAACCAGCGCGCGTCGGCCAACTCCTCGGGGTTGACGCGGATGCCGGTGGTGGCGGCGTCGGCGTAGAAGCCGACCATCAGGTTGGACGGGAACGGCCACGGCTGCGAATGGGCGTAGCGCACCTCGGCGAGGGCGACGCCGGTCTCCTCCATCACCTCGCGCGCCACCGCTTCTTCGAGCGATTCCCCCGGCTCGACGAAGCCCGCCAGCGTCGAATACATGAAGTTCTCGCGGCCCGGGCGGCGCCCCAGCAGGCAGCGGTCGCCGTCCACTACCAGCATGATGACGGCGGGGTCGGTGCGCGGGAAATGGTGGATGCCGCAGGCCGGGTCGGTGCAGACCCGCACGTGCCCCGCTTCCCGCGCCTCGGTCGGCGCACCGCAGGCGCCGCAGAAGCCGTGGCGGCGGTGCCAGTGCAGCAGCCCGCGCGCATGGGCGAGAAGCTGCGCCTCGGCGCGGCCCATCAGGGCGGCGACGTCGCGCACGTCCACGAAGGTCCCGCGCGCGCGCAGGGCCGGGTGGGCCAGGGGGTTCTCGATATGGGAGATGTCGGCGCAGAACACCGCGCGCGTCTCCACCAGACCCAGGAGCGGCGTCGGCGCCGTGCCGCCGTTGAGCAGCACCTGCGTCTCCTCGACCGCGAGCATCACCGGCGCATCGCCGTCCGCGTGCACGAAGCTGCGGTCGCGCCACATCAGCACGAAGCGGCTCTCGGCGGAGGCCAGCAGCCCGGCGAGCCAGGCGTCATCCTTGCGCTTAAGGCCTGCGCGGTCGATGCCGCCGCCCGAGAAGATATTGGCTTCAGCCACCGGGGCGCCTCAGCAGCATGAGGGAGAACCAGCCGCGCGGATCGGACCAGTCGGCGGCCCGCGCGAAGCCGAGGCTCTTCAGCTCGGCCGCGAGGTCGTCGGGCTCGAACTTGCGCGAAATCTCGGTATGGATGGTCTCGCCCGCCTCGAAGCCGGCGTCGAGGTCGAGGTCGCGCAGGCGCGCGGTCTGGGCGCGCCCGCTTTCGAGGTGCATCTCGATCCGGCTCTTGTCCGCGTCGAAGAAAGCGAGGTGGCGGAACCGGGAAACGTCGAAGTCGCCGTGGAAGCGCGCGTTCAGGTGCGCGAGCATGTTAAGGTTGAACGCCGCCGTGTACCCCTCGGCGTCGTTGTAGGCCGCCTCCAGCACCGCGCGCTCCTTGACGCGGTCGAAGCCCACCAGGAACCAGTCGCCGGGCTCCATCGCCGCGCGGATCCGCGCGAGGAAGCGGGCACGCTGCGATTCCGTGAAATTGCCGATGGTGGAGCCCAGGAACAGGAACATGCGCTGGGGCTCGGGCGCCGGGTGCAGCGCGGCGAGCGCGCTCTCGTAGGTGCCGGCGATGCCGCGGATGAACAGGTCGTCGTAGCGCGCCACCAGCTTGCGCGAGCTTTCCTCCAGCATCGAATCGGACACGTCGATGGGGGCGAAATGGACCTCCGGGCGGCGCGCCGAATAGGCTTCCAGAAGCACGCGGGTCTTGCGCGCGGAGCCGCTGCCCAGTTCGACCAGCTCCACCGCGCCCGTGGCTTCGGCGATCTCGTCGGCGTGGGCCTCCAGGATCGCGCGCTCGGTGCGGGTCGGATAGTACTCGGGCGTCGCGCAGATCCGCTCGAACAGCTCGGAGCCGCGCGCGTCGTAGAAGTACTTGCAGGGAAGCGACTTGCGGGCGGCCGAAAGGCCCGCGATCACGTCCGCGCCGTCGTCGCCCTCGCTCTCGTCGTCGAGGCGGGTCAGCTCGAATCGGGGCGCGTCGCTGGCAGTATCCATGGGATCCTTCGCGGGCCGTCGGCGGGGGGTGGCATGATAGCCCCGCCCGACGGGCAAGGCAAAACCCGGCTTGCGGCGGGCCGGCCGGGCTTGTTACGCCGGGGACACGTCTCTAGGATCGCCCGGCACCCGGCCCACAACGCCCGCCGCCGATGAGACGTTCCCTCGCCATCTTCGCCGCCATCGTCGGCGCCATCGCCATGAGCCAGTTCATGCGCGCGGCGCTATCGGTGGTCGCGCCCGACGTCATGGCGGACGCGCGCCTCACGCCCGAGGCCTATGGCTCGATGGCGGGGGCCTTCTTCCTCGGCATCGCGGCGGCGCAGATTCCGGCGGGGCTCCTGTTCGACCGCTACGGTGCCCGCGTCACCATTGCCGGGATGCTGCTGGTGGCGTGCGCCAGCACCTTCGCCTTCGCCGTCGCAGACGGGTTCGGCGCCCTGTTCGCGGCGCGCTTCGTCACCGGCGTCGGTTTCGCGAGCTCCCTGATGGGCGGCCTCGTGGTGGCGGCGCGCTGGTTCCCGCCCGACCGTTTCTCGCAGATCACCGGCATGCTGATCGCGGGCTCTGCCGCCATCGGCCTGTTCGCCGCGGCCACGCCGATGGCCTGGCTGTCGGGCGCGCTCGGCTGGCGCGGTGCTTTCGCGGTCGCGGGCGGTCTTACCCTCGCCGCCGCCGTTCTGGTGTGGCTGGTGGTGCGCGACGCGCCGCCCGGCCATCCGTGGCACCGGCGCGCGCCCGAGAGCGTCCGCGACATGGTGCGGGGCTATGCCACCATCCTGGGCCTGCCGGGCCTGCCGCACGTCATGCTGATGGCGGGCGTCGGCTACCCGACGCTGATCACGCTGGTCGGCGTCTGGGGCGGGCCCTATCTGTACGACGTCCACGGGCTCGACGCGGTCGCGCGCGGCAACGTGCTGCTGGCGCTGGTGGCGGGCAGCGTGGCCGGGCTGCTGGCCTACGGGCCGCTCGACCGTCTGCTCGACACGCGCAAGTACCTGGTGGTCGGCGGGGCGATGCTGGCCGCCGCGATCCTCGCCCTGCTCGCGTTGATCCCGCGTCCGCCGATGGCGGTCGTCACGCTGCTGTTCGGGCTCTACGGCGTGGTGGGTTCCTACTACATCACCAACATCGCGCTCGGCCGCGCCTATTATCCCGATCATCTGGTGGGGCGTGGCGTCACGGCCGTCAATCTCTGCACCTTCCTCGGCGTGGTCATGGTCCAGTTTGCCGCCGCCGCGCTGATGGGTCTGTTCGGCTCGGACGGGCCCGGTGCCCGCGTGCCGGAGATGGCCTACCGCGTCCTGTTCGGCGCGCTTGCGCTCTATGCCCTCGCGGCCGTGGCTCTCTATCTGCGTGTGCGCGACGTCAGGCCCTCCGCCGAGCGCACTCGCGCGGAGGATGCGGATTCCGGCCTTTGACGCGCCGCGCCCGGAATCAGTTGTCCGGGTGCGGACCAATCCTGATATAGTGCTTCGGGAGGCTGGCGGTGGACGTATTCCCCGCCAACCCGGTCAGATCCGGAAGGAAGCAGCCGTAACGGGTTTCGTACGGGTCGCTGCCAGTCTCCCACCATCTTCGCCACCAGACCTCGGGAGCTTTTCCGGGGCTTCCGCCCCGCCGTCACGTCATGAGCGAAACCAGCGCCAAGTCCCCCGACCGGAAGGATGCGCCCAACGGCGGCGTGCCCTATCAGGTGCTGGCGCGCAAGTACCGTCCCCAGACCTTCGCGGAGCTGATCGGCCAGGATGCGGTGGTGCGCACCCTGTCGAACGCGCTCGCGACCGACCGGCTGGCCCATGCATGGCTGCTCACCGGCGTGCGCGGCGTCGGCAAGACCACCACAGCGCGCATCTTCGCGCGCGCCCTCAACTGCATCGGGCCGGACGGCAAGGGCGGCCCCACGCCGGAGCCTTGCGGCGTGTGCCCCAACTGCACCGCCATCGCCGACGATCGCCATCCCGACGTGATCGAGATGGACGCGGCGTCGCGCACCGGCGTCGACGACATCCGCGAGCTGATCGAAGGCGTGCGCTACCGTCCCGTGACCGCGCGCTACAAGGTCTACATCATCGACGAAGTGCACATGCTCTCCAACAACGCCTTCAACGCGCTCTTGAAGACGCTGGAGGAGCCGCCCGCGCACGTGAAGTTCATCTTCGCCACCACCGAATCGCGCAAGGTGCCGGTGACGGTGCTGTCGCGCTGTCAGCGCTTCGACCTGCGCCTGGTACCCGAGGACGAGCTCGCGCGCCATTTCACGGGCGTCGCCGAGGCGGAAGGCGTCGCGCTGGAGCCGGGCGCCGCGCGCCTGATCGCGCGTGCCGCCGACGGCTCGGTGCGCGACGGGCTCTCGATCCTCGACCGCGCCGTGGCGGGAGCCGAGGCGGGCAAGCCGATCGCGGAAGAATCGGTGCGCGCGATGCTCGGCCTCGCCGACCGCACGCGCGTCTTCGACCTGTTCGAGGCGCTGATGAAGGGCGAGATCGCCCGTGCTCTCGACGTGATGGGCGAAAGCCATGTGGCGGGCGCCGACGCCGAGAGCGTCATCGGCGACCTGCTGGAGCTCACCCACTGGCTCACCCGCGTCAAGATCACGCCCGCCGTTGCCGACGACCCCGTGGTGCCGGAGGCGGAGCGCGTCACCGGCCGGCGCCTGGCCGAGGACCTGTCCATGCCGGTGCTGGGCCGGGCCTGGCAGATGCTGCTCAAGGGGCTCGCCGAGGTCCAGGCGGCGCCGCAGCCGATGAAGGCGGCCGAGATGGTGCTGGTGCGCCTCGCCTATGCCGCCAACCTGCCGCCGCCCGGCGACATCGTGGCGAGGATCGAGGCGTCGGAAGGCGTCGCGGCGGCGTCTCCGGCGGCGCCCGGCGGCGGCAACGGCGCGTCCGCGCCGCGCGCCGCGGCACCGGCTTCCATGTCGGCGCCCGCGGCTCCGCGC
>JBJHBM010000022.1:0-39499 GCA_050485485.1 Alphaproteobacteria bacterium | reverse complement strand
GCGGCGACCCGGCCGACGCCCGGGCCGCGGGCGACGCGGCGGCGGCCGTGCGCGCCGCGGACCTCGCCGATCCCGCCCTCGGGCGCGACGAGGTCGCCGTGGCGGCCTCCAGAATCTCGGCCTTTCCGGCCGTGCGGGCCGCGTTGCTGCAGTTCCAGCGCGACTTCGCGGCCCGCCCCCCGGACGGCGCCCCGGGGGCAGTGATCGACGGCCGCGACATCGGCACGGTCGTCTGCCCCCGCGCCGACGTGAAGCTCTATGTCACGGCGGACCTCGAAATCCGGGCCGGACGCCGACTGAAAGAGTTGCGGGAGAAGGGCGTTCCCAGTATAAAAGCCCGCGTTTTGCAGGACATGCGTGAGCGCGACGCCCGCGATACCGAACGGGCCGAATCGCCCCTCAGACGGGCGGAGGACGCTCACCTCGTGGATACGTCCGGCCTCGACGCCGACGGTGCCTTCCAGGCCGCCCGCGCGGTCGTGGACGCCGTTCTGCGTTCCCGGGCGGTGCCGCGATAGAACGCCTGCACAGTACCTGCGTCGATTCGGGGGCGGCGGCCGTGCCGCGAGGGCCCTTTCCAAAACCGGGACGCGCCATGGGGGCGCGGAATGGACGTGAAGGACCATATTAGGAGAACCTATGGCCAATCAGACAGCCGGTACGGCCGAAACGCCGTATGCGACCGGCGAAGACTTCGCCCAGCTTCTTGAAGAATCCTTCGGCCGCGAAGGGCCGGCCGAGGGCTCGGTGCTCAAGGGCACCGTGATCGGCATCGAGAACGATGCCGCCGTCATCGACGTCGGCCTCAAATCCGCGGGCCGCGTCGCCCTCAAGGAATTCGCCCTCCCCGGCGCCAAGGCCGAGCTCAAGCCCGGCGACGTGGTCGAGGTGTTCCTCGAGCGCTACGAGGACCGCAACGGCGAGACCATGCTGTCGCGCGAGAAGGCGCGGCGCGAGGAGGCCTGGACCCACCTCGAGGAGGCCTACAAGCAGAACGCGCGCGTCAAGGGCGTGATCTTCGGCCGGGTCAAGGGCGGCTTCACCGTGGACCTGTCGGGCGCGGTCGCGTTCCTGCCGGGCTCCCAGGTGGACATCCGCCCGATCCGCGACGTCGGCCACCTGATGGGCAACCCGCAGGAGTTCCACATCCTCAAGATGGACCGCTCGCGCGGCAACATCGTGGTGTCGCGGCGTGCGGTGCTGGAGGAATCCCGCGCCGAGGCCCGCTCCGAGCTGGTCGCCAACCTCAAGGAAGGCCAGATCCTGGAAGGCGTGGTCAAGAACATCACCGACTACGGCGCCTTCATCGACCTCGGCGGCGTGGACGGCCTGCTGCACATCACCGACATCTCGTGGCGGCGCATCAACCACCCGAGCGAGATGCTGAACGTCGGCGACACCGTCAAGGTGCAGGTGATCCGCTTCAACCCGGAGAACCAGCGCATCAGCCTCGGCATGAAGCAGCTCGAGGCCGACCCGTGGGACGGCATCGCCGCCAAGTACCCGGTCGGCGCCCGCCTCAAGGGCCGCGTCACCAACATCACCGACTACGGCGCCTTCGTGGAGCTGGAGCCGGGGGTCGAGGCGCTGGTCCACGTCTCCGAGATGAGCTGGACCAAGAAGAACATCCACCCGGGCAAGATCGTCTCCACCTCCCAGGAGGTCGAGGTGATGGTGCTCGACGTGGACCCGCAGAAGCGCCGCATCTCGCTCGGCCTCAAACAATGCCTGGAGAACCCGTGGCACGAGTTCGCGGCCAGGTATCCGGCCGGGACCGAGCTCGAGGGCGAGATCAAGAACATCACCGAGTTCGGCCTGTTCGTCGGCCTGCCCGGCGACATCGACGGCATGGTCCACCTGTCCGACCTCGACTGGAAGCGTTCCGGCGAGGAGGCGATCCAGGACTACAGCAAGGGCGGCATGGCCCGCGTGAAGGTCCTCGACGTCGACATCGAGAAGGAGCGCATCTCGCTCGGCATCAAGCAGCTCGAGACCGATCCGTTCGAGGGCAAGGCGGGCGAGCTCGGCAAGGGCGACGTCGTCACCTGCACCGTCAAGGCCGTCACCGACAAGGGCCTCGAGGTCGAGGTGGACGGGGCCTCGGGCTTCATCCGCAAGGGCGACCTCGCGCGCGACCGCTCGGAGCAGCGCGCCGACCGCTTCGCCGTGGGCGAGAAGGTGGACGCCAAGGTGACCCAGGTGGACCGCGCCACGCGCCGCCTCACCCTCTCGGTCAAGGCGCTCGAGATCGAGGAGGAGAAGCAGGCCATGAAGCAGTACGGATCGTCGGATTCGGGCGCGAGCCTGGGCGACATCCTCGGCGCGGCCATCAGCCGCGCCAACGCCGAGCGCGCCAAGGACGCGGACGGCGACAAGTCGGGGAACTGAGGACGCGTCTGTTCCGGGACGGCGGCCGCGGCCGCCGTCCCTTCCCCGCCCTTCCCTGTTCGGATCATCCGGAGACGGCCCCATGTCTCTCACGTCCGACGTCATCGTCGACCGCGGCAAGCTCAAGCGCCGGCTGGGCGCATGGCGCCTGCTCGCCATCATCGCCGTCGCCGGGCTCGCGCTCGCCCTGCTGGCTCCCGGCCAGGACCTGATCCCGCGCGACCACGTCGCGCGCATCAACGTCGAAGGCATCATCACCGAGGATCCGGCGCGCGACCGCGCGCTCGACCGCATCGCGGCCGATTCCCGGACCCGGGCACTGGTGGTCTACATCAACAGCCCGGGCGGCACCGTGGTGGGCGGCGAGACCTTGTTCCGCCAGTTGCGCAAGGTCGCCGAGGCCAAGCCGGTGGTAGCCGTGATGGGCACGGTCGCGACCTCGGGCGGCTACATGGCCGCGCTCGGCGCCGACCGCATCTTCGCCCGCTCCGGCACCGTCACCGGCTCGATCGGCGTCATCCTGCAGGCGACCGACGTGACCGGCCTGCTCGCCAAGCTCGGCATCGAGGCCGAGGCCATCAAGTCCGACCCGCTCAAGGCGGTCCCGAGCCCGTTCGAGCCGCTCACCGACGAGGGGCGCGCAGCGACCCGCGCGGTGGTCATGGACATGTACCAGTACTTCCTCGATATCCTCATCGAGCGCCGCGGAATGGCCCCCGAAACCGCACGGAAGCTCGCCGACGGGCGCATCTATACCGGCCGCCAGGCAGTCGAAAACCGGCTGGTGGACGCGCTCGGGGCCGATTCCGAGGCCCGCGCGTGGCTGGCAGAGGCCCGCGACGTGCCGCGCGGCCTGCCGATGCGCACCGTGCGGGTGCGCGGCGAGCGCGACGAAACCCTCGGCCTGCTCCGGGGCCTGTTGGAAAAAACATTGTTTTCTGAACGACTTACCCTTGACGGGCTGGTTTCGGTTTGGCACCCTGACCTGCGCTGATCCCGCGCCCGCCGGACGGCGGGCGCCGCAGCGGCGGCTTCCGGGCCGGCCGCAACCGCAGAGAGAGCCGCATGACCAAATCGGAACTGATTCTGCGCCTGGCGGAGAAGAACCCCCACCTCTACCATCGGGATGTGGAGCGCATCGTCACGGCGATCTTCGACGAGATCACCGTGGCGCTGGCCCGCGGTGACCGCGTGGAGCTGCGCGGATTCGGCGCGTTCTCGGTCAAGCGCCGCGATGCCCGGATCGGCCGCAACCCGCGCACCGGCGAGTCGGTCCGGGTGTCGGAGAAGCACGTGCCGTTCTTCAAGACCGGCAAGCAGCTGCGCGAGCGGCTCAACGTCGGGCAATAGGCGCCACGCCCAGGCGCCCGCCGCCATGAAGGCCCTGTTCTGGATCGTCGCCCTACCGGTGCTGGCCCTAGTGGGGGCCTTCGCCGCCGCCAACCACGGCCCGGTCGCGCTGACCCTGTGGCCGTTTCCCTACGAGATCGAGCTTCCCGTCTATGGCGCCGTGCTGGGCGCCTTCGCGCTCGGCTTCGCGCTGGCGGCCCTGTGGGTAGGGGCGGCGAACCTGCCGGCCCGGATCGCCCGCCGCCGGCTCGCCCGTCACGAGCGCAAGCTGGAGGAGGAAGTCGCGACCCTGCGGGCCCGGCTGGAGGAGGCTCGCGCCGAGGCCGACCGCGCCCGCCGCGCGGCCGCGGGCCGCGGCGCGCCCGGGGCCGTGATCCTCGACCACGCGGCCCCGGACCGAGAAGCCGCCCCGCAGACCGTCCACGACCCCGACGCGGCCCGACGCGCGGTCATCGCTCGCGGCGATTAACCGCTCAGTCCGGCGCCCGCGCGGCCCGCCGGCCGGGTGCCGAACACCAGCTCGAACCCTTTGCGCACGGTCGCCACGATGTCGGCATGTTCGGGGTGGTGCTCGTCCCAGTAGCGGCCGTCGCGCATGAGGGCGTCGCGGCCGAGGCGGACGCGCCGCGCGCGGCGGGGGGCGTCGTCAAGGGTGGGGACGTGGGCCATGTCTGCCTCCCTTGGAGGGGGAGGCATTAGAACATAGAACGAACAAAAGCCAAGTCAAACTTACTGATTCCCGTAAGTCGCACCCACTGACCTTTCGCTCGGGCGACGGGCGGTCTATAACCCCGCGACCGCAACCCGGCCCGAGCCCCATGCGAGCCATGACAGTGCCAGCCCAGCCCAGACAGGACGACGTCCGCCGCCGCATCTTCTGCGCGATCGACACGCCCGACCTCGCGCGCGCCGAGGCGCTCGCGCGCGCGCTCGGCGGCGCCGGCTGCGGCATCAAGCTGGGGCTCGAGTTCTTCGCCGCCCAGGGACCGGACGGGGTGCGCCGGGTGACGGCGGTGGCGGAGGGCGCCGCGCTGTTCCTCGACCTCAAGTTCCACGACATCCCCAACACCGTCGCGGCCGCCGTGCGCGCGGCGGCGCCGCTCGGACCCCGCATCGTAAATGTCCATGCGGCCGGCGGGCGCGTCATGATGGAAGCGGCCCGCGATGCCGCGCGCGAAGGGGCGGAACGGGCCGGCGCCGCGGCGCCGCTCGTGATCGCGGTGACCGTGCTGACCTCGCTCGACACCCGCGATCTCTCCCAGGCGGGCGTGATCGGCAGCGCCGAGGAGCAGGCGGTGCGGCTCGCCACCCTCGCCCACGACGCCGGGCTCGACGGCGTGGTGTGCTCGGCCCATGAGATTCCGGCACTGCGCCGCGCGCTCGGGCCGGACTTCGTGCTGGTGACGCCGGGCATCCGCCCGGCGGGGGCAGAGGCTGCCGACCAGAAGCGCGTGATGACACCGGGCGCGGCGCTGGCCGCGGGTGCGGACTACCTCGTGATCGGGCGCCCCATCACCGGAGCAGCCGACCCCGCCCGCGCGGTGGCGGAGATCGCGCGCGAGGCCGCCGACGAAGGCGTGCCGCGATGACGGTCGCGGTCAAGATCTGCGGCATCGCGTCTGCGGACGCGATGGACGCCGCCTGCGCGGCGGGCGCCGACTACGTAGGACTCAACTTCTATCCACCCTCGCCGCGCTATCTGTCGGTGGCACGAGCCGCCGAGCTTGCGCGCCGGACGGCGCCCGGCGTGCGGCGCGTCGGCGTATTCGTGGACGCGACCGAGCTGGTGATCGAGGAAACCCTCGAGGCGGTGCCGCTGGAGGCGTTGCAATTCCACGGGAGCGAGACGCCCGAGCGCGTGGCCACGGCACGGGTGCGCTTCGGCCTGCCGGTGATCCGCGCGGTGAAGCTCGCGGTACCGGGCGACCTCGCGGCCGCGGCAGCGTTCGAGGCGGTGGCCGACATGATCCTGTTCGACGCCAAGCCGCCCACCGACCGGCCGGACGCGCTGCCGGGCGGCAACGCGACCGCCTTCGACTGGCACATCCTCGCGGGCTACCGCGGACGGCGACCATGGGGCCTTTCGGGCGGGCTCACCCCCGCCAACGTGGCGCGCGCCGTCGCCATGACCGGCGCCGACCTGCTCGACGTCGCCTCGGGCGTGGAAAGCGCCCCCGGCGTCAAGGATCCCGGCCTGATCGCGGCCTTTGTCGCGGCCGCGCGCGCAGCCGGCTAAGGATTGGCAGGCGGCGGAGGGGCCGCTATAGTCCGCCACGCCAACGAGCCCGGACCCATGACCCGCACAGCCAACACTTTCCGTGCCGGCCCCGACGAGGCCGGCCATTTCGGCATCTTCGGCGGCCGCTACGTCGCCGAGACGCTGATGCCGCTCATCCTCGAGCTGGAGGAAGCCTACAAGGCGGCGCGTCAGGACACCGCCTTCGCCGACGAATTCGCCTACTTCCTGGAGCATTACGCGGGCCGCCCGTCCGCCCTCTATTTCGCCGAGCGCCTGACCGGGCACCTCGGCGGCGCCAAGGTCTATTTCAAGCGCGACGAGCTGAACCACACCGGATCGCACAAGATCAACAACTGCCTGGGCCAGATTCTGCTCGCCCGCCGCATGGGCAAGAAGCGCATCATCGCCGAGACCGGCGCGGGCCAGCACGGCGTCGCGACGGCCACCGTCTGCGCGCGCTTCGATCTCGCCTGCACCATCTACATGGGCGAGACCGACATCGAGCGCCAGCAGCCCAACGTGTTTCGCATGAAGCTGCTCGGCGCCGAAGTGGTGCCGGTCACGTCGGGCTCGCGCACCCTCAAGGACGCGATGAACGAGGCGCTGCGCGACTGGGTCGCCAACGTGGAGAACACCTACTACCTGATCGGCACCGCGGCCGGGCCGCATCCCTACCCCGCGATGGTGCGCGACTTCCAGTCGGTGATCGGGCGCGAGCTGCGCGAGCAGATGATGAAGGCCGAAGGCCGCCTGCCCGACACGCTGGTCGCCTGCATCGGCGGCGGCTCCAACGCGATCGGCCTGTTCCATCCGTTCCTGGACGAGCCGGGCGTCGCCATGTTCGCGGTGGAGGCGGCGGGCGAAGGCATCGAGACCGGCCGCCATGCGGCCTCCATCAGCGCCGGCAGCCCCGGCGTGCTCCACGGCAACCGCACCTTCCTGCTGCAGGACGGGGACGGCCAGATCACGGAGGCGCACTCGATCTCGGCCGGGCTCGACTATCCCGGCATCGGCCCGGAGCATGCCTGGCTCCATGACCAGGGCCGCGTGTCCTACGTTTCCGCGACCGACCGCGAGGCGCTCGACGCCTTCAAGCTGTGCGCCAGGCTCGAGGGCATCCTGCCCGCGCTCGAGCCCGCCCACGCGCTTGCCCACGTGATCCGCCACGCGCCGACGCTGCCGAAAGACCATCTCCTCGTGATGAACATGTGCGGGCGCGGCGACAAGGACGTGTTCTCGGTGGCGAAGCACCTGGAGGCCGGGCTGTGAGCAACCGCATCGCCCCCCGCTTCGCGCGCCTCAAGGCCGAGGGCCGCGCCGGGCTCGTCACCTTCGTCACCGCGGGCGATCCCGACTTCGATACCTCGCTCGCGCTGCTGCGCGGCCTGCCCGAAGCTGGCGCCGACGTGATCGAGCTCGGCATGCCGTTCTCCGACCCGATGGCCGACGGGCCGGCGATCCAGGCGTCCTCGCTCCGCGCGCTCAAGGCCGGCCAGACGATGGTGAAGACGCTCGAAATGGTGCGTCGCTTCCGCCAGGACGACGACGCCACGCCGGTCGTGCTGATGGGCTACTACAACCCGATCTACATCTACGGCAACGCGCGCTTCCTCGCCGATGCCAAGGCGGCCGGCGTGGACGGCCTGATCGTCGTCGATCTGCCGCCCGAGGAAGACGCCGAGTTGTGCCTGCCCGCGCTCGAGGCGGGCCTCAGCTTCATCCGCCTCGCCACGCCCACCACCGACGAGAAGCGCATGGGACGCGTGCTCTCCAACACGTCGGGCTTCGTCTATTACGTCTCGATCACGGGCATTACGGGCACGCGCGCGGCCGACGCCCGCGACGTGGGTGCCCGGGTCGCGCGCCTGCGCGCCCGCACCGACCTGCCGATCGCGGTCGGCTTCGGCATCCGCACGCCGGAGCAGGCGGCGGCCATCGCACGCTTCGCCGACGCGGCGGTGGTGGGCTCCGCCCTGGTCGAGCGTGTGCGGGCAGGCCTTGACGCGCGAGGCCGCCCCGGCGCAGCCTTGGTCGCGGACGTGCTCGGCGACGTGAATGCGCTGGCCGCCGGCGTGCGCGGCGCGCGCATGCGGGCCACGGGCGCCGCCGGTTGAACCGCATCCAGCAACGGGCTTCGATCATGAACTGGCTCAAGAATTTCGTCCGACCGAAGATCCGCGCCCTGGTGCGCAAGGAGAACGTGCCCGAGAACCTGTGGCACAAATGTCCCTCGTGCGAGCAGATGATCTTCCACCGCGAGCTCGCCGCGAACCTGTTCGTCTGCACCCATTGCGGCCACCACATGCGGGTCGGCGCCAAGGACCGGCTCGACATGGTGTTCGACAAGGAGGCCTATCAGATCGCGGAGCTGCCCGGGACGATCGACGATCCGCTCAAGTTCCGCGACCAGAAGCGCTACTCCGACCGTCTCAAGGAAACGCGCGGCAAGACCAAGCTCGACGACGCCATCCTGGTGGCCCACGGCAAGATCGGCGGCGTGCCGGCGGTCGCGGCGGTGTTCGACTTCCGCTTCATGGGCGGCTCGATGGGGATCGCCGTCGGCGAGGGCTTCGTCACCGCCGCGCGCCTCGCGGTGCTGCAGGAAGCGCCCCTGATCGTGTTCACGTCCTCGGGCGGCGCACGGATGCAGGAGGGAATCCTCTCGCTGATGCAGATGCCGCGCACCACAGTCGCCGTGGAGGAGATGCGCGAGGCGGGACTGCCCTACATCGTTGTGCTGACCGACCCCACCACCGGTGGGGTGTCCGCCTCCTTCGCCATGCTGGGCGACATCGCCATCGCCGAGCCCGGCGCCATCATTGGCTTCGCCGGGACGCGCGTGATCGAGGGCACGGTGCGCGAGACCCTGCCCGAGGGCTTCCAGCGCGCGGAATATCTGCTGGCGCACGGCATGATCGACATGGTGGTGCCGCGCCGCGAGCTGCGCGACACGCTGGTGCGCCTGCTCGACCTGTTGCGCAACCCTGCCCCGGCGGGCGACGTGGTGGCGCTGCCCGGCGTCGCGGCCCAGCCCGCGAGACCCGCCCCTGCCCCCGCTAAGTAGCCGCCTCCTCCGGCGCCTCCAGGCGCTGCATCCCCGCACGATCGACCTGTCGCTCGGGCGCATCGAGCGCCTGCTCGCCGCCCTCGGGCATCCCGAGCGCCGCCTGCCGCACGTGATTCACGTCGCCGGCACCAACGCCAAGGGCTCGGTCGTGGCCTACCTGCGCGCCATGTTCGAAGCGGGAGGGCAGCGGGTCCACGCCTATACCTCGCCACATCTGGTGCGCTTCCACGAGCGCATTCGCGTGGCCGGCCGGCTGATCGCGGAGCGCGACCTCGCCGCCTGCCTCGCCGCCTGCGAGGAGGCCAATGCGGGTGCGCCGATCACCTTCTTTGAGATTACCACGGCGGCGGCGCTGCTCGCCTTCTCGCGCGTGCCCGCCGACGTGACCCTGCTGGAGGTCGGGCTCGGCGGGCGGCTCGACGCCACCAACGTCGTCGCGCGCCCGCGCGTCACCGTGATCACTCCGGTGGGGCTCGACCATCAGCATTTCCTCGGCGACACGCTCGCGGCCATCGCGGGAGAGAAGGCCGGGATCCTGAAGCCTGGCGTGCCCTGCGTGGTCGGCCCCCAGCACCCGGCGGCGGCGCGGACGATCGCCGCGGCGGCGGCACGAGTGGGCGCGCCGCTGCTCCGCTTCGGCCACGAATTCCGAGGTAGGGCCGCCCGCGACGGCGCGCTGCTCTATCGCGACGGCGACGGCGCCAGCCGTTTTCCCGCGCCGGGCCTCGCCGGGCCGCACCAGTACGCCAACGCCGCCACGGCCATCGCGACGGTCCGGGCCTTCGGACGTGGCCGGCCCGACACGGCGACGGCGGCAAAAGGCCTCGGTACGGTAGACTGGCCCGCACGGCTGCAACGCCTCGGCCGGGGGCGGCTCACGGCGCCGCTCGCCGTGCGCGGCCACGAGATCTGGCTCGACGGCGGGCACAACCCCCATGCCGCCCGCGCGCTCGCGCGCGAGGCCGCAATATGGGAAAAGGGAGACCGCCGCCCGCTCTACCTCGTCACCGGCATGATCGAAAGCAAGGACCCGGCCGGGTTCCTCGCCGCCCTCGCGCCGCATGTGCGGATGGCCTGGTGCGTGCCGGTGCCCGGCGAGCACGCCGCGATCCCGCCCACCACGCTGGCGCCCACGGCGCGGCGCGCGGGCATCCGCGCCAAAGCCGCCGAAAGCCTGGAGGCGGCGCTCGCCCTGGCGGCGCAGGCCCGGCCCGGCCGCGTCCTGATCGCGGGCTCGCTCTATCTCGCGGGCGCCGTGCTCGCGGCCGAAGGACGCGCTTTCTGGCCCCGCTAAACGAAGGCCCCGCCGGGCGGGCGGGGCCTCGTGTCCTTGGCAACGGCCAAACCGGTCAGATCACCGACTCGACCCACTCCATCAGCGCGCTCTTGGGCGCCGTGCCGACCTTGGTTCCGGCCACCTGGCCGTTCTTGAACAGGATCAGGGTGGGAATGCCGCGCACCCCGTACTTGGAAGGGGTCTGCGGGTTGTGATCGATGTTGACCTTGGCGATGGTGACGCGCCCATCGAGCTCCTGCGCCATCTCTTCGAGCAACGGGGCAATCTGCTTGCAGGGACCGCACCATTCGGCCCAGAAGTCCACCAGGACCGGCTCCGTCGCGTTGAGCACGTCCTGTTCAAAGCTGGCGTCGGTCACTTGCGTCAAACTCATGGTTCTCACCTATATGCTTTTTTTTACCGTCCGTCCGTCGGGGTCGGAGTCTAGTGGGCGGCGGGAACCGCGGTCAAGCCGACCGGCGGAGCCGTCCGCCCCACCTCCGCCAGCCCGGGCCGGTACGCGCATATGGGCCTTCGGATAGGCGAATCAAGCCCTCGCGGCGGGGCCGGCGCAACCGCTCACGGCGACGCGGCAAGGGAATCGTCGAGCACGTCGTCGGGCAGGGCCAGCAGCTTCGGCCCCGCCGTATAGAGCAACGCGCAGCGCACCGTCCGGCCACGGAACACGGCGCGCAGCACGGCACGGTAGAGCGCCATCTGGCGTAGGTAGGCGGGTGCCACTGCGGCGGCATCGCCCGGGATCGGTCGCGCGGTCTTATAGTCCACCACCAGCACGGCATCGGCCGTCGCCACCAGGCGGTCGATCTGCCCCGAAATGGCGATGCCGTCCGCCACGCCGGCGATCGGCACTTCGGCGAGGCTTCCCGGCCCGAACAAGGGCGCGAACGCGGGGTCGTCGAGCAGCGCCAGGGTTTCGGCCGCAATCTCCGCCCGCACATCTTCCGCAAGGCCGAGCGCAGGGCGCGCGAGGAAGCGCGCGGCCGCCTCGGCACGGCGGCCGGGCGGCACGCCTGGCAACCGTTCCAACAACCCATGGACCAGCAGCCCCTTCCGGAAGCGGTGCCCCCGGTCCGCCGCCAGCGGGCTCAGCACCGGCGGCTCATCGCCACCCGTCGCCGAGGGCGCGAGCGGGCGGGGCGGCGTTGCCTCGGGCGGCGGAGCGCGGCGTTCCCAGGCTTCGGCTCTGGCTTTGGACTCTGCGCGCGACGGCGCCCTGTCGGCACGATCGGGCTCGCAGCCGGTTTTCTGTCCCCGCGCGAAGCGCAGCCCCTCGCCCGACGTGCCCGCGACCGGGTCTTTAAAAACGAAGGATACCGTTTCCGGAATGTCCGCGAGGCCACGCCGCACCAGCTCATACCAGCAGTCGGCGGGCGGCGCGGCGCGCCCATGCCAGCCGGTCACGAACAGCGCGTCCTCGGCGCGCGTGAGCGCGACGTAGAGCAGGCGATGGTACTCCTCGGCCTGCGCCGTGACGGCTTCCGTCCGCAGCCGCACGGCAAGCGGCGCGAGGTCACGCGTCGTCGGCGCCCACAGCGGCAGCTCGGCGCGCCCGGTCCCGGGCCGATACCAATAGGGTCCGCGCACCGGGCGCGGCTGGCTCATGGTATCGGGCAGGATCACCACTGGCGCCTGCAGGCCCTTGGCGCCGTGGACGGTCATCACGCGGACCTTGTCGCGCGACGCCTGTTCGAGGTCGCGTTTGACGTCGGAGCGCCCGCGCTCGAACCAGTCGAGGAAGCCCTGCAGCGTCGGGGCTCCGGCACGCTCGTAGCTCAGCGCCAGCTCGAGGAACTCGTTGACCGGGTCCTCGGCCTCCTCGCCGAGGCGCGCGATCAGGCGCGCGCGCCCGTCGTCTTCGTCGAGCACGGCGGAGAACAGCTCGAACGGGCGCGCGTAATCGGTGCGCGCGAGCAGGCCGGCCAGGCGGTCGCGCGCGGCGAGCCATTTCGGGTTCTCGCCCGCGCGGGCCGCAAGCGCCGCCCACAGGGAGCCGGTCCGTCCCGACGCCAACGCCGTCAGGTCGTCGTCGTCGAGACCGGCGAACGGCCCCTTGAGCACGCAGGCGAGCGCGTAATCGTCCTCGGGGAGAACGAGGAAGCGGCCGAGCGCCACCAGGTCCTGCACCGGAAGCTCCTCGGCGAGCCGCATGCGATCCACGCCCGCGACGCCGATCTTGAGCCGCTTGAGCGCGCGCACCAGCGCATCCACCAGCCGCGTGCGGGTGCGCACCAGCACCAGCACGTCGCCGGCCTGCAGCTTGCGCCCGCGCGAGGGAAGCTCCAGCGTATCGATCCAGGACTCGATCCGGGCCGCGATCAGGCGCGCGAGCCGCGCGTCCGGCGCGCCTCCGGTATCGGGCTCGGGGTCGGGCGACCACGGCCGCGCCGGCGCTTCCTCCTCCGGCCCGACGGCAGGCCACAGCTCGACCGATCCGGCCTGACCGGCGCGCCGGGTGACGTGGCGGATGACGGCGGCGGCGTCGGCCACGCCGTCGCGGGCGGGCGCGGCCGCGAACACGCTGTCCACGAGGGCGAGCACCGGCTCCGTCGAGCGGAACGAGTGGTGCAGCTCGACGTCGCGGAACTCCGCCTGCGCCGCTTCGGCCTGCGTGCGGTAGTGCGCGCGCATCTCCGCGAAGCCCCTGGGATCGGCGCGCTGGAACGAGTAGATCGACTGCTTGGCGTCGCCCACCGCGAACACCGTGCGCGGCAACGCGATCTCGTCGGCGGGACGCGCCTCGCGCGCGCCCTGGCCGGCGAAGAACTCTCCCGTGAGGCGCCGGACCACCTCCCACTGGTCGGGACTGGTGTCCTGGGCCTCGTCCACCAGCACGTGATCTATGCCGCCGTCGAGCTTGTAGAGCACCCATTCGGCCGCATCACGCGACGACAGGAGGGCGCGGGTGCCAAGGATCAGGTCGTCGTAGTCGAGGCGGGCGAGCGCCGCCTTGCGCGCACCGTAGGATTCGATCAGCGCGGCGCCGATGGTGAGCGCCGCGATGGATGCGCGCGCGGTGCGGATCGCACGGCAGCGCTCCGCGACCGCAAGTAGCCGCCCGGCTTCCGCCGTCATCGCGGCAAGCGCCGCGTCGGGGTCGGATGCGGCCTTGAGCGCGGCCTTGGTGAGCAGCGTCTTGCGCACCACATCCTCCTGGGTAAGGAACAGCTCAGCGTGACCGACGAACAACCCGCGCCGTTCCACGCCGGAGGCGGCGAGCCAGGCCGCGAGGCGGGCGCCGCGTGCACGCTCGCTTTCGGTACCGTCCGCCATCGCTACCGCTGCGGCGGTGAGGCCTTTACGGTCGAAGGCCCCGTCCGCGCAGGCGGCGGCGATCGCATCGTCCTCGGTCTCGTTCACGCCGACGCCGAGCGCCTCCGCCACGGCGGCGACGGCGCCCGCGAGGCCGTCCGCTTCGTCGAGCAGGCGGGCGATGCGGCCGCGCTCATTGATGAGATCGCCCATGAGCGTATCGAAGGCGTCGGCGGCGAGGCGCCCGGCGATGCGGTCCACCGCCCGCGCGAGCGGATCGTCCGCGCCGGCCGCGCCGACGCCCGCAGCGCGCGCCAGCACCTCGTCGCGGGCGTCGGCCAGCAGCTTGCGGGCTTCGCTTTCCTCCAGGATCTGGAAGTGGGGTGCCAGGCCGGCCTCCACCGGAAAGCGGCGCAGCAGCGATTCGCAGAACGCGTGGATGGTCTGGATCTTGAGCCCGCCCGGGCAGTCGAGCACCTCGGCGAACAGCCCGCGCGCCCGCGGGCGCATCACCGCGTCGGGCGCCGCGCCCGTGAGCGCCGCAATCTCCTTGTCGAGCCCGACGTCGTCCGCGACCGCCCATTTGCCGAGCGCCGCCTGGACCCTGATCGCCATCTCGGCGGCGGCC
The DNA here is from genome assembly GCA_050485485.1 of Alphaproteobacteria bacterium. Lineage (GTDB taxonomy): Bacteria > Pseudomonadota > Alphaproteobacteria > SMXQ01 > SMXQ01 > WHSO01. The sequence goes on along the minus strand of JBJHBM010000022.1, from coordinate 25,281 downwards.
GCACGGGTATAGGTGAGGCACAGGATGCGCTGCGGCCGGGTCCCGGCCAGCAGCAGCGCGAGCACGCGGTCGGTCAGCACCTTGGTCTTGCCGGTCCCGGCCGAGGCCGCGACCCAGACCGAGGCGTGCGGATCCGCGGCACGCCGTTGGGGCACGCCCGGGTCGTCGGGCACGAGGGGGACGATCTTCGCGCTCACGGCGATTCGCCCCCGCTCGACCACTCCGCGACGCGCGCGAGATGGGCGTAATCGTCGAACTTCACCCGCGCGGGCGAGGTATAGGCGGCATAGGGGGTCTCGGCACGGTCGAAGGCGTCCACCAGCGCGATCAAGCCACGCTTCGCGTCCTCGATCGCCTCCGCGAGGGTAATGCCGTCCTCGCGCTGGAACGGTTTTTCCTCGCCACCTGCCTCGCCGCCCATGAGGCGCCAGTAGAACAGCTCCGCCACTTCCGCCGGGCGCACGCCGTCGAAGGCGCCGAGCTGCGCCATCGCGCCGAGCAGCGGCAACTGCGGCGCGAACCCGATCCTCTGGTCGCGCACGGCGGGCAGGCTGCCGGTCTTGTAGTCCACCACGGCGAGGCGGCCATCGGCGAGGCGCTCGATGCGGTCGGCGCGCCCGGTCAGGACGAAGTCACCGCCCGCGAGCCGGAACGTCTGGCGTCCCGACTTCTCCGCCGCGAGCGGCAGCGCGACCGTGCGCCGCCGCACTTCCTGTTCCGCCACCCAGCGCGCGATGTCGCGGAAACGCGGCCACCACACCGCGCGCAGTCCAGGCGCGACGCCGAGCGGTGCCAGGACCGCGCGGCCGATCTCGAGCAGGGCCGCGAACACGGCGTCCGCGCCGCCCGGCGGCAGGTCCTTGGGAAAACGCGCGATGAACTTCTCCATCACGTCGTGAACGAAGGTGCCGCGCTCGGCGGCGCCGGGGTCGGCCCCGATCGCCTCCAGCGGATCGAGCTTCAGGATGTGGCGGGCGTAGATCGCGTAGGGATTGACCTGCCAGGTCTCGATCTCGGTCACCGACAGGCGGCGCGGGCGCAGGGCGGTCGGCGGGCACGGCGCGGGGCGCGCTATGGTGAGCGGCGTCAGGTGGCGGTCGAGGCCGGCGGCGCGGGCGGCGAGCGCGTCGCCGGCCCGCTTGAGCGCGTTCACCCGTTCCTCCCCCAGCACGTTGGCGAGCCGCAGCAGCCAGCGCGCCGGCACCGTGGGCGAGCCGCCGGCCCGATGGGCCCGCGCCAGGATCACCTCGGGCGCGGCGAAGCCCTGGGCGAAGTCGTGGGCCGCGAGGCCAATGCGGCGCTCGGGCAGCGGCAGCCCGATGCGCGCGCGCATCGGACGGCTCATCCACGGGTCGGCGCCGGCATCGGGCGGCCAGGTGCCTTCGTTGAGTCCGGCGAGGATCGTGAGGTCGGCATGCTGCAGGCGTGCCTCGAGCGGGCCCCAGATGAAAAGTCGCGGATGGCGTCCGTAGCGCGGCCGCACCACGCGCCCGGCGAGCAGTGCGTCGAACAATGCCGGGTAACGACGCCCCGACACCGGGGGGAAACCGTCGGCGGCAGCGGCGAGATCGGCGACGAAGGCGGCGCCGGCTTCCGCGTCCTCGCCGTACCACAGGCGCTCGGCGCCGGCGACCGTGTCGGTCGCGGCCAGCGCCTCGGCGGCGGCGACATGGGCGGCGAGCAGGTCGCCGAGCGGCACGGGCGGGCCCGAGGCGATGTCGACGAACGGTACGATCTTCGCGTGCCAGGACTCCAGCCAGCCGTCGAGCGCCGCGAGGCGCCGGGCATCGTCGGGCCGGTTGCGCGCGTCCAGCGCGGCACACGCGCTCTCCAGCCGCGCCCGCAGGCCGTCGATCCCGGGTGCCGGGCGCGGCCCGCGCAACGCCAACCGGTCGAGCAGGCGCACGCGGGCGCGAAAATCCTCCCGCGACATGCCACCCGCAGCAAGCGGATGCTTGAGGCAGGCCAGCAGCGGGATCGGCGCGAAATCCTGCGCCACCATCTCGGCGAGGGCCCGCAGGAACACCATCGCCGGGGTGCCGGCGAGCGGCATGCCCGCCGAATCGTCCACCGCCAGGCCCCAGCGCTCGAGGCGCGCGGCCACCCGGCGCGCGAGGCCGCGATCCGGCGTCACCAGCGCGGCAGTGCGCCCCGGCGTTTCCAGCGCGCCGCGCATGGCGAGCGCGATGGCGGCCGCCTCCTCCGACGGCGACGGGCATTCGAGCCACGCTAACCTCTCAGTCGCCGCGTCCAGCATCCCCGGCGCGGGCGGTGCCGCGAGGCCCGGTCCCGTCGCCGCCGAGAGCAGGGCGGCGCGCGCGCCGTTCCCTGCGGCCGGCGCTTCCGAGGGCCAGTCGTCGTGCCAGTCGCGGACTTCGGCACGGGTCGCGCCGAGGCGCGCGAGCAACTTCGAGAGGCCGAACTGGGCATGGGTTTCGGGCAGCGCGTTCCAGCCCGCGTCTGGCAGGTGCCGGTCGAGGCCGGGCAGCACCACGCAGCCCCGGGGCAGGCGCGTGATCGCGCCGAGCAGATCGGCGGTCGCCGGGATCGAGCCGGTCGAGCCGGCCGCGATCACCCAGCCGTCGGGCGGGCTCCGAGTCCAGGCCTCGGCCTGGGCCGCAAGCAGCCGGTCGCGGCGCTCGGCCGGGCCGAGCGCCCCTTCCTCCGCCAGCACCGCAGGCCAATGGGCGGTAAGGATCTTCAGGAACGCGAGCACGTCGTCCCAATGGCGCGCCAGGCCTTCGTCGCCGGGCCGCAAGGCATCCAGCGCCTCGAAGCCGAGGCGCTCGGTCTCCATCCGGTCGAGCAGGCGCGCAAGCTCCGCCGCGAGCTCCGCCGCCTGCCCCGGGTCCGCCTCGCGCCAGCGTGCGTCGCCGAAACCGAGCACTAGGCGCGCGAGCAGGAGCTGGCGCCGCAAGCCCCCGATCTCGGGCGGCAGCACGGCATTCGCCTCGGCGTCCGGTGCCGAACCCGCACCGGGCTCGGCCGCGACCAGGAGCTCGTCCTCGTCGACGTCGCCGAGCGGCATCATCCGCGGCAGCAGCAGGGGCGTGCCGCCCGAAGCGCGCAGGAACGCCTCGCGCAGCGACCGCACCGCGCGGCGCGTCGGCAGGAGAACCGTGGCACGGGCAAGGGCGAGCGGATCGTCCGGGAATTCGGCCCGCACTCGCGCGACAAGGCCGGCCGCGAGCGCGTCGGCGAAGGGCGCCCCCGGCGCGATGGTGTAGAGCCGGGGCCGGGATGCACTCATCCCGCCCCTTCCGGCGCCGCGAGCGCCGCCTCGGCCTGTGCCAGCCCCTCCGGCGTGCCGATGTGGAACCAGCGCCCGGCATGGACCAGGCCGTGAAGCCGGCCGGCGGCGCGCGCGCGGTCGTAGAGGAGGTTGAGGGAGAACGGGCCCGCCGGCAGCTCCGCGAACAGCGCGGGCGACAGTACCTGCAGGCCGGTGAACACGAACGGCGCGGCGGGGGCGGCACCCCGACGCGCGAGCGTGCCGGCGTCCTCCAGGAAGAAATCGCCCGCGCCGTCGTAGCCGACCGCGCGCGCGACCGGCACCACCAGCAGAAGTGCGTCCATGCGGGCGGGATCGAAGGCGGCGGCGAGGCGCGCGAGCGCGGACGGGCCCGGCGCCTCGTCCCACACGATGTCGGCGTTGACCGTGAAGAACGGCCCGCCGTCGAGCCACGGCAGGACCTTCGCCACGCCGCCGCCGGTATCGAGCAGCGTCTCCTCGCGCGAGAGCCGCACGCGGGGGCGCGCGCGCGGCGCGACATGGGACGCGATCATGTCGCCGAGATAATGCGCGTTGACCACGCAGGAATCGATTCCAGCCGCATCGAGCGCGTCGAGTGCGCGGTCGAGCATGGTGCGGCCCGCGACCGGCACCAGAGGCTTCGGCAGGTTTTCCGTGATCGGGCGCAGGCGCAGCCCGAGGCCCGCGGCCAGCACCATCGCCGCGCGGACCGTGGCGCGGTCCTGGGCGGCGGACGCGCTCACGACGGCACCGCCGGCCGCTGGGGCACGCGTCGCTCCGCGGGCGCCACCGCGCGGTCGAACCAGGCCCGTAGGGGGACCAGCGCGGGATGGGCGAGGTCCGCTTCCAGCAGCCGCCACACGCGCGGGATATGCGCGAGGTAGCGCGGCTTGCCGTCGCGGACGCAGAGCCGCGTGAAGATGCCAACGATCTTGGCGTTGCGGCCCGCCGCGAGCGCGGCGGCGGCGGCCTCGAAGGCGGCCCGCTCGACCGGGCCGCGCGCAGCGAAGTAGCGGTCGCGGGCGCGGACGGAGATGCCGGGCCCGAGATCGCGGCGCGCGTCTTCCACCAGCGAGACCAGGTCGTAGGCCGGGTGGCCCGCCACCGCGTCCTGGAAGTCGAGCAGGCCGCAGGCCCGCACGCCCGCACGGCCCGGCAGGCGCATCAGGTTGTCGACATGATAGTCGCGCAGTACCAGCGTCGGCGCATCCTCCCCGAGGACGGCGGCGAAGGCCGCCCGCCACAGGCCGAGGTACTCGGCGCGCTCGTCCGCCGGGGTCGCACGGCCGCGCAAGGCCGGCAGGTACCAGTCCGCGAACAGCGCCGCCTCTGCCAGCAGCCGCTCCACATCGTAGGGCGGCAGCCAGTCCGGCGCGGTACGCGCCGAGGGTAGCGCATGAAGCGCCGCCAGCACGTCCACGGCGAGGTCGTAGAGCGCCGCTTCGTCGGCACCGTTCGCCAGCAGGCGCGTGAAGGTGTCGTCGCCGAAGTCCTCGATCAACAGAAGCCCCGCGCCCTCGTCGGCGGCGAAGACGGCAGGGGCGGAAAAGCCGAGAGCCGCGAGATGGCGCGCGACGGCGAGCCACGGGCGCACGTCCTCACGCCCGGGCGGCGCGTCCATCACCAGCGCGGGCGCGGGGCCGCCCGTGAGCCGCCCATAGCGGCGGAACGAGGCGTCGGCCGCGAGCCAGTCGAGGCGCGCGCCGCCGAACCCGGTTTCGGCCAGGAACCGGGCGACGGTTTCCGCGCGGGCTTCGGGGTCGTCGCTCATGGCGCGTCCTCGACAAGGGCCGCCTCGAGCGCGCACCCGCGCGCGCCGAAACCCGTGATGCGCGCCCGGCGGGTCTCGCCGTCCGCCCGCGCCAGCGCCACCTCCAGCCGGTCGGCGGGCAGCAGGGACCCGAGCCGGGCGGGCCACTCGATCAGGGTGACGGCGGTCGCGAAAGCCTCCTCGATGCCGAGCTCGACCGCGTCCTCGGCACGTTCCACGCGGTAGAGGTCGAGGTGCCAGACCGGTACACGGCCCGTGTCGTAGATCTGGACCAGCGTGAAGGTCGGGCTCGGCACCTCGGCGGGCGGCGGGTTGCCCGCCGCCTCCGCCAGCGCCTCGATGACGAAGCGCGCGAACGCGGTCTTGCCCGCCCCGAGCGGCCCTTCGAGCGCCACCACGTCGCCGGCGGCGAGGCGTGGCGCGAGGCGGCGGGCAAGCGCGCGGGTCGCGGCGAGGTCGGGAAGCGGCAGTTCGATCATGGCCTGCAGCCGGAGCATCAGTCTTGGTTGTAGCCTTGGCACGGCTTGCGAACAAGGGATGCGCGGTACGGCTTTGGGCTTGCGCGCGCGGGCGCCGCCGATATGTTAGGCGCCCATGACCGGGATCACCGACGGATCGCCACGATGACAGCCGAAATCGCCGCCCCGGGCGGCGCGCACGAGACCGACGTCGCCATCGTCGGAGCGGGGCCGGTCGGCCTGTTCGCCGTGTTCGAATGCGGCATGCTGAGGATGCGTTGCCATGTCGTCGACGTACTCGACGCTGCGGGCGGCCAGTGCATCGCCCTCTACCCGGAAAAGCCGATCTACGACATCCCGGCCTGGCCGCGCATCACGGCGGAGGAGCTGATCGTGAAGCTCACCGAGCAGGCCGCGCCGTTCAGGCCCGTGCACCATCTCGGCCAACGGGTCGAGACGCTGGAGGAAACCGCCAACGGCCGCTTCCGGCTCACCACCTCGGCCGGCACTGCGATCACGGCGCGCGCCGTGATCGTCGCGGGCGGGGTGGGCGCGTTCGGCCCCAACCGGCCGCCGCTGCCGGGGCTCGCCGCCTACGAAGGCAGGAGCGTGTTCTACATGGTGGCGCGGCGCGAGGACTTCCGCGGCCGGCGCGTGGTGATCGCGGGCGGCGGCGATTCGGCGGTGGACTGGACGCTGTCGCTGGCCGAGGTTGCGGAGAAGATCTACGTCGTCCACCGGCGCGACAAGTTCCGCGCGGCGCCCGAGACCGTGGAGCGGATGCGCGCGCTCACGGCCACCGGCAAGGTCGAGCTGGTGATCCCGTTCCAACTCGCAGGGCTCGAAGGCGAGAACGGCGCGCTCTCCGGGGTGGTCGTGAAATCGCTCAAGGGCGAGACCCGGACCCTCGCCGCCGACCGGCTGCTGCCGTTCTTCGGCCTTGCCACCGACCTGGGCCCGATCGCGGACTGGGGCCTCGCGCTCGACGGCCACCGCATCGCCGTCGATCCGGCCACGATGGAAGGCTCGCGGCCGGGCGTGTTCGCGATCGGCGACATCGCCTGCTATCCGGGCAAGCTCAAGCTGATCCTGACGGGCTTCTCCGAGGCGGCGCTGGCCGCCCATGCCGCCTTCGCGCGTGTCCATCCCGGCGAGGCGCTGCACTTCGAGTATTCGACCACGCGCGGCGTGCCCGGCGCCTAACCCCGCCGCCGCCCTCACGCGCGGGCGGCCGGCAAAGTCATGCGCACCACCGTGCCCTCCCCCGGCCGCGAGTCCAGCGCGAGGCCGCCGCCGTGCATGTCCACGAAGCTCCGCACCAGGGCGAGCCCGATGCCGAGGCCGCCGTGGCTCTCGTCGCCCTGGGCGCGCTCGAACTTGCCGAACACGCGCTCCTGGTCCTCGGTGGCGATGCCGGCGCCCGTGTCGGCGACCGCGATTTCGACGAAGCCGTCGGTGCGCCGGGCGCTCACCACGATGCGGCCGCGGGGCGGAGTGTGCTTGATCGAGTTCGAGACGAGGTTGAAGACCGCCTGCTTGATGCGGCGCTCGTCGGCGAGGAAACTTCCGACGTCGTCGCCGCAGTCGATCTCGAGCGACAGCTCTCGCTTGCGGGCATGCTCGCGCGCGAGATTGCCGACCGAATCGAGCAGCGCGCGTACGTCGGTGGGCGCAAGGGCGAGCTCGAGCTGGCCCGATTCGATGAGCGCGAGGTCCAGGATCGCGTCGATCAGGGCGAGAAGCTGCTGGGAAGCCTCGAGGATGCCGCGCGTGTACTCGACCTGACGCCGGTTGAGCGTGCCGAAATACTGGTTTGTGAGGATTTCAGCGAAGCCGATGATCGTGTTGAGGGGCGTGCGCAGCTCGTAGGAAACGTTCGTGATGAATTCCGACTTGAGGCGGTCGGCGGTGAGTAGCGCTTCGTTGCGTTCGCGCAACGCGCGCTGGACCGCCACCGAATCGGTCACGTCGATATAGCTGAACAGCATGGCGCCGTCCGGCAACGGCACGGCGGAATAGTCGAGGATCGAGCCGTCGGCGCGCTCGAACCGGCCCGAGCGCGCGGTGCGGTCCGACGTGCTCGCGATGAGCCGCTCGCGGAACTCCTGCCATTCGCCCTCGTAGACGAAAAGGTCGTGGGCGGCGTCCAGAATCTCCCCGATGCGCGGCAGGCTCTGGAGCATGTCGGGATCGAGCCGCCAGACGCGGGCGTACGACGGGTTGAACAGCTTGAGCCGCCCGTCGGCGCCGAACACCGCGACCGCTTCGTGTAGGTTGTCGAGGGTTTCCGACTGCACCGCGATCAGGGTGTTGTAGGACCGCTCCAGCGTGATCCGGTCGGTCACGTCCTCCGACACGAACATGAGGCCGCCCAGAGGATGGGGGCTGATAACGAGGCGGATCACGCGCTCGTCCGGAAGGTGGAGCAGCTCTTCCTGGGTCGAGAGCAGGGAGGTGTATAGCTCCATGCGGCGGCGCTTGTAGTCCTGAAAATCGGGCTGTTCCGGATACATGCGCCGCTCGCGGAGATCCTCCAGTATCTCGCCGTGGGTAGGATTGCCGCGCAGCCATTCGGCATCGAACCCCCACATCCGCGTCGCGGCCGCGTTGAAGAAATCGAGGCGCTGATCGGGGCCGAAGACCAAGATGCCGGTCCCCAGCTTCTCCAGGACTTCCGCATGCGCGGCAACGTGGCGGTCGAGCTCGGTGCGCGTATCGTCGGCATCGTGGCGATCTATGGCAAGACCGGCCACCCGCCAAGCCGTTCCCTCGGCCCCGACCGGGAACTCCACGATCTCGAACAGGCGGCGTTGGCCTTCCACCACCACGTACTGGGCGCGGGCGCAGAGCGTGCCCTGAGCCACCGCTTCCTCCGCGAGGCGGCGCCCGACACCGGTCGGGCCGCCCGCGAGCTCGCGGTCCGAAGCGACGGCCGCGGCCGGAGAAATCTCCTCGACCGCGCGGGCGTAGGCACGATTGCAATAGACCAGCGCAAGATCGGGGCCACGCACCCAGACCGGCACCGGCAGGTCGTCAAGCACGAAGCGCAGGCCCGAAACCTGGCCGGTGAGAGCGGTGACACGCTCCATCAGGCGCGCCGCTTCGGTGGCGGCGTCGGTGATGTCCCGGAACCACACCGTATCGCTGCCGCGCCCCTCGCTCTCGCCGTATGCACGCAAGCCGCGCGCTTGCAACACGCGACGGCCGTCGGCGGTGGTGACCCGGAAATTGAATCCGGCGCCTTCTCCATGCAGCCGGCCGAGGGCTTCGGCGAGTTGGCGCGCATCGCCATGACGCAACAATGCGAGCACGTCATCGAAGCGGCCCAAAGCCGCATCGGCGACGCCGAACAGGTGGCCGAGGGCGCCGCCGCGCATCCCCGGAGCGGCCGTGTCGCCGGCCGGCCACGACCAGTAGCCGCCGGGAGCCGCGGCGATGGCGGCGGCAAGATCGCCGCCGCGCAGACGCTCGGCCTCGTAGGTGCGCCGCAGGCGGACCACGGCCCGCCATTGGCGCAAGGAGAGCAACGCAAGGCCTAGGGCGGCGAAGCCGAGCAGTGCGACCGAAACCTGCAGCACGAGGGCTTCCCCGTCGGGACCGGCGAGAAACGGCATCGGCAAGAGCGCCGCGAGGCGGGACGGGGCCGGCGGCCCCTTCACGCGAGCAGGACGGAGATCGGGCATCTGGTCCGCGCGTCGCACGGCGGCGATTCTACGCCGCGCCCGCAGCCCGCCACAAGGCACGGAAACGGGGCAGGCATCGTCGCGGGCGCATGGCCGAGCAACCGCTAGTAACGGTAATGCTCGGATTTGTAGGGTCCTGCAGGGGTCACGCCGATGTACTCGGCCTGAGCCGGCGTCAGTCTGGTGAGCTTGACGCCGACATGGTCGAGATGCAGGCGCGCGACCTTCTCGTCGAGCTGTTTGGGCAGGAAATAGACCTTGTTCTCGTAGGAGCCGTGATTGCGCCACAGTTCGAGCTGGGCGAGCACCTGATTGGAGAACGAAAAGCTCATGACGAAGCTGGGGTGGCCGGTGGCGCATCCGAGGTTCACCAGCCGCCCCTCGGCCAGCACGATCAGGCGCTTGCCGTCGGGCATGGTAACCTCGTGGACCTGCGGCTTGATCTGGTCCCACTTCATGTTGCGCAGCGCGGCGATCTGAATCTCGCTGTCGAAGTGACCGATATTGCAGACGATGGCGCGGTCCTTCATGGCGCGCATGTGCTCGATGGTGACGACGTCGATGTTGCCGGTAGCGGTGACGAAGATGTCACCGAGCTTGGCCGCCTCCTCCATGGTCAGTACCTGGAAGCCTTCCATCGCGGCCTGGAGCGCGCAGATCGGGTCGATCTCGGTGACGATGACGCGCGCGCCCTGGCCCGTAAGCGCCGCCGCGCAGCCCTTGCCCACGTCGCCGTAGCCGCACACCACGGCGGTCTTGCCCCCCAGCATGACATCAGTCGCGCGCTTGATGCCGTCGATCAGACTCTCGCGGCAGCCATAGAGGTTGTCGAACTTCGATTTCGTGACCGAGTCGTTGACGTTGATGGCGGGGGCCTGAAGCGTGCCCTTCCTCTGCATCTCGACGAGGCGCAGCACGCCCGTGGTGGTTTCCTCGGAGATTCCCTTCACATCCTTCAGCAATTCGGGAAACTTGTCGTGCATCATGCGGGTGAGGTCACCGCCGTCGTCGAGGATCATATTGGGGGTCCAGCCGCCGGGGCCCTTGATGGTCTGCTCGATGCACCAGTCGAACTCCTCTTCGGTCTCGCCCTTCCAGGCGAACACCGGGACACCCGCGGCCGCGACCGCTGCCGCGGCCTGATCCTGGGTCGAGAAGATGTTGCAGGACGACCACCGCACCTCCGCGCCGAGATGAGTCAGCGTCTCGATCAGCACCGCCGTCTGGATCGTCATGTGCAGGCAGCCCGCGATGCGTGCGCCCTTGAGCGGTTTGGCCGCGCCGTATTCCTCGCGCAGCGCCATCAGGCCCGGCATTTCCGTTTCGGCGATCGAGACTTCCTTACGGCCCCATTCGGCCAGCGACAGGTCGGCCACCTTGAAGTCGGTGAAACCGGGGGCGGCTTGGGTGGTGGCGGTCACGCAAATCTCCTTCGATGCGGCGGAAAACGGGGCGGGGCGGGCGCGGGAAGCCAGCCGGCGCCTCATACATAAGGACAGCTTTATATTTATCGGCAGCGTCCGGGGCAAGGCCTAATGCGGCGCGGGACCGGCTTTCGGCGCCTCCGCAAGGCGTTTTCCGCGCGCCCGGGCGACGCTTCGGCGGCGCCGGCGGGCGGCTTTTTCGCGCTTCGCCGCGCCCGTCGGGGGTGTTCAGGCCCCTTTCCCGTGGCTATGCTGTCGCGGTCACGTCACCCGCCCGGACCGCCGCGCCGCCCTACCCCGGTGCCGCACGGTCCCCACGAGAGAGCGGGCGCTTTCAGCCCAAAAACCGGAACACGGTCGACGAGGAGGCTCCAGCCATGTCCAAAATCATCCATCCGCTCCCCATCCGCCGGCTGCTCGGCACCGCCGCCGCCGCGGTCGCCGCGGCAGCGTTCGCGCCCGGCGCCGCCGCCGCGCAGTCCGCCGATGAGTTCTACAAGAGTGCCACCATGGAGCTGACCATCCCGGGCAGCCCGGGCGGCGGCTACGACACCTACGCCCGCAGCATCGGCCGCTACATCGTCAAGTACATCCCGGGCAATCCGAGCCTCGTCCCGCGCCACCGCCAGGGCGCCGGCGGCCTGGTCGCCGCCAACTGGCTCTACAACAACGCGCCGCGCGACGGCAGCGTGATCGCCGCCCACTACAACGACGCCGTCACCACCACCGCGCTCTACGGCCACGAGAACGCGCGCTTCAAGTCGCCGGAGTTCGGCTGGCTCGGCAGTCCGGTCTCGGGCGTGAGCGTGTGCGTGGCCTGGCACGCCTCCGGCATCACTTCGTTCGAGCAGATGCGCCAGCGCAAGGTGATCGCGGGCGGCATCCGCGCCGGCCAGGGCAACGTCGACCTGCCGATGTTCCTCAACAACGTGCTCGGCACCCAGATCCAGATCGTGACCGGCTACCCCGCCGGCACCGCGGTCAACCTCGCGATGGAGCGCGGCGAGGTCGAGGCCCGCTGCGGCTGGAGCTGGTCGAGCGTGCAGGCGATCGCCCAACACTGGCTCGACGAGAAGAGGATCAACGTCCTGCTGCAGTTCGGCCTGCGCAAGCACCCCGACCTCCCCGACGTGCCGCTGGTCGCCGACCTCGCCGATTCGCCCGAGCAGCGGGCGCTGATCGAGATCGTGATCTCGCCCGACGTGGTCGGCCGCCCGTTCTCGACCACGCCCGGCGTGCCGGCCGACCGCCTGAAGGTGCTGCGCGATGCCTTCGCCGCCACGGTCAAGGACGCCGAGTTCCTCGCCGAGGCCAAGAAGCAGAACATCGAGATCGCGCCGATCTCGGCCGAGGACGTGGAGCAGATGATGATCAACCTGTTCAAGACGCCGCCGGAGCTGGTCAAGGCGGCACGCGAATCGGTCGTGCGCACCGACCGCACCGAGATCATCGAGAAGAAGTCCGACAAGAAGTAGCGGCCCCGGGCCGCCGGCGCGGGCGGGGGGCGACGCCTCCCGCCCGTCCGGATTCGTCTAGCCCTGGAATCCCCCCGCGACGAAGGCCGCGAGCGCGTCCAGCGCCGTCACGGCGTCGGGCCCCCGCGCGGCGATGGTGAGCTCCGCGCCGTCGCCCGCCCCCAGCATCATCAGCCCCATGATCGAGCGGCCCGAGACGGTCACGCCCTTGCAGGTGACCTCGATCTCGGCGTCGAAGGTCGCGGCGAGCTTGACGAAGCGCGCCGCCGGACGCGCATGCAGGCCGAGCTCGCCGGCGATGGCGACCGTGCGCGCGAGACGTGGGAACCCGGCACCGCCCGCGTCCGTCATGGCACCCCGGACGCACGGGCCCGCCTACTTGCCATCGGGCCTATTTTCCATCGGGCAGGAAACTGGACGCGACGTTGATGTACTTGCGGCCCGCCTCCTGCACCGCGCGCACCGCGTCGGCGAGCGCGTCGGTGCCGCGCACCGAGGCGAACTTGATGAGCATCGGCAGGTTGACCCCGGCGATCACCTCGACCCCGTCGCGGCCGAGCGCAGACAGCGCGAGGTTCGACGGCGTGCCCCCGAACATGTCGGTCATCACCACGCTGCCCTTGCCGCGGTCCACGCGCGCGAGCGCCTCCAGGATCTCGGCGCGGCGCGTCTCGACGTCGTCGTCGGGGCCGATGCACACCGCGGCGACGTTGGCCTGCGGCCCGACGATATGCTGCAGGGCCGCGAGAAAGGCGGTGGCAAGATCGCCATGCGTGACCAGCACGAGGCCGATCTCGGCCTCGCGGGCGGCGCCCGCCGGGGGCGCGGAAGCGGTCGTGGTGGTGCCGTTCATGGCCGTTTCCTTTCTCGGACGCGGGAAACCTCAGTCCGGTGCAACCTTATCCACGTCGCGGTGAATGACGTCAACCTTGTGACCGGCTGCGCGCAGCCAGCGGACGAGGCGCTCCGCGACGAACACCGAGCGGTGGCGCCCTCCGGTGCAGCCCACGGCGATGGTGAGGTAGCTCTTGCCTTCCCGCATGTAGCCGGGCAGCAGCACCCCGAACAGGCCGGCGAGCCCGTCGAAGAACGGCGCGAAGGCGGGGTCGTCCTCGACGAAGGCGGCGCAGGCCGGGTCGAGGCCGGTGAGCGGGCGCAGCGCGTCGCGGTAATGGGGATTGGCGAGGAAGCGCACGTCGAACACGAGGTCGGCTTCGCGCGGCACGCCGCGGCGGTATGAGAACGAGGTGACGAATACCGTGAGCCCGGCCGTCCCCGGCAGGCCGAAATGCCCCGACAGCACGCGGCGCAGGTCGGCGAGGGCGAGGTCGGTGGTGTCGAGCACGAGATCGGCGCGGTCGCGCAGCCCGGCCAGCATGCGACGCTCCTGGGCGATGCCGTCCATGACCGGGCGGTCGGCGGCGAGCGGATGGGGGCGGCGCGTCTCGGTGAAGCGGCGGCGCAGCGTGTCGTCGGCGCAATCGAGGAACACCAGCGTCGCGTCGAACCCGCTGTCCGCGATCAGCCGGTCCATGCCGTCGAGCACGGAGGCGACCCCGAAGTCCCGGGTCCGCACGTCCACGCCCACCGCGAGATCGCGGCGCGCGTCGCGGTCGGCGCCCGCCAGCAGGCCGAGCATCCGGAGCGGCATGTTGTCCACGGCCTCGTAGCCCATGTCCTCGAGCGCCTTGAGGGCCGAGGAGCGCCCCGCCCCCGACATGCCGGTGACCAGCACCAGGCGCGGCTTGCGGGCCGGCGCGGCGGCGGGCGCGGCCATCAGGACGCGGCCCGGCGGCGGACGGCGGCGGACAGGCGCGAGGATGCGGCGACGCGGGTCATATGCCCACCATTATAGACCCCGGCCCGAAGCCGGCCGCAAGGCGCAGCTTGACGGGGGCGGAGGCGGCGAAGGGATCGAGCCGCAGTAGCGGCAGGGCGCAGCCGAGGATCTCGGCCCGGGCCGGATCGGGCAGGCGCTCGACCGCGTCCGGCGCCACCAGGTCGCACACCAGCCGCAGCGCCGCCGCCGGCGCCAGGCGGTCGGCATCGAGGCGGACGATGCCGATCCCGCGCACCTCGATCAGCCCGGCGAGCGCGGCCGGCGCGCGCGCCGTCACGTCGCCGTCGTCGCGCACCAGCTGCACGCGGTCGTCCGCCACCAGGCGGGCGCCCGCTTCGACCAGCCGCAGCGCGAGGTCCGACTTGCCCGCGCCGGAGGGCCCGCGCAGGAGAACGCCCGCCGCGCCGAAGGCGACGCAGGTGGCGTGGAGCTCGACGCTGTCGGGGGCGGAGCCGGGCGTATCGCTCATGGTCAGGCGCGCGGCGCCGCGCTGAGCTCTATAGTGAAGCGCGCACCCGCGGTGCGGCCGTCGGGGCCGGGCGCGTTCTCCGCCCAGATGCGCCCGCGATGGGCGTCCACGATCTGGCGCGAGATCGACAGGCCAAGGCCGGAATGGGTGCCGAACTTCTCACCCGGCGGGCGCTCGGTGTAGAAGCGGTCGAAGATCGCCTCGAGCTTGCCTTCCGGCAGGCCCGGCCCCTGGTCCTCGATCGTCACCCGCACGCGGGGCCCCTCGACCCGGGCCGCGACGCGGATGGTACCGCGCGGCGGGGAGAAGGAGACCGCATTGGCGATCACGTTGCGGAACACCTGGGCAAGTCGGTCCTCGATGCCGTTCACCATGACGGGATCGCCGTCGGGCAGGTCCAGGACCAGGCGCGGCGCCGCCGCGCCGCAGACGTCGGCGGCCACCTGCTCCATCTCCATCAACGTGGCGAGCAGCCCCGACAGGTCGACGCGCGAAAGCTGGGCGCGACCCAGCTCGGCATCGAGGCGCGAGGCGTCCGAAATATCGGAAATCAACCGGTCGAGGCGCTGCACGTCGTCGAGGATGACCGCCATCAGGCGGCGCTGCTTCTCGGGATCGGTGACGCGCGAGGCGGTCTCGACCGCGCTGCGCAGGCTGGACAGCGGGTTCTTGATCTCGTGGGCGACGTCGGCGGCGAAGCCCTCGATCGCCTCGACCCGCGCCCACAGCGCGCTGGTCATCTCGCGCAGCGCGCCGGAAAGGGCGCCGATCTCGTCGCCGCGCGCGGTGAGGTCGGGAATCTCGGCGCCCGCTCCGGGCCCCGCGCCCGCGCGCACGGCGTAGGCGGCCGCGACCAGGCGGCGCACCGGACGCGCGATGGTGCCCGCGAGCCACAGCGACAGCGCCACGATCACCACCAGCATGGCGCCCAGCACCGTGAGGATCTCGAGCCGCACGTCGCGCAGCGCCGTTTCGATGTCGGCCGAGCCCGCCGACAGCATCAGCACGCCCAGCACCTGCTTGTAGCGCTGGACCGGCACCGCCACGGTGAGGATCAGGTTGCCGCTCGGCGCCGTGCGCACGGAGCGCGCCGTGTCGCCGGCGAGCGCGCGCTGGGCTTCGGGGAAGTCGCCCGCCACCTGAGATGGGCTGTCGATGAACGGCGGATAGGGTGCGCCCAAGGTCAGGGCCTCCACCAACCAGTCGTAGGCGTCGAGCAGCGCCGTGATGACCGGGCTCGCCTCGCGCAGCGGCGGCAGCGGCGCGACCTCGACGCCGCCGCGCACCATGCCGATGTACTGCGAATCGGCGATCAGGTCGCCGTTGGCCGCGAACAGGCGCGCGCGCAGGCGCGCAGGCACCGCGAGCCGGCGCACCATCGGCCGCGCAAGCGCGGTGAGCGTGTCCTGGCCGAGCGCGATGTTGGAGGTGACGGCGGCCTCGCCGAGGGCGGCGGCGAAGATCGCGCCCTGGACCGCGAGCGAATCGAGCTGGGCCTCGATCAGCCGCTGCTTGTAGCGGTCGAGATAGAGCAGGCCCATCGCCAGCAGCACCACGGCAATCATGTTGACGGCGAGGACCCGCCAGGTGAGCGAGCGCAGGCGCGCCGCGCGGAAGCGCGGCGGGGCGGCATCGGCGGAACGCGGCGGGGCGGGAGCCGGCGCGAGGACGGGGGACGCCTGGCACTCCGGCGCCTCGGGCGCGGACGGCTCGGGCGGCGGCGCGCGGCGCGCCAACGGCGAATGATGGGTGTCCGGCGCCAACTCCTGTCTCGTCCCCTATCGGCCGTGCCGGCCGTCCCCTCAGGCTTCGCGGTAGCGGTAGCCCAGTCCGTACAGCGTCTCGATCTGGGCGAAGTCGTCGTCGACGCGCTTGAACTTGCGGCGCAGCCGCTTGATGTGGCTGTCCACGGTGCGGTCCTCGACGTAGATGTGCTCGCCGTAGGCCGAATCCATCAGCTGGTCGCGCGTCTTGACGTGGCCGGGACGCGACGCCAGGGCCTCCAGGATCAGGAATTCGGTGACGGTGAGCTGGACCGGCTCGCCTTTCCAGGTGCAGAGGTGGCGGGTCGGGTCGAGCACGAGGTCGCCGCGCACGATGATGCCTTCGGCCGGTTCCGCCTCCCCGCTCCGCGCGGCCGGGACGGGTCCGAGATCGAGGCGGCGCAGCAGCGCGCGGATGCGCTCGATCAGCAGGCGCTGGGAGAACGGCTTGCGGATGTAGTCGTCGGCGCCCATGCGGAAGCCGAGCAACTCGTCCACCTCGTCGTCCTTGGAGGTGAGGAAGATCACCGGCATCTGGGACGAGCGTCGGATGCGGTTGAGCAGTTCCATCCCGTCCATGCGCGGCATCTTGATGTCGAGGATGGCGAGGTCCACCGGGTGGGAGGCGATACCTTCCAGCGCCCGCGCGCCGTCGGTGTAGGTATCCACCTTGAAGCCCTCGGCCTCGAGGGCGATGGACACCGAGGTCAGGATGTTCTGATCGTCGTCGACGAGAGCGATCGTCCGGGCCAATGTGGTTCTCCTCGCAGGCCTTGCCCCCGTGCGGCCGCGATTCTGGCATAATCCCCCGCCGCCGCAACATGAAACCGGGAATTGGGGCTTTTTCAAGGCCCCCAAGGACTTAGCGGATTCCTGCGGCGCCGGCGTTTCCGCTCCGTTCCGGGCGGCCGAAACCCCTTTCCGGCGGCCACAAAAAACCCACTGCCGCGCCCCTCTCGGGGGTGGCTTTCCCATGTACGAATCCGTATATAGGTTGCCTCGGCGAGGGGCCCAAGCGGGCCCGACCATCACGGGAGACAGCAGTTGGAACAGCGCGGACCCATCAAGAGCAATCACGGACTCGATCAGCACGGCATTGCCCGCGCGCGCTCGGTTTCCTGGAACCTCGATGCGCCCACGCTCTACGAAGAAGCCATTCGCCGGTCCGAGGGCCTGCTCGCGCCGGGTGGCGCGCTCGTGGTGGAAACCGGCGAGTACACCGGCCGCTCCCCCAAGGACAAGTTCATCGTCGAGGAGCCGTCCAGCAAGGACGACATCTGGTGGGGCTCGGTCAACCAGCCGATCCCCGAGGCCAACTACAAGAAGATCCGCGAGAAGTTCGTCGCCTACTACAAGGATCGCGACCTGTTCGTGCAGGACGTGTTCGCCGGCGCCGACACCGGCTATCGGATCGGCGTGCGGGTGGTGACCGAAACCGCCTGGCATTCGCTATTCACCCGCAACATGTTCCTGCAGCCGTCCGAAGCCGAGGCGCGCGCCTTCGACCCGGACTTCACCATCCTGCACGCGCCCGGGCTCAACGTCGATCCCAAGGCCGACGGCACCCGTTCCGACATCTGCATCATCCTCAACTTCGGCGCCAAGGAAGTGCTGATCTGCGGCTCGTGGTACGCGGGCGAGATCAAGAAGTCGGTGTTCTCGATTCTCAACTACCTGCTGCCGGCCAAGGGCGTGATGCCGATGCACTGCTCCGCCAACGTCGGCGACGACGGCGCGGCGGCGATCTTCTTCGGCCTGTCCGGCACCGGCAAGACCACGCTGTCGGCCGACGGCTCGCGCACGCTGGTGGGCGACGACGAGCACGGCTGGTCGCCCAACGGCATCTTCAACTTCGAGGGCGGCTGCTACGCCAAGGTGATCCGCCTGTCGGCCGAGGCCGAGCCCGAGATCTACGCCACCACCAAGCGCTTCGGCACGGTACTGGAGAACGTGGTGATCGACCCGGTGACGCGCGCGCTCGACCTCGATTCCGAAGCGCTCACCGAGAACACCCGCGCCTCCTACCCGATCGACTTCATTCCCAACATCTCCGACACGCTGACCTCGGCCCACCCCAGGCATATCGTCATGCTGACGGCGGATGCGTTCGGCGTGCTGCCGCCGATCAGCAAGATGACCGCCGACCAGGCGATGTACCACTTCCTGTCGGGCTACACCGCGCGCGTCGCCGGCACCGAGCGCGGCGTGACCGAGCCCGAGGCAACCTTCTCCACCTGCTTCGGCGCACCCTTCATGCCGCGGCACCCGACCGTCTATGCGCGGCTGCTCGGCAAGCTGATCGACCGGCACAAGGTGAGCTGCTGGCTGGTCAACACCGGCTGGACCGGCGGCAAGTACGGCGTCGGCACCCGCATGAAGATCGCTCATACCCGCGCCATGCTGCGCGCCGCGCTCGACGGCAAGCTGGACGCCGTGCAGTACGCGTCCGACCCGAACTTCGGCCTGCTGGTGCCGAAGTCGTGCCCGGACGTGCCCGCCGAGGTGCTCAACCCCAAGAACACCTGGTCCGACAAGAAGGCGTACGATTCCACCGCGCACGCCGTCGCCAAGATGTTCGAACAGAACTTCAAGGAGTTCGAACCCCAGGTGGGCGACAGCATCAAGAAGGCCGCGATCCGCGTCGCCGCCTGAGCGCGCGTCCCGAGACCACACCGTCCACGAGGCCGGCCCGGACCCCCGGGCCGGCCTTTTTGCGCCGTCCCGCCGGTCAGGATCGGGAAGCGCCCGCCTTCAGGGTTCGTTAACCATCCGCCGTCATCATGCATCCTGCCTCGGAGTGCGCAGGGGAAACCCGGGAGACCGACAAGATGACGGCACACATTGAAGCCGGCCGCGGCGCGGCCCGTATCGGCACGCCCGAACCGCCGGCGCCGCCCGGTGCCAAAGAGCTGACCGACGTCCTCGATTCGCTCACCCAGGGGGTGGCGGTGTTCGACGGATCGGAGCGCCTCGTCTTCTACAACCCGCGCTTCGAGGAGCTGATGGGCTTCCCCGAAGGCTTCCTCACCATCGGGCTCGACTTCACCCGGATGATCCGCTTCAACCAGCAACGCGGCATCGTCAACATGGAAGACGCCGGCTTCGACGTCGAGGAGCGCGTGCGGCGGGTGCTCGGCCGCCCGCTGGCCTATCGCGCCGAGCTGCGCCTGCCCGACGGGCACATGCTGGCGCTCCGCCGTACGCCGCTGGAAGGCGGCGGGTTCGTCAACACCTATACCCGCATCACGCGGCGCAAGAGGGCCGAGGACAGCGCGCGCAGGAACCAGGAACTGCTGCAGGCGATCCTCGACAACATGGCCGACGGCATCCGCGTGTTCGACGGCGACCTTCGACTGATTGCCTTCAACCGCCGGGCGATCGAGCTCTTCGACTGCCCGCCGGAGATGTGCCGAATCGGCATGGGTTACGAGGAATTCGCGCGCTATGCCGCCGAACGCGGCGACTACGACAACGATCTCTCGTCGTTCGAGGAGCGGGTAGCGCGCGCGCGCACCGGCACCGGGCGCGCCTCCACGCACCACCTGCCGGACGGACGGATCATGCAGAAACGGCGCAACCCGATGCCGGGCGGCGGGTTTGTCAGCACCTATACCGACGTGACCGCGATCGAGCGGGCCCAGGCGGCGCTCGCCGCCAAGGCCCGCGAGCTCGAAGCGGCGCTCGACGAGCTCAGGCGGTCCAACACGGAGCTCGAGCAGTTCGCCTACGTCGCCTCCCACGACCTTCAGGAGCCGCTGCGCATGGTGGCGAGCTACTGCCAGCTCATCGCACGGCGCTTCGCCGACAAGCTCGACGCCGACGGGCAGGAGTTCATCGCCTTCGCCGTGGACGGGGCGGAGCGGATGCAGCGGCTCATCAACGACCTGCTCGCCTATTCGCGCGTGGGCACGCGGGCGCGCGAGCCGGCACCGGTTGCGCTCGACGAGGCGCTCGACCGGGCGCTCGGCAACCTCAAGCTCGCGATCGAGGAATCGGGAGGTCGCGTCGTGCGCGAACCGCTGCCGACGATCATGGGCGACGGGGGCCAGATGACCCAGCTGTTCCAGAACCTGATCGGCAACGCCCTCAAGTTCCGGGACGCGGCGCCGCCCGAGGTGCGGATCGGCGCGCGCGCCGGGGGCGACGAATGGCGCGTCTCGGTGGCCGACAACGGGATCGGCATGGAGCCCGCCTACTTCGACCGCATCTTCCTGATCTTCCAGCGCCTGCACGAGCGCGGCAAGTACCCCGGCACCGGCATCGGGCTCGCGATCTGCAAGAAGATCGTCGAGCGCCACGGCGGCCGCATCGAGGTCGCCTCGGAGCCCGGGCGCGGCAGCACCTTCACCTTCTCGCTCCCGAAGCACGGAGAGGCCCCATGAACGGCAACCCGAACGGAGAGGCCATCAACATCCTGATGGTCGAGGACAATCCCGGCGACGCGCGCCTCACCGAGGAGGCGCTCAAGGAAAGCAAGCTCGCCAACAACCTGTTCCACGCCAAGGACGGCGTCGAGGCGATGGCGTTCCTGCGCCGTGAGGGCGAGCACGCGGATGCGCCGCAGCCGGACATCGTGCTGCTCGACCTCAACCTGCCGCGCAAGGACGGGCGCGAGGTGCTGGCCGAGATGAAGGGCGATCCCGCCCTCCAGCACATCCCGGTGGTGGTGCTCACCACCTCGGAGGCCGAGAGCGACATCCTCAGGAGCTACACGCTCCACTGCAACTGCTACATCACGAAGCCGGTGGACCTCGACAAGTTCATCCAGATCGTCCACGGCATAGAGGACTTCTGGCTCTCCATCGTCAAGCTGCCGGCGCGCGCCGGCTGAGCACGACCCGCCGGGCCGCCTCGCCATGAACGCGGACACCGCCATCGACGTCCTGCTGATCGAGGACAATCCGGGCGACGCGCGGCTCACGCGCGCGCTGCTCGACGAGGTGGCGTTCGCGCGCTTCGCCGTGACGGTGGCGCCGAACCTGACCGACGGCCTCGCGCGGCTCGGGGCGGGCGGCTGGGACGTGGTGCTGCTCGACCTGTCGCTACCGGACGCGGTCGGCCTCGAAGGCGTGCGCGCGGTCGAGGCGGCGCGGCCGGACCTGCCGGTGGTGGTGCTCACCGGGCTCGACGACCCCGAGGTATCGACCCGCGCCGTGCAGGAGGGCGCCCAGGACTTCCTGGTGAAGGGGGCGGGCGACGGCGACCTGGTCGCGCGCGCGATCCGCTACGCCATCGAGCGCAAGCGCGCCCAGGCGGCGCTGGTGCGCGAGAAGGAACGCGCCGAGATCGCCAACCGCTCCAAGTCCGAGTTCCTCGCCAACATGAGCCACGAGCTGCGCACGCCGCTCAACGCCATCATCGGCTTCTCCGAGCTGCTCGCGAGCGAGATCAAGGGGCCGCTCGGCACGTCCTGCTACAAGGCCTACGCGGAGGACATCCGAGAGAGCGGGATGCACCTCCTCAACATCATCAACGACCTGCTCGACATCTCCAAGATCGAGGCGGGCCGGGCCGACCTGCACGAGGAGACCGTCCACGTGGCGCGGGTGTTCCGGACCTGCCTCACGCTGGTCGCGGAGCGTGCGCGGGAGGGCGACGTCGCGATCGCGGTCGGCGACGTCGAGCACCTGCCGCCGCTGCGGGGGGACGCGCGCATGATCAAGCAGATCCTGATCAACCTCGTCTCCAACGCGATCAAGTTCACGCCGGCGGGCGGCAGCGTGCGGCTCGACGCCCGGCTGGAGGAGGATCTCCGGTTCGCCATCGCGGTCGCCGACACCGGCATCGGCATGGCGGCGGAGGACATCCCGCGGGCGCTGACGCCGTTCGCGCAGCTCGACGGCTCGCTCGGGCGCCGCTTCGAGGGCACCGGGCTCGGCCTGCCGCTCGCCAAGTCGATGGCCGAGCTGCACGGCGGCGAGCTCTCGATCGCGAGCCGCGAAGGCGCGGGCACCACCGTCACCGTGCGCCTGCCCGCAAGCCGCGTCCTGCGCGCCGCCTCCTGACCCGAAGCTAGTGCACCTCGGCCCAGCTCGCGCCGATGCCGGTCTCGACCTCGAGCGGCACCGAGAGCTCGAGGGCGGGGAAGCAGGCGTCCTTCATGACGGCCGCGACCGCCTTGGCGGTCTCCTCGGCCTCCGCCGCCGGCGCTTCGAAGATCAGCTCGTCGTGGACCTGCAGCAGCATCCGCGCCGCGAGCCCCCGCTTCGCCAGCGCGCCCGGGATGCGGATCATGGCGCGCTTGATGATGTCGGCGGCGGCCCCCTGCAGCGGCGCGTTGATCGCGGCGCGCTCGGCGAAGGCGCGCATCGGCCCCTTGGCGGCGATGCCCGGCGTGTGGACCTTGCGCCCGAAGATGGTGGTGACGTAGCCGTGCTCCGCGGCGAAGGCCTTGGTGCGCTCCATGTAGTCGCGGATGCCGGGATAGCGCTCGAAATAGGCCTTGATGTAGGCCGCGGCCTCGCCCTGGGGGATGCCGAGCTGGCGCGCGAGCCCGAACGCCGAGATGCCGTAGATGATGCCGAAGTTGATGGCCTTGGCGGAGCGCCGCACCATCGGGTCCATGCCCGCGGCCGGCACGCCGAACATCTCGGAGGCGGTGAGCGCGTGGATGTCGATGCCGTCGCGGAACGCATCCTTGAGCGCCCTGATGTCGGCCACGTGGGCGAGCAGGCGCAGCTCGATCTGCGAATAGTCCGCCGAGACCAGCTTCATGCCCGCGTCCGCGACGAAGGCCGCGCGGATCCTGCGGCCCTCCTCGGTGCGGACCGGGATGTTCTGCAGGTTGGGGTCGGTCGAGGACAGCCGGCCGGTGGAGGCCACCGCCATGGCGTAGCAGGTGTGCACCCGGCCGGTCGCGGGATTGATCTGGGCCTGCAGCGCGTCGGTGTAGGTCGAGCGCAGCTTCTCGAGCTGGCGCCAGTCGAGCACCCGGGCGGGCAGGTCGTGGCCCTGGGCGGCCAGGTCCTCGAGCACGTCGGCGCCGGTGCCGTAGGCCCCGGTCTTGCCCTTGCGCCCGCCCGCGAGGTTCATTTCGTCGAACAGGATCTCGCCGAGCTGCTTGGGCGAGCCGACGTTGAAGGCGCGTCCCGCGAGCCCGTGGATCTCCGCCTCGAGATCGGCGAGACGCTTCCTGAAGTCGGCCGAGAGCGCCTTCAGCACCTTGGGGTCCACCTTGATCCCGCGCCGCTCCATCTCCATCAGAACAGGGATGAGCGGGCGCTCCAGCGTCTCGTAGACCGTCGCCATGTGCTCGCGCGCAAGACGCGGCTTGAACGCCCGGTGGAGGCGGAGCGTCATGTCGGCGTCCTCGGCCGCGTAGTCGCGCGCCGCATCGAGGGGGACGTAGTCGAAGGTCACGCGGTTGCGGCCGGTGCCGGCCACCTCGTCGAACTTGATCGTCTTGTGGCCCAGCACCAGCTCCGAAAGCTCGTCGAGCCCGTGGCCGTGGGCGCCGGCCTCCAGCACGTAGGACAGCACCATGGTGTCGTCCACCGGCGTCACGGCGACGCCGTAACGGGCGAGCACCTGGGAATCGTACTTGACGTTGTGGCCGACCTTGAGCACCGCCGGATCGGCCAGCAGCGGCCCCAGCAGCGCGAGCGCGCGGTCGCGCGGAATCTGGCCTTCCACCGGCACGCCGGCGGCGTCCTGCGTCGCGCCGCCGGCCTCCCCCGCGAGGTCGAGCGCGCCCTGCCCGGCCCCCTGCGCCCCGCGCGTCCGATGTGCGAGCGGGATGTAGCAGGCGCGCCCGGGCTCGAGCGCGAGCGAGACGCCCACCAGTTCCGCCGCCATCGGGTCGAGCGAGGTGGTCTCGGTATCGACCGCGACCACGCCGCGCTCGGTCGCTTCCGCGATCCAGTCGGCGAGCGCCGCGGCATCGGTGACGAGGACATAGCCGCTTGGGTCGGGCGCGGTAGCGTCGGAGCCCGGCGCCGGGGCGGCCGGGGCGCCGGCTCCGTCCCTGCCGCCGTCCTCGCTCTTCTTGCCGCTCTTGCTGGCGCCCTTGGTGGCGGCGGTCTCGGCGATGCGGCCGTCGCCCGCGATCTCGCTTTCGATCCGCGCGACCAGGCTCTTGAACTCCTGCGCGCGCAGGAAAGCGAGCAGCTTGGCGTGGTCGGGCTCGCGCTTGGCGAAGGCGTCGTAGGCCTCGGGCAGCGGCACGTCGGCGCGCAGGCGCACCAGCTCGCGCGACAGCCGCGCCTGGTCGGCGAAGGCGATCAGGTTCTCGCGCCGCTTGGGCTGCTTGATCTCGCCCGCGCGGG
This sequence comes from Alphaproteobacteria bacterium, assembly GCA_050485485.1. Taxonomy (GTDB): domain Bacteria; phylum Pseudomonadota; class Alphaproteobacteria; order SMXQ01; family SMXQ01; genus WHSO01. The sequence goes on along the minus strand of JBJHBM010000022.1, from coordinate 881 downwards.
CGAGCAGCGTGTCGAGGTCGCCGTAGGCCCGGATCAGCTCGGCCGCGGTCTTGACGCCGATGCCCGGCACGCCCGGCACGTTGTCGGTCGAATCGCCCGCGAGCGACTGCACGTCCACCACCTTGTCGGGCGGCACGCCGAACTTCTTCTCGACCTCGGCGAAGGAGATCGGCTCGAGGTTGAGCGGGTCCTGGAGCGTCACCTTGTCGGTGACGAGCTGCATCAGGTCCTTGTCGGAGGACACCACGGTGACGCGGTCGCCCCTGGCCTCGGCCGCGCGCGCGTAGGTCGCGATGATGTCGTCGGCCTCGAATCCCGCCATCTCGATGCACGGCACGTTGAAGGCGCGCACCGCGTCGCGGATCAGCGGGAACTGCGGCACGAGGTCCTCGGGCGGCTCGGACCGGTTGGCCTTGTAGTCGGGATAGATGTCGTTGCGGAACGTCTTGCGCGCCGTGTCGAACACCACGGCGAGGTAGTCCGCCTCGGTGTCGTCCAGCAGCTTGATCAGCATGTTGCAGAAGCCGTAGACGGCGTTGGTCGGCGTGCCGTCCGCGCGCGTGAGGCGCATCTTGAGGCCGTAATAGGCGCGGAAGATGTAGCCGGAGCCGTCCACCAGGAACAGGTGGCGCGGCTCCGCCGTCGCGCCCTTGCGGCCGGCCTCGGTCAATGGCCGGCGTCCGCCCGCGCCTCGTCCGACAGCACGAAGCGCCGCCCGCAGTAGGGGCATTCCACGGCGCCCTCCCTGCCGAGGTTGAGATAGACGACCGGATGGCCGAGCGTGCCGCCGTCGCAGGCGACCGTGCGCGACGTGACGGTGATGGTCTCGATGGGCTCCATGGGGGCTTCCTGGGGGGCTTCCGTGACGGGTGGGACGGGAC
>JBJHBM010000021.1:0-39735 GCA_050485485.1 Alphaproteobacteria bacterium | reverse complement strand
CGCGGTGGGGGGGGGTGGGGGGGGGGGGGCGGGGGGCGCCCCCCGCCGCCGAGGCGCTGCTCGCCGAGGGCGGCGCGGGCGACGGCACGGTGGACGCGGTCAGCCATCTCGCCGACGCGGTGCGGGCCGCCAAGGACGTCCGTTACGACGCCGTGATCCTGTGCCACGACGGCGCCGCCGCGCCCAGCGCCAAGGCGGTCGAGACCGTCAACGAACTGCTCGAGGACAAGCCGGTCGTCATCCTGTCGGACACGGACGACCAGGACGCCGCGCTCGCCGCGCTCGGCGCGGGCGCGCAGGACTACCTCGTGCGCGGCGCGGCCGACGGGCGCGCGCTGGTGCGCGCGCTGCGCCACGCCATCGCGCGCAAGCGCGCCGAGCAGCGCCTGCAGGCGCTGCTCAACTACGACAGCCTCACCCGCCTGCCCAACCGCGAGCTGCTGCTCGACCGGCTCACCCAGGCGATCGCCCAGGCCACCCGCCAGCAGACCATGGTGGCGCTGCTGCTGCTCGACCTCGACCGCTTCAAGCTGGTCAACGACACGCTCGGCCACGCCTTCGGCGACAAGCTGCTGTGCGCGGCGGCGCGCGAGGTGCGCTGCTGCCTGCGCGAGAGCGACACGCTGGCGCGGCTCGGCGGCGACGAGTTCGTGGCGGTGCTGAGCGGGATCCGGGGCGCCCAGGACGCCGCCAAGGTGGCGAGCAAGATCGTGAGCCAGCTGTCGCGCCCGCTGATGGTCGAGGGCCACGAGGTGTTCGTCACCGCCTCCGTCGGCATCAGCCTGTTCCCCGACGACGGGCTCGACAAGAACACCCTCATCACCAACGCCGACGTCGCCATGTACCGGGCCAAGGAGGAGGGCCGCAACCACTTCCAATTCTACGCCTCGGGCATGAACGCGGCGACGGTGGAGCGGCTCACGCTGGAGAACGACCTGCGGCGCGCGGTCGCGCGCGACGAGCTGGTGCTCCATTACCAGCCGCAGATGGACCTCGCGCGCGGCGCGATCTCGGGATTCGAGGCGCTGGTGCGCTGGCAGCACCCGGAGCTCGGCTTGGTGCCGCCGGCGCGCTTCATCCCGATCGCCGAGGAGACCGGCCTGATCGCCCCGATCGGCGAATGGGTGCTGCGCGAGGCGTGCCGCCAGGCTAAGGCCTGGATCGACGCCGGCGCGCCGCCGCTCACGGTCTCGGTCAACCTCTCGAGCCGCCAGTTCCGCCACGAGAGCATGCTCGCCACCGTGACCGGGGCGCTCGAGGCGACCGGCCTGCCCGCCGACCGCCTCGCCCTCGAGATCACCGAGAGCTCGCTGATGCAGGATCCCGACGACGCGGTGGTGACGCTGTGCCTGCTGCACAACATGGGGGTCGGAATCTCGATCGACGACTTCGGCACGGGCTACTCGTCGCTCGGCCATCTCAAGCGGTTTCCGCTGGACGCGCTCAAGGTGGACCGTGCCTTCGTCGCCGAGATCACCGAAAACCCCGAGGACGCGGCCATCGTGCGCGCGATCCTCGCGATGGCGCACGCGTTGCGCCTGCGGGTGGTGGCCGAAGGTGTCGAAACCGCGGCCCAGCGCGACGTCCTGCGCGACATCGGCTGCGACGAAATCCAGGGCTACGTGCTGTCGAAGCCCCTGCCGGCGGCCGATTTCGCCGCCCGGTTCCTGGGCCTGCGCGCGCCCTAGGGGCCCGCCCGGCGCCCGAATCCCGCCCCTGTGCCGCGCCTGCGCGCGGGCGTTGCCACGGCATCGCGCGCCCGCTACCTTGCCGCGCGATGCAGTTCGACCCGCCCCTCGTCCCCGGCCGCCTCGCGCGGCGCTACAAGCGGTTCCTCGCCGACATCGAGCTCGCCTCGGGCGAGGCCGTCACCGCCCACGTCGCCAATCCCGGCGCCATGACCGGCCTCGCCGATCCCGGCCTCGAAGTGTGGCTGTCGCGCTCGGCCGACCCCAAGCGCAAGCTGCCCTGGAGCTGGGAGCTGGCGCGCGTCGGCCGCCATCTGGTCGGCGTCAACGCGGGTCTCCCCAACCGGCTGGTGGCGGAGGCGCTCGCCGCCGGCATCGTCCCCGAGCTCGCGGGCTACGGCACGGTGCGGCGCGAGGTGCGCTACGGCACCAACTCGCGGGTCGATTTCGTGCTGGAAGGCGGGCGCCGGCGCAAGCCCTGCTACCTCGAGATCAAGAACGTGCACCTGAAGCGTGGCCCCCTCGCCGAGTTCCCCGATTCGGTCACCGCGCGCGGCACCAAGCACCTGGGCGAGCTCGCACGCATGGCGGAAGAGGGCATGCGCGCGGCAATGCTCTACGTGGTGCAGCGGGCCGACTGCCGGGCCTTCTCGGTCGCCGCCGACATTGACCCGGCCTACGGCGCGGCATTCCGGGAAGCGCGGGCGCGCGGGGTCGAGGTTCTGTGCTATACCTGCCGGGTGGAGCGGGACGGCATCCACTTGGACCGGCCGCTCCCGATCGCCATGTAGGGAAACCGGAACACGACGGTGCGCAGGACGATGAACCAGATGGACGACGGCCACGGCACGATCGCCGCGAACGCGGGGACGGAGGCGCGCACGCGGACGCGGCCCGCGCGGCGCGATTCGGGCCGCGTGACGATCCACGGCCCCGAAGCCTTCGCCGGCATGCGCAAGGCCGGCCGCCTCGCGGCCGAGCTGCTCGACTACATCACGCCGTTCGTGCGCCCGGACGTCACCACCGCCGAGATCGACCGGCTGTGCGAGGCATGGACCCGCGACCGCGGCGCGATCTCGGCGCCGCTCGGCTACCGCGGATTCCCGCGTTCGATCTGCACCTCGGTCAACCACGTAGTGTGCCACGGCATTCCCGATCCGGCCAAACGCCTGCAGGAGGGCGACATCGTCAACATCGACGTGACGCCGATCGTGGACGGCTGGCACGGCGACACCTCGCGCATGTTCTTCGTGGGGGAGCCGAAGATCAAGGCGCGGCGGCTGGTGGAAGTGACCTACGAATGCCTGATGCGCGGCATCGAAGCGGTGAAGCCCGGCGCCACCTTCGGCGACGTCGGCCACGCCATCCAGGCCCACGCCGAGGCCAATCGCTTTTCGGTGGTGCGCGACTTCTGCGGCCACGGCATCGGCCGCATCTTCCACGAGCCGCCCAACGTGCTGCACTACGGCAAGCCCGGCGAAGGCGACATGATCCGCGAAGGCATGATCTTCACCATCGAGCCGATGATCAACGCAGGCCGCTACGATGTGAAGGTGCTGGCCGACGGCTGGACCGCCGTCACCAAGGACCGCTCGCTCTCCGCCCAGTTCGAGCATACGGTGGGCGTCACGTCCGTCGGCTGCGAAGTCTTCACGCTCTCGCCCAAGGGCTACACCCGCCCGCCCTATCCCGTGTGACGGGGACCGCCGTGGCCGACACGCCGCCCAAGCCTTCCAGGCCGCACTACCTTCAGCATCGGGACCGGCTGCGCGCGCGCTTCCTCAAGGACTTCGGCCAGAGCTTCTCCGACTACGAGCTGGTCGAGTTGCTGCTGTTCATGGCGATCCCGCGCCAGGACACCAAGCCGCTCGCCAAGGCGCTGATCGCGCGCTTCGGTGGCTTCGCCGAGCTGATCGCCGCCGACCCCGCCGAGATCCTCAAGGTGAGCGGCGCGGGCCCGGCCGTCGTCACCGCCCTCAAGTCGGTGCAGGCCGCCGCGGTGCGCCTGATGAGGCATCAGATCCTGGAGCGCCCCGCACTGTCGTCCTGGGGCGCGGTGCTCGACTATTGCCACGCCGCCATGTCACGCGAGGCACGCGAGCAGTTCCGCGTGCTGTTCCTCGACCGCAAGAACGTCCTGATGGCGGACGAGGTCCAGGGCACCGGCACGGTGGACCACGCCCCGGTCTATCCGCGCGAGGTGGTGAAGCGGGCGCTGGAGCTCGGCGCCTCCGCCATCATCATGGTCCACAACCATCCTTCGGGCGACCCCACGCCGTCCACCGCCGACGTCGAGATGACGCGCGAGGTGTGCGAGGCCGCCGCCCGCCTCGGCATCGCGCTGCACGACCACGTCATCATCGGGCGGCGCGGGCATACCAGTTTCAAGAATGCGGGATTGCTGTAAACTCGGCGCCCTTCCGACCACCGACCCGGACCTCCATGCGACCATGATCCCCCGCTACTCCCGGCCCGAGATGACCGCCATCTGGGAGCCCGAAAACAAGTTCCGCATCTGGCTCGAGATCGAGACGCTGGCCGCCGAGGCCATGGCGAAGCTCGGCACGATTCCCAAGGAGGCGGCGAAGGCGGTGCGCGAGAAGGGCGCGTTCGACATCGCCCGCATCGACGAGATCGAGCGCGAGACCAAGCACGACGTCATCGCCTTCCTCACCAGCCTCGCGGAATTCGTCGGACCGGAGGCGCGCTTCGTGCACCAGGGCATGACATCGTCGGACGTCCTCGATACCTGCCTTGCGGTGCAGCTCGCGCAAGCCTCCGATATCCTGCTGGCCGACATCGACCGGCTTCTCGAAGTCCTGAAGCGGCGCGCCTTCGAGCACAAGCTCACGCCCTGTATCGGGCGCAGCCACGGCATCCATGCCGAGCCCGTGACCTTCGGCCTCAAGCTTGCGAGCTTCTACGCCGAGTTCGCGCGCAACCGCGAGCGGCTCGCCGCCGCACGGCGGGAGATCGCGACCTGCGCGATCTCGGGCGCCGTCGGCACCTTCGCCAACGTTGATCCGCGCGTCGAGGCCTACGTCGCGGAAAAGCTCGGCCTCGCGGTGGAGCCGGTCTCGACCCAGGTAATCCCACGCGACCGCCACGCAGCATTCTTCGCGGCGCTTGCCGTGATCGCGTCCTCCGTCGAGCGCGTGGCGATCGAGGTGCGCCATCTCCAAAGGACCGAGGTGCGCGAGGCGGAGGAGTATTTCTCGCCCGGCCAGAAGGGCTCGTCCGCCATGCCGCACAAGCGCAATCCGGTCCTGTCGGAGAACCTGACCGGCCTCGCCCGCCTGGTGCGCGCGGCCGTGGTTCCGGCGCTGGAGAACGTGGCGCTGTGGCACGAGCGCGATATCTCGCATTCGTCGGTGGAACGCATGATCGGCCCCGACGCCACCGTGACCCTCGACTTCGCGCTGGTGCGCCTCGCCACCATGATGGACAGGCTCGTCGTCTATTCCGACAGGATGATGGGGAATCTCGACGGGCTCGGCGGCCTCGTGCACTCCCAGCGCGTCCTGCTGGCGCTCACCCAGAAGGGCATGAGCCGGGAAGCGGCCTACGTCGCGGTGCAGCGCAACGCCATGAAGGCCTGGGAGGAAGGCGGCGACTTCCGCGCCAACCTCAAGGACGACGAGGAAGTAGCGGCGCATATGAGCGCGACAGAGATCGACGCCCAGTTCGACCTCGGCTACCACACCAAGCACGTCGATACGATCTTCAGGCGGGTGTTCGGGAAGGTGTAAGGCGCAGTCTCGCGCCCTCCTGGAGCGTCGAGCCGCCCTACTTCTGCTCGCCCATGATCTGGTCGCGGGCGACGGCACCGAGCTCGTCCAGCTTCTTCTTCACGTCGGTTTCGCCGAGCTTGATGCCCTTGGCGGCGAAATCCTTGAGCACCTTGGCGATGACGTCGGCGTCGCCGGGCTTTTCGAAGTCCGCCGTGACGACGTCCTTGGCATAGGCCGCGACCGCCTCGCCGGTGATCCCCATCTGGCCGGCCGCCCATTCGCCGAGCAGCTTGTTGCGACGGGCCACGATCCTGAACTGGGTCTCCTGGTCGACCCGGTATTTCGCCTCGAACCCCTTTTCCCGATCTTCGAACCCGGTCATGACAGACTCCTGGAACTGCGCGCGGTTATCCCTGATTCCACCCCTGTCGCGGGGCGATTCCACGTGTCCCTGTTATAGCCGGGGCATCGTGGCGATGGTATCTCTTTCCTGATGTGCACCGTCGTGACATTGCGCCGCCCCGGCCACGACTGGCCGCTGATCCTCGCCGCCAACCGCGACGAGATGGCCGGCCGGCCGTGGCGCCCGCCCGCGCGTCACTGGCCCGACCGCCCGGACGTGACGGCCGGGCTCGACGAGCTGGCAGGCGGCTCGTGGCTTGGCATCAACGATTCGGGCGTGATCGCCGCGGTCATGAACCGCGAGGGCGCGCTCGGCCCGGCCGCGGGCAAGCGCTCGCGCGGCGAGATCGTGCTGGAAGCTCTCGACCATGCCGACGCGGCCGAGGCGGCGCGCGCACTTGCAGCGCTCGACGGCGCGGCCTACCGCCCGTTCAACCTGATCGTTGCCGACAACCGCGATGCCTTCTGGCTGCGCCACGCGGGCGGCGCCACGCCCGAGGTGCTGCCCGTCCCCACAGGCGTCTCGATGATCACGGCACGCGATCTCGACGATACGAGCGTGGCGCGCATCGCCCTGCACCTGCCGCGCTTCCGGGAGGAGGAGGCGCCCGACCCCGCCCTCGGCGACTGGGCGGCGTGGGAAACGCTGATGGCCTCGACGGAGACCGGCGGCACCGGTCCCCGCGCGGCCGTCGCCATCGCCACGCGCGCAGACGGCTACGGTACGCTGTCCGGCTCGCTGATCGCGCTGCCCGCGCCGCGAACGGCGCCGGGGATTGCCACCCGGCCCGTCTGGCGATTCTGCGCAGGCCGGCCCGGCACCGCCCCTTATCAGGATGTAGCGGTCTGAAATCGAAAAATGACCAGATTTTGGGGGTTTCCCGGCCCTGGTGCCATTGTCTTGAGGCGGGAGTGTGGTATACATCTCCCTCGTTCCACCCGCCCCGGCGCGTCCGCCGCCGGCACCAGCCAGACGGGCGTGCCATGAACCGCCGCAAGCAGATTTACGAAGGCAAGGCCAAGGTCCTGTTCCAGGGGCCCGAGCCTGGCACCATCGTCCAGTACTTCAAGGACGACGCTACCGCCTTCAACAACAAGAAGAAGGGCACGATCACCGGCAAGGGTGTGCTCAACAACCGCATCTCGGAACTGCTGATGGTGCGGCTCGGAGAGATCGGTATCCCGACCCATTTCATCAAGCGGCTCAACATGCGCGAGCAGCTCGTGCGCGAGGTCGAGATCATCCCGCTCGAGGTCATCGTCCGCAACGTCGCGGCAGGCACGCTGTCCCAGAGGCTCGGCATCGAGGAAGGCACGCTCCTGCCTCGCTCGATCATCGAGTACTGCCTCAAGAACGACCAGCTCGGAGACCCGTTGGTGTCGGAGGAGCATATCACCTGCTTCGGCTGGGCCTCGCACCAGGAGCTCGACGACATCGTCAACATGACGCTGCGTATCAACGATTTCCTGTCCGGTCTGTTCCTCGGCATCGGTATCCGGCTGGTGGATTTCAAGATCGAGTTCGGCCGGCTTTATACCGACGACGAAGTCAGGGTCGTGCTGGCCGACGAGATCAGCCCCGATTCATGCCGCCTATGGGATCTCAAGACCAACGAGAAGATGGACAAGGACCGCTTCCGCCGCGACCTCGGCAAGGTGGAGGAGGCCTACCAGGAAGTGGCGCGGCGCCTCGGCATCCTTCCGGAAGGCGGCCCCGGCGACGCGCCCGGCACAAAGGCGATGCACTAGCGGCCATGCGCGCACGCGTTCACGTCACGCTCAAGCAGGGGGTCCTGGACCCCCAGGGAAAGGCCATCGGCAACGCGCTCCGCTCCCTCGGGTTCGAAGGCGTCGGCGACGTCCGCCAGGGCAAGGTGATCGAGCTCGATGTGGCCGAAAGCGACGAGGCCGCCGCCCGCGCCAAGGTCCGCGACATGTGTGAAAGGCTGCTCGCCAATACTGTCATCGAGGACTATTCGATCGAGCTTGATCGCTGACCGGTTGCGCGATGCCCCGTGTTCCCGACCGCTTTTTCGTCATCGCCGGGCTCGACCCGGCGATCCACATGGATGCGCGGATCAAGTCCGCGCATGACGGGTTAATGGGCTATTCAGGGCGCTTCGGGGCGGTCTCATGAAATCGGCCGTCATCGTCTTTCCGGGCTCTAATTGCGACCGTGACATGCAAGTGGCGCTCGCCGCCGTCACGGGCACGGCGCCCGTCATGGTCTGGCACCGCGACACGGAGCTTCCGAAGGTCGACCTGATCGCGGTCCCGGGTGGCTTCTCCTACGGCGACTACCTGCGCGCCGGTGCCATGGCCGCTCATTCCCCGATCATGGCCGAGGTCCGCAAGCGCGCCGAGACCGGCGTCGCCGTGCTCGGCGTCTGCAACGGCTTCCAGATACTGACCGAGGCCGGCCTCCTGCCCGGCGTGCTCATGCGCAACGCCTCGCTGCGGTTCGTGTGCAGGGACGTCTATCTGCGGGTGGAGAACGCGCGGGCACCCTTCACCGGTCGCTATCGGGAAGGCGCCGTGGTCCGCGTGCCGGTCGCTCACCACGACGGTAATTTCTTCGCCGACGCCTCCACCCTTGCCCGCATCGAGGGCGAAGGGCTGGTCTCCTTCCGCTACGCGACGGCTCTCGGCACGGTGGCGCCCGAGGCCAATCCCAACGGCTCGCTCCACAACATCGCTGGGATACGCAACGAGAAGGGCAACGTCCTGGGCATGATGCCGCATCCCGAACGGCTGGCCGACCCGATGCTCGGCGGTACCGACGGACGCGCGCTGTTCGAGAGCCTGACGGAAAGCCTTGCGGCATGAGCGGGAGCGACGTCATCACGCCGGAAGTGGTCGCGGCCCACGGCCTCACCGAGACCGAGTACGCGCGCGTGCTCGAGATCATGGGCCGCGCGCCCAACCTCACCGAGCTCGGCATCTTCTCCGTGATGTGGTCGGAGCATTGCTCCTACAAGTCGTCGCGCAAGTGGCTGAAGCGCCTGCCGACCGAAGCGCCATGGGTGATCTGCGGACCGGGTGAGAACGCGGGCGTGATCGACATCGGTGAGGGACTCGCCTGCGTGTTCAAGATGGAGAGCCATAACCACCCGTCCTTCATCGAGCCCTATCAGGGCGCCGCAACCGGGGTCGGTGGGATTCTTCGTGACGTGTTCACGATGGGCGCGCGCCCCGTCGCCAACCTCAACGCGCTGCGCTTCGGCGCACCCGGCCATCCCAGGACGCGCCACTTGGTCGCGGGCGTGGTCGCGGGCATCGGCGGCTACGGCAACTGCGTGGGCGTGCCGACGGTGGGCGGTTCCTGCGAGTTCGACGCGAGCTACAACGGCAACATCCTCGTCAATGCCATGACGGTGGGCATCGCCCCCGCCGACCGCATTTTCTACGCCAAGGCGTCGGGCGTTGGAAACCCGGTGGTCTATGTCGGCTCCAAGACCGGGCGCGACGGCATCCACGGCGCCACCATGGCCTCCGCCGAGTTCGACGACGCGGCTGAAGCCAAACGCCCGACCGTCCAAGTGGGCGACCCGTTCACCGAGAAGCTGCTGATCGAGGCGTGCCTTGAGCTAATGGCCGAGGACGCGATCATCGGCATCCAGGACATGGGCGCGGCGGGACTCACCTCCTCCTCGTTCGAGATGGCGGGCAAGGGCGGCGTCGGCGTCGAGATCGACCTCGACTGCGTGCCGGTGCGCGAGGCCGGCATGACCCCCTACGAGATCATGTTGTCGGAGAGCCAGGAACGCATGCTCATGGTGCTGAAGCCGGGCCGCGAGGGCGTGGCGCAGACGATCTTCGAAAAGTGGGAGCTTGACTTCGCCGTCATCGGGCGGCTCACCGACAATGGCCGCATGGTGCTCCGTAAGGACGGGGCGGTGGTCGCAGACCTGCCGATCGAGCCCCTGTCGGAAGCCGCGCCGGTCTACGACCGTCCGACCCTGGAAACGCCGCTGCCGGCCTCCCTCGCCCCTGAATCGGTCGCGGCGCCGGATGACCTGCTCGCGGCGCTCGAACGGCTGATGGGCTCGCCCGACCTCTCCTCCCGGCGCTGGATTTGGGAGCAGTACGACCACATGGTCATGGGCGACACGGTGGCACGGCCGGGCGGAGACGCCGCGGTGGTGCGCATCCACGGCTCGAACCGGGGCCTCGCGCTCACCACCGACGTGAATGCGCGCTACTGCGCCGGCCATCCGCGCACCGGAGGGGCCCAGGCGGTGGCGGAGGCCTGGCGCAACCTGACCGCGACCGGCGCGCGGCCTCTCGCCGTCACCGACAACATGAACTTCGGCAACCCCGAGCGTCCCGAAATCATGGGCCAGTTCGCGGACTGCATCGAGGGTATCCGCACGGCCTGCATAGCGCTCGACTTCCCGGTGGTGTCGGGTAACGTCTCCTTCTACAACGAGACCAACGGCAAGGGCATCCTGCCGACGCCCACCATCGGCGCGGTCGGACTGCTCGACGACATTTCGCGGCGCGCGGGCGTCGCCTTCGCCGCCGAGAACGAGGACATCGTCCTGATCGGCGAAACCCGGGGACACCTCGGCTGCTCGGCGTTCCTGCGCGAGATCGCGGGACGCCGCGACGGCGCCCCGCCGCCGGTGGACCTCGCCGCCGAGCGCCGCAACGGCGACTTCGTGCGGGCCGAGATCGCGGCCGGTGCCGTCAGCGCCTGCCACGATATCTCCGACGGCGGCCTGCTGGTGGCGGTGGCCGAGATGGCGCTGGCCTCGGCGACCGGGATCGGTGCCGTCCTCGCCCCGCCGGCCGATGCGCCGCCGCTGCATGCCTGGGCCTTCGGCGAGGATCAGGGGCGCTATCTGGTGACGACCGCCGACGCGCCGGCCCTGGTCGCGCGCGCGCAGCGCGCGGGCGTGGCGGCCACCGTGATCGGACGCACCGGAACGTCGGATTTGACACTGGAGGGGGCCGGGACCATATCTTTGGCACGCTTGGAGACGGCCCACGAGGGCTGGCTGCCCGGCTACATGGGCGTAGGCGCCCCCTGAACGGACGGAGCTTCTGCCGTGGCGATGGACGCGAATGAGATCGAGCGCCTGATCCGGGACGCCCTGCCCGATGCCGACGTGAAGATCGAGGATATGGTGGGCGACGGCAACCATTATGCCGCCCACGTGGCCTCGGCGACGTTCTCGGGACTCAGCCGTGTGCGTCAGCACCAGATGGTCTATGACGCGCTCAAGGGCCGCATGGGCGGCGAGCTGCATGCGCTCGCGCTACGCACGAGCGCGAAGTAAACAATGGGCGCCAAGGGCGCCGGAGAGGACGACGATGAGCGACAACCCGGTTCACGAGCGGATCAGGAATGAGGTCGAGGGCAACGACGTGGTGCTCTTCATGAAGGGTACGCCGGTGTTCCCGCAATGCGGCTTCTCCGCCACGGTGGTGCAGGTGCTCTCGCTTCTGGGGGTCAAGTTCAAGGGCATCGACGTGCTCGCCGACGGCGAGATTCGCGAAGGCGTGAAGAGCTACACCAGCTGGCCGACCATCCCGCAGCTCTACGTCAAAGGCGAGTTCGTCGGCGGCTGCGACATCGTGCGCGAGATGTACCAGACCGGCGAACTGCAGGAGCTGTTGACCGAAAAGGGCATCGCGGTCGCGGAAAACCGCCCGACGGGGGCGTAGAACGCTGCCCTTTCGACCCTTCCCCATCCGGCCGCCGTCAGGCATCATCGGGGAAACGAAAGGCCAAAGGGGAGCGCCATGACGGAAAAGACCTACGACCGCACCACCCAGGACCTCGGCAACATCGTCAACCTGGGGCACGTCAACGTGCAGGTGTCGGACCAGCGTCTCGCGACCGCATTCTATGTCTCCGGCCTCGGCCTCACCCGCGATCCCTATCTCATGACCGGCACCAACAACATGTGGGTCAACGTCGGCATGAGCCAGTTCCACTTACCGACGCGCGACCCCCAGGTGGTGCAGGGCGAGGTCGGGCTGGTGATCCCCGACCGGGAACGGCTTCTCGACCGGCTCGCCAAGGCGAAGAAAGAGCTGGACGGCACGAAGTTCGAGTTCCGCGAGACCAACGACACGGTCGAGGCCACCTGTCCGTGGGGCAACCGGATCGTCTGCCACGTGCCCGACCGGACACGCTTCGGGCGCATGGGCCTCGGCATGGCCTACGTCGAGTTCGACGCGCCCAGGGGCAGCGCCGCCAAGATCGCGCGCTTCTACGGCGAGATGTTCCGCGCCCGGGTCGAGGTGACCGACTATAAGGGCAGCCCGACCGCCGTGGTGACCGCAGGCGAGCGCCAGCACCTCTATTTCCGCGAGACCGAGCGCCCGCGCGTGCCCTACGACGACAACCATATCCAGATTTACATCCAGGATTTCTCCGGCCCCTACCGGGACCTGCTCGCGCGCGGGCTGATCTACCAGGAATCGAACGAGCATCAGTACCGCTTCCGCGACATCGTCGACCTCGACAGCGGGGAGCCGGTCTACCGCATCGACCACGAGGTGCGCAGCATGCTGCACCCGATGTACGCGCGGCCCCTCGTCAACCGCAACCCGGCGGTCGACATGCGCGCCTACGACCAGGGCAAGGAACGCCTCGCCTGGACCGTGTGAGGGGCTAGTGAAAAGGGCCGGTCCCGAGGACCGGCCCTTCCGCCAATTCGGCTGTAGCAGCCGACCTAACGCGAATAGAACTCGACCACGAGGTTGGGCTCCATCTGCACCGGATAGGGCACCTCGGCGAATTGCGGCACCCGCACGTACTTGCCCTTCATGGCCTTGGTGTCGACGTCGAGATAGTCGGGCACGTCGCGCTCGGGCGAGCCGATCGCCTCCAGCACCAGCGGCATCTCGCGCGAGCGGCTGCGCACCTCGACCTCGTCGCCCTCCTTGGCCAGGTAGGACGGGATCGTGACGCGCTTGCCGTTGACCAGGATGTGGCCGTGATTGACGAGCTGGCGCGCGGCGAACGGGGTCGGCGCGAACTTCATGCGGTAGACCAGCGCGTCCAGCCGGCTCTCGAGCAAGCCGATCAGGTGCTCACCGGTGTCGCCGCGGCGGCGCACCGCCTCGACGTAGTAGCGGTGGAACTGGCGCTCGCCGATGTTGCCGTAATAGCCCTTGAGCTTCTGCTTGGCCTGGAGCTGCTGACCGAAGTTGGAAACCTTGAAGCGCCGCTGGCCGTGCTGGCCGGGGACCGTTTCGCGCTTGTTGAAGGGGCTCTTGGGCCTGCCCCACAGGTTGACGCCGAGGCGCCGGTCGATCTTGTGCTTCGACGACTGTCTTTTGCTCATCCTACTCTCGTGCCCTGGTGGATCCGGTGTTGTTCATGTCCCGCCTGTCCGTCCCGCCCCGACAATCTGCCGGGCGGCGGCTGGGAAGCGCGGAAACCCGCGTCCCGGGCCGGGAAAGCGCCGCACTATAAAAGACCGCCCGCCAAAGTCAACGCTTGGCCGGCCGCCGCCCGCGGGGCCCGGCCGGCTGCCCCGAATCCGTCGGTTTTCCAAGGGTTTCCGCCCGCTCCCACGGCTTCTTGCCGGCCCGCCCGGTGAGCGCCTTGATCACGCCCCGGAGCGTGCGGACCTCCTGGGAGGTGAGCTCGGCCCGGAGCAGCAGCGCCCGCAGGTTGCGCGCCATCCGCGGCGCCTTCTCGGGCGGGAAGAAGAACCCGGCATGGTCGAGCTCGCCCTCCAGGTGGGCGAACAGGGCCGCGACCTCGCCGGCCGGGGCCGGCGCCGCGGCGGGGCCGCCGAGGCGCACGTCGGGCGGGCCCGCGAGCGCCGCGATCCGCCATTCGTAGGCCGTGAGCAGCACCGCCTGGGCGAGGTTGAGGGACGGGAACTCGGGGTTGAGCGGCACCTCGATCACGGCGTCGGCCCGCGCGACGGCGTCGTTCTCGAGCCCGGTGCGCTCGCGCCCGAACAGGAGGCCGACGCGCGCTTCCTGCGCGATCGCCGCGACCATGTCGGCGGCCCCGCCGCGCGCCGTGAACACGGGCTTTCGCATGTCGCGCGGGCGCGCCGTGGTGGCATAGACGCGCGTGAGATCGGCCATCGCCTCGCCCAAGGTGGCGTATAGGCGCGCCGCATCCAGCACGGAGGTGGCGCCCGCGGCCGCGGCGACGGCCTTTTCGTCGGGCCAACCGTCGCGCGGAGCGACGATTCGCAGGTGCACCAGGCCGCAGTTGAGCATCGCCCGCGCGGCGAAGCCGATGTTCTCGCCGAGCTGCGGGTGGTCGAGGATCACCACCGGCTGGTCGCGGGCGCCGCCGCGCAGCGTTTCGACGCCCGCCTTGCCGGCGCGGCGCGAGCGCGGCGGCCGGCGGGCGCCCTCAGGCGCGGACGCCCGACGCGAAGAGCTTGTAGGTGATGGCATCGTTGAGCGCGTTGAACGAGGCGTCGATGACGTTGCCGGAGACGCCGACCGTGGACCAGCGCCGGCCGCCGTCGTCGGCGCTCTCGATGACCACGCGGGTGATGGCCCGCGTGCCCTCCCCCGGCGTGAGGATGCGCACCTTGTAGTCCACGAGGCGCATATCGGCGAGCTCCCCGTAGGCCGGCAGCAGGGCCTTGCGGAGCGCGTTGTCGAGGGCGTTGACCGGGCCGTTGCCCTCGGCCACGGTCATGGTGCGCTCGCCCCGGATCTCGATCTTGATGGTCGCCTCGGAGAGCGTGACGAGCCGCCCGCGCGCGTTCCAGCGCCGCTCGTCGAGCACCCGGAACGAGGCCAGCTTGAAGTACTCGGGCACGCTCTCGAGCGCGCGCCGCGCCAGCAGCTCGAAGCTCGCCTCGGCGCCGTCGTAGGCGTAGCCCTCGTATTCCCGCGCCTTCACGTCCTCCACCAGCCGGGCGACCCGGGAATCGCCCGCCGGCACCTCGATCCCGATCTCGCGCAGGCGCGACAGCACGTTGGCGCGCCCGGCCTGGTCCGAGACCACGATGCGCCGGGCGTTGCCGACCGCCTCGGGCGGGACGTGCTCGTAGCAGCGCGGGTCCTTCTCGACCGCCGAGACGTGGAGCCCGCCCTTGTGGGCGAAGGCCGATTCGCCGACGTAGGGCGCGTGGCGGTTGGGCGCGCGGTTGAGCCGCTCGTCCAACAGCCGCGAGGCATGGGTGAGCCGCTTCAGCTCCTCCCGGTCCACCCCGGTCTCGAAGCCCATCTTGAGCACCAGGTTCGGCAGCAGCGAGACGAGGTTGGCGTTGCCGCAGCGCTCACCGAGCCCGTTGAGGGTGCCCTGCACCTGGCGCGCCCCCGCCCGCACCGCGGCGAGCGAATTGGCGACCGCGTTCTCGGTGTCGTTGTGGCAGTGGATGCCGAGGCGGCTTCCGGGGATATGCCGCGCCACCTCGCCCACGATGCGCTCGATCTCGTCGGGCAGCGAGCCGCCGTTGGTGTCGCACAGCACCACCCAGCGCGCCCCCGCCTCGTGGGCCGCCGTCACCGCCCGCAGGGCGTAGTCGGGATTGGCCTTGTAGCCGTCGAAGAAATGCTCGGCGTCGAACATCACCTCGTCCATGCGCGTCCCCGCCAGCCGGACGCTGTCGGCGATCATGGCGAGGTTCTCCTCGAGCGCGATGCCGAGCGCCACCTTCACCTGGAAGTCCCAGGTCTTGCCGACCATGCAGACGACCCGCGCGCCGGTGCCGAACAGGGCGCTGAGGCCGGGGTCGTTCTCGGCCGAGCGCCCGGCGCGGCGCGTCATGCCGAAGGCGACGATGCGCGCGCGCCGGAGCGCCGGCAGCTCGGCGAAGAACGCGTCGTCGGTGGGGTTGGCGCCGGGCCAGCCGCCCTCCACGTAGTCGATGCCGAGGTCGTCGAGCGCCCGGGCGATGGCGATCTTGTCGTTGACGTTGAAGTCCACGCCCTGGGTCTGCGCGCCGTCGCGCAGCGTCGAATCGTAGAGATAGACGCGCCTGTCCTCGGTGCCTGTGGTCGTCGCCATGTTATCCCGCGCGCCTCCAGATGGTGCCATCGGCCTTGTCCTCGAGCACGACGCCGGCCGCGGCGAGAGCGTCGCGGATGCGGTCCGCCTCGGCGAAGTCGCGCGCCTTGCGCGCCGCCGCCCGTGCCGCGATCATCCCCTCGATCTCGTCCTCGGCGAGCCCGTCCGCCCCCGCGCCCGCGGGCGTCCACTTGAACCAAGCCTCGACGTCCTCCGCGAGCAGGCCGAGCAGCGCCCCGCCCGCCAGCAGCGCCCCCTTGAGCGCGGCACGCTCCGCGTCCGGCACCGCCTTGTTGAGCGCGGTCGCGGTCTCGTGCAGCCGGGCGATGGCGAGCGGCGTGTTGAGGTCGTCCTCGAGCGCCGCGCGCACCCCTTCGGGCGCCGCGCCCGCGGCCGCCTTCACCTCGCAGGCGCCGCGCAGCGCGCCGTAGAGGCGGTCGAGGCCCTTCTTCGCCTCGGCCAGCCCGTCGAGGGTCCAGTCGAGCGGCTGGCGGTAGTGGGTGCCGAGCATGTAGAAGCGCAGCGCCTCCCCCGGCGCCTTCGCCAGGAGGTCGCGCACCGTGAAGAAGTTGCCGAGCGACTTCGACATCTTCTCGCCGTTGACGGTGAGGTAGCCGTTGTGCAGCCAGTAGCGCACGAACGGCGCGCCGCCGTGGGCGCAGGTGGACTGCGCGATCTCGTTCTCGTGATGCGGGAAGATCAGGTCCTGCCCGCCGCCGTGGATGTCGAACGTCTCCCCCAGGTGGGTCTCCGACATGGCCGAACATTCGATATGCCAGCCGGGCCGCCCGCGCCCCCAGGGGCTCTCCCAGCCGGGCTGGTCGGGGGTGGACGGCTTCCACAGCACGAAGTCGGCCGGGTCCTTCTTGTAGGGCGCGACCTCGACGCGGGCGCCCGCGATCATCTCGCGCCGGTCGCGGTTGGAGAGTCGGCCGTAGTCGGCCATCGAAGGGACGTTGAACAGAACATGATGCTCCGCTTCGTAGGCGTGCCCCCCGGCGATCAGGCGCTCGATCATGGCGATCATCTGGGGGATGTGCAGGGTCGCGCGCGGCTCCACGTCGGGGGGAAGCGCGCCCAGCGCCGTCATGTCCTCGTGGAAGGCGTCCGCCGTCTCCGCCGTCAGCGTGTCGATGGCGACGCCGCGCGCGCGCGCGGCGTCGATGATCTTGTCGTCCACGTCGGTGATGTTGCGGACGTAGGTGACGCGCGGATAGGCCGCCCCGAGCAGCCGGTAGAGCACGTCGAACACCACCACCGGCCGGGCGTTGCCGATGTGCGCGCGGTCGTACACCGTCGGCCCGCACACGTACATGCGCACGTGCCCGGGATCGAGCGGCACGAAGTCGTCCTTCGCGCGCGTGAGCGTGTTGTGCAGCCGGATGGTCACGCCACTGGTCCTTTCCCTGTCAACGGCCCCTGGGGTAGCAGATCGGCCGCGCGAATGCCACGCCGCCGCCGTTCATGCCCCAGGGCACCGCCCATCTCACCCCTCCGCCGGCCGCCGGCCGGTGAAGGCGTTGGTGATCGGATAGCGCCGGTCGCGGCCGAACGAGCGGCGCGTGATCTTGACCCCCGGAGGCGCCTGGCGGCGCTTGTACTCGGCGATATTGAGCATCCGCCAGACCTTCATCACCGTCTCGCGGTCGTGGCCGCGCGCCACGATGTCGGAAATCGCCATGTCCCCTTCCACCAGCGCCGCCAGGATGTCGTCGAGCACGTCGTAGGGCGGCAGCGTGTCCTGGTCGGTCTGGTCGGGCTTGAGTTCCGCCGTGGGCGGGCGGGTGATGATGTTCTCCGGCGTCACCGCCCCGGCGGCGCCGAGGCCGCCCGCCGGCACCGCGCCGTTGCGCCAGCGCGCGAGCGCGTAAACGGTGGTCTTGTAAACGTCCTTCAGCACCGAATAGCCGCCGCACATGTCGCCGTAGAGCGTCGCGTAGCCCACCGACATCTCCGACTTGTTGCCGGTCGAGAGCACCATGTGGCCGAACTTGTTGGAAAGCGCCATCAGCGTGATACCGCGCGCGCGCGCCTGGATGTTCTCCTCGGTGGCGTCGCGGTCGTGCCCCGCGAACACGCCGGACAGCATCTCGTCGAAGGCGCGCATGGCGGGTTCGATGGAGACGGTGTCGAGCCGGATGCCGAGGTTGGCGGCGAGCGCCGCCGCGTCGTCGAGGCTTTCGCGCGAGGTGTAGGGGGACGGCATCATCACGCAATGGACCCGGTCGGGACCCAGCGCGTCGGCCGCCACCACGGCGGTCAGCGCCGAATCGATCCCGCCCGAGAGCCCGATGAGGACGCCCGGGAATCGGTTCTTGTTCACATAGTCGCGCAGGCCCAGCATCATCGCCTGGTAGACCGCGGGCAGCGGCTCCATCACCGGGCGCAGCGGCCCGCCCGACGGCACCAGCCGGCCGCCGCGGCGCTCGAGCGTCACCGCCGCGAAATCGGGCGCGAAGGCCGCGAGCCGCGTGACCTCGGCCGCATCCGCGTCGAGCACGAAGCTCACCCCGTCGAACACCAGCTCGTCCTGCCCGCCCACCTGGTTGACATAGACGAGCGGCAGGCCGGTCTCGCGCACGCGGTCGGTGGCGAGCCCGACGCGGACGTTGGTCTTGTCGATCTCGAACGGCGAGCCGTTGACGACCACCAGCGCCTCGGCGCCGGCCTCCGCCAGGTGCCGGGCCGCCGCCGGGAACCACATGTCCTCGCACACCAGCACGCCGAGACGCACGCCCCGGAACGGGACCGGCGCCGGCAGGGGACCGGCCGCGAACACGCGCTTCTCGTCGAATACGCCGTAATTGGGCAGCTCGTGCTTGACGCTCACCGCCGCGACCCGTCCGCCGTCGAGCAACAGCGCGGCATTGACCGGCCGCCCGTCCGCCCGCCACGGCGCTCCCACCAGCAGCGCGGGGCCCGACGCCGTCGCGCGCGCGAGGCCTTCGACCGCGTCCGCCACCGCGTCGAGGAAGATCGGCTTCAGCACCAGGTCCTCGGGCGGGTAGCCCGCGACGGCGAGCTCGGTCGCGACCACCAGGTCACAGCCCGCCGCCTGCCCGCGCGCATGCGCCTCGGACAGCAGGCGCGCGTTGCCAGTGAGATCCCCCACGGTGGGATCGATCTGGGCGAGGCCTATGGTCAGTCGGTCGGTCATCGGCTCAACAGGCGTGGAGTATTCAACTTGCCTCGTCATGTGAAACCAGTTCATTGCCTTGCAGAACTCGGGTACGGCGAAGCCGGCGGCAGGGACGTTCCCAGCAGCCCGCGGCACCGGAAAACGTCCGTGTCAGGAAGCGACCTTAATTCGGGAGGCGCCGTTCTGCTGACGTTCCTTCTTCAGCATCTCGGCGATCACGAAGGCGAGCTCCAGCGCCTGGCTGGCGTTGAGCCGGGGATCACAGTGGGTGTGGTAGCGGTCGCCGAGGCTGGTTTCGGCGATGGCCTGGGCGCCGCCCACGCATTCGGTGACGTCCTGGCCGGTCATCTCGAAATGGACGCCGCCGGCATAGGTGCCTTCGGCCGTGTGCACGTCGAAGAAGCCCGTGACCTCGCGCAGGATGCGGTCCACGTGGCGGGTCTTGTAGCCCGAGGCCGACTTGACGGTGTTGGCGTGCATCGGGTCGCACGACCATACCACCACCCGGCCCTCGCGCTTGACCGCACGGATCAACTGCGGAAGCCTCTTCTCCACCTCGTCGGCGCCCATGCGCACGATCAGGGTGAGGCGGCCCGGCTCGTTCTCCGGGTTGAGGAGGTCGATGGCGCGCAGCAGCTCGTCCGCCGCGAGCGTCGGCCCGCACTTCATGCCGACCGGGTTCTTCACGCCGCGCAGGAACTCGACCTGGGCGTTGTCCACCTGGCGGGTGCGGTCGCCGATCCACAGCATGTGGGCGGAGCAGTCGTACCACTCGCCGGTAAGCGAATCGACGCGCGTCAGCGCCTGCTCGTAGCCGAGCAGCAGCGCCTCGTGGGAGGTGAAGAAGTCGGTCTCGCGGATCTGCGGCGTGGTCTCGCTGGTCAGCCCGCAGGCCTCCATGAAGGCGAGGGTCTCGGCCAGGCGGTCGGCCAGCTCGCGGTAGCGCTGGCCCTCGGGGCTCCGCTCCACGAAGCCGAGGTTCCAGCGGTGGACCCGGTGCAGGTCGGCGAAACCGCCCTGGGCGAAGGCGCGCAGCAGGTTGAGGGTCGCCGCCGACTGCGAATAGGCCTGGACCTGGCGCTCGGGGTCGGGGATGCGGGCCTCGGGCGTGAAGTCCATGCCGTTGATCATGTCGCCGCGGTAGCTCGGCAGGGTGACGCCGCCGCGGGTCTCGGTGTCCTCCGAGCGCGGCTTGGCGAACTGGCCCGCCATGCGGCCGACCTTCACCACCGGGCAGGCGGCGCCGTAGGTCAGCACCACCGCCATCTGCAGCAGCACGCGGAAGGTGTCGCGGATGTTGTCGGGGTGGAATTCGGCGAAGCTTTCCGCGCAGTCGCCGCCCTGGAGCAGAAAAGCCTTGCCGGCGGCGACGCGGGCGAGCTGATCCTTCAGGCGCCGGGCCTCGCCCGCGAACACCAGCGGCGGATACTTGGCGAGCTTCCCCTCCACGGCCTCGAGCCGGGCCGCGTCGGGCCACTCGGGCTGCTGAAGGATCGGCTTCGCGCGCCAGCTCGCGGGGGTCCACTTGGCGGCCATGTCCGCTTCCATTCCCAATCGTTCAAAAATCCAGGCCGGCCACGGGGCCGGAACCGCGGGTTATACGCCCCTTCGCCCGGTTTTTCCAGCCTGTCGGCCCGGCTTATCCACAGAGAGGCATGGCGCCTTTCCCCTTGGGGACAGGGCAATTATACGCATATAATATGCGTATAATCTGGAGGTGCCGCCATGCCGGAAGACCACGACAGCCCCCGCCGCCGGCCGCTCAATCTGTCGATTCGGGAGGACGTGGCGGAAGCCGTGCGCCGCCACGGCCTCAACGCGTCGCGCATCGCCGAGGACGCCCTGGCCGATGCGGTGCGCGCGGCGGAGCGCCGGGCCTGGCTTCGGGACAACGCGGAAGCGATCTCCGCCCACAACCGGCGCGTGGCGGAACGGGGCCTGTTCAACAAGGGCCTGCGGCGCTTTTAGGGCGCGCTGAATCGGATGGAATCATCAACTCCACTCGTCATCGCCGGGCTTGACCCGGCGATCCATGGATGCCCGGATCAAGTCCGGGCATGACGAACTTGTTTATGCGCGACGTGTCCTGATGGCCCAGTTCGACGTTCACGAGAACCGCTCCGGCGATCCGGACGTTCCCTACCTCCTCGACATCCAGAGCGATCTTCTCGATCCGCTCGCCACGCGCGTGGTGGTGCCGCTGGTCCCCGCATCCGCATACGGGCCGCCGCTCGAGCGGCTTACGCCGGTGTTCGAGATCGGCGGCATGCCGCACGTCATGGCGACACTGGACATGGGCGGAGCCTTGGTCTCCGAGCTCGGGCCTGTCGTCCGATCGCTCGCCGCCGAGCGCGACGCCATCATCGGCGCCATCGACATGCTGGTGACGGGACTCTGAAACCGCTCAGGCCGCCACGGGGGTCATGTCGAGCGGCGTCTTGAGCACCGTGCCCTCGGGCAGCTGGATGCCCGACATGTCCTCCGCGATCGACTTGTGGACCGGGCGCGCGCCCATGCGCAGCCACAGGCGCAGCAGGTGACGCTTGCGCGCGGGCTCGGGCCAGTCCTCGTAGGCCGTGCGCGCGTGCAGCGAGACGTGGTTCTGCACGAAGGAGGTGTCGCCTGGCTGCCAGTCGATGTAGAGCGACAGCTCGCCGGACAGCTCCTGGTAGTAGTCGATGGCTTCGCGCTGCTTGTCGGTCAGCTTCGGCACGCCCGGCAGCTTCTGGGCGCGCTCGATGGTGCTGGAGGCGCCGCGCGCGGAGAAATAGCCGTCGGTCACGCTGAATACAGGCTGGCGGTGATAGGGCACCTCGCCTTCCGGAATCTCGCCCCGGCGCGAGCGGTAGAAATGGAACTCCAGTTCCCGGGCGAGATCGGGGCGGCGCTCCAGCATCACGTTGTAGACCCGGATCGAGCTGACGATGCGATGCTCGCCGCCGGACTTGCCGCCGCGCAGGCACATCAGAGAGAACCCGTCCGCGCTGTCGCAATGGAAGCCCAATGCGCTCGGCGAGTTGTAGCCGCGGCCCGTGGGCGCGTTGATGTCGCCGCCCGCGTTCTTGACGTGCTCGAGCAGGTGGCCCTGCTTGTTCTGGGGCTGGGCCTCGCCGATGTAGGTGGCGAGCCCCCACTGGGCGATGGCGTTGGGCAGCACGCCGTCCGCGACCGGCAGTCCGCGCAGGAAGATGAAGCCGCGCCCGTCCACCACCTCGTCGCGGACGATTTCGTCCATCACCTTGGCGAAGCGCGGCAGCGCGAAGTCCGCCCGCGTCACGTCCTTGAGCTCGGTGCCGGCGGCCTGCACGCGCGCGACGGCGTCGAGAATCTCGCCGGTCTCGGCCTCGTTCAGCCGGTAGACGAATTCGTCGCCGGCCAGGTCCGCGGCGGTCCAGTCGGCGGGGTCCACCACCGGACGGCCGAGGGTCGCGGGCGCGCGCCCGCGCGGGCCGGGCCTGTAGGTATTGGCGGTCATGGGCATCTCCCTTGGAATTCCGCGGATTTTCGCGCGATCAGCGCGGGCAGTCCACCGTGTTCTTGAGGCCGCCGCCGCCCAGGAACACCGCCAGCAGTTCGGCCGGGACGTCGCCCACGGAGCGGCCCGCATGGCAGCGGTTCACCGCCTCGACGAAGGCATCGCCGGCCTTGAACAGGTGCTTGCCGCCGTCGCCGTAATCCACCTCCACCGCGCCCGAGATCACATAGGCGAACAGCGGCACCTCGTGGGCATGGAGCGCGGTCGGCGTGCCGGGCGGGATGGTGATACGGAACGCCCGCACCTCGGGCGTGCCGGGCGGATAGGCGAGCGGCCGGCCGAGCACGTCGGCGGAGGCGCTCGGCATCGGAACCTCCACCACGCGGAGGCCGCCGTAGGCCTTGCCGTCCTGGGCCGCGGCCGGGCCGGCCAGGAACGCCGCCGCGACGGCGGCGCGCCAAACGGTGCGCAAAGCTCTCATACTCGTGTCCCCTTTCCCCTTTTCATGCCGGGTCCGGCACCTTGTCGTACATCAGCACCAGCTCCTCCGCCGTGGTCGGATGCACCGCCATGGTGGCGTCGAACTGGGCCTTGGTGACGCCCGCCTTGACCGCGACGGCGAGCGCCTGGACGATCTCGGGCGCATCCGTACCGACCATGTGCGCGCCCGCCACGCGGCCGGTGGCGCGGTCCACCACCAGCTTCATCATCACCCGCTCGGCGCGCCCCGAGACGGTGTTGCGGAGCGGGCGGAAGCGGGTGCGGTAGATATCGACCGTGCCGAGGCGCGCGCGCGCTTCCGCCTCGGTCAGCCCCACCGTTCCCACCGGCGGCTGGGTGAACACGGCGGTCGCCACGCAGTCGTGGTCGGGCGCGGTCGGGTTGCCCTTGAACAGGGTTTCGATCAGACACATGGATTCGTGGATGGCGACCGGCGTGAGATTGACGCGGTCGGTGACGTCGCCGACCGCGAAGATGTTGGGAACCGTGCTGCGCGAGTATCCGTCCACCGCCACCGCGCCCGTTTCCGTGAGGCGGACGCCGGCCCGCTCCAGCCCGAGCCCCTTCGTGTTCGCCCGGCGGCCCGCCGCCATCAGCACCTGGTCGCAGTCGATCGTCTCGCCGTTGACGCAGCAGGCGCGAAGCCCGCCGTCCGCCGTCCGCTCGATGCGCTCGAACACGGTCCCGAAGACGAAGCGGATGCCGCGCGCGGCGAGCTCCTCGTGCACGGTCGCACGGATGTCGCCGTCGAAACCGCGCAACACGCCCTGGCCGCGATAGACCACCGTCACCTCCGCGCCGAGGCCGCGCAAGATCCCCGCGAACTCGAGCGCGACGTAGCCCGCGCCCGCGATCACCACGCGCTCCGGGAGGCGGGGCAGGTCGAACACCTCGTCGGAGGTGATCATCAACTCCGCGCCCGGGATCTCCGGCATGTAGGGCCGCCCGCCGGTCGCGACCAGGATGTTCTCGGCGGTGACGCGGGTGCCGGCGACGCTGACGGTGTGGGCGTCCTCCAGCACGGCGCGGCCGCGCAGCACCGTCACGCCCGCGTCCGCGAGCCCCTTCTCGTAGAGGCCCTCGAGGCGGGCGAGCTCGCGCGTCTTGGCGGCGACCAGGGTCGGCCAGTCGAAGTGCGGCGTGCCCACGTCCCAGCCGAAGGCGCGGGCGTCCTCGAAGTCGTCGGCGAAATGGGCGGCGAAGACGTAGAACTTCTTCGGGATGCAGCCGCGATGGACGCAGGTGCCGCCGAGGGTCCATTCCTCGGCCACCGCCGAGCGCCGGCCGAGCCGGCCCGCGAGGCGCGCGGCGCGGACCCCGCCCGAGCCCGCGCCGATGGTGAACAGATCGTAGTCGTAGCTGGCCATGCGCGCGTCCATTCCGGTTCCATGCCCCACAAGCGGGGCGCAGTGTACAGACGCCCCGGGGGGTTGGAAACCTTCCGGCACGGGCGGCTTGCGCGCATCCGCCCGCGGACCGACAATGGCGCGTCCGCGCGCTGCGGCGCGCGGGCGGACAGGCGCCGACAAGCCTGCCCCGCAAAAGCGTCCGGAACAGGGCTTCGCAACAGGGAGAACGACATGAAGCATCTCATCGCCACGGCGTGCGCCGCCCTCGCGGCCGCCGCGCTATCACCCCAGATCGCCGCGGCCGAGGACTTCTACGCCGGCAAGACCGTCACCGTCGTCACCAGCACCGGGGAGGGCGGCGGCTACGACTTCATCGCCCGCGCGCTCTCGCGCCACATGCCGCGCTACATCCCGGGCCAGCCGTCGATGATTGTCCAGAACATGCCGGGGGGCGGGCACATGCTCGCCACCAACTTCATGTACAACGTGGCGCCCAAGGACGGCACCCGCATCGCGACCGTGAACCAGAACATCCCGGCCCACCAGGTGCTCGACGGCAGGGGCGTGCGCTACGACGCGGCCAAGTTCAACTGGCTCGGCGCCTTCGGCAACCGCAACGCCGTCATCATCGTGTGGCACACCGCCGGGATCGAGACCATCGAGGACGCGATGCGAAAGGAGATCATCACCGGCGCCACCGGCGAGGGCTCGAGCGCGTACCGCTACCCGCTCGCCATGAACAAGGTGCTCGGCACCAAGTTCAAGATCATCAAGGGCTACAAGAGCACCTCGGAGGTGTTCCTCGCGATGGAGCGCGGCGAGGTGCAGGCGCGCGGCGGCGGGCTGCTCGCGATCCTGTTCCAGCAGCCCGACTGGGTGAAGGACCACAAGCTCCGCTTCCTGGTGCAGATCGGCGGCAAGCGCGATGAGCTCCTTGCCGACGTGCCGCTCTGGACCGAGGTGGCGAAGACCGAGGAGCAGCGCCGGGTGCTGCAGATCCTGGGCTCGCCCATCGCGGTGGGGCGGCCCTACCTCGCGCCGCCGGGCGTGCCGGAGGACCGCGTCGCCATCCTGCGCCGGGCGTTCGACGGCGCGCGCCGCGACAAGGCGCTGCTCGACGAGCTCGCGGGGCAGAACCTCGAGACCCTGTCCATCGACCACGAGGAGCTGACCGGGATCATCCTCGCCACGGTCACGGCGCCGCCGGCCGTGGTCGAACAGGCGAAGGCCGCGCTCCTGGATTGAAGCGCGGCCTCCGTAAACCGACCTATAAGCTATTGAAAAGACTTATGTTCCGATCCCGCCCATGCACAGGTACTTGACCTCGACGAACTCCTCGATGCCGTAGTGGGAGCCCTCGCGGCCGACGCCCGATTCCTTGACGCCGCCGAACGGCGCCACCTCGGTCGAGATGATGCCCTCGTTGATGCCGACGATGCCGTATTCCAGCGCCTCGGCGACGCGCCACACGCGCCCGAGGTCGCGGGCATAGAAATAGGCGGCGAGGCCGAACTCGGTGTCGTTCGCCATCCGGATGGCGTCCTTCTCCGTCTTGAAGCGGAAGATCGGCGCGAGCGGACCGAAGGTCTCCTCGCGCGCAACCATCATCTTGGGGGTGACCTCGCCCACCACGGTCGGCTCGAAGAACGAGCCGCCGAGCCGGTGGCGCTTGCCGCCCGCCAGCACCTTGGCGCCCTTGGCGACCGCGTCGGCGATGTGCTCCTCCACCTTCTCGACCGCCTTGAGATCGATCAGCGGCCCCTGGGTGACGCCCTCCTCCCAGCCGGGGCCGACCTTGAGCTTCCCGACGGCGGCGACCAGCTTCTTGGTGAAGGCGTCGTAGACGCCGTCCTGCACCAGCAGGCGGTTGGCGCAGACGCAGGTCTGCCCGGTGTTGCGGTACTTGGAGGCGAGCGCGCCCTCCACCGCGGCGTCGAGGTCGGCGTCGTCGAACACGATGAACGGCGCATTGCCGCCGAGCTCGAGGCTCATCTTCTTGACCGTGCCGGCGCACTGCTCCATCAGCAGCTTGCCGATCTCGGTCGAGCCGGTGAATGACAGCTTGCGGACGATCGGGTTGGAGGTGAGCTCCGCCCCCTGCTCGCCCGCCGAGCCGGTGATGACGTTGAACACGCCCGCCGGCACCCCCGCCCGCTCGGCGAGCTCGGCCAGCGCGGTCGCCGAGAACGGCGTCTGCGAGGCGGGCCGGCACACCACCGTGCAGCCCGCGGCCAGCGCCGGCGCGGCCTTGCGCGTGATCATGGCGGACGGGAAGTTCCAGGGCGTGATCGCCGCGACCACGCCGACCGGCTCCTTGACCACCACGATGCGCCGGCCGGGGACGTTCTGCGGGATGGTGTCGCCGTAGATGCGCTTGGCCTCCTCGCCGAACCATTCGAGGAAGCTCGCCGAATAGACCACCTCGCCCTTCGATTCGGCGAGCGGCTTGCCCTGCTCCATCGTCATCACCCGCGCGAGGTCGTCGGCGTTGGCGATCATCAGGTCGTACCACCTGCGCAGGATCGCGGCGCGCTCCTTGCCGGTCTTCGCGCGCCACGCTGGCCACGCCTTGTTGGCGGCCTCGATGGCGCGGCGGGTCTCGGCGCGGCCGAGCTTCGGCATGGTGCCGAGGACCGAATCGTCGGCCGGATTGTTGACCTTGATGGTCTCCTTGCCGTCGGCGTCGATCCACGTGCCGTCCACGTAGCACTGCTGGCGGAACAGCTTCTTGTCCTTGAGCTTCATGGCTCTCCTCGTACAGGCGGGCGCGGGGCGGGTCTCACCCCGGATATGGGCAGGAACGGGGGCGAATATAACCCCCGCGCCGGGGGCTGTTAACCGGGATTCGGGCCTATTCCACCGTCACGGACTTGGCGAGATTGCGGGGCTGGTCCACGTCGGTGCCGCGCAGGACGGCCGCATGGTAGGCGAGGAGCTGCACCGGGATGGTGTAGAGGATCGGCGCCACGAACGGGTCCACCGCCGGCAGCTCGACGGTGGCCGCCGCGACCTTTCCGAGCCGCTCGATCCCCGCCGCGTCCGACAGGAAAATCACCCGGCCGCCGCGCGCGATCACCTCCTCCATGTTGGAGGCGGTCTTGTCGAACAGGTCGTCGGAGGGCGCCACCACGATGATCGGAATGTCCCTGTCGATCAGCGCGATGGGGCCGTGCTTCATCTCGCCCGCGGCGAAGCCCTCGGCCGGGACGTAGGTGATCTCCTTGAGCTTGAGCGCGCCCTCCAGCGCCACCGGGTAGCAGGTGCCGCGCCCGATGTAGAGGACGTGGCGGGCCTTCGCCACCTCCCGCGCGATCTCGCGCAGGGTGCCGTCGTGGTTGAGCACCTCCGCCGCCCGCGCCGGAACCTCGGAGACGGCGCTGGTCAGCGCCGCCTCGCGCGCGGCGTCGATGGTACCGCGCGCGCGCCCCGCTGCGACCGCCATGCAGGCGAGCACGGTCAGCTGGGTGGTGAAGGCCTTGGTCGAGGCGACCCCGATCTCCGGCCCGGCATGGGTCAGCAGCACGCCGTCGGCCTCGCGCGCCATCGTGCTCTCGGCGACATTGACGACGCTCACCACGGTCTGCCCGAGCGTGCGTGCGAGCCGGAGCGCGGCCAGCGTGTCCGCCGTCTCTCCCGACTGCGACACGCCGACGGCAAGGCCGCCGTCCGCCAGCAGCGGCCGTCGATAGCGGAACTCAGAGCCGATGTCGATGTCGCAAGGGATGCCCCCCACCCGCTCGAACCAGTAGCGCCCCACCATCGCGGCATGGTAGCTGGTGCCGCAGGCGAGGAATTGCACGCGCGGAATCCGCGCGAAGTCCACCCCGAGGTCGGGCAGGGTTACGCTGCGCGTCATCGGATTGAAGAAGCCGAGCAGCGTGTCGCCAATGACGGTGGGCTGCTCGTAGATCTCCTTCAGCATGTAATGGGCGAAGTTGCCCTTGCCGACCGCCTCGCCGAGCGCCTTGGTCTCGCGCACCGGCCGCTCCGCCGGCGCGTCCAAGGCGTCGCGCACCCGCGCGCCCGCCGACGTCAGCTCCACCGTGTCGCCGTCCTCGAGGTAGCAGATGCGGCGCGTCAGCGGCGCGAGCGCGATCGCGTCGGAGCCCACGAACATCTCGCCGTCGCCGAACCCGACCGCGAGCGGGCTGCCGCGCCGCGCACCGAACATCAGGTCGTGCTCGCCCGCGAACAGCACCGCGAGCGCGAAGGCGCCTTCGAGTTCCTTGACGGCCGCGCGCGCGGCGTCGGCCGGGGCGAGCCCCGCGTCGAGATGACGGGTCACCAGATGCACCACGGCCTCGGTGTCGGTGTCGCTCTCGAAGCGGTAGCCGTCGGCCTCGAGCGAGGCGCGGAGCGCGCGGAAATTCTCGATGATGCCGTTGTGGACCACCGCGACCCGCCCGTTGGAATGGGGATGAGCGTTGGTTTCGTTGGGGATGCCGTGGGTCGCCCAGCGTGTGTGCCCGATCCCGGCGGTGCCGGGGATCGGCCGGGCCGCCAGCACGGCATCGAGGTTCTCGATCTTGCCTTCCGCCCGGCGCCGCTCTATGCGGCCGTTGACCAGCGTCGCGATCCCGGCCGAGTCGTAGCCGCGATAGGCGAGCCGGCGCAGCCCCTCCACGAGGATGGGCGCGGCCGGCTTCGCGCCGATAATGCCGATGATGCCGCACATGGATTAAGACGCGCCGGGCACGGAGGAAGAGGAAAGGGTGAAGGAAGTCACTGCACCGAGTCGGTACATACCCTATCCCCTCGTCTTCCACACTGCTTTGCCAGGCTTCTTCCGCTTGCGCAAAGCCTGCTTGCGGGCGCGGTAGCGCGCCCCGCCCTCGGGAATCGTCTTCTGCGCGCCGCGCGCGATCACCAGCGCGTCCCTGGGCACGTCCTCGGTCACCACCGAGCCCGCGCCGATCACCGCGCCGTCGCCCACGCGCACGGGCGCGACCAGGGCCACGTCCGAGCCGACGAAGACGCCCTTGCCGATGTCCGTCCGGTGCTTGTCGTAGCCGTCGTAGTTGCAGGTGATGGTGCCCGCGCCGAGGTTGGCGTCGGCGCCCACGCGGGCATCTCCGACATAGGTGAGGTGGTTGATCTTGGCACCCGGCTCGATCACCGCCTCCTTGATCTCGACGTAGTTGCCGATATGCGCGCCCTTACCGATCCTCGCGCCCGGCCGCAGGCGCGCGAACGGGCCGACGATGGCGCCCTCGCCCACCGTCGCGCCCTCGATATGGCAGTTGGGCCGGATCTCCACGCCGTCCGCCACGCGCACGCCGGGACCGAACCACACGTTGGGCCCGACCGTCACGTCGCGCCCGAGCCTGGTGTCGAAGGAGAAGTACACGCTCGCGGGATCGACCAGCGTGGCCCCACCCGCCATGGCGGCGGCCCGCAGCCGCGCCTGCATCGCCGCTTCGGCCGCGGCGAGGTCCGCGCGCGCGTTGACGCCGAGCAGGCCGTCGGGCTGCCCCACCGCGACGGCGCACGGGATGCCTGCGCCGCGCGCGATCCCCACGACGTCCGTCAGATAGTATTCGCCCTTGGCGTTGTCGGTGGTGACGCGCGCGAGCAGGCGCGCGAGCAGCTTGCCGCTGGAAACCGCCATCAGGCCCGAGTTGCAGAGCGTGATGCGGCGTTCCTCCCCGCGCGCGTCGCGCGCCTCGACGATCCGCGCGAGGCCGCCGCTTTCGTCCAGAACCAGCCGGCCGTAGGCGTTGTCGCCGGCCACATGGAAGCCGAGCACGGCGAGTCCCTCGCCCCTGCGCGGCAGGGCTGCGCGCACGCGCCGCAGCACGTCGGCGGTCACCAGCGGCATGTCGCCATAGACGATCACCACCGGACCCGCGACCGGGCCCAGCGCCGCGAGCGCGGCCTTGACCGCGTCGCCGGTCCCGCGCGCCGCCTTCTGAACGCAGGATTCGGCCGGCGCCGCGGCGGCGCGCACGGCGTCATGGCCCGGCGCCGTCACCACCATGACGCGGCCGCGCAGCTTCATGGTCTCGGCCACCACATGGGCAATCATGGGGCGTCCGGCGACGGGATGGAGCACCTTGGGCAGGGCCGACTTCATGCGCGTGCCGGCGCCCGCGGCAAGGACGATGACGGCGGGGCGCGGCGTCATCTTCGGGGGGCCTGTGAATGGCACGCGGGGCGCGCGACTTTCCGCTTCAACTTCAAGGGCCTGGATCGTTAAATGGGACGGTTCGCCGAAAGCGGCGCCAACATGCCATAGGGGCGTGCGGCGACCAAGTCACCAATTATTGCGGAAGATTACAATGCCGCCCGCCCTCCGCGCCATCGTGCTCGACCTCGACGGAACGCTCGTGGACAGCGCGGCGGAACTCGCCTCGGCCCTCAATGCCGGCCTCGCGCCGCTCGGACGCCGTCCGCTCGCGGTGGAAGAGGTCCGCGGCATGATCGGCGACGGCATCCACATGCTGACCCGGCGCGCGCTGGAAGCGACCGGCGGGATTCCGGACGGCGCGGCTTTCGACGACGCGCTCGGCGCCGTGCGCCACGCCTACGACCGCCTGCCGGCCTCGCGCCCGTACGGAGGCGTACCGGAGACGCTGGAACGGCTCCATGCGGACGGCTGGACGCTCGGGGTATGCACCAATAAGCCTTCGGGACCGGCCTCCCGGCTGTTGCTGCAGCTCGGGTTCGACCGGTGGGTCACGGCGCTCGCGGGTGGCGACACTTTTGCGGTGAAGAAGCCCGACCCCGGTCACGTCACCGGGCTCCTCGACCTGATGGGGACGCGGCCCGAAAACGCGGTCATGGTGGGCGACAGCGCCAACGACGCACTGGCGGCCCGGGCGGCCGGGCTGCCGTTCGTCGCGGTCGGCTACGGCTACTGCAAGGGGCCGGTCGGCACGCTCGGCGCGGACATGGTGATCGGGGACTTTCCGGCGCTGCCCGACGCGCTCGCGCGCCTTGCTGCAAGGACGGGGTAGCTCACGCCGCGCGCGTGTAACGCCACACGCTCGCCGGCGGCAGGTTGATCCCGGCGAAGCCGACCTTGCGTCCCTCGAGGCCGAGCGCGCGGCGCGGCAACGGCGAGAACAGGCCATAGGTGTACTGTACGAAGGCGCCGTCGTGCGCCAGGACTTCGAAGGCCGCCTCCGCGATCCGCTCGCGCACCCGGGCCGGGAAGCTCACCAGCGGGAGCGACGAAACCACGGTCGAGACGCACCCGACCCATTCCGGCGGCAGCAGCACGTCCAGCCGGGCGGCGTCGCCCAGGATCAGATGAGCATCCGGAAAACGACGGCTCAGGAAATCGTGCATCTCCGCGTCGCGCTCGACCAGCACGAGGCTTTTCTCCGGAACGCCCGCGCGCAGCAGGGCGCGCGTCACGGCGCCGGTGCCGGGACCGAGCTCCACCACCACTTCCCCCGGCCGCACCCGGACCTCGCGCGCCATGCGGCGGGCGAGCGCGGGCGCGCTCGGCGCGATGGCGCCGATGCGCAGCGGGTCGGCGAGCCAGCGCCGCAGGAAGAACGCGGCTTCCCCATTCGGGCGCGCCGCGGGACCTGCCTTCGTCGTGATACCGGGTTTTTTGGAATTCGTCATGACGGCCCGATGATACCGCATCGGGTCCGCCGGGTCATCCGCCACCGCCGATGTGACGCAGCACCGGCCGCTCGCCCCCCCTCAGCACCGGCTTGCCGTCGTATTCCGCCCACACGAGGTAGATGCGCACGCCGCCGAAATTGAGATCGACATGGAGCCGCACCGGCACCGGCGGCATCTCCGGCACGACGCGTCCGACCCAGACCGTCGGCGGCCGCATGCCGTCCTCGTCCCAGAAGCGGAAGTTCTCACGCTTCTCGCGGAAGCCCATGATGCGGCGAATATCGAACTCGCAGCGATTCGCCGTACCGGCGAAGGCCAGGTAGGAGGTGGCGCGAAGCTGCTCCGGCCCGTGATCGGTGAAGATCAGGTCGTAGCGGCGGTCGCCGTCGAAGATATTGTAGGTGCCTTCGCACTTGCCGCCCTCGCCGAGCGAGCGCGCCACCGCCAGCGACAGCGACAGGGGATCGATGGTGCTCGGCGGGATCGAATCCGGCAGGTCGCGCTTGGAGGCGCGATGCTCGTCGTCGGGCGGCGTGCGCGCGATCTCGTAGCCGCCGCCGTTCCCGAACGAGAGCTGGAGCGCGCGGTCGCCGCGACGGGTCCAGGTATTGACGTGGTAGGCTTGCGCATCGACGCCGTCGCCCGCGACCCGTCCGTCCGAGCGAAGCGCCGCGGCCCACCTCCACATCATCCGCAGGAGGCCGCGCGATTCGCCCGCCCCCGACAATCGGTACCTGTCGCCGTCGAGCGCCACGTCCACGGTGAAGGCGAAGGCGTTGAGCCCGCCGACATAGACCTGATAGCCGAGCTTGAGGAGGTTCGGATCGGTGCGGGCGGGCTCGATGCGGGGAATCTGGGCGACCGAGTCGGAGCGCGACGCGGGCGCGGAAACTTCGGCACGGGGCGAGGCGGACAGCAGCATCGCCGCGCCGCCGGCGATGGCGGCGGCAAGCAGACCTTTGCGCGCGCGAACAATCCCCGTCATATAAAAAAGTCTAGCCGATTATTGCGGCCAAACCAAGGCGGGGCCGGGTCCGGCCGGGTCCCCGGGGCGGTACGGAGGGGCCGCCGCGGGCGCCAGCCGCGCCTTGACAGGGCGCGCCGGGCGCCCGTATATGAGCCCTTCCCCGCAAAAATCCGGGACCGACGGGGGCGCTTAGCTCAGCGGGAGAGCACTGTCTTCACACGGCAGGGGTCGCTGGTTCAATCCCAGCAGCGCCCACCATTCCCACCCCAAATATTTCAATGTCTAGAGAGAGGCCGCGGCAAAAAAGGACACGGCTCTCCGGTTCTTTTGAACCACCATCCCGATCCGCCCCCTCCGCGTTGGCATGCCCCCGCCATCGCGATCAATATGTAAAATTATGATTGACATGTGACAATTGTCATTTTACTACTTTATTCTTGATCAAGAGCTACCGGCATAAAGGCCTCAAGGAACTCCGCCAGTCCGGCAAATCGCGTCGGGTCCGTCAGGATCAAGCCACGCGGCTGCTGCGGCTCCTGGACGCCCTCAACATCGCCACGGTGCCCGAGAGCATGAACATTCCGGGCTTCAACTTCCACGGGCTGCGCGGGACCCCGAAGCGATATGCAGTCAGCGTCAACGGGCCCTGGCGCGTCACCTTCGGCTGGGACGGCGACGGCGCCGTGGATGTCGATCTCGAGCAGTATCACTGATCCGAAGAGGGATGGAACCATGAGCCACACGATCCGTATCCCGACCCACCCGGGGGCGATCCTGCGCGAGGATGTTCTCCCGGCTATGAAGATGCCGGTGGCGCAGGCCGCGAAGGCGCTGCGCATCTCGCGCCAGATGCTTTACAAGATCCTGGCCGAGAAGGCACCCATCACGCCCGAGATGGCCGTGCGCATCGGGAAATTCTGCGGAAACGGGCCGGACTTGTGGCTCGCGATGCAGGTCCAGCACGATCTCGCGAAGGCACAGGTCGCGCTCGCCGAGGAGGTGAAGCGCATTCCGACCCGGGCTGCCGCCTAGGCACGAAAAAGCAACAATATGCCCGTACAAGAATAAGGTCCGCGACGCTCATGCGCCGCCGAGGCAGCCTGCGAGCGCGGCGGCGAGGTCGCGCATCAGCCGGCCGTACTGCTCCGGGCCCGGCGCGAGCGCGGCGCCGAGCGGGTCGAGCACGCCAGTGCGCGCATTGGTGCCCTCGATCAGGGTGTTGACCAGGCGCGGCTCGAACTGCGGCTCGGAGAACACGCAGGCGGCACCCGCCTCGCGGATCCTGGCGCGCAGCTCGATCAGGCGCTGCGCGCCGGGCGCGCGGTCCGGCGACAGCGTCACCGATCCCACCGCCGCGAGCCCATAGTGGCGCTCGAAATACTGGTAGGCGTCGTGGAACACGACGTAGGGCACGCTCTTGACCGGAGCGAGCCGCGCCGCGAGCTCGCGGTCGAGGACGTCGAGCCGCGCGGCGGCGGCGGCGGCGTTGGCCGCGTAGCGATCGGCATGCGCCGGATCGAGCGCGGCGAGCTCGCGCGCGACGGCGCGCAGGATCACCTTGGCGTTGTCGGGATCGAGCCAGATATGGGCGTCGGCATTGGCGAGATTCGGGGCGCCGTGAGCGTGGCCTTGGCCGTGAGAATCCTTGGCCTGGCCGTGGTTGTGAGCGTGGCCGTGGCCGTGAGCATCCTTGGCCTGACCGTGACTGTGATCGTGACCGTGACTGTGGCCATGCCCATGGTCGTGGTCGTGCTCCTCCCAGGCGCCGCCGCGCCGGATCGGCAGCAGCGCGAGGCCCGGCTCGCGGCCGAGTTCCAGCACGCGGGCCTTTTTGGCGAGCGCGCCGACCGGGCGGGCGAGCGCGGTCTCGAGCGTGGGCCCGACCCAGATCACCAGCGCGGCCTCGCTCAGCGCGCGCGCGTCCGATGGCCGCAGGCCGGCAGTGTGCTCCGAGGCGCCGGGCGGCAGCAGCAGGCGCGGCGCGCCGACCCCCTCCATCACCTGGGCAGCGAGCGAGTGGATCGGGGCGATGCTGGCCGCGACCGCCGGCGCTTCGGCGGCCCGCGCCGCACCGGAAAAGGCTGAAAAACCAAGGGCTAAGGCGGCGGCGACCGCCACGGTGGCGAAGGTGTAGGGCATGGCGCGATCCTGTCGTCTATGTTATAGTGTAACGTTAGTCTACCCGCCTTGCCGCCCGACCTCAAGCCGTCCATGATCGCCGCCGTGAAAACGCGGAAACCCAAGGCGCGCAAGGGCCCCGCCCGACGGCCCGCGCGCCGCGACCCGGTGGCGCGGGCGCTGCGCGGCCTGCGCCCGCGGGTCGTCCCCAAGGGCACGCTCTATTCGCGCAAACGGCTGGCAAAAACGCCCGACGAGGACGGCTGAAATTCGCAGGCGGCGCGCCAGAAACGCGCCCGTCAGCCCTTGCGGCTGCCGGTCCAGTCGGGGGCCTTGCCCGACTGCTTCATCGCCTTGCCGTCCTTGACCAGTTCCTTGATCGCGCCGGCGATCGGCATGGTGACGCTGTTCGCGTCGGCCATCTTCGAGACGATCTGCATGTCCTTCAGCGCCCAGGTGAAGGTGATCATGTCCCAGTCCTCGAGCGCGGCCGAGGAGCCCGAGCTCATCAGCAGCGCCTCGCGCAGCTTGGGCAGGTCGATGCCGGTCGCCTGGGCGAGCCGGCCCGCCTCCATCAGCGCGATACCGTTCACCCACAGCAGCATGTTGTTCATGGTCTTGGCGACCTGGCCGTGGCCGACCTTGCCGACGTGGACGATGTCGGAGGAGAAGGCGGAGAAGATCGGCGTCGCACGCTTGACCACGCTGTCCTTGGCGCCGAACAGCGCCAGCAGCGAGCCCTCGTCGGCGGCCCAGCCGCCCCGGCAGATCGGCGCGTCCAGCACGTCGACGCCCGTCTTCGCGGCCGCGGCTTCGATCTTCTGGGCGGTCTCGGGCGCCACCGTGGAGCAGATCGCGACGACGCCGCCCTTGCGCATGGTGGAGAGCAGCCCGCCCTCCCCCAGCGTCACCGCCAGCGCCTCGTCGTCGAAGCCGACCGCGATGATGACGAAGTCGCAGGCCTCCGCGAGCGCGGCGGGTCCTGCCACGCTGTTCGCGCCCGCCGCTTCCGCGCGCTTCACCATCTCCGGGTTGAGGTCCGTGACCGTGACCGCGTAGCCCTTCCGGATCAGGTGCTTGAGCATGGCGTAGCCCATGCGGCCGGGCCCGACCATGCCGATGTTTTCCGTCGCCATCGTTCTCCCTTTCGACGTGTGTTCTGGTTCGGGGGCGCAGTCTAGACACTGGCCCGGGACCGGACAAGCGAGGCGCGGGCGCGCCCCGGAGGCGCTCACGCCGGGCGCGCGGTCAGCTCCTCGAGCAGCCCCGCGAGCGCGGGCGAGAGCGCGGCCCCGCGCCGGTACACCGCCGCGATCTCGACCCGTCCGAACAGGTGCGAGACGTCGCGCGTCGCCAGCGCGCGCTCGCGCGCGTGCCCGGCGCACAACCCGTGGACCAGCGCGGCCCCGATGCCGAGCGCCGCGAAGGCGAGCGCGGTGCGGCAGTTGCCCGCCTCCAGGTAGCTGCGCGTCTCGACGCGCGCCGCGCGGAAGCTGCGGTCGATCTGGCGCCGCGTGAGCGTGTGGCGCGGCGACACCAACAGGCGGTGGCGCGCGATGTCGGCGAGGCCGGGGGCGCGCGCCGCGAGCAGCGGATGGCCCTCGGCGCAGGCGAGCGCGATGCCGGTCTCCGCGACGCGCTCCCTCTGCAGCCCCTTCGGCAGGTCGGTGAACACGCCGAGCCCGACGTCGAGGGTGCCGCGCGCGAGGTCTGCGACCACCTCGGCCGCGCGCCCGATCTGCAGGGACAGCTCGACGCCGGGGAAGCGCCGCACGAAGCCGCCGATGCGCTGCGCGAAGTACCACGCGAAGTCGTTGCCGATGGCGAGCGCCAGCCGCCCGCCCGAGGCGGCCCCGGGCGCGAGCGTGCCGAGCGCCTTCTCCACCCGCGCGAAGATGCCGTCCACCTCGCCCAGGAACGCCTCGCCGTCGCGCGTCAGCACCAGCCGGTTGGGCAGGCGCCGGAACAGGGCGACGCCGAGGTCGCGCTCGAGCCGGCGCAGCTGCAGCGACACCGCCGGCACGGTCAGGTTGAGCCGTGCCGCCGCCACGCTCTGGCTGCCGTGGCGGGCCACCAGCTGGAATGCCCGCAAGCGGCGCAGGTCGAGGGATTCCGGGTTCATGGAAGCGCGCCTCCGACGCGGCCAACATAAAGAAAAACTCAATGTAGCCTATACCCAATCTTAAATTTACAAAAAGGGGCGGCGGCCCTAGCCTGACCCTCGTCCCCGCCGCCTGAGGAGAGGTTCCGTGCGACTCAAGACCATCGATTCCGACGCCCATGTCATCGAGCAGCCCCGCACCTGGGCGTTCATGGAGCCGGACGAACAGTCGTTCGTGCCGATGGTGGTGTCTCACGTCTCCGGCGCCGAGCGGCGCGGCGCCCAGGGCAACCTGCAGAAGGAGTTCTGGGTGATCGACGGCCGCCTGCAGCCCAAGGAGGCCAACCTCGGCGTCGAGGACACGTCCCTCGAATCGCGCGAGATGCGCGACGTGAGCGCGCGCCTCAAGCACATGGACGAGCTCGAGATCGACGTGCAGGTGCTCTATCCCACCGTGTTCCTGCGCCCGCTCACCCTCAACCGCCGCGCCGAGCGCGCGCTGACCCGCTCCTACAACCGCTGGCTCGGAGACATCTGGCGCAAGGCGCCCGAGCGCCTGCGCTGGGTCGCCCTGCCCCCGCTTTTCTCGACCCCCGACGTGCTGCGCGAGGAGCTGGCCTGGGCCAAGGAGAACGGCGCCTGCGGCATTTTCATGCGCGGCCAGGAGTGCGAGCGGCGCCTGACCGACCCCTACTTCTTCCCGCTCTACGAGATCGCCCAGGACCTCGACCTGATGATCGGCGTGCATTCGGGCAACGGCGCGTTCCAGACCCACGACTTCTTCGGCGACGAGGCCGGCTACAACAAGTTCAAGCTGCCGTGCGTGGGCGCGGTCCACGACCTGCTGATGAGCGGCACGCCGGGGCGCTTCCCGGGCGTGCGCTGGGGCTTCGTCGAGATCAGCGCGCAGTGGATTCCCTACATGCTGAACGACCTCAAGCTGCGCTTCCAGCGCCGCGGCAAGCGCTTCACCGCGGACATGCTCAAGGACAACAACATCTTCGTCGCCTGCCAGGTGACCGACGACTTCGACCACATCCTCAAGTACACCTCGGGCGAGACGCTGGTGATCGGCACCGACTACGGCCACCACGACACCTCGACCCAGATCGAGGCGCTGCGCATGATCCGCGAGAACGGCGCGGTCGCGCCCGCGCTGGTGGACCGCATCCTCGGCGACAACGCGGTCCGGCTCTACGGCCTCGCCTGAAGGCGGCGGAGCTCGGCGCGCTCCACATCCCCCAAAGACGGAGATGCAATCGCGGCCCAAAGGGGCGATAGTACGGCCCCGCCGTTCCGAACCCGACCCCGCGAGGCCATGACGACCGATCCCGACATCGACGACGCGAGCTTTCCGCGCCTCGCGGACGCCGTGCGCGCCATCGCCGAGGACGCGGGCCGCGTCGTCATGGAGATCTACCGCGCCGGGTTCGCCGTGACCGAGAAGGCCGACGCCACCCCCGTCACCGAGGCCGACCACGCCGCCGAGGCGCTGATCCTGCCGCGCCTCGCGGCGCTGACGCCGGGCGTGCCCGTGATCTCCGAGGAGGCCGCCGCCAAGGGCGAGCTGCCGTCCGTCGCCGGCGCGACCTTCTGGGCGGTGGACCCGCTCGACGGCACGCGCGAGTTCATCCGCCGCTCGGGCGAGTTCTCGGTCAACATCGGGCTGGTGCGCGCGGGCCGCGCGGTGTTCGGCGTGGTCCACGGCCCCGTCGAGGGCGTCACCTACATGACGGTCGCGCAAGGCCGCGCCGCGCGCGCGGCCGCCGGCGCCGCGCCCGTCGCCATCGCCACGCGCGCGGTCCCGCCCGCTGGGCTGACCGTGATCGGCAGCCGCTCCTACGGCTCCAGGGGCAGGACCGCCGCGTTCCTCGCCGACAAGACGATCGCGGCGCGCACCGGCATGGGCAGCGCGCTCAAGTTCGGCGTGCTGGCCGAGGGCGGCGCCGACCTCTATCCGCGCTTCGGCCCGACCTCCGAATGGGACACGGCGGCGGGCCAGGCGGTGCTGGAGGCGGCCGGCGGCGCGGTCGTCACCGTCGAGGGCGCGCCGCTGCGCTACGGCAAGCCCGGCTACCTCAACGGCGGCTTCATCGCCTGGGGCCGCGCGCCGTGACTCCCGCGCGTCACGCCGCCGAGATCCGCCCCGCCGACGACGCCGCCATCGCCGCCGCGGCCGCCGCGCTGCGCGCCGGGCGCCTAGTGGCGTTCCCGACCGAGACCGTTTACGGACTCGGCGCCGACGCCACCGACGAGGCCGCCGTCGCGCGCGTGTTCGAGGCCAAGGCGCGACCGCGCTTCAACCCGCTGATCGTGCATTTCGCCGACGCCGACGCGGCCGCCGAGGAAGCCCGGTTCGACGACCGCGCCCGGGTGCTGGCGAGCGCGTTCTGGCCGGGCCCCCTCACCCTGGTGCTGCCGCGCGCGCCCGCGTGCCGGATCGCGCGGCTGGCGAGCGCGGGACTCGACACGGTCGCCGTGCGCGTGCCGGGCCACGTCGTCGCCCGCAAGCTGCTGGCCGCCGCAGGTATCCCGGTGGCAGCGCCCTCGGCCAACCGCTACGGCGACCTGAGCCCGACCACGGCGCAACACGTCGCGCTGTCGCTTGGGACGGCGCCGACGCTGATCCTCGACGGCGGCCCCACGCGCATCGGCATCGAATCGACCGTGATCGATCTGTCGGCAGCCGAGGCCGCGCTGCTGCGCCCGGGCGGCGTCGCGACCGAGGCGATCGAGG
>JBJHBM010000020.1:0-41133 GCA_050485485.1 Alphaproteobacteria bacterium | reverse complement strand
GGCGGTGCCCGCCGCGGCGCCGCGGCCCCCCGCCGCGCGCCACGCCGAAAGCACCTCCTCCGGCACCTCGAACGGGGCGTGGGACCAGCCGAGATGCGCCCGCGCCGCCGCGATCTCCTCGGCGCCGAGCGGCGAGCCGTGGGTCGCCGCCGTGCCCGCCTTCTTGGGCGCGCCGTAGCCGATGGTGGTGCGCACCGCGATCAGCGAGGGCCGGTCGGTCGCGCGCGCCGCCGCGATGGCTGCGGTCACGGCGTCCGGGTCGTGGCCGTCGCAGGCCGAGACGTCCCAGCCGTAGGCGGCGAAGCGCGCCTGCGTGTCGTCGGAGACGGTGAGGTCGGTCGGCCCGTCGATCGAGATGCGGTTGTCGTCCCACAGCACGATCAGGCGCGAGAGCCCGAGGTGCCCGGCGAGCGAGGCCGCCTCGTGGCTGATACCCTCCATCAGGC
Source organism: Alphaproteobacteria bacterium (assembly GCA_050485485.1). Taxonomy (GTDB): domain Bacteria; phylum Pseudomonadota; class Alphaproteobacteria; order SMXQ01; family SMXQ01; genus WHSO01. The sequence continues at coordinate 40,687 of JBJHBM010000020.1, read as the reverse complement.
AGCCGTCGCCGGCGATGACGTAGGTGTGGTGGTCCACCAGGCCGGCGCCGAAACGGGCCGCGAGGTGGCGCTCGGCGACGGCCATGCCGACCGCGTTGGCGAAGCCCTGACCGAGCGGGCCGGTGGTGGTCTCGATCCCCGCCCCGTGGCCGTATTCGGGGTGCCCCGCGGTACGCGACCCGAGCTGGCGGAACCGCTTGAGCTCCTCGATCGGGAAGTCGACGTAGCCGGTGAGGTGGAGCAGCGCGTAGAGCAGCATCGAGCCGTGGCCCGCCGACAGCACGAAGCGGTCGCGGTCGGGCCAGCGCGGGTCGGCGGCGTCGAACTTGAGGAACCGGGTGAACAGCACGGTGGCCGCGTCGGCCATGCCCATCGGCATGCCCGGATGGCCGGATTTGGCGGCTTCCACCGCATCGGCGGCGAGGAAGCGGATGGCGTTGGCCATCCGCCTTTGGAGCGCGGGGTCGAGGCCGGGGTGAGTCCCCGCCGGCGCTGCCCTGGTGGACAAGTGCGATACTCCCGAGGCTGGAACGGAGCCGGCGCGGCCGGCGCAAATGGTTGATAAGCAATCGCGCGCACGGAGTCCATGCCGAATCCGCGCGCGCGGCCAGAATCCCCGCAGTCACCCCGTCCGCCCGCAACCGAGGCAGTTCAATCTTGGGAAAGAATGCTCTATAGGTGGCCGGTCCCGTCCAACGCCCGATCCGGTCCCGTGAGCGAAACCCCCAGCCTGCGCCAGCGCCTGCCCGGCATCCTCAAGGGACTCGCCGTGGGCATCCCGGCGGGCTACGTGTTCGACCTGCTGGATACGCCGATCCCGTGGATGATCGGTCCGATGGTGGCGGTGGCCGCCTGCAACCTGTTGCTCGGCACCAAGCTCCTGTCCGTGCCCTACGGCCGCCAGATGGGGCAGGTGATCCTCGGCTCCGCCGTGTCGCTCTACTTCACCCCCGCCGTGCTCGCGATGCTGCTCGCCCACATCGGCGCGATCGCGGCCTCGACCGTGTCGGCGTTCGTCATCGGCGGGCTCGGCGCCCTGCTGCTCAGCCGCATGTCGGGCGTAGACGGCAAGTCCACCTTCTTCGCCTCGATCCCGGGCGGCGCCATGGCGATGGCGGTGCTGGCGGAACGCTACGGCGCCTCGATCCCGGCGGTGGCGGTGGCCCATTCGCTGCGGGTCTCGATCGTGGTGATCGTGGTGCCCTACGCCCTCACCTACGGCGGCGTGCCGCTGGAGGGCTTCGGCCCGGCGCGGCCCCATCTCGACCTGGTGCCGTGGATCCTGGTGGCGTGGCTGGGCGCGGGCTTCCTGGTCGGGGAGATCTCGGAGCGGCTCAAGTTCCACAACGGCTACCTGCTGATGCCGATCTTCATGGGCTCGGCGATGACGGCGAGCGGCGTCGAGCTGTCGGCGGTGCCGTCGCAGATGACCGACTTCGCCCAGCTCATGTTCGGGCTGGTGCTGGGTTCGCGCTACGACCGCGACTTCTTTACGCGCTACAGGCTGTTCGTGCCGTTCGCCCTGTTCAACGCGTTCTTCGTCCTGGCCGCTTCCGCGACCCTCGGCGTGCTGCTGGCCTGGCTGTTCGGCCTGCCGATCGCCACCATGATCATCGCCACCGCGCCCGGCGGCCTGCCCGAGATGACCATCACCGCCCAGGCGCTGCAGATCGGCGTGCCGCTGGTGGTGGCCTTCCACCTGTTTCGGGTGGTGGTCGTGAACATAGGCGCGCAACACCTGTTCACCACCGGGGTGTGGCTGCACCGGCGTTTCGCCGCCGCGCGCGAGCGCGGGACGTAACGGCGATGGCCGCGCGGCTCCGGCCCGAGGAACCCGCGGCGGGGGTACCGCCGCTGCCGGCGGGCGCGCTCAAGGGCCTGCGCGTGGTCGAGGGCTCGGCGTTCGTCGCGGCGCCGCTCGGCGGCATGGCGCTGGCCGAGCTCGGCGCCGAGGTGATCCGCTTCGATCCGATCGGCGGCGGGCTCGACTACCGGCGCTGGCCGGTGACGCGCGCGGGCGCGAGCCTGTTCTGGACCGGGCTCAACAAGGGCAAGAAATCCATCGCCATCGATCTCGGCCGCCCCGAGGGCGCCGAGATCGCGACCCGCCTGATCACCGCGCCGGGCGAGGACGCGGGGCTGTTCCTGACAAACTTCCCGGCGCGCGGCTGGCTCGACTACGCGCGTCTCAAGGCGCTGCGCGAGGACCTGGTGATGCTCAACGTCACCGGCGATCACGACGGGCGCAGCGCGGTGGACTACACCGTCAACGCGGCGATGGGCTGGCCGATGGCGACCGGCCCCGCGGGCGCCGAGGAGCCGGTCAACCACGTCCTGCCGGCCTGGGACGCGATCTGCGGCCTGTGGGCCGCGACCGGGTTGCTGGCCGCCGAGCGCCACCGCCGCATGACCGGCGCCGGGCAGTACGTCGCGCTCGCGCTCAGCGATGTGGCGCTCGCCGTCACCGGGGCACTCGGCATCTTCGCGGAGGTGGCGGTCAACGGCGAGGACCGCGCGCGCCACGGCAACGACCTGTTCGGCGGCTTCGGACGCGACTTCGCCACCCGCGACGGGCGCCGCGTGATGGTGGTGGGGCTCACCGGGCGCCAGTGGTCCGCGCTGGTCCGGGCGACCGGGACTGGAGCCGGGGTCGATGCCCTCGCGACCCGGCTCGGCCTCGACCTCGGCGACCAAGGCAACCGCTTCCGCGCGCGCGACGAGATCGCGGCGCTGATGGGCCCCTGGATCGCGGCGCGCACGCTCGCCGAGGTCGCCGCCGCCTTCGACAGCGCCGGCGTGTGCTGGGGCCCCTACCAGACCTTCCGCGAGCTGGTGGAGCACGACCCGCGCTGCTCCCCCGCGAATCCGCTGATGTCGTGGCTGGAGCAGCCCGGCGTCGGGCGCTACCCCGCGCCGGGCTCGCCGCTCGCCTTCGGCGCCCTGGCCCGCGCGCCCGCGCGCGCCGCGCCCGCGCTTGGTGCCGACACGGAAGCGGTGCTGGCGGACGTGCTCGGCATGTCGCAGGGCGAGATCGGGCGCCTCCACGACGCACGAATCGTCGCCGGTCCCGACACGATTTCGACATAAACGCTGGGCATCGTTCCGGGTCCGCGTTAGGTTGCGGCCCCGGGCGCGGAATACCGGATTAACACTTTTGCCCCTTGAAAATCGGGCCCGCGATCCTAAAAAAATCTGCGGGCGCCGGAACAAGGCGCACGCATCAACCAGGGAGTGCAAGAGCCGTGTCAGCGATGATCGAGGCGGAGCGCCTGAGCAAGCGGTTCGGCGCCATCCAGGCCGTCGACGGAATCTCGCTCGAGGTCCGCAAGGGCGAGGTGCTGGGGTTCCTCGGCCCCAACGGCGCCGGCAAGTCCACCACCATGAAGATGCTCACCGGCTTTCTCGAACCCGATTCGGGGACCGCGCGCATCTGCGGCCTCGACATCGGCCGCGAGCCGATCGCGGCCAAGCGCCGCTTCGGCTACATGCCCGAGGGCGCGCCCACCTACCTTGAGATGACGCCGATCGCGTTCCTCGGCTTCATCGCCGGCGTGCGCGGGCTGTCGGGCGCCGACGCCGACGCGGCGGTGCGCCTGGCCGCGGCGCGCACCCAGCTCGAGGGCGTCATGTACCAGCCCATCGACACGCTGTCGCGCGGCTACAAGCGCCGCGTCGGGCTCGCCGCCGCGCTGCTGCACGACCCCGAGGTGCTGGTGCTCGACGAGCCGACCGACGGGCTCGATCCCAACCAGAAGCATGAGGTCCGCACCCTGATCCGGGAGATGGCCCCCGACAAGGCGATCATCATCTCCACCCACATCCTGGAGGAGGTGGACGCCGTGTGCTCGCGCGCCATCATCATCGCCCGCGGGCGCATCGTCGTCGACGGCACGCCGGACGAGCTGGCGGCGCGTTCGCCCCGCCACAACGCCGTCACGGTCGCGGGCAGCGACGAGTCGCTGGCCCAGGTCAGGGCGCCCATCGAGGGGCTCGCGGGCGTCGCCCGGGTCGAGAGCGAGCCGCGCCGGCTGGTGGTGCTTCCGGCCGACGGCGCGCAGGTGCTCGACGACGTGCGCGTGCTGGTGCGCCAGCGCGGCGTGCCGATCCACGACATCCGCATCGAGCGCGGACGCCTGGAAGACGTGTTCCGCGCGGTCACCGCCGGCAACGGCGCCGCCACGGGAGACGCCCGATGAACGCCACCTGGGTCCTGTTCCGCCGCGAGTTCACGAGCTTCTTCGTGACGCCCGTGGCCTACGTCTTCATCGTCATCTTCCTCGCGCTGCTAGGCGCGATGACGTTCTTCATCGGCGGGTTCTTCGCGCGCGGCCAGGCTGATCTCGCGCCGTTCTTCACCTTCCATCCTTGGCTCTACCTGCTGCTGATCCCCGCCGTCTCCATGCGGCTGTGGTCGGACGAGCGCAAGACCGGCACCGTCGAGATGCTGCTGACACTGCCGGTCTCCCCCACCCAGGCGGTGCTGGCCAAGTTCCTCGCGGCCTGGGCGTTCACCGGCATCGCGCTGGCGCTGACCTTCCCGTTCTGGATCACGGTCAACTACCTCGGCGATCCCGACAACGGGGTGATTCTCGCGGGCTACATCGGCAGCTTCGTCATGGCCGGCGCCTATCTCGCCATCGGCTCGTGCTTCTCCACGGCCACCAAGAACCAGGTCATCGCGTTCGTGCTGGCGGTTCTGGTGAGCCTGCTGTTCACCGTCGCCGGCACGCCGCTGGTGCTCGACTTCGTCTCGGGCTGGGCGTCGCCGCAGTTGATCCAGATCGTGTCGGGGCTGAGCTTCCTTGTGAACTTCGAGGCGATCTCGAAGGGCGTGCTCGACCTCACCAACATGGTCTATTTCGTCGCGGTCACGGCGCTGTTCCTGTTCGTGAACGTCGTGTTCGTCAACCTGCTGAAAGCCCGATAGGGAGAAGGCCATGGCGAACAAATCGCTCCTCTCGACCCTCGGCGGCTCCCGCTCCATCGCGGTCTGGTCGATCGTCCTTGCCGTCATCCTGTTCGTGAGCGTCAACGTGATCGCGCGCGGCGCCTTCGTCGGCGCGCGCGTGGACCTCACCGCCGACCGGCTGTTCACCCTGTCGGCGGGCACCCATCGCGTGCTCGACCAGATCCAGGAGCCGGTGACGCTGCGCTTCTACCTGTCCTCCGCGCTCGCCACTCAACTACCGCAGGTCGGCAAGTACGCCGGGCGGGTGCGCGACATGCTGCAGGAATACGCGGCCAACGCGGGCGGGCGCATCCGGCTGATCGAGATCGACCCGGTGGCGTTCTCCGACGCCGAGGACGAGGCGGTGGCGGCCGGGCTTCAGGGCCTGCCGCTCGACCGCACCGGGGAGATGGTTTACTTCGGCCTGTCGGGGACCAATTCCACCGACGAGCGCGAGACCATCACCTTCTTCTCGCCCGAGCGCGAGTCGTTCCTCGAATACGACCTGACCCGCATCATCTACCGGCTCGCAAACCCCGACCGCAAGGTGGTGGGGCTGATGAGTTGGCTGCCGGTGCGCGGCTTCCCCGGCTCGATGATGGCGCGCATGTCGGCGATGGGCCAGCCGTGGCAGATGCCGAGCCACCTCGAGCAGCTGTTCACGGTCCGGGACATCTCGCCGGAGGCGGCGGAGATTCCGGAGGACGTGGACGTGCTGTTCATCCTCCATCCGGCCGACGCCTCGCCGCGCGCGCTCTACGCCATCGACCAGTTCATGATGCGCGGCGGCCACGCGGTGGTGTTCGTGGACCCGCTGGCCGAGGTGGCCCAGCGCGTGCCCGGCGTCACCGGCAAGTTCGTCGAGACCAGCTCCACCCTGGGCCCGATCTTCGACGCCTGGGGCCTCGACTACGATCCCGGCAAGGTGGTCGGCGACATGGCGGCGGCGTTCCAGATCAACGCCGGCACCGACGGCCGGCCCGTCCCCATGCCCTACCCGGCGTGGCTGCGGCTCGGCGCGGGCAACGTCACGGGGGGCGAGCAGATCACCAGCGAGATCGACGGCCTCGTGATGGCGACGGCGGGCGCCGTCGCGCTCCGGCCCGATTCGCCGATGACGCTGACGCCGCTGGTCACGACATCGGAGCAGTCGATGCTGCTGGACGCCGAGCGCCTCAAGGGCGGCCGGCCCGACTTCGAGGCCATCGTGCGCGAGTTCCAGCCGTCCGGCGTGCGCCATGCCCTGGCGGCGCGCATCTCCGGCCCGTCGCGCACCGCCTTCCCCGACGGCCCGCCGTCGGCCGACGAATACGCCCAGGAGGACGAGTTCGAGCGGCGGCGCCGGCAGATGGAGGACGACTTCCCGCTGCGCAAGACGGAGGCGGAAATCCGGCGCGAGGCGGAGGAGCTGCACGCGCGACTCGTCAAGATGCACCGCGCCGAGAGCGCCAGGCCGATCCACGCGGTCGTCGTCGCCGACGCCGACATGCTGCAGGACCGCTTCTGGGTGCAGACCCAGAACCTGTTCGGCCAGACCATCACGGTGCCGGTCTCCGACAACATGAACCTCACCACCAATGCGATCGACAACCTGATCGGCTCCGACGAGTTGATCGGGCTGCGCTCGCGCGGCATCTCGCGGCGCCCGTTCACGCTGGTCGAGGACCTGCAGCGCCAGGCCGAGCTCAACCTGCGCAACAAGGAGCGCGAGCTGCAACGCCGCCGCGAGGAGACCGAGCGCAAGCTGTTCGACCTGCAGACCCCGGGGCGCGGCCAGGGCGAGGGCGACAAGGTGATCCTGAGCCCTGCACAGCTGCGCGAGGTGGAGAAGTTCAAGGTCGAGCTGCTGGAGATCCGCAGGGAGCTGCGCCAGGTGCAGCTCGGCCTGCGCGAGGACATCGAGCGGCTGCAGACCTGGCTGTGGTTCTTCAACATCGCCGCGATCCCGGCCCTGGTGGCGCTGGCCGCGGTGCTGCTCGGCCTCGGGCGCATCCGGCGCCGCCGCCAGCGGGTCGAAACGGAAGCGAAAGGGTAGTCCGATGACGCTCAGGTCCTTCGTCGTCCTTCTGGTCGTCACCCTCGCCGCAGCAGCAGCCGCGGTGTGGGTGACCATGTCGCGCGACATCGCCGGCGTCGCGCGCGGCGAGGGCGTGCTGGCCTTCCCCGGCCTCGCGGACCGCGTCAACGACGTGCGCCGCATCGTGGTGACGCGCGGCCAGTTCACCTCCACGCTCGAAAGCCGCGAGGCGGAAGGCGGGCTCGCCTGGTCGCTCAAGGAGCGCGCCGGCTACCCTGCGCCGATCGAGATCGTGCGCGCGGTCGCGGCCGGCATGGCGCAGCTGCGCCTGGTCGAGCCCAAGACCGCGCGGCCCGACCTCTACCCCCGCATCCACGTGGACGATCCTACCGGGCCCAACGGGAAGGACGCCCGGGGCGCGCTGGTGGAGCTGTTCGACGCGCGCGGCCAGAAGATGGCGGAGCTGATCGTCGGGCTCGACAAGGGGACGTTCCTCGGCCTCGGCGACGTCTATGTGCGGCGCCCCGACGAGGAGCGCGCGTGGCTCGCCCACGGCAAGGTGCCGGTGCCCGATCAGCAAGTGGGCTGGCTCAACCAGGTGGCGCTCGAGGTCGACCTGCCGCGCATCCGCGAGACCGTGCTGCGGGTGCCGGGCGAGAAGCCGCTGCGCATCTTCAAGAACAGCGAGGACGAGCGCGACTTCACCGTGGAAGGGATGCCGGAGACCCACGAACTGGTCGAGATCTTCGGCGCCGAGGACATCGCCCGCGCGATCCAGACCCTGGCCTTCGAGGAGGTGGCGCCCATGTCCGAGCTGGGGCTCGCCTACGAGGGTGATCCCAGGCGGCGCCACGTCACCTTCGACGGGCTGATCGTCGAGGAATGGGCGGCCGAGCGGGACGGCGCGGTGTGGGTCGCGATCCGGGCGCGTCCCGATCCCGAGCCCAAGGACTCCGCCAAGGTGGACGGCGAAAAGGTCGCGGCCGAGGTTGCCAGGATCAACGGCGTCGCGGCGGGCTGGGCCTACATGCTCAACGAGTTCGAGAGCAAGAACATCCGCCAGACCATGGCGACCCTGACCCAGCCCAAGGAAGCCGCCAAGGACGGCAAGGACGCGGGAACGCCCAGCAACTAGGCCGGGCGGCGGGCCGGGCTCAGCGCAGGGTGTTGCGGTAGCGAAACCGGTCGGTGGGAAAGCGCATGCGGCGCGCCTCGGCGGGCCGTCCGTCGAGGGCGTAGGCGACGCGCGAGATGCGCAGCAGCGGGCTGCCCTCGGGCACGCCCACCTCCTGGGCGTCGCGCGAGGTCGCGGACACCGCGTCCACCCATTCCTCCGCACGCACCACCAGCACGCCGAAATCCTGTTCCATGATCAGGTAGGAGTTCATGCGCGCCGACGTCTGCAGCAGCTCCGGCAGGCCGCGGAAGCGCTGCGCCGACATCACGATGCGCTCGATCAGCGCCGGGCGCCCGTCCAGCGGGCGCACCCGGAAGATGCGGTAGACCGGTGCGCCCTCCTCGATCTGCAGGTCCACGCAGTCGCGCCCGCGGGCGGGCTCCACGGTGTAGTCGAACACCGTGGGCGCGCCCAGCGATACGGGGCGGTTGTCGATGGTGACGATGGAGAAGAAATGGACGGGGGTCTCGCTCTCGCGGCCGGAAACGAAGGTGCCCTTGCCCTGATGGCGAACCACCAGATGCTCGGCCGCCATTTCCTCCAACGCCTTGCGGACCGTGCCCTGGCTGACCTGGTATTCGGTGGCGAGCTTCATCTCGCTCGGCAGGGCCTCGCCGGGCTTCCAGTCGCCCGACAGGACGCGCTGGATCAGCAGCTCCTTGACCTGCAGATAGAGAGGATGGAACCCCGGTCCCTGCTGCGATTCCGTCATCTACGGGCCAATCCGGCAAGACTGCGGGGCGGCCTCCCCAGTCCGCCCGTTGACGATCATTTCACCTGTAAATTTTACCAATTATATCGCCCGCGTCCGGCGCCTTTCAAGCGCAACCGGAAGCGGCGCGCGTGTCAGCCGTCGCCGAGGCGCCGGCGCTGCAGGACCGCCGGATCGGGATCGTGCTCAAGCTCGGCGGCCATCGCCGACTGGCGGGTGCGCGCCCACAGCCACAGCACCAGGCACAGCACGGCGCCGCCCGCCACCGGCGCCGGCAGGCCGAAATACTCCGACAGCCCGCCCATGATCAGCGCCCCGGCGGCGGGGCCGCCGCGCGCCACCACGCCGTAGATGCCCATGATGCGCCCGCGCATGGCGGGCTCCACCGAGGTCTGGAGCAGGGTCTGGATGGCGACGCCTTGGACCACGAAGGCGGCGCCCGTGATCAGCATGACCGGCAGCGCCACCTCCCAGTAGTAGGGCAGGCCGGTGAAGACCAGTAGCGACACCGCCAGCACCAGCAGGCTCCAGACCGTGAAGCGGGTGAAGCCCGCCACGCCGGCCCGGCCCGCGAGCCAGTAGCCGCCGATCATGGCGCCGATCCCGTGCAACGCCAGCATGGTCGAATAGGCGTCCACGCCGCGGCCGAACACGCGATCGGCGAAGCCCGGCAGCAGGTCGATGAACGGCCGCACGAACAGTGAATCGAGCAGCATCACGATCAGCAGGAAAGCGATGCCGGGCTGGCCCAGCGCGTAGCGCACCCCCGCCCAGGTATCCGACAGCATGCCGCCGCGCGGCTTGCCCTCGATGCGGGCGGGCGGGATGCGGATCGCGAGCAGCGCGAGCAGGAACACGACGTAGGTGAGCGCGTTGTAGGCGAACGCCCAGCCCACGCCGAACGCCGCCGTGATCCCCCCGCCGAGCGCGGGCCCGATGAAGCGCGAGGAATTGAACACCATCGAGTTGATGGCGATGGCGGGCGGCAGGTGCTCGCGCCCCACCACGTAATAGACCGTAGTCAGGCGCGCCGGGCGGTTGAACGCGATGATAACCCCGCGCGCGAGCGCGAAGGCGAGCAACCACCACTCGTCCACGATCCCGGTCATCACCACCGCGGTGAGCGCGGACGCCTGCGCGAGCGAGAGCGCCTGCGTAATCCGCAGCATCTTCATAGAATCGGTGCGGTCCACCAGCGTGCCTGCGAACAGGCCGATCAGGAAGGTCGGGAACAGGTCGGCGAAGGCGATGATGCCGAGCCAGGCGGCGGAGTTGGTCAGCTCCCACGTGAGCCAGCCCATCGCCACCCGCTGCACCCAGTTGCCGGAGGTCGAGACCAGGTTACCGCCGAGATAGTACCGATAGTTGCGGTTCGACAGAACCTGGCGGAACGTGGCGAGACTGGCCATGGAAGGTGCGGCTCCCGGGCGCTTGGGCGCCGAGGGTTATAGCGGAAAGCGGGGTTCTTCAGGAAAAAAACGTTACGGTGAGGGGCGGAAACCCTTTTCGTAGAGCGCGCCGAGGTCGGTGCCGAGCCATTCGGTCGGAATCTGGCGGTTGGTACCCTCGGCCGTCACCCGGTCGTAGACGATCCGCCCGGCCGCCGCGAACTGGATGGCGAGGCCCGAGTTGTTCTTGAAGTAGACGATCCCCTCCCCGCCCGAATGGACCTCGACCTTGCCTGCGACGATGTCGCCGAGCTCCACGATCTGGCCGCGCACGATGAGGCCCGCCTCGAGCGGCTCCAGGAGCTCGGTCTGGTCGTTGTCGATCACGCTCTCCCAGTCGTTGACGACGATGGTGCGTGCCCGGCGGTAGGTCTCCTCGTCCACCTCGGTGCGCTTCTTGTTGGTGGCGTCCGAGTTGGCGATCGATACCACCAGCTGGCCGTCCGAGAGCCAATCGCCGTCGAAAACCGGCTCCATCGCCGTGGTGCAGCAACATACCACGTCCATCCCGGCGACGGCCGCGCGCGGCGTCGCGGCCGCGACCACCTCGACCTTGCCGCCCGCCTGGCGCTGCTTCTCGGCGACGAAATCGGCGCGGTGCGCTTCGTTGGGGCTGAACACCACGACGCGCTCGAGGTCGCGCACCAGCGAGATCGCATCGAACGCCGCACCGGCCTGCTTGCCGGTGCCGAACAGGCCAAGCGTCTTCGCGCCGGCCGGCGCGATGCGGTCCACCGCGAGTCCGGTGGTGGCGCCGACGCGCATCCCGGAGAGCTGGAACTCGTGCATGAGGGCGAGCGGCTCCGCCGTCTCGATGTCGAACAGGATCACGATGCCCCAGTTGAACGGACGAGGGTTCTCGTAGAGGCGGCGGTTGTTGGTGGGCGACGGCGGCTTGATGATCTGCGAGCCCGCGCGCACGCAGGCGAGCCCCGCCGACGGGACCGCGCCGACATGGACATTGGCGAAATAGCGGCGCTCCGGATCGGGATGGCGCGCCTGATAGCGGGCGCGCGGCAGATTGACCGCGTCGCCCGCGGCGAAGTCGCGGAATGCGGTCTCCATCGCTGCGATGCAATCGGCCATCGGGAGATGCCGCGCAACGTCGTCGTCGGTGATGATCACGGTCATGGGTCGGCTCCTTCCCTGGTCCGCGCCGCCTTGCCGGCGGGCCCGTTTACTTGAGGCGGTTACTTGGCGTCGTCCCCGCCGATTTCGCCGGGGCGCATATATGACAAAATAATGTTGACAAGAAACACGAGATATAGTGGCCTTCTCAATTGGACCTACAAGTTATGGGTCCACCGGGGGTGGTCCGGAAAAAATCTTCCACCCCACGGCCGCCACGGACCACCCGATAAAAACAGCGGCGACCGGGAGGAAGATACACGAAGGAGGGGGATGGATGACATTCCTTGACAAAGTAAAAGGCTGGCTCGGCCAGATCGTCGAAGTCGGTCTTCTTCTTGTCGCCCTTGGCATCGTGGTCCAGGTCCTGATCGGACCGAAGGTCGCGTTCATCGGCGACGTGGTCGGTAACCTTCTCGCGCTCATCCAGGCACTCGGCAACAACGGCCTGGTCGGCCTGATCGCCATTGCGATCATCCTGTGGCTGTTCGCCAAGAGAAGCCCCGGCTGAGTCATCCTTCCGTAAGATCGTACCTGTAGCGCGCAACAGGGCCGGGGGGCGACCCCCGGCCCTCGATTTTTCCGCGCGCGCTTCAGAAATCGCGCAGCAACCGGCCATAACCTTCGATGCGGTCGTTCACGCCGCAGCGCCGCAACGTTTCCCATACGATCGACTGGAGCGGCTGGATCACGGTCACGCCGAGCTCGCGCTCGAGCACGTCGATGGCGCCGATCATCGCGTAATGCGGGCAGGAGAAATAGACCGTGTCGATGTCGGGATATTTCGCCTTGAGCGCACGGCCCTGCTCCACGGCGCGCTCCTCCGGCACCTTGCCGAGCTCCACGAACTTCGCGCCGAGCCCGACGCAGCCTGCCGGCTCGAGCCCGAACTCGCGGATGTAGTCCATGTGGCGCGCGTCGTGGGATTCGTCGTAGGGATGGACGATCCCGGCCTTGCGCCCGCCGAGCGTGCGGAACGCCGCGCGCTGGGCGGAGAACGAAGTGGTGACGGGAATCCCGACGTCCTTCTCGGTAGCGGCGATCAGGTCATCGACGTTGGCGAAGCCCCGGCTCACGTTGATCGGAAGCCCCCCGAAGCACAGGATGTCCACGCCCGCGCGCGCCATGACGTGCGCCGCGCGCAAGCTCGCCTCGTAGGAGCGGTCCACCTCCTCGCTGTTGCGCTCGACCAGCGGCAGGGTGTGGACCACCAGCGTCACGCCGTCCGGCACGATCTTGTAGAACTCGTAAGGAAACACCTCGGTCGCAGCGGGTGGCGAGGTATAGCCGATGCGGGCGCGGTGGCCGTAGATGGGCATGGCGATCTCCGTACTTGGGCGCTCAGGGCATGGTGGGGGCTTCGGGCATGAGCCCGTGGTCCCGCAGAAACTCGATCACCAGCGCGTCGAACCCGGCCGGGTCCTCGATCATGCAGGCATGGCCGGCGCCGGTGAGCACGCGATGGCGCGCGCCGGAAATCAGCCGCGCCGTCTCCTCCCCGCGCGGGCGCGCGCCGTCGAACTCCCCGTTCACGATCAGCGTGGGCGGCCCGTAATCGGCGAGATAGGGCCGGGCATCGCCCGCCGACAGCGCGCGGAACACGGCAGCGATGGCGGCGGGGTCGTGCCAGCCGTCGCGCTCCGAGAACATGTCGTGGAAATAGCGCCCGAGCGGCTCGTCGCCGAAGCCTTCGCGGTTGCCGTAGCGCAGGTGCGCGCGCCGGTAGGGCGAGAACGGCTCGCCCAGGTAGCCCTTGATACGGCGTTCGAAGTCCTGCGGGCCGGAATTGCCGCCGACCTGGATCACGGCCGAAAACCGTTCCGGGTGCATGCCGCCCAATAGCAAGGCGAGCTTGGAGCCGATGGAGCAGCCCATGACGACGGCGCGGTCCACGCCCTCGTCGCCCATGACGCCGAGCACGTCGGCGGCCATGTCCTCGAACGTGTAGGGCGCCGTCACCTTCTGGGAACGGCCGAAGCCGCGCAGGTCCACCGCGATCACCCGGAACCAGGTGGAGAAGTGCGCCATCTGGTAGAGCCACAGCGTATGGTCGAAGGGGATCGCGTGGATCATCACCAACGCCGGGCCCATGCCCGCCGTCTCGTAGTGGATCGCAACCCCATTGGCATGGCTGACGGGCATGGCGGCACCTCAGAATTCGCGGAACAGACGGCCGAAGCCCTCGATCGGCTCGGTCACGCCCGCCGTGCGCAGCGCTTTCCATAAAATCGCCTGCTGGGACGTCATCACCGCGACGCCGAGCTCGCGCTCCACCGGCTCGATGGCGAAGGCGGTCGGCCAGTGGGCGGAAGCGAAATGGACGCAGTCGGTCTCCGGCCAGCGGCGCTTGAGCTCGCGGGCGAGCTCGAGGGCGCGCGTCTCCGGCACCTTGCCGTAGTGCATCAGGGGATAGCGCTCGGGCGACAGCACGCCCACCGATTCGAAGCCCATGTTGCGCATCTGCTCGTGGTGGCGCTCGACGTGGTGGGGCCCGGCCATGTGCGCAGTTGCGACCTTGCGCACGCCGAGCTTTTCCATCGCCTCCTTCTGGGCGAGCGTCGAAGCCACGACCTTCGTCCCGATCTCGCGCGCAAGATCGTCGCAGATCTTCGGCAGGTTTTCGATGCCGAGCGACTGGTTGACCGGGTTGCCGCCCAGCACCACCACGTCCGCACCCGCCTCCGCCATCGCGCGCGCCGCGGCGAGGCTGCGGTCGTAGCTGCCGTCGAAGGCCTGCTTGGTATATTCGTTACCGACCTCGAGCGTCGTGATCATCAAGGTCACACCGTCGGGGACCATCTTGTAGAACTCGTAGGCGAAGACCTCGGTGACGAAGGGCGGCGAGCAGTAGCCGATGCGTGCGCGGTGGCCGTACATGGTGGCGGTTCTTTCCTTGCCTTTGTCTCTTCTCAGAAGTCGCGGAACAGGCGGCCCATGCCGGGGATGCGGTCGTCGATCCCGGCGAGCCGAAGCGCCTGCCACAGGATCGCCTGGATCGAGGACATGACGGTCACGCCGAACTCCTGCTCCAGCGGCTCGATGGCGCCGATCACCGGCCAATGCGGCGACGGAAACATGATGGTATCGGCGTCGGGATGCGCCTTCATCAGTTCGCGCGCCATCTTGAGCGCGGCATCGTCGGGAATGCCGCCGATGCGGTTGAAGGGCGAGCCCCAGGCGCGCGTGCCCAGCACTTTCGCGCCGAACTTCTGGGCGTAGTCATCGAAACGGTGGTTGTCCTCGTCCTTGTAGGGGTGCGCCACCACCAGATTCCTGCAGCCGAGCAGCCTGAAGGACTCCTTCTGCGCGGAAGCGGACGTCGCGACGGGAATGCCGAGCTTTTCTTCAAGCTCCTTGACGATGGCATCCGCGTTGGCCGCGCCGCGCGCGAGGTTGATCGGCACGCCGCCGAGGACGACGGAACTGCAGCCGGCCTCGGCCATCTGCTCGGCCGCCTTCATGGAGATGTCGTAGCTCTGGCTCACCTCGCTTTCGGAGCGCACGGTGATCGCGAGCGTGGTGATGACCAGCGATACGCCGTCGGGCACCACCTTGTAGAATTCATAAGGGAACACCTCGCTGGTGAGCGGCGGCGAGGTGTAGCCGATGCGCGCGCGCCAGCCGTACTTGTCGCCCCTGATGACGTGACCGCCCATGTGTTCTCCCCCTCCCGGTTATGGTTCGTTGCCCCCACAATCGCGCGTCTCGGGACCTGACGCAACCCGATCCCTGTCTCCTATCCCCACAGGCTCCACAGCATGTGGGCGGCGGCGATGCCGAGAAAGGCGGCGAAGACGCGCGCGAGCACGAGGCGCGGCAGGCGGTGGGCGAGGCGCGCGCCGTAAGGGGCCGTCAGCGCGGCGGTGGGCGCGATCGCGGCGAAGGCGGCGAGGTTGACGTAGCCGAGCGAAAGGGGCGGCAGGGCGGTCGCGCTCCAGCCGATGGCGGCGAACCCGGCGGCCCCCGGCACCGACACGATAGCGCCGACCGCCGCCGAGGTGCCGACCGCGAGGTGAATCGGCACCGAGTAGAGCGTGAGGATCGCGACCGTCATCGCGCCGCCGCCGATCCCGGCGAGGGTTGAGACCGACCCGGTGAGCAGCCCGAACGCCGTGGTCGCCGCCCGCCCGGGCAGCCGCGTCCCGAGCCTGCGGGCACGGTCGCCGAGCGCCATGTTGATCGAGACCGCCAGCGCCGCGACCGCGAACACCGCCGTCAGCACCGCGCCCGAGACGACGGCGGCGATCGCCGCGCCGGCCAGGACCCCCGCCAGCACGCCCGGCCCGTAGGCGCGCAGGATCGCGCCGTCCACCGCGCCGTGGCGGCGATGGGCGCGCATCGAGACCAGCGAGGTCAGCACGATCACCGCGAGCGAGGTGCCGACCGCGACGTGCATGCGGTGGACCTCGGCCACGCCGAACAGCACGCCCACGTGCCACAGCGCCGGCACGATCACGATGCCGCCGCCGATGCCGAGCAGGCCCGCGATCAGCCCGGCGAAGGCGCCGACGGCGGCGAGGGCCGCCAGCACGGCCAGGAGGAAGGCGAGATCGTCCATGAAGCTCCGGGGATGCGGCGCGATTCATACCCCGCGCCCATTCATGCTACAAGCGGCCCGAACCGGGGACCACCGGCACGGGAGGGTATCGTCATGGCCGACATCACCGAGAAACAGGCCCGCACCATCATCGACGCCGCGCTGCGCACGGCGCGCCGCGGGAAACTGCCCCCGATGGCGGCGGCCGTGGTGGACGCGGGCGGGCACCTGCGCGGCTACCTGGCCGAGGACGGCTGCCCGCCCATCCGCTTCGAGATCGCGCGCGCCAAGGCCTGGACCGCGGCGATGCGCGGCGAGGGGACCACGCGGCTCGCCGAGCAGGCGACCCGCAACCCGGTCCTGGTGGGCGCGCTGCAGGCCATGACGCCGCACTACTTTCCGGTGCGGGGCGGCGTGCTGCTGCGCGGCCCCGGTGGCGCGGTCGTGGGCGCCGTCGGCGTCACCGGCGCGACCTCCGAGCAGGACGAGGCCTGCGCCCTGGCGGGCGCCGAAGCGGTCAAGCTCGAAGGATTGCCGTGAGCCCTATTTCTTCTCGAGCCGGAGCGCGGCCGAGTTGATGCAGTAGCGCAGGCCGGTCGGCTTCGGCCCGTCGGGGAAGACGTGGCCCAGATAGGCGTCGCAGCGCGCGCACAGGGCCTCGGTGCGGATCATGCCGTAGCCGGCGTCGAGTTCGGTCGCGACCGCCTCCTCCGAGAGCGGGCGCACGAAGCTCGGCCAGCCGGTGCCGGATTCGAACTTGTCGTCGGCAGCGAACAGCGGCGCGCCGCAGCACACGCAGACGTAGGTGCCGGGATCGTGGCAGTCCCAGTAGCGGCCGGTGAAGGCGCGCTCCGTCCCCTTCTCGCGCGTGACGCGGTATTCCTCCTCCGAGAGCTGCCGGCGCCAGTCCTCGCGCGATTTCTCGATCTTTTCCGTCATCGCGGCCTCCGTCGTGGAACCGGCATTGTGCGCCCGCCTCACGCCGCGCTCAAGCGCGCGAGAAAGCCGAGCAGCACGCGGTTGAAGGCGTCCGCCGCCTCGATCTGCGGATAGTGATGCGCGCCCGCGATCATCTCGAGACGCGCGCCCGGGATGGCCTCGGCGAGGGCGCGGGCGGCACGGCCCGGCACTCCGCCCGCGACGCTGCTCGCGTCCTCCGCGCCCGCCACCACCAGCGTCGGGCAGCCGATCCCGCCGAGACGCGCGCAGGTGTCGAACCGGCCGAGGTCCTCCATGACGGCGATATAGGTTTCGGGATCGTTGGCGAGATAGTGGCCGCGGTACCAGTCCATCACTTCCGGGTTGGCGCGGCGGAAGCCTTCCGCGAAATGGCTGTCGATCTGGGGGCCCGCGGCGACCGCCATTCCCGCCTCGCGGATGCGCTGGTTGCGCGCCGCGCGGGCGCCGGTATTGCCGGCCGCGATCCGACACGCGGTCGAGACCAGCGCCAGCGCGCGCACGCGCCCGGGCTGCGCGAGCGCGAAAGCCTGCGCGACGAAGCCGCCGAGCGAGACGCCCGCGAGCGCCGCGCGCGCGATGCCGAGCGCATCCATCAGTCGGGCGAGGTCGTCGGCGAAGACGGCGACGCCCGGCGCGCGGGCGCCCTTCGCCGATTCGCCGAGGCCACGGAAGTCGAAGGCCACCACGCGGTAGCCCGCATCGGCGAGCGCGGGCACCTGGGCACGCCAGCCGGCCCGCGTCGAAAGTCCCACCGAATGCAGCAGCACCACCGCCGGTCCCGTTTCCGGCCCGTGGACATCGACGGCCAGTTCCGCGTCTCCGATGTAGATGCGCATGCGTGCCCGTTCCCCGGCGTTGCCGTTCCCTGTCCGCGGACGCGGAAACGGCGGGCACGAGGCCCGCCGTTCCTCCCCCTACGGCGGCCTGCCGCCCGGGCAGCGGCCGCCTGACGACTGGAGAGAATGCGCCGGAGTCGAATCCCGGCGGGCGCCTCATGGCATGCGTGCCCGCCACATGAATCATCGAGCCGAAAATGGACCGACGGAAACCGACCCTGGCGCGGCGTCCTTCGCGTCACGATGACCGGACGCCGCTTTATTTACGTTGGGCGCAATTCCGAACCCGAACGCGGGTTCTGTCAAGCCTCAAGACGGGCGACGATCATTCTTGTGCGTCGCCGCGACCGCGCCGCCACGCCGCGATCTCCGCCTCGGTGTCGAGATCCGCGAGCGTGCCGGTGCCTTCCAGCGGCACCTCGCGCACCGCGAACGCGCCCGAAGCGAGGAGCGCGCGCGCGCCCGCGTCCCCTTCGAGGCGCAGGAGACGCGCGAACGACGCGCGCGGGAACACTACCGGATTGCCGCGCCGTCCGCCCGCCACCGGCACGCAGGCGGCGCTGCCGTCGAAGGCGGCGAGAAGGCGCGCGACGTCGCCCGCGGCGAGGCCCGGCATGTCGCCGAGCGCGACCAGCGCGCCCGTGCAGTCTTCGGGCACGGCGGCGATGCCCGCCGCGATCGAGGTCGAGACCCCTTCGGCGTAGCGCGGATTGTGGGCGAAGGTTACGTCGCGGCCCGCGAGCGCGGCGCGCACCGCCGCCGCCTCGTGGCCCGTCACCACGATCACGGGGCGGGCGGGGCCGGCGAGCAGCGTGTCCGCCACATGGGCGACAATGGCCTTGCCGGCGACCTCGGCGGTGAGCTTGTTGATCGCTCCCGCCCGGGTCGAGCGCCCGGCGGCAAGCACCACCGCCGCCACGCGCGCGCCGGGCGGGGTACCGCTCATGCGGCGGCGCGGCCCTTGTCGGGGATGCCCTTCTTCTTGGGGCGCAGGACGTCGATGATCTGGGCGACGATGGCGACCGCGATCTCGGCCGGCGACAGCGCGCCGATGTCGAGTCCGACCGGCCCGTGAATGCGGTCGAGGTCGGCGTCGGAGAAGCCCTGCGCCTTCATGCGCGCGCGGCGCTGGTCCTGGGTCTTGCGCGAACCCAGCGCGCCGATGAAGAAGGCGTCCGATCCGAGCGCGGCCGCGAGGGCGGGCTCGTCGAGCTTGGGGTCGTGGCTCAGCGTGACGACCGCGGAGCGCCGGTCGAGGGCGAACGCCGCGAGCGCCTCGTCGGGCCAGTCGTGGCTGAGCTTCGCGCCGGGAAAACGCGCCGCGCTCGCGTAGGTGGTGCGCGGGTCGATCACGGTGACCTCGAACCCGGTCTCCGCCGCGATCCTGGAGAGATACTGGGAGATATGCCCCGCGCCGACGATGGCGAGCCGCAGCGGCGGCGCCAACACGTGGATGAAGATGCGCCGCCCGCCGCCCTCGAAGAGTCCGCTGCGCTCGCGCGCGAGCGCCTCCGCGACGGCATCGGCGAGCGCGCCTTCGAGCGCGATGTCGCCCTCCGCCGTGCCGTCCACCACCAGCGTCTCGGCACCGGTCGCGATGTCGGTGAGCCGCGCCACGCCGCGCTTCGCATCGCGCGCGGCAAGCAGCGCGTCGAGCCGGGATGCCTTCATCGGACCTTCTCGACGAAGATCTCGATCTTGCCGCCGCACGAAAGGCCCACTTCCCAGGCCTGGTCGTCGGCGATGCCGAAGTCGAGCAGCCGGGGCTTGCCCTCGCGGATCACCCGGGTCGCGGTCTCGACCACCGCGTTCTCGACGCAGCCTGCCGAGACCGAGCCCGCGAAATGGCCGTCGGCGTCCACCGCGAGCTGGCTGCCGACCGGGCGTGGGCTGGAGCCCCAGGTGGTGACCACGGTAGCGAGCGCCACCTCGCGCCCCTCCGCCTTCCAGCGTTGCGCGACCGCGAGCACGTCGTCCTCGGCGCCCGGCACGATGTCCGTCATGGCTCGGCTCCCTCGTCTTCCCGATATCCGTTTTCCGATATATTCGTTTGAACATATAGCATGCCCGCGCCGCCAGACAAGGCCGGCGCCTTGACAGGCCCCGGGCGGCCCGGCACAACCGGTCGCACAAGACCACGACAAACCCGGGGGAGGACATGGCCGGCGCCGTCACGCTCAACGTCAACGGGAAGCCCCACACGCTCGAGGCCGAGCCCGACATGCCGCTGCTCTACGCGCTCCGCGACCTGCTCGGGCTCACCGGCACCAAATACGGCTGCGGCGCCGAGCAGTGCGGCAGCTGCACCGTGCTGGTGGACGGGACGCGTGCCTTCGCCTGCGCCGTGACCCTCGCCGAGGCGGCGGGCAAGGACGTCCTCACCATCGAGGGGCTCGCCCGGGACGACGCGCTGCACCCGCTGCAGCAGGCCTTCGCGGACCTCCACGCCTATCAGTGCGGCTATTGCACCTCCGGCTTCATCATGGCGGCCAAGGCGCTGCTCGACGCCGACCCGGACCCCGACGAGGCCGCGATCCGCACGGCGCTCCAGGACAACCTGTGCCGCTGCGGCAGCCACGACCGCATCGTCGCCGCCGTGACGCGCGCGGCGCGGGAGATGGCGCGATGACCGAGGCCGCGCCCAGGAAGCTCCCCGGCAGCCTGCGCCGCGACGCGCGGCTCGATTCGTGGCTTGCCGTCAACGCCGACGGCACCGTGATCGCGCGCACCGGCAAGGTCGAGATCGGCCAGGGCATCAAGACCGCCGTCGCCATGATCGCCGCCGAGGAGCTCGACGTCGCGCTCGCGCGCGTGCGCGTGGTCAGCGGCGCGACCGGCGAGGTGGTAGACGAGAACGTGACCTCGGGCTCGGCCTCGATGGAGGAATCGGGCCATGCCATGCTTCACGCCGCCGCCGAAGCGCGCGCCTTCCTGTTGGCGCGCGCGGCGGAGACGCTCGGCGTGGATCCGGACACGCTCTCGGTCGAGGACGGGACGGTGCGCTCCGCCGCCGCCAACCGCCAGGTCACCTACTGGGAGCTGCAGGGCGGAAAGCCGTTCGGGATCGAGGTGACGGGGACCGCGCCGCGCAAGGACCCCGCCCGCTACCGCGTGGTCGGCCGCGAGGTGCCCGAGATCGACGCGCGCGCCAAGGTGACGGGCGCGCCGGTGTTCGTCCACGACCTCCGCATGAAGGACATGCTGCACGCCTGCGTGCTGCGCCCGCCGTCCTACGACGCGCGGCTCGCGTCGCTCGACGCGGAAGCGGCTCTGCGCCTGCCGGGCGTGGTCAAGGTGGTGCGGAGCGGCGACTTCGTCGGCGTGATCGCGGACAGCGAATGGCACGCGCTTGTCGCGCGCAAGGCGCTCGCCGAGGCCGCGCGCTGGGACGAGCCCGCGACCCTGCCTGACGAGGACACGCTCTACGACTGGCATATCGCGAACGAAGGCTCCGCCAACCCCGTGGTGGACGGCACCACCGTGGACGCGCCCGCGCCCGAGATGGCGCCGCCGCCCGCCGACGCCGCCTTCACCCTGGAAGCGGCCTACGCCAAGCCCTACTTCGCCCACGGCTCGGTCGGCCCCTCGGCCGCCGTCGCGCTGGCGGAAGGCGGCCGGCTCACGATCTGGTCGCCAAGCCAGGGCCCCTATCCGCTGCGGCGCGCGGTCGCGGGCTCGCTCGGCATGGCCGAGGACGCCATCCGCATCGTCCATGCCCAGGGCGCCGGCTGCTACGGCCACAACGGCGCCGACGACGTCTCCTTCGACGCGGCGCTGCTCGCCCTCGAGGCGCCGGGGCGGCCGGTCAAGCTACAATGGACTCGCGAGGACGAGCACCGCTGGGAGCCCTACGGGCCCGCCCAGGTGCTGATGACGCGCGCGAGCGTGGACGCCACCGGCGCCGTCGTCGACTGGAACCTCGACCTGTGGTCCACCACCCACCAGGGCCGGCCGCGCCCCACCACGGCGGAGCGCTCCAGCCTGGTCGCCGACTGGCATAGGGAGCCGCGCCGCGCGCGGCCGCGCGCGCGCCAGAACTTCTCCAAGGAATCGGGGGCGCACCGCAACGCCCGGGCCTACTACGACTTTCCGCGCGCGCGCGTGGTGTCGCACTTCGTCGCGGCGCAGCCGCTGCGCACCAGCTCGCTGCGCGGGCTCGGCAATTTCGCCAACATCTTCGCGATCGAGTGCTTCATGGACGAGCTGGCGGAAGCCGCCGGCCAGGACCCGCTCGCCTTCCGTCTGCGCCATCTGTCGGATGCGCGCGGGCGCGACGTGCTGGAGGCGGCGGCGCGCGGCATCGGCTGGCGCGTCCAGACGCCGGGCTCCGGGCGCGGGCTCGGCATCGCCTTCAACCGCTACAAGAACTCCAAGGCCTATTGCGCGGTCGGCTGCGAGGTGGAAGCGGACCCGGACAAGGGCACCTACCGCGTG
The DNA here is from genome assembly GCA_050485485.1 of Alphaproteobacteria bacterium. Classification (GTDB taxonomy): domain Bacteria; phylum Pseudomonadota; class Alphaproteobacteria; order SMXQ01; family SMXQ01; genus WHSO01. The sequence goes on along the minus strand of JBJHBM010000020.1, from coordinate 18,490 downwards.
GTGCGGGGCGTGGTCGCGGGCGACGCCGGGCAGGTGGTGAGCCGCGCCGCGCTCGCCTGCCAGCTCGAGGGCGGATTCCTGCAGGCGGTGAGCTGGATGAAGGAGCGCGTGCGGTTCGACCCGGTGCGCGTGACCTCGGTGGACTGGGAAACCTATCCGATCCTGCGCCTGCCTGACGCCCCGGCAGTCGAGACCGTGCTGATCGACCGGCCGGGCGCGCCCTACCTCGGCTCGGGCGAAGGCAGCCAGGCGCCGGCGGGCGCCGCCGTCGCCATCGCGCTCTACTACGCGCTCGGCGTGCGGCTGCGCGAACTGCCGTTCACGCCCGAGCGCGTGCGCGCCATGATCGCCGAGGCCCGCGCCGCCGCACGGTGAGGCGCGGGCCTACTGGACCCCGGTGGCGGCGAGCGCGGCGCGGCCCTCGCCGCTCGCCAGATGCGTGAGGAACGCACGGGCGAGTTCGGGCTGGGGCGCGGTGGTCGCCACCGTGCCGACATAGGCCGTGACGTTGCCGATGGCGTCGGGCAAGGCACCCGCGAGGCGGATGGCGAACTGGGATTCGTAGCCGCGGATCGCCGAGGACTGGCCGAAGCCGATGGCAGTACGGCCCTCGGGCGAGCCCAGGAAGCGCATCGCCTCCGCCGCGTCCGGATAGCGCCGCACGCGCGGCTCGACCTCCTCGGCGATGCCGAGTCCCCGGATCATGGCGTCGATATACTGGCCCGAGGACGCCGTATTGTAGACGATGGCGCTCGCCGCGCGCACCGCTTCCCGCACGGCGTCGGGCGTCGCGAGGTCCGGCGCGGGCGCGTCGCGATGGACCGCCACCGCCGCCTTCACGCCGCCGAGCCCGACCCGGTCCTCGCCGTGCACGCGGCCCTCGGCGACCAGCGCGCCGATCACCGCGTCGGGGCCGATCACGACCGAGAAATCGTGCGACGCGTCGCGCGCCTTCGCGCTCACCTCGGGCGCGGGTCCGAAGGACAGCGCCACCTCGACCCCACGCGCGGCGCCGAAAGCGGGCGCGAGCGCGGAGAGCGCCGGTTTCATGGCGCCTGCGGAGAGAACCTTGAGCGTGGTCATGGGCGGCCTCCGTCGCAGTTGTGCTTCCGACATGCCCCTTGGCCTCGAACGCCCCCTGGAGCGGCGCGAGCATAGCGGCCTTGCCGCCCCCTGTCGAACCGGGACCGGGGGAATTGGGACTTGCGCTCGCGGCCCGCCGAGGGTTCGATAGGCGCCGCCTTCGCGGCGCCCCTTCCGGGGCCGCCGCCAACCAGAACAACGTTCGAGAGGGAAGCCATGACCGAGCCGCGCACGGTACGGGAGCTGTTGAACGCGGTCGCGGACGACGCCGTCGCCATAGGGGCGCCCGGGCGCCCCGGGCTCACCGGCACGGGCCTGCGGGCGCTGGCCGAGGCGACGGTCGCGGACCTCAACGGCCTCGGCATCGGGCGCGGCGACCGGGTCGCCATCGTGCTGCCCAACGGGCCGGAGATGGCGGCCGCGTTCCTCGCGATCGCCTGCGGCGCGACCACGGCGCCGCTCAATCCCGACTACAAGGCCGGGGAGTTCGAGTTCTACCTCTCCGACCTCGGCGCGCGCGCGCTGATCGTCGCGCGCGGGAGCGAATCCCCCGCCGTCGCCGTCGCGCGCAAGCTCGGCGTGCCGATCCACGAGATCGCCTGGGATGAAAGCGCGCCCGCCGGCACCTTCCGCATCGAGCCCGGCCGCATCGAGCCCGGCCGAATCGAGCCCGGCCGAATCGAGCCCGGCGCCTCCGCCAAGGCCGCCGCCCCGGCGAAGGGCGGCGCGGCGGCGCCCGATGACGTGGCGCTGGTGCTGCATACCTCCGGCACCACGTCGCGTCCCAAGATCGTGCCGCTGACCCAGGCCAACGTCGCCGCCTCCGCCCGGCATATCGCGGCGACGCTCGCCCTCACACCTGAGGACCATTGTCTCAACATCATGCCGCTGTTCCATATCCACGGGCTGATCGCGGCGGTGCTGAGTTCGATCGGCGCGGGCGCCCGCGTCACCTGCGCGCCCGGCTTCAATGCGCTCAGGTTCTTCGCCTGGATGGAGGAGGCGCGCCCGACCTGGTACACGGCGGTGCCCACCATGCACCAGGCGATCCTCGCGCGCGCCGGGCGCAACGCCGGGATCATCGAGGCCAACCCGCTGCGCTTCATCCGTTCGTCGTCGTCGTCGCTGCCGCCCCAGGTGATGGCGGAGCTGGAGCAGGTGTTCGGCGCGCCCGTGATCGAGGCCTACGGCATGACCGAGGCCGCCCACCAGATGGCGTCGAACCCGCTACCGCCGCGCGCGCGCAAGCCGGGCACCGTCGGCCTCGCCGCCGGGCCGGAGGTCGCCATCATGGACGGCGCCGGCAAGCTGCTGCCGGCCGGCACGCCCGGCGAGATCGTGATCCGCGGCCCCAACGTCACCCCCGGCTACGAGGCCAACGACAAGGCCAACGCCGAGGCCTTCGCCGCCGGCTGGTTCCGCACCGGCGACCAGGGTGTGATCGACGCCGAGGGCTACCTTTCGATCACCGGGCGCATCAAGGAGATCATCAACCGGGGCGGCGAGAAGATCAGCCCCCGCGAGGTGGACGAGGTGCTGATGGACCACGCAGCGGTGGGACAGGTCGTGACCTTCGCCATGCCGCACCCCAAGCTCGGCGAGGAGGTCGCCGCCGCCGTGGTGCTGCGCGAGGGGCAAAGCTGCACCGAGCAGGACTTGCGCGCGTTCGCACGCGCGCGTCTCGCCGAGTTCAAGGTGCCGCGCAAGATCCTGTTCCTCGACGAGATTCCCAAGGGGCCGACCGGCAAGCTGCAGAGGATCGGCCTCGCGGAGAAGCTCGGGCTCGGAGCGGAGGCATGAGCATGAAGGTCTGCGTCTTCGGCGCCGGCGCCATCGGCGGCTACATGGGCGCCAAGCTCTGCGCCACCGACGCGGAGGTTTCGCTGATCGCGCGCGGGCCCCACCTCACCGCGATGGAAACCCACGGGCTGCGCCTGCGCGAAGGCGGCAAGGAGACCGTTCTGCGCCCGTTGGTGACCCAGGACCCGGCCGAGATCGGGCCGCAGGACTACGTCATCGTCTCGCTCAAGGCCCATTCGGTGCCGGCCGTGGTGGACGCGATGCAGCCGCTGTTCGGACCGGAGACTGCCGTGGTGTGGGCGGTCAACGGCGTGCCGTGGTGGTACTTCCACGCCCACGGCGGCCCGCACGAGGGACGGCGGCTCGCGAGCGTGGACCCCGGCGACGTGCAATGGAACGGGATCGGTCCCGGTCGCGCCATCGGCTGCGTCGTCTATCCCGCCTGCGAAGTGCCCGAGCCCGGCGTGATCGAGCACGTCTCGGGCGACCGCTTCACGCTGGGCGAGCCTTCGGGCGAGAAGACCGAGCGCGTCTCCGGGCTCTCGGCCGCGATGATCGCGGGCGGGCTCAAGGCACCGGTGCGATCCAACATCCGCGACGAGATCTGGGTCAAGCTGTGGGGCAACCTGTGCTTCAACCCGATCTCCGCCCTTACCCACGCGACCCTCGACGTGATCGCGACCGATCCCGGCACCCGCGCGCTCGCGCGCGCCATGATGGTGGAGGCCCAGGCGATCGGAGAAGCGCTCGGCGTCAAGTTCCCGGTGACGGTGGACAAGCGCATCGACGGCGCCGCCGCCGTGGGCGCCCACAAGACGTCGATGCTGCAGGACCTCGAGCGCGGACGGCCGATGGAGATCGACGCGCTGGTGACGGCGGTGCAGGAGATGGGCCGGCTGGTGAACGTGGCCACCCCCCATATCGACGCGGTGCTCGCCCTCGTCCAGCAGCGCGCCGAGACGGCGGGACATTACCGGCAGCCGGCGACCGCCTGAGGCGGATCGTTCTGCGCGGTTTCGACGACCGACGACGGCCTTCGACCATGTCTTGACATGTACTCCATATGTGAGTACACTAAAAATAGGATAGCCTGGAGACGAGCCATGCCAAGGACCGTGGAGATTAAGGACGACCGGCTACAGGTACGCCTCGATACCGAGTCGAAGAACGTGCTCCAGCGCGCCGCCAGCTATCGTCACAAGACGGTAAGCCAGTTCGTGCTCATGACGGCGCTGGAAGAGGCCGAAAAGGTGATCCTCGAGAACGAGGTCGTCACCCTGTCCGGCCCGGATTGGAAAGTCTTTTTCAATGCGTTGACCAACCCGCCAGCACCCAATGCGGCGCTCCGCAAGGCATTCGCCAGATACAAGAAGGCGGCCGGGTGAGGCCGGCGCAAGGGTGGCAGATCGTTCCGCTCGACAGCAAAACTCATGACCGGGCCGCCTTCTCGTGCGGCGCTCCCGAGCTCGACCGCTACATCCGGGAACATGCATCGCAGGACGTGAAACGGGATGTTGCCCGCGTCTTCGTCGCCCTGCGAACCGGGGCTCCGGCGGTATGCGGCTACTACAGCCTGAGCGCCACGAGCTTTCAGCGGGACAGCCTTCCGACCGACCAGGCAAAGCGCCTGCCGCGCTACCCCGTGCCTGCCGCCCTGCTCGGCCGGCTGGCCGTCGATGACGGCATGAAGGGCAAGGGGCTGGGGGCCTTCCTGCTCATGGACGCCTTGAACCGTGTCCTGCTCGCGACGCAAACGCTGGCGGTGCACGCGCTGGTCGTCGATGCGAAAGACGGCGCCGCCGTCGCGTTCTACCGCAAGTACGGCTTCATTCCTTTCACAAGCGGCGCGCGACGGCTCTTCCTGCCGATGGCAACGATACGCAAGCTGGCGGAATAACCTACCGCGGAGCGGCTCACGACCTCCGGCGCGCCGTCAGCCGCCGTGGGCGACGACGTAGTCGTAGGCAGGCAGCGTCAGGAACTCGTTGAACTCCTTGGTCAGGACCATCTTGCGGAACAGCTCGGCGGCGGCGTCCACGGCCTTGGCGCGCGCGGCGTCGTTCATGCCGTGCTTGATCTTCGTCACCTCCTCCTCGAGGGTCTTCTCGAACAGCGCCGCGTCGATCGCGACGCCGTCCTCGCGCTTGGCCCCCCAGCGCACCCACTGCCACAGCTGGGTGCGCGAGATCTCGGCGGTGGCGGCGTCCTCCATCAGGTTGTAGAGCGGCACGCAGCCGTTGCCCCTGAGCCAGGACTCCGTATAAAGGAGGCCGACGTTGATGTTCTGGCGGAAGCCGGCCTCGGTGATCGGCCCCTCGGCCACCTTGAGCAGGTCGGCGGCGGCGACGTTCACGTCCTCGCGCTTCCTGTCGATCTGGTTGGGGCCGGGCATGTGCTCGTCGAACACCGCCTTGGCGGTGGCGATCAGACCCGGATGCGCGACCCAGGTGCCGTCGTGGCCGTTCCTGACCTCGCGCAGCTTGTCCTGATGCACCTTCTCGAGCGCGGCCGCGTTGGCCTTCTCGTCGCCTCGGATCGGAATCTGCGCCGCCATGCCGCCCATCGCGTGGATGCCGCGGCGGTGGCAGGTCCTGATGAGGAGCAGCGAGTAGCTCTGCAGGAAATGGGTCGCCATGGTCACGAGCCCGCGGTCGGGCAGCACGAAGGCGGGGTCGTTGCGGAAGCGCTTGATGAACGAGAAGATGTAGTCCCAGCGCCCGCAGTTGAGGCCGGCCGAGTGGTCCCTGATCTCCCACAGGAACTCGTCCATCTGGAACGCCGCGAGGATGGTTTCGATCAGGATGGTGGCCTTGATGGTGCCGCGCGGGATGCCGAGCGTGTCCTGGGCGAAGTTGAACACGTCGTTCCAGAGGCGCACCTCCAGGTAGTGCTCCATCTTCGGCAGGTAGAAGTAGGGCCCGGTGCCGCGCGCGAGCTGCTCCTTCGCGTTGTGGAAGAAGAACAGGCCGAAATCGAAGAACGCGCCGGTGACGGGCCTGCCGTCCACCAGCATGTGGTTCTCGGGCAGGTGCCAGCCACGCGGGCGCACCAGCAGCACCGCGGTCTTGTCGGCGAGCGCGTAGTGCCGCTTGGTGACGGGGTCGTCGTAGGCGATGGTGCGGCGCACCGCGTCATGAAGGTTGACCTGCCCCTGCACCATGTTGTCCCAGGTCGGCGCGTTGGCGTCCTCGAAGTCGGTCATGAAGACGTAGGCGCCGGAGTTGAGCGCGTTGATGACCATCTTGCGGTCGGTCGGGCCAGTGATCTCGACGCGGCGGTCCTGCAGGTCGGCGGGCACCGGAGCGACGGTCCAGTCCTTCTCGCGGATCTCCCTGGTTTCCTCCAGGAAGTCCGGGCGCCAGCCGGCGTCGAGCTTCTTCTGCGTCTCCTCGCGCGCGGCCAAAAGCTCGCGGCGGCGCGCGCCGAAGCGGCGCTCCAGCTCGGCGACGAACGCGACCGCCGCGTCGGTCAGGATATGCCTGTATTCGTCCCTGATCGGGGCCTTGAACTCCACGCCCTTCGGCACGACAGTCGATTCCGCCACGGGTCCTCTCCTCGGGTTTTTATGGTTGCATCGGGTGCGTCACGGCGCCGTGCGGCCTTCCGCGCGGCGCCTACCGGATGATCTCCGCGCGCCGGATCACCACGTCCTCGCGCGGCACGTTCTCGAAATGGCCGACGGTATAGGTGGGCCGCGCCTCGATCCTGCGCACCACGTCCATGCCCTCCACCACGCGCCCGAACACGGCGTAGCCCCAGCCCCGCGGGGTCTTCGAGACGTGGTCGAGAGGGCCGTTGTCGCGCACGTTGATGAAGAACTGCGCGGTCGCGGAATGGGGATCGTTGGTGCGCGCCATGGCGATGGTGCCGGTCAGGTTCCTGAGGCCGTTGTCGGCCTCGTTGGGGATCGGCCGGCGGGTCGGCTTCTGGCCCATGTCGGGCGTGAAACCGCCGCCCTGGATCATGAAGTTGCGGATCACGCGGTGGAAGATGGTCCCGTCGTAATGGCCGCCGCGCACGTAGGCGAGGAAGTTCTCCACCGTTTGCGGCGCGCGTGCCGCGTCGAGCTCCACCACGATGTCGCCGACGTTGGTGGCGAGGCGCACGCGCGGATTGTCGGCGGCATCCGTGGGCTGGGGCGCGGCGGCGAGCCCGAGGGAGACGAGCCCGGCGAGGGCGACGGCGGCAAGACGTTTCAGCATGACGGTCCTTCCCTGGTCAAAAAGAACGGCCTGGAGGCCCCGCACGGCTGCCTGGCAGGCGGTTCCCCCCGGGTATTCTCGCGACACGGCTGGCCGCGGGCCGGGCCGCCCGCGGACGGCCACCCTTATATCACGCGCGAGTGGGGCGGCAACCCGATGCGGCGCGCCGTTACGGCCGTATGTTCCGGGGCTACAAAGGTATGCAAATGGAACTATCCCCCATTTTCCGTTGTTCCGGCTAGGCATCCTGCGGCATGCGACCCTCACCTCGTTGCCGCATCGTCATATGGCCACAGTCAGGAGCGTGTCCGACATGTCCACGCGATCCCTCCGCGTCCCTTCCCGCTTTCACGGCGCGCCGCGGGCGCGGCGTTCCGCGCGCCGGCGCCTGACGGCGACCGCCCGGATGCTGATCGGCAAGGCCAAGCAGCGGGTACGGCTCGCGCGGTTCCTCGCGAGCCGCGACGGCAACGTGGACACGGACTACGTGATGTGCATCCTGAGCAGCCTGGAGGGCCGTCATGTCCACACCTGCCCGATGTGCGGGTTCGTCGGCCGCTTCCAGCCGTTCGGCCTGCCGCCGCGCCGCGAAGCGCGGTGCCCGGGCTGCGGCGCGCTGGAGCGCCATCGCCTGCTGGCCCAGGCCGACCAAGTCCACGGCATCCTGACGCGCGCGCAGGCACTGCTCCACTTCGCGCCGGAGCCGCTGCTGTCCGAGACGCTGCGCGGCACGTGCCCGGAATACCTCTCCGCCGACATCGCCGATCCCGCCGCCGACGTCCGGCTCGACATCGAGGACATGGACCTGCCCGATGCCGCCTTCGATACCGTGCTGTGCTGTCACGTGCTGGAGCACGTGGACGACCGCAAGGCGCTCGCGGAAATCCGCAGGGTGCTGACGCCGGGCGGACGGCTGGTGGCGATGGTGCCGCTCGCGGAAGGCTGCCGGATGACCTACGAGGACCCCACGATCTCCGACCCGCGCGACCGCGAGATGCATTTCGGCCAGCACGATCACCTGCGCCGCTACGGCGCCGACTTCCGCGATCGCGTGCGCGCCGCGGGTTTCGCCCTCGAGGAGTTCACCGCCGAGGGCGAGGACGCCATCCGCTACGGCCTTCGCCTCGGCGAGAAGGTCTTCATCTGCACCCGGCGCGCGTGACGCGCGCCTCGCCTCGGGCGGTCCTGATCGTCGATGAGTGGCGCGCCCGGCAGGATTCGAACCTGCGACCCCAGGATTAGGAATCCTGTGCTCTATCCTGCTGAGCTACGGGCGCCCCGGCCCGGTTTATAGCACGCGCCTTCCCCCGCGCAACGAAGCCGCGTCCTGGCGCGAAGGCGCGTGAGGCGGGATTCTGCGCGCCCGATTCGCCCGATCCGTCAAAGGGTTGGCGCATACCTATACGTAGAACTTCTTATATTCGTTCCAGCTTCTTGACACATTTTCTAGAATTATTCTATTGTCTTCCGATAACACCGTAGCGCCGCCTCCGGGTTCCCCTTCCCGACCGCCGGGAAAAACCCGGCATGGCCGACGGGAAGCGACCTGCACACCATCGGAGGACGACATGGACGACAAGGATACCGCGAACATCGGAAAATGCCCGGTCATGCACGGGGTTCGCCCCGCCGCGACCATGGGAAGCTGGTCGAACCGGGACTGGTGGCCCAACCAGCTCAATCTCAGGATCCTTCACCAGCACTCCTCCCTGTCCGACCCGATGGGACCGGCGTTCGATTACGCGGCGGAGTTCAAGAAGCTCGACTTCGAGGCCCTGAAGAAGGACCTTTACGCGCTGATGACGGACTCGCAGGAGTGGTGGCCGGCGGACTGGGGCCACTACGGCGGTCTGTTCATCCGCATGGCGTGGCACAGCGCGGGCACCTATCGCATCAGCGACGGCCGCGGCGGCGCCGGCTCCGGCAACCAGCGCTTCGCACCGGTCAACAGCTGGCCCGACAACGCCAATCTCGACAAGGCGCGCCGGCTGCTCTGGCCCATCAAGAAGAAGTACGGCAACAGCATTTCCTGGGCCGACCTGTTCGTCCTGGCCGGCAATTGCGCGCTGGAGTCGATGGGCTTCAAGACCTTCGGCTTCGGCGGCGGGCGCGCGGACATCTGGGAGCCCGAGGAGGACATCTACTGGGGACCGGAAGCCGAATGGCTGGGCGACAAGCGCTACAGCGGCGACCGCGAGCTCGAAAACGCCCTCGCCGCCGTGCAGATGGGCCTGATCTACGTGAACCCCGAAGGGCCGAACGGCGAGCCGAACGTGCTGGCCTCGGCGCGCGACATCCGCGACACCTTCGGGCGCATGGCGATGAACGACTACGAGACCGTCGCGCTCGTCGCCGGCGGCCATACCTTCGGCAAATGCCACGGCGCGGGCGACGCGGCGCTGGTAGGCCCGGCCCCCGAAGCAGCGCCGCTCGAGGCGATGGGGCTCGGCTGGCTCTCGCGCCACGGCAGCGGCAAGGGCGGCGACACGATCACCTCGGGGATCGAGGGCGCCTGGACGGCGAACCCGACCAAGTGGGACATGGGCTATTTCGACGTGCTGTTCGGCTACGACTGGAACCTGGTGAAGAGCCCCGCCGGCGCCTGGCAGTGGGTGCCGGTCAACCCGGCCCCCGAGTTCCTCGCGCCGGCCGCGCACGATCCGTCGCAGCGCGTGACCACCATCATGACCACCGCCGACCTCGCGTTGCGGATGGACCCGGCCTACGAGAAGATCTCGCGCCATTTCCACAAGAACCCGGAAGAGTTCGCCGACGCCTTCGCGCGGGCGTGGTTCAAGCTGACGCACCGCGACATGGGCCCGCGCGCGCGCTACCTCGGCCCGGAGGTCCCGGCCGAGGAACTGATCTGGCAGGACCCCGTTCCCGCCGTCGATCACGAGCTGGCCGACGCGAAGGACATCGCCGATCTCAAGGCGAAGATTCTCGCCTCCGGCCTGTCGGTCGCGGAGCTGGTATCCACCGCCTGGGCCTCGGCCTCGACGTTCCGCGGCTCCGACAAGCGCGGCGGGGCGAACGGGGCGCGCATCCGCCTCGCGCCCCAGAAGGACTGGGAGGCCAACCAGCCCGCCCAGCTCGCGAAGGTGCTCGCGAAGCTGGAGGAGATCCGCAAGGCGTTCGACGCCGCCGGCGGCAAGAAGAAGGTGTCGCTCGCGGACCTGATCGTGCTGGGCGGTTGCGCGGCGGTCGAGACCGCCGCGAAGAAGGCCGGTCACGACGTCGAGGTCCCCTTCACCCCGGGACGGACGGACGCCGCGCAGGAGCAGACGGACGTCGAATCCTTCACCCCGCTGGAGCCGCTCGGAGACGGGTTCAGGAACTACGTCAAGGCCGGACATGCCTCGACGACGGAGGAGATCCTGATCGACAAGGCGCAGCTCCTGACGCTGACCGCGCCGGAGATGACGGTCCTCGTCGGCGGCATGCGCGTGCTGGGCGCGAACCACGGCCAGTCGCGGCACGGCGTCATGACGGAGCGCGTGGGCGCGCTGACCAACGACTTCTTTGTCAACGTGCTCGACATGGGCACGACGTGGAAGCCGGTGGACGGCTCCTGCGAACTGTTCGAGGGCAGCGACCGCGCCACGGGCAAGCCGAAGTGGACCGCCACCCGCGTCGACCTCGTGTTCGGCTCGAACTCCCAGCTCCGGGCGCTATCGGAAGTCTACGCCCAGGACGATTCGCAGCAGAAGATCGTGCGCGACTTCGTGGCGGCCTGGACCAAGGTGATGAACCTGGATCGCTTCGATCTCGCCCGATCCCAGGCCTGATCCCGGGCCCGGGCCCGGCAAAACGCCCCGGCGGACCGTCCGCCGGGGCGTTTCCTCGCCACCCTCAGCGCGGATTGCGCAAGAACGGAATCGCGTAGAACACCATCAGCTGGCCGGCGCCGGGATTGCGGCTGCCGATGCCCGCGTTCGAAATATGGCTGGCCTCGATGCCGAGGCGCGAGCGGTCGTCGAATCGGTAGGCGAGCTTGAGCGCGGAGCGGAACTCGATGACGTGGCCGAGGTCCTTGCCGCCCCCCTTGTAGTAGAGGCCGGGCGCGAAGCTCGGCGACAGCACGAAGCGGTGCCCGAGGAAGACGTCGAGCGACAGGCCGGCATAGCCGTACACGGAGCCGTCGGTGGTCGCGGACAGGCCGGTCACCGGGTGCAGCACCCAGATCCACGCACGCTCGTCTATGTATTCGAGGCTGAAAAGCGGCGCGCCCTTGCGGCCCCCGATGTCGAACGCACCGCCGCCGAAAACCAGGAAGCCGGGCTCCCGGTCCTGGGCCCGCGCGCCCTGCGGCGCGGCGGCGCCCGCAATCCCGATTGCCGCCACAAAGGCAAACAGCATGCGCGCACACGGCATGCGCAACGGCCCGATCGATGTGACCACGGTGAATGCCCCCCGGAGAAGACGCCATCCCCCTTGCGTCAAGGTGGCATTCTAGAGGATCGGCGGGGCGCCGCAAGACGTGCCGCCCGGAGCGGCGTCAGGCCACGATGCCCTTGAACTTCTCGGTGGCCGCGATCAGGGCGGCGCGGGTGCCGGGCTCGGAGGCGGCATGGCCGGCGTCGGGAATGATGCGGTATTCGAGCCCGTTGGCACCGTAGTCGCCGGGCCAATGACGCACCAGTTCGTCGGCCGAGCGGATCGGGCACACCACGTCGTAGCGCCCCTGCACCACCACCGCCGGAATCCCCTCCATCGCCGCGATGCGGTCGATCAGCTGGTTCTCCGCCATGAACAGGTCGTTGACGAAGTAATGGGCCTCGATGCGCGCGAGCCCGAGCGCCATGCGCTCCGAGCCGTGCTCGGCGACCACCTGGGGGTCGTGGCGCAGCGTCGAGCAGGCGCCTTCGTAGGCGCTCCAGACGCGCGCCGCCGGCATGTGCACGGTGGGGTCCGGATCCGTCAGGCGGCGATGGTAGCCCGCCAGCAGGTCGCCGCGCTCGGCCGGCGGCAGGAAGCCCGCGAAACGGTCCCAGGCTTCCGGAAAGAAATTGCGCATGCCGTGGAGGAACCAGTCCACCTCCGAGCGGCGGCCGAGGAAGACCCCACGCAGGATCAGGCCGAGGCACTGCGCGGGATGCGCCTCGGCATAGGCAAGCGCGAGCGTCGATCCCCACGAGCCGCCGAACAGGACCCAGCGCGCGATACCGAGGTGCAGCCGCAGCGTCTCCATGTCGGCAACCAGAAACGGCGTGGCGTTTTCCACGGTTTCGGCGAAGGGCTGCGACTGGCCGGCGCCGCGCTGGTCGAACAGCACGATGCGGTAATGGCGCGGATCGAAGTAGCGGCGGTGATGGACGTGCGTTCCCGCGCCCGGCCCGCCATGCAGGAACACGACCGGGATGCCCTCGGGATTGCCCGAAACCTCGTAGTACATGCGATGGCGACCGCCGAGATCGAGCATGCCGACGGTATGCGGCTCGATCGGCGGGTAAAGCGCGGTGCGGCGAATGCTGGTCGTTTGATCCATGACGGGCCTGACGGCCATTCTACGCATGTGCGGCGAATCGGGTCAAAGGCCCTCGCCCCTGCGTATCCGGCCATCGGGTAGCGTTTCGCCTCCCGCTCCGGGACGCTACAATCGGGCCCATGACGAAACTTCGCGTTCCCATACGCGCGATGGTACTTGCGCTCGTCGCGACCGCCGCTGCGTGGACGGCCGCGGCGGGCGCCTGGGCCGCCACCGTCGCCGCCCCGCTGCCGGCGGGCCTCGTCGCGGGCGAGCCGGGCCGGGTCGCGTCCGTGATTGACGGCGACACGCTCCTGTTCGAGGACGGGCGCGAGGTGCGCCTGGTCGGCATCCAGGCGCCCAAGCTGCCGCTCGGGCGGGCCGGGTTCCGTTCCTGGCCGCTGGCGCCGGAGGCCAAGGCCGCGCTCGAGGCCTTGGCCCTCGGCAAGCGGCTGACGCCCCATTTCGGCGGCGCGCGCGCGGACCGCCACGGCCGCGTGCTCGCCCATCTCGCCGACGATGCCGGCGGCTGGGCGCAGGGTGCGCTGCTGGCGCTCGGCCTCGCGCGCGTCTACAGTTTCGAGGACAACCGCACGGCGATAACCGAGATGCTGGCGATCGAGCGCGAGGCGCGCGCGGCGGAACGCGGCATCTGGGCGCATCCCTACTACCGGGTGCTGGGCCATGCCGAGGCCGGGCGCCACATCGGCACCTTCCAGCTGGTCGAGGGCCGGGTGCTGGAGGCGAGCGTGGTGCGGGGCCGGGCCTATCTCAATTTCGGCGCCGACTGGCGCACCGATTTCACCATCGCCGTTCCGGAACGCGCCCTCGCCACGTTTCGGACGGCATTCGGGCGCGGCCTGGAACGGCTGACCGGCACCAGGGTACGGGTCCGGGGCTGGCTGCGCAGCCTCAACGGGCCGCTGATCGAAGCCACACATCCCGAGCAGATCGAGGTATTGGAGCCATGACCGCGACCGTCATCGATACCCTTCCGAACACCGGTCCGAACACCGGCCGGCGCCCGCACGCGACGTGCCGGAGTCGTGCCCTCCTCGCGGCGCTCATGCTGGCGCTGGCGGCGCTGTGGCTCGGCGGCTGCGCCACCAATCCCGCCACCGGCGGCACCATGCTGTCCTTCATGTCGCCGGAGGAGGAGAAGCGGATCGGCGCCCAGGAACATCCGAAGCTGGTCGCCGCCTTCGGCGGCGAGATGACGGACAAGGCGGTCGTCGATTACGTCGGCTCCATCGGCCGGCTGCTGGCGCGGACATCGGAGCTTCCCGACCTCAACTTCACCTTCACCGTGCTCGACACCGACATGGTCAACGCCTTCGCCCTGCCGGGCGGCTACGTCTATGTCACCCGCGGTCTGATGGCGCTCGCCAACACCGAAGCCGAGCTTGCCGGCGTGATCGCCCACGAGATCGGCCATGTCACCGCGCGCCATTCGGCGCAGCGTTACAGCAAAAGCGTGCTGGCGGGGGTCGGCGCGACCGTGGTCGGCATCCTCACCGGCTCGCGCGAGGTGGCGGAACTCGCGGGCCAGGCCGGGCAGCTCGCGGTGCTGAGCTATTCCCGCGAGGACGAGTTCGAGGCCGACATGCTGGGCGTGCGCTACCTGCGGCGCGCGGGCTTCGACGCCGGCGGCATGGCAGGTTTCCTCGCCACCCTTCGCGCCTATTCGCAACTCGAGGCGCAGCGCGCCGGCCTGCCGCCCGAAAAGGTGGACGAAGGCAGCCTGCTCGCGACCCATCCGCGCACCATCGACCGCGTCCAGCGCGCGGCGGCGGAGGCCGGCGTCGCGCCGGCCGCCGATCCCATCGTCGGGCGCGACGTCTATCTCGGCAAGATCGACGGCATGATCTTCGGCGACTCGCCCTCGGAAGGGTACGCGCGCGGGCGCGACTTCCTGCATCCGGAGCTGCGCTTCAGCTTCCGGGTGCCGGAAGGCTTCGACCTGCGCAACAGCTCGGAGCGCGTGCTGGCGCGCGGCCCGGACGGCGCCGCCATCATATTCGACGGCGCCAAGAACCCCGGCAACCGGACCATGATGGACTTCCTGGTCAACGTCTGGGGGCGCGGCGCTACCATCTCCGACCGCGAGACGATCACGGTGAACGGCCTGCCTGCCGCCACGGGTCGCACCCAGGTGCGTACCAACGAAGGGGTCCGCGACCTGCGGCTGGTGGCGATCCGCGACGGCGCCGAGCAGGTCTGGCGCTTCGCCTTCCTCACGCCGCCCGCCGACACCGCGAAACTCGCGGCGGCGCTGCGCGAGACCACGCATTCGTTCCGCAAAGTGAGTGCCGCCGAAGCCGCCAAGTGGCAGCCGTGGCGCATCCGCCTGCACAAGGTCCGCGCCGGCGACACGGTGGAAAGCCTCGCCGCGCGCCTGCCGTTCGAGTCCCTCAAGGTGGAATGGTTCCGCGTCCTTAACGGCCTCGGCCCCGGCGAGCCGCTGCGCGTCGGGGAGATGGTCAAGCTGGTGGTGGAAAGCTGACGAACAGCGCGTCCAGCAGGACGCGCGCTTGCGCGCCGAGGCCGGGCGCCTCGCTCTCGCGCGGGCCCGCGACGTTGAGCGCCGCCACCCCGCATTCGTCGAGCCACGCGCGGATGGCCGCGACCGCCGCCGCGTCGCCCGCCCCCGGCACCACGGCCTTCCAGGGACGGCCCAGCGCGGCAGCCGTCTCCACCGCGAGCCGCGTTCCCGGTCCCCAGGTCGCCGGATCGGCGGCGGGCACCAGGATCAGGGTGGCGTCGGAATTCCTCACATTGGCGCGGGTGCGCGCGGCGGGATCGGCGCTCGCCGTCTCGGTCAACGGATAGCGCGCGGGGATCGGCCCGTCCTCGGCGCGGCGGCCGGCCGGACAGGCGCCGCCCACTTCGAGCCCGGCGGCGAGGCCCGCGTCGAGGGCTGCGCGGTCCACCCCCGCCTGGCCGCCCGAGACGATCCGCAGCCGCGCGTTCACGGGATAGGCACGAAAAGGGCCGGCGCACGCGGCGCCGGCCCCATTCCGATCGGCTGCAGGAGCGCGCGGTTCACGCCGCCTTCTGGAGCACCTGCTCGAGCTTTACCGCGGCCGCCTCCGGGTCGATCTTCTCGACCGCGGCAAGCTCGCGCGCAAGACGCTCGAGCGCGGCCTCGTAGATCTGGCGTTCCGAGTAGGACTGGTCGGGCTGGCCCGCGTTGCGGTGCAGGTCGCGCACCACCTCGGCGATGGAGACCGGGTCGCCCGAGTTGATCTTGGCCTCGTATTCCTGGGCGCGGCGCGACCACATGGCGCGCGAGACGCGCGAGCGGCCCTTGAGGGTCGAGAGCGCGACGTCGATCTGCTGACGCGACGACAGCTTGCGCAGGCCCGATTCCTCGGCCTTCTCCACGGGCACGCGGAGCGTCATCTTCTCCTTCTCGAAGCGGATCACGAACAGGCGGAGCTGGAAACCGGCGATGGTCTGCTCCTCTATCGCCTCGATCTTGCCGACCCCGTGGGTCGGATAGACCACGTAATCGCTGACGGCGAAATCGCCGAGCTTGCGGGCAGAAAACGGCTTTTCGGCGCGGACGGGGGCGGGCACGGCCTTGGGCACGGGCGCCTTGGCCTTGGCCTGCGGCTTGGGCGCGACCTTGGCGACGGTCTTGGGGGCAACCTTCTTCGGGGCCGCCGCCTTGACGGGCGCGGGCTTGCGGGCCGGCGCCTTCTTGGGTGCGGGCTTGACGGATTTGACGGACTTGACGGACTTGGAGGAAGCGGACTTCTTGGCTACGGGCTTGGTCACGGTGGTTTTCTTCGCGCTCGACTTTACGTTGGATTTACGGGGCGCGGCCCTCTTCACGGCCGTCTTCTTGGTCTTGGAACGGGACACGGGACGGGCCGCCGTCTTCTTCTTCACGGCGCGTGCCGCCCGCGACCGCGCCGCGGACGCGGTCCTGGGCTTGCCCTTGGGCTTCCTGGTCGTGGTCTTCTTGGCCATGGTCGGTCTTTGCATCCTCGCTCGAACGCATCGCACGCACGGAGGGGCCACGGATACGCGGGACGGGTCCGGTCTCGGACGGGCACTGGCCCCATGGACGCCGGCCGTACACGGAAACGGGGCGCCGCCGCGCGGCACGCCCCTCTCTCTCCCGGTGGCCGGTTTCCCTCAGGGAAGCGCGGGCAAACGGTCGCGGCCCGCGCATCGTCGGCCGTGCGGCCGCATCCCCTTGATTCGAAAGGCGGGACTGCTTCCGCAAGCCATTACTTGTAATGTAACATAAAATTGCTTCGAATCCTAGGGTGCGCCAGGATCGAAGGGGAATCCAGATATATCAGCGGGTTAGGAGCCGGACTTGCCCGGATTGGGGCTGAAGTGCTGCTCGAACTTGCCCTCGACGTCTTTCCAGTCGTCGGCGTCGGCCGGCGGCGTGCCCTTGCGGGTGATGTTGGGCCAGCTCTCGGAATACTTGCGGTTGAGCTCGACCCACTTCGAGAGGTCGCCCTCGGTGTCGGGCAGGATCGCCTCCACCGGGCATTCCGGCTCGCACACGCCGCAGTCGATGCATTCCTCGGGGTTGATGACGAGGAAATTCTCGCCCTCGTAGAAGCAGTCCACGGGGCAGACCTCGACGCAGTCCATATACTTGCACTTCACGCAGGGTTCGGTCACCACGTATGGCATTGGGCCTGTTTTCCTTCCTTCACGCCGGTCCGGTCTCGAGGCCGAGCTTGCGGAGCGCCCGCCGGCGCGCCTCGCCGCGGTCCCGGTCCGGAACATAGATGAGCCCGCCGATCCGGCGCATCAAGGCCGCCTGGTGGTCGCAGAGCACGCCGTCCGCGTAAACCACTTCCCACAACATTTCAACCATTTCGACGCGCTGCTCCGGGGTGAAGCGGTCCTTGATCGCGCGCGTGAACGGCAGGATCTGGGCCGCATCGCCGACCCGCCTCTCGGCTTCCGCCACCAGGTCGGCGACCTCGGCTTCGTCCAGCCCGAAGCGCGCCGCGAGCAGCGCCGCGATGCGGGTGCGTTCGGCGCCGCACATCAGCCCGTCCTGCTGGGCCGCGATCACCAGCAGCGCCGCCGCCGCGAGCGCCACCTCGTCGTGGGCGGTCGCGGGGGGCTCCGCCGGGGCGGGAGCGAGCAGGGACTTGATGCGGGCGAGCATGGGGGCTTCTCCCTATCACGCGCGTTCCGGTCCGGCAAGGCGAACCGCCCCGCAGGCCCGGCGCCGTTGTGCCCTGGGCCCCGGCGTCCTAGGCTTCGGCCATGGCCGATCCGCCGCCGGGCGCGCTGCACGCCCCCCATACCCTGCGCAACCGCGCGCCGATCCTGGCGGTGCTCGCGCGCGTGCTGGCCGGCGCGCGCGCGGTGCTGGAGGTCGGCTGCGGGACGGGCGAGCAGGCGCCGTGGTTCGCCGCGCGCCTGCCCCATCTGCGCTGGCTTCCGACCGACGCCGATGCGCGCGCGGTGGCCTCGGCCGCGGCATGGCGGGACGCCGCGGCGCTGCCCAACCTGGAGGCGCCGGCGCCGCTCGACGCGGCGCGGACGCCGTGGGCGCTGCCGGCGGGCTTCGCGCCCGACGCGGTGGTCTCCATCAACATGGTCCATATCGCGCCGTTCGCGGCCTGCGCGGGACTGATGGCGGAGGCCGGACGACGGCTGCCGGCGGGCGGGGTTCTCTACCTCTACGGCCCGTTCCGGGTGGAGGGCCGGCACACCGCGCGGAGCAACGCCGCGTTCGACGCGGGCCTGCGCGCGCGCGACCCGGCCTGGGGCATCCGCGACCTGGAAACGGTCGCGGCGGAGGCCGCCAAAAACGCGATCCGTCACGTCGAAACCCTCGAGATGCCCGCCAACAACCTCTCGCTGGTGTTCCGCAGGGACTGAGCCCCGGGGAAGGGTTCACTCGGTGTCGCGCAGCCGCTCGAGGGCGCGCCGCTCGGCCTTGGTGGGCCGG
>JBJHBM010000019.1:0-41978 GCA_050485485.1 Alphaproteobacteria bacterium | reverse complement strand
GGTGTCGGCGACGGCCCGGGACCTGGAGCGCCGCCCGCTGCCGGCGGCGGAGCTTTCGAAGTTCGACGCCTGCGTGTTCGATCCGCCGCGCGGCGGCGCCCCCGCCCAGGCGCGCGAGATCGCGGCCTCCTCGCTCGCGACGGTGGTCGCGGTCTCCTGCAACCCCGCGAGCTTCGCGCGCGACGCCCGCGTCCTCGTGGACGCGGGCTTCGGGATCGGCCCGGTGATGCCGGTGGACCAGTTCGTCTGGACCCGCCACCTGGAGGTGGTGGCGGCGTTCGCGCGCTGATGCCCCGCTCGGTCCGGGCCCTATTCCTCCGGCTCGGCCGTGAAGGTCAGCGGATATTCCTTGCGCCGGCCGAGCTCGGTGGCCTCGGCCGCCTTGCTCTCGGCCACGTCCTTGGTATAGACGGCGACCACGCAGGCGCCGCGCCGGTGCGCCGTCATCATCACCCGGTTGGCCTGGTCCTCGCTCATGCGGAACACCGCCTTGAGCACCAGCACGACGAACCCGCGCGGCGTATAGTCGTCGTTGAGCAGGATCACCTTGTAAAGGCGCGGCCGCTCGGTCTTGGGCTTGACCCGGGTGCGCGGCATGGTGTCGAGATCGCTCATGGGATCTCCTGTGCCTTGTCCCTGGTTCCCACGATTATATCGCGGTCGGCGGTTTTTTTCAGTCCCTCGGCGGGCACTGCGCGCGGTGGCGCAGCAGGTGGTCGGCCAGCACGTTCGCCATCATCGCCTCGCCCACCGGCACGGCGCGGATGCCGACGCAGGGGTCATGGCGGCCCCTGGTCACGATCTCGGTGTCCTCGCCGTGGACGTTCACGGTCTTCATGGGGGTGAGGATCGAGCTGGTGGGCTTGACCGCGAACCGCACCACCACGTCCTGCCCGGTCGAGATGCCGGCCAGGACGCCGCCCGCGTTGTTGGACAGGAACGCGACGTCGTTGCCTTTCATGCGCATCTGGTCGGCGTTGATCTCGCCCGGCAGCGCGGCGGCGCCCATGCCGGCGCCGATTTCGACGCCCTTGACCGCGTTGATGCCCATCATGGCGGCGGCGAGATCGGATTCGAGTTTGCCGTAGACCGGCGCGCCCCAGCCGGCGGGCACGCCTTCGGCGACCACCTCGATGATCGCGCCGGCCGACGAGCCCGCCTTGCGTACTCCGTCGAGATAGCCTTCCCAAAGTTTTGCCGTCTCGGCGTCGGGGCAGAAGAACGGATTGCGGTCCACCTCGTCCCAGTCCCAGCGCGCGCGGTCGACGGCATGGGGACCGATCTGGATGAGCGCGCCCCGGATGTGTACCCCCGCGCCCAGCACCTTGCGCGCGACGCCGCCCGCCGCCACGCGCGTCGCCGTCTCGCGCGCGCTCGAACGCCCGCCGCCACGATAGTCGCGGATGCCGTACTTCTTCCAGTAGGTGTAGTCGCCGTGGCCGGGCCGGAACTTGTCCTTGATGTCGGAATAGTCCTTGGAGCGTACGTCCTCGTTGGCGATGAAGAGCGAGATCGCCGTGCCGGTGGTGACGCCCTCGAAGGTGCCGGACAGAATCCTGACCGTATCCGATTCCTGGCGCTGGGTAGTGAAGCGGCTCTGGCCGGGGCGGCGCTTGTCGAGCCACACCTGCAAGTCCGATTCCTGCAGTGGAATGCCCGGCGGACAGCCGTCCACCACGCAGCCGATGGCGGGCCCGTGGCTCTCGCCCCAGGTGGTGACGCGGAACAGATGGCCGAACGTGTTGTGCGACATGACCTGCCTTCAGACGGTCGCGATGTCGGGCGCGTCCACCGCCTTCATGCCGACGACGTGGTAGCCGCCATCGACATGCAGCACTTCGCCGGTGACGCCGCTGGCCCAGTCGGACAGCAGGAAGGCGCCGGCGCGGCCGACCTCCTCGATGGTGACGGTGCGCTTGAGCGGCGCGTTGTATTCGTTCCACTTGAGAATATAGCGGAAATCGCCGATGCCGGAGGCTGCGAGCGTCTTGATCGGCCCGGCCGAGATCGCGTTGACGCGCACCTGACGCCCGCCGAGATCGACCGCAAGGGCGCGCACGCTGGCTTCGAGCGCCGCCTTGGCGACGCCCATCACGTTGTAGTGCGGCATCACCTTTTCGGCGCCGTAATAGGTGAGCGTCAGCAGGCTGCCGCCCTCCGGCATCATCGCGGCGGCGCGGCGCGCCAGCGCCGTGAAGGAATAGCACGAAATGTCGAGCGTCTTCGCGAAGTTGCCGGGCGTCGTGTCGATATAGCCGCCGGTCAGCTCGTTCTTGTCGGAAAATGCGATGCAATGGACCAGGAAGTCGAGCTGGCCCCACCTGTCGGCAAGGGCCGCGAACAGCGCGTCCATGGAGGCTTCGTCGGTCACGTCGCAGGGCAATACGATGTCGGAACCGACTTCGGCGGCGAGGGGCCCGACCCGCTTTCTCAGGTTGTCACCCTGGTAATTGAAGGCCAGCGCGGCGCCGGCCTCGGCGGCTGCCCTGGCGATGCCCCAGGCGATCGACCGCTCGTTGGCGACACCCATAATGAGACCCTTCTTGCCGGCGAGCAGTCCGTTCCCCGTGCCCATGCTTCTCCTCTTGGAACAAGGCGGCCGGGATGGACCGGGGCCGCGACAGGTTGGGGCGGCATCCTACACGAAAGAGGGGGGGGATCAAACTGCGCCACCGGCTCCCGTGCAGGTTGCCGGCACCTTGAGTCCAGCGGGTTTCAGCCGGAAACCACCCGCCAAGTGCCGTCGGGCTCGCGGCAGGCAGTGCCCTCGGCTGCTTCGGTGCGGCCGTCCTTGGTGGTGATACGCTGCTCGAAGCTGCGGCAGGTGGTACCGTCGCTCGGCCGCGTGACCGTCTCGTGCGGCGTCACGCTGCCGGAATTGCCGGTCTCGGGATTGGCCCAGGACACGGCTTCGCCCGGTGGGCGGGTCATCGCATTCTCGGCGGCCTGGCCGTGCATTTCCCGGTCGCGTGCGTCCAGCGCGCGTCCGACGCTGCTCCCGACATAGGCGCCGAGGGCGGCGCCGGCGACTGCCCCAAGGGTACTGACGCTGCCGCGCCCGACGCGCGAGCCGAGGATCGCGCCGCCGACAGCTCCCACGATGGTGCCGACGGTTTCGCCCGTTCTGTCCTCACGGCTGCCGTCGGCACCGGCGCAGGCGGCGAGCGGCAGCGTAACCACGGCAGCGGCCAGGACGCGAAGCATGCGAAAAGGGACGTTAGCGGACATCGAAGACCTCGGACTGCGAACGTTTTTCAGTCGCATATTTTACTGCACAAAGAGCCTGTAGGGCATCGTACGATGCATTACATTGAACAATAGTTCTTTTTCAACTCTGCAGGGTCATTTTCCGGATCGCCCTGCGACGGCATGCAGTGGACAGATGACAGCACCCATTCTCGACCAGGGTACCGACAGGTTCTTCCATTCCGATCCGTTCGCGCTGTTCGACGACTGGTACCGCGAGGCCGCGGCGCGGGAACCGGACCCCAACGCCATGGCCTGCGCGACCGCAGATTCAGCTGGTCGGCCATCGGTGCGCTACGTCCTGCTCAAGGGCCGGGACGCGCGCGGTTTCGTCTTCTTCACCAACTACGAGAGCCGCAAAGGTAAGGAAATCGCGGTTCAAGCGCATGCGTCGCTCGCGTTCTATTGGAAGAGTATCAAGCGTCAGGTGCGCGTGGACGGCACCGTGGAGCGGGTGAAGGCCTCGGAAGCCGATGCCTATTTTGCTACGCGCCCCCGGGACAGCCAGGTCGCGGCGTGGGCCGCGCGCCAGTCGGAACCGATGGAGGAGCGGTTCGAGCTGGAAAAACGCTTCGCGCGCTACGACCGCGAGTTCGAAGGGCGCCCAGTGACGAGACCTCCTCACTGGTCGGGCTATCGTGTGCTGCCGGAAGCCATCGAATTCTGGATCGACCGGCCGTTCCGGCTGCACGAGCGTATCCTGTTCCAACGCAGGGCTGGAGAATGGACCGCCGTGAGGCTCTATCCGTGAGCATTCCCACGATTCAGGGCACCGAGCATGTCGCGCCCGAAACCGCGCGGCTCCTCAGGATCGCGACCGTCGCATCGGTCACGGCCGCATGTATCCTGATCGTTGCCAAGGGGACGGCCTGGGCCCTGACTGGCTCGGTCAGCGTGCTTTCGACCCTGATCGATTCGCTGATGGATGCAGGCGCTTCGGTGGTCAACCTGATCGCCGTGCGCAATGCCCTCAAGCCGGCCGACCGTGAACACCGTTTCGGCCACGGCAAGGCAGAGCCCCTGGCCGCGTTGGCACAGGCGGCGTTCGTCACCGGATCCTCCCTGTTCCTGGTGATCGAGGCGTCCAATCGGATCGTTAACCCAATACCAATCGTACGCCATGAAATCGGCATCGGCGTGATGATCTTTGCCATACTCGTTACGTTGGCGCTCGTCAGTTACCAGACCTATGTGGTGCGGCGCACAAAGTCGCTCGCGATCGGTGCCGATTCGCTCCATTACAAGGGAGACGTGCTGATCCACAGCAGCGTCATCGTATCATTGCTGGCGAGCGCTTATTTCGGCATCGGTTTTCTCGACCCTCTCTTTGGAATCTGCATTGCGCTCTACCTTCTCTGGAATGCCTGGAAGATCGTCGCGGGAGCCCTCGACGAGTTGATGGACCGTGAGTTGGGGGAGGAGGATCGGGCTCGTATCGTCGCGATCGCGCGTGCCCACGAGGAAGTTCGCGACATTCACGACCTGCGCACCCGATCGGCGGGGCCGCGTTCCTTCATCCAGTTTCATCTTGAGCTCGACAGCAATATCTCCCTGATACGGGCGCACGAGATTTCGGATGAAGTGGAAGCCGAGGTCCGTGCGGCCTTTCCCGGTGCCGGCGTCATCATCCATCAGGACCCCGAAGGAATCATGGAACGTCGCGCGACGTTCGTCGGGGAGAAGTGACGGACCGGTTGTCGGGAAAGCCGTATCCGGTATGATTCCTGAGAGTATATATTTATAAGAAACCGGGACCTCGGTTCCGTAGCCAGGGGGTGATCGCCATGTCCATCAAGACGATTTTCGTGCCGTTGACCGATGCTAGGGATGCTGTGAGGACGCTCGAAACGGCCTTCCTCCTCGCGGCGGAATTCGACGCCCATGTCTCGGCGTTGCATCCGCGTCTTGACCCGACGGCCTCGGTCGTCGAGGTTGCCGGCGAATCGATCTCCCCGGCATTGATCGAGCAGGTCGTGAGCGACGCGGAGAAGCGATCTGCCAGTACAGCGACGGCGGTACGCAAGGCGTTCGATGCGGCAGCAGCCAAGGCCGGGATCAAGGACGGCAAGGGGGCAACCTACCAGGAGGCCATGGGGCGTAGCGACGATCTGATCGAAGCGCACGGCCGATTGGCCGATCTGGTCGTGGTGCGGCGCGCGCACGATGGCGCCGACGTAGGCGCTCGCATCGTCGCGGAAACGGCGTTGATGGGATCGGCCCGACCGGTGCTATTGGTGCCGCCGCGCCCGACCCCCCGCATCGGCACAAGCGTGGCGATCGCTTGGAATGGGAGCCGCGAGGCGGCGCGCGCGGTAGCGGCGGCCCTGCCGTTCCTGGCCCGTGCACGAATCGTGACCGTGATCTCGGCGACGGAGCGTAGTGCTATCGACCAGAAAGGACTGATCGAGTATCTGGCGCGCCACGGCATCAAGGCCAAGGGAATGAAGGTCAAGGCCGGCGCCGATGCTGGCAAGGCGATCATAGCGGCGGCTGGCCGCGCGCGCGCTGACCTGCTGGTGATGGGCGCCTATACTCGCAGCCGGGTCCGGGAGCTTATCTTCGGCGGTGCCACCGCGCACGCGCTCTCGAGCGCCCGCCTGCCCGTTCTGATGATCCATTGAAACCTAGGGAGGAAAGGAAGTGAGCTTCAAGACGGTTCGACTGGAGCTTGCGCGCACGCGCAACCATCCCGAGGGCAGCAAGGAGCACGGTTACGAGTTCGTACTGCCTCTCGATGCTGCAGGACGCATCGACGAAGAGGTGTGGCGCGCCAACAAGGAGAAGTGCACGGTGCGTCGTTTCTGGCTCGGCGAGGACGAAGAGCAGGGCTTTCTGGTGCGTACCAGGCACCGCACCTGGGCGTTCTCCTACGCGCCGGGAGAAGACGACGACGAGCCTTTCTTCCGGTTCGAGGATCACATCTTCAAGGAAGGCGAATACATCACGCTGACCGGCCATGACGGCCGCGAGCATCCGTTCAGGGTGGTCAAGGTCAGTTAGAGCGCCTAAGGAACGGAAAAGAGGGTTCTGGCCGCATGGCGGGAATTTCTTTAACCTCCCCGCCATGACCGAGTCCTCCACAGACCCTTCTGACCGAGCCAGGTCCGTCATCGTGACCGGTGCGAGCCGCGGCATCGGCCATGCCACGGTCAAGAAGTTCTCGGCCGAAGGCTGGCACATCGTAACGTGTTCGCGCGACGTGGTGCCGGATGCTTGCCAGCGTGATCCGAACTGGACGGCCCATGTCACGGCGGACCTCTCGCAATCGGCGGACCAGGAACGCTTCGTGGCGGAAGCCCTGTCACTGCTGGAGGGCGGCACGCTTCATGCTCTCGTCAACAACGCCGGCGTTTCGCCCAAGACTCCCTATCGGGAGCGGCTGGGCTGCCTCAACGGCGACGTCGTGGCATGGAAGGAAGTATTCGAGCTCAACCTGTTCGCGCCGCTGAGCCTCGCCCGCGGCTTCGCGGCGGCGCTTCACCGCGGACGGGGCGCCGTCGTCAATGTCACCTCGATCGCGGGGCACGCGGTCCACCCTTTCGCGGGTTCGGCCTACAGCGTTTCCAAGGCCGCACTGTCGGCGCTGACGCGCGAGATGGCAGCCGAGTTCGGGGCGCTCGGCGTGCGCGTCAACGCCATCGCGCCGGGAGAGATCGCGACCGACATGCTTTCGCCCGAGACCGAGGCGCTGCTGCCGCGCATACCGCTCGGCCGCCTCGGCACCGCCGAGGAGGTTGCAGGTGCGATCCACTTCCTGTGCTCCGAACAGTCGGCCTATGTATCGGGAGCCGAGCTTTACGTCACTGGCGCCCAGCACATCTTCTGATTTCGCTAGTCGTTGTTGCCGGTGACGAGGAGGGGACCGCGAGCCGACGCCGCCTGGACGCGTTCCGCATCCTCGATGTCCGCGATCTCGCGAATCAGCTTGGTGAGGATGGCGGCGTTGAAGTCCTGGAAGCTCCGTGCCGGAATCACGAATGCGCCGGGGCCGCCGATGACGTTATCGAGATAGTATCCCTCGAGCGCCGAATAGTCGGTGAGGATCGGTAGGCCGTTTACGGTGAAGCCCTGTGCCACCACTTGGTCGCGCGCGAGCGCCGCAGGTATGCCGCGGTTGGTCGGTCCGTCGCCCGAAACGTCGATGACGCGGCGGGTCCCTTGGAAGCGGTTTCCGGCGATGGAGTTGGCGCCGTAGAGGATGGCATGGCCGACCGCAGTGCCGCCGGTGTAGAGCTGGCGGGGCGTGCGTTCCAGTACCTGCACGAAGGCTTCGATCGAGGCGGGGTCGCTCAGCACGGTCCAGTCAACGACCGGCGTCTGCAGGAACGGGCCGGTCCATTCGACGTAGGACACTGCGATCTTGCCGTGCGGGCCGGAACGGATGGCGCTGGCGACGCGCGGATTGCGGAATGCGGTGATATAGCCATACCGCTGCAGCGTGAACTCGTCATGATCGACGCTGCCCGAGGCATCCACCATCAGGATCAGCTCGAGGTCGACGGGTTCTTTCTCCTGGGCTTGCACCGCCAGCGCGGAAAGGAACAGGGCTACCGCCGCCGTCAGGCAAGTGGCGGCACGGGCGAGGAAACGGAGGAAAGGGGTGGAGTCGTTCATGGCGCCGATCCATGGTCTGCGGAGAGGACGCGTGGCCGGGATGGGCCGTGACGAGGGCCCGGGGCGGGGGCACCAGGGACCGATGCCCATCATATGTGCGCCAGAATGGGGCGCCAAGATGGCATGCGCCCCTTCAAGGGTCCGCCGCGCGCGCGGCGAACCAGCGCAGGCTGGCCGCGATCTGGGCGATATCGTGGTCGAGCCAGGCGACGAGCGGATCGGCGGGGCCGGCCTCTTCCAGCCGTCGGGCGCGAAGCGCGGCGAGACGGGCATGTTCCCCCTCCAAGGCGGTCCCGATCAGGGCAAGTTGGTCGCGCCGTCGCAGGGGATCGAGCAGGTCCAGGAAACGCATCTTGAGCGCCACCACCAACTTGTTGACGTCGTTAAAGGGCGTGCGCACGGTCGCGAGCAGCAGCGTCTCGAGCGCGCGCCGGCCGTCTTCGGTGACGGCAAGACGAGTGTCGGGGCCGAGCGCCTGGCCGTGCCACTGGCCGCCGTCCTCGGGAGCGATCAGGCCTTCCGCCACCAGCAGTTGGATCGAGGTGCCCATCAGGTCGAGGTTGGGGCCGGTGATGTGGCTGGTGAAATCGCGGATCGCGGCGGCGAGCGCGCCGTAGGCCATCGGCCGTTCCGCCAGCATCCCGAGGGCGGTGAGGCGGATCGCCTCCTTCGGCATCAGCGAATGGTCGGGATACATCGCGGCGTTTCCCGGCCCGGTTCCGGCTTCAGGCCGCCGAGGCCCTGGTGGCGATCCCGAGCCGCGC
This sequence comes from Alphaproteobacteria bacterium, assembly GCA_050485485.1. Classification (GTDB taxonomy): domain Bacteria; phylum Pseudomonadota; class Alphaproteobacteria; order SMXQ01; family SMXQ01; genus WHSO01. Next base: position 33,354 of record JBJHBM010000019.1, on the reverse strand, counting down.
CCAGACCTCGCCGAGGGCGGCGACGAGGTCGCGCATCATTTCGTCGGTGTGCTGCGGCGTCGGCGTAATGCGCAGCCGTTCCGTCCCGCGCGGAACGGTGGGGTAGTTGATCGGCTGGATGTAGATGCCGTGACGGTCGAGCAACTCGTCGGAAGCGCGCTTGCAGAGCCGGGGGTCGCCCACCAGGACCGGCACGATATGGGTGGGCGTATCCATCACGGGCAGGTCGGCCTCGCGCAGCAGGCGCTTGAGGGTCGCGGCACGCTCCTGGTGGCGCCGCCGCTCCGCATCCGACGACTTGAGATGGCGCACGGCGGCGAGGGCCGCAGCGGCTACGGCCGGCGGTAGGGCGGTGGTGAAGATGAAGCCCGGCGCGAACGAGCGCACGGTGTCCACCAGAGTCGCCGAGCCGGCGATGTAGCCGCCCATCACGCCGAACGCCTTGGCGAGGGTGCCTTCGATCACGGTCACGCGGTCCATCACGCCCTCGCGTTCGGCGATGCCGCCGCCGCGCGGGCCGTACATGCCGACCGCGTGGACCTCGTCGAGATAGGTCATGGCGCCGGCCCTGTCGGCGGCGTCGCAGATTTCGGCGATCGGCGCCACGTCGCCGTCCATCGAATAGATCGATTCGAACGCCACCAGCTTGGGCGCGTCTGGGTCGTCGTCGGCCATCAGCTCGGCCAGGTGGGCGACGTCATTGTGGCGGAAGATGCGCTTGGGCGCGCCCGAGTGCCGGATGCCCTGGATCATGGAGGCGTGATTGAGCGCGTCGGAATAGACGATGCAGCCGGGCAGCACGCGGGCGATAGTCGAAAGCGTCGCCTCGTTCGAGATATAGCCCGAGGTGAACAGGAGCGCCGCGCCCTTGCCGTGCAGTTCGGCGAGTTCGCGCTCCAGCAGGACGTGCTGATGGTTGGTGCCGGAAATGTTGCGGGTGCCGCCGGCGCCCGCGCCGTAGCCGCGCAGGGCCGCTTCCATCGCTGCGAGCACGGCCGGGTGCTGGCCCATGCAGAGGTAGTCGTTGGAGCACCATACTACCACGTCGCGCGCCGTCCTGCGGTCGTCCGCGCCGACGTGTCGCACGGCGCGCGGGAAGGCGCCAGCCTTGCGCTCGATGTCGGCGAAGACGCGGTAGTTGCCTTCCCCCTTGAGACGGGCGATGGCGTCGCGGAAGTGCTGTTCGTAGTCCATCGTGCTCGCTGTCGGGCGCCTTCCCGGCCGGCTCGGGATGCGCCGGCGCCGACCCCAATCTATCACAAGGGCGCGCGGCCCTGCCACCCGGGCGGGCGCTGCCCGCTTTTAGCCGATCAGCCGCTCCGCGTCACGAACTTGTCGAGCGCCGGGGCGGCCGCGTCGAGGGCGCGCGCGAAGCGGTCGAAGAGCGCGTCGATCTCGTCTTCCGTGATCACGAGCGGCGGCGAAAACGCGAGCGAATCCCCCATCGCACGGTGGATCAGCCCGTGGTCCTGGGAGGCCCGCGCCACCGTCGCACCCGCCCGGGCCTCGGGCGGGAAGGGGCGCCGTATCGTCTTGTCGGCCACCAGTTCGACCGCGCCGATCAGGCCGACGCCGCGTGTCTCGCCCACCAGCGGATGATCCGCGAAGGCGCCGAGCCGCGCCTGGAAGCGCGGCATCACCGCACGCACCCGGGCCAGGATGTCGCGCTCGCGGTAGATGTCGAGGGTCTCGAGCGCCACCGACGCGGGCAGCGGATGGGCCGAATAGGTGAAGCCGTGCCCGAAGCTGCCGATCTCCGCGCTCCGGTCCGCGATCGCCTGGTAGATGGGGTCGTTCACCAGCAGTGCCGAGATCGGCGCGTAGCCCGCCGATAGCGCCTTGGCCAGCACCATCATGTCGGGGCGGATGGCATAGGTCTCGCAGCCGAACATGCGCCCCGTGCGCCCGAAGCCGCAGATCACCTCGTCGGCGATCAGCCAGATGTCGTGGCGCTTCAGGATCGGCTGGATGCGGTCGAAATAGGTGGCAGGCGGCACGATGACGCCGCCCGCGCCCATCACCGGCTCCGCGATCATGGCGGCGATGGTGTCGGCGCCCTCGCGCGCGATCAGCGCTTCGAGCTCGTGGGCGAGGCGCGCGGCGAAATCCTCTTCGCTCTCGCCCGGCCGGCCCTCGCGGTAGTGGTGGGGGCAGCCGGCCTGCAGCATCGGCGCGAGCGGCAGGTCGAAGCCGGCCTGGTTGACCGGCAGGTTGGTGAGCGAGGCGGCCGCGATGGTGACGCCGTGATAGGCGCGCCGCCTGGCGATGATCTTCTTCTTGGCGGGACGGCCGAGGGCGTTGTTGGCATACCACGCGAGCTTGATCGCGGTATCGACCGCCTCGGAGCCCGAGTTGGCGAAGAACACCCGTGCGAAGGGCGCGGGCGCCATCTCCAGCAGGCGTTCGGCCAGCGCGATCGCCGGCGGATGGCTCTTGCCGCCGAACAGGTGATAGAACGGCAGGTGTTCCATCTGGCGCCGCGCGGCCTCGGCGAGCCGCGGCTCCGAAAAGCCGAGCGCGCAGCACCACAGCCCCGCCATGCCTTCGATGTATTCGCGCCCCTCGGTATCGAACACGTAGACGCCCTGGCCGCGCTCGATGACGAGCGGTCCCGTCCGTTCGTGGGCGCGCAGGTCGGTGTAGGGATGGAGGACCGCGCGGATATCGCGGGCGGCCGGATTGTCGTTGGAGGCGGGACCGGGACTCTCAGGTCCGGCCATAGACGTCTTCGAGGCGGACGATGTCGTCCTCGCCGAGGTAGCTGCCGGACTGGACCTCGATCAGGTGGAGCGGCTCGGCGCCACGGTTCTCGAGCCGGTGCGCCGCGCCCAGCGGGATGTCGATCGACTGGTTGGCGGTCAGCTCGTATTCCTTGCCGTCGCGCGTCACCGCAGCGGTCCCCGAAACCACCACCCAGTGCTCGGCGCGCCTGGAGTGCTTCTGCAGGCTGAGCCGCCCGCCGGGATTGACCACGATGCGCTTGACCAGGAAGCCGGGTGCGGCATCCATAACGCGATAGCTGCCCCACGGGCGGTACACGGTGGTATGGCTCGTGGGTTCCGGCCGGCCGTCGCGGTTGAGTTTCTCGACCACAGCCTTGACGTCCTGGTCGGCGTTCTTGGCGGCGACCAGGACAACGTCGTCGGTCGCCACGACCACCACGTCGTCGAGCCCGAGCACCGCGACCAGGGGCTTCTCGCTACGCAAATAGGAACGAGTGACATTGCGCGCGACCACGTCGCCGCGCATGACGTTGCCCTTGTCGTCCTTGCGGCTCACCTCCCACAGGGCGCTCCACGAGCCGACGTCGGACCAGCCCATGTCGGCAGGCACGACGACGCCCTTCGCCGTCTTTTCCATGACGGCGTAGTCGATCGAGATGTTGGGGGAGGCGGCTAGCGCATCCTTGTCGAGGCGGATGAAATCGAGATCGCGCCGCGCCTTGGAGAGAGCGGCGCGGGCTGCTTCCAGCACCTTCGGGACGGCGGTCTCGAGCTCGGAGAGATAGGCCTTGGCCTGCATCAGGAAGATGCCGGAGTTCCAGAAATGCTGGCCGGAGGCAAGCCATGCCTCGGCGGTTTCCGCATCGGGCTTTTCCGTGAAGCGCGCGAGCGCGAAGCAGCCCTTGCTGCCGGGCACCGCGTCGCCGCGCTCGATATAGCCGTACCCGGTCTCGGTCCGGGTCGGCACGATCCCGAAGGTCACGAGGTTGCCGGCGCGCGCGGCGGGCAAGGCGGTCTCGACCGCGCGCTCGAAAGCGTCGGCGCGGGCGACGACATGGTCGGCGGGTGCCAGCAGCATGATGCCCTCTGGATCGCGCTCGGCCACCATGAGGGCGGCCACGGCCGCAGCCACGGCGGTGTTGCGCCCCACCGGTTCCAGCACGATCGAATCGGGCACGACATCGGCATGGCGGAGTTGCTCTCCCACGATGAACCGGTGGGCGTCATTGCAGACGACCACGGGCGCCAGGAACAGGCGCGGCGTCATCCGCTGGGCGGTATCGGCAAGCAGGGTTTGTTCGCCCGCCAGGGCCATGAATTGCTTGGGGAACAGCCCACGCGACATCGGCCACAGGCGCGTGCCGGTCCCCCCTGCCAGCAATACGGGCCAGATACGGCGGTCGGACGGTTGCGCTGCGGCCATGACCGCGCTCTCCCCTGATGTTCCCTGAATCGGATCGTGCCGGACTTGCTAGCGCAAATCCGCCACGGGAACAAGCCCGAGCCAGCGCTAAGTGCTGGAAAATCAGGAGTTTCAGGGCCATAAGACGGCTGGCGCATGGGCAGGCTTGGCGGTATCCTGCGCTTCGCCTGCGCGAACATAACAACCATCCGGGGCTGGTCATGGCGTTGAAAGACATTCTGGTCCATATCGATTCCTCGCCGGCCGCCGCGGACCGGCTGGACTACGCGATCCGCCTGGCGAAAAAGCACGACGCGCATCTTGCGGCGGTCTACGTGGTCGCCATAGCGCCGATTCACCAGTACACGGAAGCCGACCTCGGGCCGGAACTGATCGAAGCCCACGACAAGTTCATGCGCGAATCGGCCGCCGCCGCAAAGCAGGTCTTCGATGCCCGTTGCCAGGCTGCCGGCTTTGCCGCCGAATGGCGCGAGGTCGAGGGGGCGGTTCCGGAAATGATGACCCTGCATGCGCGCTACGCCGATCTCGTGGTGGTGGGCCAGCGCCTCAAGGACCGGCTCGACGCCGGCTCAGCACCGGAACTGCCCGACCATGTGGTACTGGACGCCGGACGTCCTGCCGTCGTGGTGCCGGGCAGGGGCGCGCCCGAGACGACGGGCGAACGTATCCTGCTGGCCTGGAACGCGAGTCGGGCCGCCGCACGCGCCGCCAACGACGCGATGCCGATCCTGCAGGCGGCGGGCGAAGTTCTGGTCCTCGCCATCAATCCCGAAAGCGGCATCATGGGCCACGGTGAACTGCCAGGAGCAGACGTCGCTACTCACCTCGCACGCCACGACGTCAAGGCGGAAGTGGTCCAGATCAACGCCGACCGTGCCAATGTCGGTGACGAGCTCAACCGCCAAGTCGCCGCGTTCAACGCGGACTTCATGGTGATGGGATCCTACGGGTCGTTCCGGATTCGGGAGCTCGTATTCGGCGGTGTCACCCGCCGCATCCTGGAAACGGCGTCAGTACCTGTTTTCCTCTCCCGCTAGCCCGCTTTCCGTCTTCGTTCAGCGCGCGATAGCGCGCGGGTCGAGCGCGTCCTGCAGCCCGTCACCGAGGAAGTTGAAGGCGATCACGGTGACGAAGATCAGCATGCCGGGCCAGAACACCAGCATGGGGGCGGTCCAGATCAGCTCCTGCGCGCCCGTCAGCATGTTGCCCCAGCTTGCGATCGGCGGCTGGATGCCGAGACCGAGGAAGCTCAAGACCGATTCCAGCAGTATCACGTTGCCGATCGACAACGTGGTCGCGACGATGATCGGTGAGATCACGTTGGGCAGGATATGGACCAGCATGACCCGGAGCGGGCCCGCCCCCGCCGCGATGGCGGCAAGGACGAACTCGCGTTCGCGCACCGACAACGCCGCGCCGCGCACGAGGCGCGCCACGGTGGTCCAGCTCACCAGCGCGATGATCGCCACCATGCGGTAGAGGCTCACGTCCGGATCGCGGGCAATATCCTCCGGCAGGCCGAGCTTGGCGAGGTCCACGGCGGCGAGCACGATCAGGAGCGGCAGAAGGGGCAACGCGATCACGCCGTCGGTGACGCGCATGAGCGCCGCATCCACGCGCCGGTAATAGCCCGCCAACAGGCCGACGACGGTGCCGATGACGGCGGAGGCGAGCGCCGCCGCGATCCCCACCGCGAGCGAGACGCGCCCGCCGTGGAGCAGGCGGGCGAGCAGGTCGCGTCCGAGCTCGTCGGTGCCGAGCGGATGGGCGAGAGACGGGCCCTGGAACCGGTTCGAGAGATTCACGGCATTGGCATCGACGCCGAGCAGCGCTGCGACCAGGGATGCCGCCGCGGCCGCGACGGTCAGGAGCGCGAGCGCGACGGCGGATCCCATCGCCAGCCGATGCGCGCGGAAGCGGCGCGCGAACAGGCGCCATATGCCTGCGTCGGCCGTGCCGACTGGCGCCATGACCGGTGGCGTCATCGTCCGCTCCCTTCGGTCGTGCCGTAGGAAATGCGCGGGTCGAGCCAGGCATAGGCGACGTCGGCGGCGAGATTGGCCGCGAGTGTCACCGCGGTTGCGAACAGGAGCGTCACGAGGGCGAGGTTGTAATCGTTGCCCATGATCGCGTCATAGATCAGCTTGCCCATGCCAGGATAGGCGAACATCGTCTCCGTGATGAGCGCGCCGGAAAACAGCGTTCCGAACGACAGTGCGATGACCGTGATCACCGGAATCAGCGCGTTGCGCAACGCATGGCGCCAGACCACGCGGCCGGGCCGCGCACCCTTGGCATAGGCGGTGCGGATATAGTCCTGGCGCATCACCTCGATCATGGAGGCACGCATGAACCGCGTGTAGGAGCCGACCGAAAATATGGTGAGTGCCGCGACCGGCAGGACCAGGTGTCGGACCGTATCCAAAAATCCTCCACCGCCCAGCGATGCCGTGCCCGAGGCTGGCAGAACCTGAAGAATCACCGAAAAGACGATAATCAGCATCAATGCGAGCCAGAAGATCGGGATCGAGATGCCGGCGAAGCACAGCAGGTTGATGGCGTGATCGACCCGGGTGTTCTGGCGAAGCGCGGCAAGAATGCCGGCCGGTACCGCGATCACCACCGACAGCAGGAACGAGAGCCCCATCAGGTTGACCGTATTGGTGAGGAACGGTCCCATCACCTCGGTCACGGGGCGGACGTGTAGGCGCGAGTTGCCGAAGTCTCCCTGCAGCGCGGCCAGTGCCCAGGAGAAGTAACGCTCCGTAAGCGGACGGTCGAGACCGTAGACGGCACGCAAGCGTTCGGCGTCGGCAGGAGTGAGGCGCGGGTCGGAGGCGATCATCAGATCGATGGGATCGCCCGGCATCAGACCGATCAGCGCGTAGATCAGGAACGACATCAGTGCCAACACAACGGCCGACTGGGCGAGGCGCGCTGCGACGTAGCGCATCATCGGCCGGTCTCCGTCGCGGTGGCCGGTGCGGGCTCCGGGTTGTGGCAGGCGGCTGCATGGGCGGGATCAGGCCCGAAGGCCGCGAGCGGCGGCATGATCTCGCGGCAGACGGCGAGGGAGCGTGGGCAGCGTGGATGGAAGGGGCAACCGGGCGGCGGAGCGAGCGGGCTTGGCACCTCGCCGGCCAGGTTCGTGCGCGGGCGCCTCTTGCCGCGTCCCGGCACCGGCACGGCGTCGAGGAGTGTCCGCGTATAGGGATGGCGCGGCGCAGCGAACAAGCCTTCGCGTGGCGCCATCTCGACGATATGGCCGAGGTACATCACGGCGACGCGATCGGCGAGGTAATCCACCACTGCGAGGTCGTGGGTGATGAACAGGAAGGCGAGGCCGCGTGCTTCCTGAATGTCTTTCATCAGGTTGAGAATCTGGCTTTGGATCGAGACGTCTAGCGCGGACAGAGGCTCGTCGGCGACGATCAGCTCGGGTTCGACGACGAGGGCGCGGGCGATGGCGATGCGCTGCCGCTGCCCGCCCGAGAACTCGTGGGGATAGCGCTCGGCATCGCGCGGGTTGAGGCCGACCTGTGACATCGCCGCCGCCATCCGTGCGCGTCGTTCGGCGCGCCCGCCCATGCGATGGATCACGAGCGGCTCGGCAATGATGGCGCCGACCGGCAGGCGTGGATTGAGCGAGCCGAACGGGTCCTGGAACACCATCTGCATCGCGCGCCGTGCGCGCTTGAGCGCGCCGCCCGAAAGCCGGGCGAGATCATTGCCTTTGAACGTCACGGTGCCTGCGTCGGGGCGGTAGAGCCGCGTGACCGCGCGGGCCACGGTAGTCTTGCCACAGCCCGATTCGCCCACCAGGGCAAGCGTCGTGCCGGCTTCCAGCGTGAAGCTCACGCCGTTGACGGCATGCACGGTGCCGCCGGCACCGCCGAACAGCCCGCGCCGTAACGGAAAGCGTTTCATCAGTCCTTCGACCGCGAGCAGGGAATCGGTGGTGCTCATGGGGCGTGATCCGCCTTGAAGCAGGCGACGAGATGGCCCGGCGCGATTTCGCCCAGACCGGGCTCGTCGCCGCGGCAATCGGCATCCGCCAGCGGGCAGCGGTCCGAGAACGGGCAGCCCGGCGGCAGCGCGCGCGGATCGGGGACCGCGCCGCCGATGGCGGGAAGGCGCCGCATGCGCGCGCCGATACGCGGTACCGTTTCCATCAGCGCGCGGGTATATGGGTGGCGGGGCGATTCGAATATAGTGGTTGCGGTGGCGTGCTCGACTATACGGCCTGCGTACATCACGGCGACGTCGTCGGCGATCTCCGAAATCACGCCGAGGTTGTGACTGATGAACTGGATCGCCATGCCGAATTCGGTTTGCATCTCCAGCATCAGCTCGACGATCTGGGCCTGGATGGTGACGTCGAGTGCGGTGGTAGGCTCGTCGGCGATCAGCACTTCGGGCCGGCACGCGAGCGCCATCGCGATCATCGCGCGCTGGCGCATGCCGCCCGAAAGCTGGTGCGGATAGGACTCGTAGCGCCGTGCCGGCTCGGGGATTCGCACGCGCGCGAGCATTTCGAGTGCGGCGTCGCGTGCCGCTCGGGCTCCGCCCCCGCGGTGCAGCCCCCAGGCTTCGGCGATCTGCGCGCCTACCGTGAGCACCGGATTGAGTGCGGTCATCGGCTCCTGGAAGACCATGGCGACGCGCGCGCCGCGCACCCGTGCAAGGGCTTCCTCGGGAAGTCCCGTGATCTCGGTGCCGCCGACACGCACGGTCCCGGCCACGATACGGCCCGGCCTCGGCACCAGCCCGAGCACGGCAAGCGCGGTCATGGACTTGCCGCACCCCGATTCGCCCACCACGCCGAGCGTGCGGCCGGCTTCTATGGCGTAGCCGACGCCGGCGACGGCACGGATCGGGCTGTCGCGCGTGGGGAAGACGACCTCGAGCCCGTCGACTTCGAGGGCGGCCGGCTTGACCCGACTGAGGTCCGCGACGCTCTGTGTCCTGCCGCGTTCCGTCACTCCGTCCGCGCGCTCCAGTTTTCGATCCAGTAGGTGGAGGGCTCCTGGTGGCCGGTCGGCACCACGCCGGTGAGCCACTTGGGCATGATGAAGGGATCGGCACGGAAGAACAGCGGGAGTACCGGCAGATCCTCGGCATAGATTCTCTGAAGTTCCGCCCATAAGAGGCGCCGCTTGTCGCGGTCGAGTTCGGTCTCGATCGCGTCCAGCAGCCGGTCGACCTCGGGGTTCGCGTAGGACGTGTAGTTCTGTCCGGACCAGTTGTTCTCGGCACGCGTGATGTGGTCGGAATGGAGCGTGAGGCGCGGCACGCTCTCGGGCGAGGACAGCCAGGCGAACATCGCCATCCCGGTGAAGCGGCGCCTGGTCACGGTTTCGCCGAAGAACACGCGGGCCGGCTCGTTGCGGATGCGAATCTCGATCCCGGCCTCGCGCCACTGGCTCTGGAGCACTTGCTGTACCAATTCGCGGGTGCGGTTGCCGGCCGTCGTCATCAGTTCGAACGACAGGCGCTGGCCCTGGGCATTGAGTCGGATGCCATCGGGCGCGCGGCCGGTCCAGCCCGCCTCGTCGAGAAGTCGCGTTGCGCGCGCGAGGTCGCGCCCGTAACGGGGCGTGTCCTCGGAGTGAATCCAGTCGAGCGGATTGACGAAGGAATCGGCGACCGGCTGACGGCCGTCGAACAGCTGGCGCGAGATGCCTTCGCGGTCGAGGGCGTAGATCAGCGCGTGGCGCACCCGGCGGTCCTCGAGGAACGGATTCTCGAGGTTGAGGTCGATGTGCTCGTAGACCAGCCCCGGCTTGAAGGTCACATCGAAGCCGGCACCATGGCGTTTTTCGAAGGCGAGGCCCTGGTCGAGCGTAAGGCCGAGCTCGCCCGCGATGTAGTCGATCGAGCCCGACAGCAGATTCGCCTCGAGCGCTGCCGTGTTCTCGATAACCTGAACCACGACCCGCTTGAAGTGCGGCGGCTCGCCCCACCACGTCGGGTTGGGCTCCAGCGCGATGCGCGAGCCGGTGTGCTTCTCGGCGATGCGGTAGGGGCCGAAGTAGAGGCCGGGATTGGTGCTGTCGGTGTCGAATGCGGTGCGGGTGCGGTATTCCCCGGGGTCGGCGAAATTCTTGCGCTCGATGTGCTCGGGCAGCAGGCGGAAGGCATCGAGGGCGTTGTAGTTGTAGGTGAGCCGGTCCACGTGCAGGGTGAAGGTCTTTTCGTCCTTCACGTCGAGGTTGAGGATGCGGCGGTAGGTTTCGCCGTCCGCGACGCCCGAAGCCGGATGCTTGCCGACTTCGATGGTGAAGGCGACGTCCCGGGTCGTGACGGGCACGCCGTCGCCCCAGGTGGCGTCCTTGCGGATGGTGTAGGTCACGGCGACCCCGGTGCGGCCGTCCTCGAGCTTTTCCGGGACCGCGAGGCCGTTCTCGATGGTCGGCAGGGTCTCGCACAGGACGCAGATGCGGTTCCAGTCGGGGTCCACCAGCGTCATCGGCCGGGTCGCCATCGCCAGAACGTAGGTCTTGGCAAGCATCGATTCGATGTTGGGATTGAGGGTCGCCGGATACTGGGTCATCCCGATCACCAGCGTGTCGCGTTCCTTGGGCGCCTCGCCTCCGCAGGCGGCGAGCGCGGCGGCGAGCATGACGGTGGCGATGGTGCGAACGAAACCCTGCATGAGTTCTCCCCCGTGACCAGCTTGTCTCAGACTAGCGGCGTTTTGCGCCGGGCACCATGTCCAACAGGCGGCCCGCATCGCGAAAGGCGGCACCTTCCGCGTCGTTGTTGAAATAGATGAAGATGCCGCGGCCTTGCCGGCGCCGGCGGTTGTTTGCGGCTCGCGGTAGCAGGTCGCGTTCGCTTCGAGGGTGGGGAAGCGGGAGGCGGCGTGGGCGAGCCGGTCGGCTTGCTTCACGCCTACATAGAACGTGTCCTTCCAGCCGTCGTAGCTCCAGCCGGAAAGGCCGATGCGGATCCAGACCTTGGCCTTACGCGCCCTTGCCGCCATGGGCAGCGGACCAGCTGTGGGGGTCCTGGAGATAGGCGCGCACGCCCGCGATCTTGTCGGCGTTGAAGAAGCCGCCATCCTCGGCGGCGGCGATCACGTCCGACCATGTGGCGAGCCACACCAGGCGCACGCCGAGCTTCTCGATCGCGTCCAGCGCCTCCGGGAAGATGCCGTAGTAGAACACCACGAACACCCTGTCGACGGTGCCGTTCGCCTTGCGGATGGCGTTGACGAAATTGATCTTGGAGCCGCCGTCGGTGGCGAGGTCCTCGACCAGCAGCGCATGGCAGCCTTCCGGCATGTGGCCTTCGATCTGGGCCATGCGGCCGAAGCCCTTGGGCTCCTTGCGGACGTAGAGCATCGGCAGGTTCATGCGGTCGGATATCCAGGCGGCGTAGGGGATGCCCGCGGTCTCGCCGCCGGCGATCGCATCGTAGGCCTTGGCCGAACCCGCGGCGCCGATGGCCTCCACCGCATGATCGATCACGCGGCTGCGCTCGGCCGGAAAGGCGATCAGGCGACGGCAGTCGATATAGACCGGGCTCGCACGGCCGGAGGTGAGGATGTAGGGCTGCTCCGGGCGGAAATTGACGGCGCCGATCTCGAGCAGGATGCGGGCGGTATCGCGGGCGGCGGCCTCTTCGCCCTGGGTGCGGCCGGAAAGCGTCATGGTCATGGCTTTTTCTTAGAGGGTTCGAGGAAGGGAGACAATCGGGGATCGGTCCGCGGCTTCCGGACGCGCGGGCCTCAGGAGCGCCTATAGGATTATGCGCAGAAAGCGCTTTCCGTCCACGTAAATATACCTATAATAAAGATCATGATATTTACATGATTAATATTTAATTCATCGAAAATTTTACTCAAACCGAAACGAGGATGCCATGACCGCCGCCGGACTTGCTTCGTCCACCGCCTCTGCCACGGCCGCGACACGCGCAGCCAAGCGTTGCGCCGCCGCCCTCTGGTCCGTGGCCGTTCTCGCCGTGGGATTCGGCCTGTGGGCGGTGCTGCGCGACCCGGGGCCGCCAGCCTATTACGTGGTCAAATGGCCCGAGAGCGGCAAATGCACGGTGACGCGCGAGCGACCCGGCCAAACGGGCGTGCGGATCCTGTGGTTCTCCACCCTGGAGCAGTCGGCCGAACGGAAGACCAGGGAACTTCGCGAAAATCTGCGCTGCGCCTGAGGCATGGGTGGCTTCCGAGCTCGGTCGTCTTTACTTAAAAAATGGGAGAAATCATAAATTTATCATAGTAAAATCAAAAACTATAAATCTAGTTCCGAAATATGCCTTGTATATATTCATGTTCTCCAAGATTCACCGGGGAGGGCGCGATGAAGGGCGTGCTTCACGACTGCGGCGGCGGAATCCTGATCTACGTGGCGGTCTTCGTCGCCGTCGCGAGCGGCGCCATGGCTTTCAGCGTCGATCTCGGACGCATGTCGGTGCTGCGGACCCAGATGCAGAATCACGCCGATGCGAGCGCCATGGCCGGGGCGGCGCAGCTGAACGGCAAGAGCGGCGCCCGCATGCGGGCGCGTGCCATCGCGGAGGACGCGACGGCGGCCAGCTCCGGCATTCCCGGGGATTCGTCCACCCTCGTGGTGGAGCACATCAGGTTCTACAGCGATTATGCCAGCCGCACGGAAGCCGTCTCCGATTTCGACGCCCGCTTCATCGAGGTGATGCTGGTGCCGCGGCGCGTGGATCTGGTGGCGGCGCCGATTCTCGCCATGTTCGGCGAAGGTAAGAAGACGTTGCTTTCCGGCGCGCGCGCGGTCGCGAGGGTCAAGCCCTTCGTCTGTCATGCCCCGCCCCTGATGCTGTGCAACCTGGAGGAAACCGACCCGGCGCTGTCGACCGACTTACCCGAGAATGCCGGACGCCAACTCCTGCTGAAGGAGCCTCAGGGCGGCAACGCCACGTGGGCGCCGGGCAATTTCGGCTTGCTTGCCTTGCCAGACGGGTCCCATGGAGCGAACGATATCGAAAAGGCCCTGGCGGCCGTGGTGCCCGAGGATTGCTACGATATCGACGTCGCGACCGCTCCCGGGTCGCAGACCAACAAGGTCGTGAACGGCATGAATGCGCGTTTCGACCTGCCCGGCGGGCTGCCCCATCCGGCTCCGAACGTCATCAACTACCCGCGCGACCCCGACATACTCAACGGAACGGCGAACCGCCTGGGGAACGGCATGTGGGACGTGTCCTCCTACTGGGTGGACAAGCATGGTGGCGCCCCCGTACCCGCCGAGTTGTTCAATGCCAGCCGCTATCAGGTCTATCTCTACGAGCTCGGGCTCCCCTACGCGCGCAGCCAGAGCCATCCCGGACAGACGCTTTATCCGGTGCCGGGCGAATTGCCGCCCGATTTCGAGATCGTGGTTCCTCCCGGCGCAGACGTTCCGGTCGCCGCCGACTCCGCCAAAATCCATGACCCCGATTACGACGGCGTTCCGAGCAGGCCGGTCGCCTCCAACGGGCCAGCACGACGCCTGCTGAAGGTCGCCATCCTCAATTGCCTTGCCGACAACGTGAAGGGGCACGGGACCTACCCCACCAACGGCAACTACGTGGAGCTGTTCGTCACCGAACACATGAAGTCTCCGCCCAACGCGGCCATTTACGCCGAGATCGTGCGACCCCTGACCTCCCTCAATTCTCCGGACTTTCATGCCAATGTTCAGCTGGTCGAATAGGCTCCTGCGTTGCGAGAAGGGTGCGGCGGCCGTCGAATTCGCGCTGGCCTTGCCGGTGCTCCTTCTTCTCCTGCTGGTCACGACGGAGCTCGGTCGGGCCCTCTATCAGGCCAATGCCGTGGAGAAGGGCGTTCGTGCCGGCGCGTTGTTCGCGGCGCGAAACCCCTTGCCGCTGACGGAAGACGTGCGTCAGGCGATAGAGAACCTGGTGCGGACCGGCGACATGGAAGGCAATGCCTCCGTCCTGGCTTCGGGCTGGAATTATCCCGATTCCTCCCTGTCGATCGATCATGGCGCGAGCTTCGGAACGGACCCGAATCACATGGTGCCGATCATCCGCATCACGGCCTCCGTGCCGTTCGCCCCGCTGATGCCGGGACTTGCAGCTTTTTTCGGGCTGGGCCAGCGGGCCATCGTCTCGATCCATGAACAAGCCTACGTGGGGGACTAGTTATGATGTCGGCCGACATCGGAGACGTACGCCGCGGACGTGACTGTGCTGCCGTCGTCGCCGACAGGGAAGGGGCGGCAACCGTCGAGTTCGCCTTCGTGGCTCCGCTCTTGGTCGCGCTGACGGCCGGTATCCTCGAGCTGACCGGTTTCATGTTCGATTATCATATGGCCGGCGAGACGGCGCGCCGGGGTGCGCGGACGGCCGCGATCGTCCTGCCCGTTGCGGATACGTCTAGTCTGTCCCCGGGTATTCCCGTGGTCTGTGCCGGTAGCGCGGATGGCCCTCAATGCAGCGGTGCCGGCGTAGCCGCAAGCGGCAGCTTCGATGTGATCGTCGAGGACATGCGCAGGACATGGTCGCGCCTCGGGCCGGAAAACGTGATCGTCGAATATCGTTTCAGCGGCATCGGCAGCGCCGACAGGCCGGGTGGAATCCTGCCGATGGTGACGATACGCCTTGTCGGGCTGTCCCGCTCGTTCAGCCTCGCCCAGGTCGTGCCCGGCATGGCCGCCTTGACCGGGTTTCCGGCATTCGCCAGCAGCCATCTTGGAAACGGACAATGATATCCGCGCCAACCGGCCGGGTTTCGGTGCGCTCGGCACGATCTCTCCGTTTGACTGCCTAATCTCACTCGGGTTGTTGGCGACCTCGTGGAACATCGGGGCTATGGCGCGTAGCCGGGTGTTCATGTTGAGGCGCGCCATGGCCCCGGCACTCCATACCCCTCTAGCTATCAACTGCGCGGTTGCTGGCGGGGCGGGGTTGGACTGGCAGCGGGTTTCGAATGCGACTTATGTAAAAGTCACAGATTGTGTGGAAATATAATGGATTTTATGAAATTTAATAGAAATAAATAATAGACGTGATTTTAATATTTACCATTTATATTAATAAAGTCCAATCCGATACTTTTTGACTATTTCATGGCGCTGCATAATTCTGCGCTCGTTGCCGCGCGACGCAAGTGTCGCCGGCGATGAGTTCCAACTGGAGGAATGACCATGATCAATGTGATCCGCAGTGTTCTGCGCGACGAATCCGGCGCCACCGCCATCGAGTACGGTCTCATCGCCGCCCTCGTGTCCGTCGCGGCGATCGGTGCCCTGACCGCGATGGGGGGCTCGCTTGAGCAGATTTTCACCAGCGTCTCCGAAACCCTGCAGAGTGCCGTCGACTCCGGCACCGGCGGGGGCGGCGGCGGCGGCGGCGAGGAGTAAAGCCGCCTTTTCCCCTGTCGGGTGAGAGCATGATGGCCTGGGGAGGCGGGGCCAGGGCCGGTCAGCCGGCCAAAGTCCCGCTTCCCCGCTCTTCCGGCCGGATTTCTCGCCCCATCCGTTTCCTAATACGTCACGATACGTCGCCGATGGCGCAAGGATGAGCCGATGGTCCTTGGCATGGCATCCCAGCTTCTGGTGGTCGCGTTTGCGGGTTTGATGGTTTGGGCCGCGCTGAGCGACGCACGCCGACTGCTGATCCCCAATCGGATTCCAGTCGCGCTGGCCGGCCTGTGGGTGGCTTATGCCGTCCTTCGGCTGCTCGACGGCATGCCCTTTGGCGAGGTTCTATTGGCCTTCGGCTTCGGTCTTGCCGCCTTCGCGCTCGGCACGCTGCTGTTCACGCTGCGTCTGATGGGCGGCGGCGACGTCAAGCTTCTGGCGGCGGCGATGCCTTGGGCGGGGCCGGGGCTCGCGCCGTCCTTCCTTCTCGTGACATTGGTGGCCGGCGGTGCGCTCGGCATTGCGCTGATCGTGACGCGAATCGCGCGTCAGTTCGCGCCGGCCGTCGCTTCGGGCTTGCCCGTGCCGTCCGCGCGCGTCGTGGTCGCGGATGCTCTCAAGGGCGTGCTGCCCTTCGGTGTCGCGATAGCGTCGGGCGGGCTGTTCATCGCCTGGCGCCTGTTGTTCGGGCCATGAATCCTCGGAGGACGCTGCCATGATGGTCAACATGAACATGCGGACGATCCTGATGATCGTCATCGCCCTGTTCGCGGCAGCCGGCACCGCGCTGTTGGCGCGCGGCTGGCTCAACGCGCAGAAAGTTGCCATCAGCAAGCAGAACGTCGGCACCGAGGTGCTGGTGGCCAAAACGGATGTGCCGGCCGGCCGGTTCGTCAAGGTCCAGGACCTGCGCTGGCAGGCCTGGCCTAAGGGCACGCTGGCGCCGACCTACGTACTCAGGGGCAGGGGGGAACCGGCGGACTTTGAGGGTGCCGTGGCGCGCACCCGTCTGGTCGCGGGCCAGCCGGTGACCGATACCCAGGTGGTGCGTCCGGGCGAGCAGGGTTTCCTCGCGGCGGTCCTGACGCCAGGCAAGCGGGCGGTTTCGATCCAGGTCAACGCCATTACCGGCATCTCGGGCTTCGTCTTTCCGGGTGATCGCGTGGACATGGTGCTGACCCATACGCTTCCGACCTCGGACGGGCGCGACACGCGCCATGTCAGCGAGACGGTGCTGGAAGACATCCGCGTGCTCGCGGTCGACCAGAGAATCGACGATCTCAAGGCCAAAGCGGCCGTCGCCCGCACCGTGACGTTCGAAGTGACGCCGAAGCAAGTCGAGAAGATCGGCATCATAAACCGGATCGGGAAGATCGCGCTCAGCCTGCGCCCCATCGTCAGCGAAGACGAGCAGGCTCCGGTGGCCGCGGGGACGACGGTGGGCCAGGCGGTCGCATTGCGCGCGGCGCCTGTTTCGGCACCCGAAGACCGCGGCGTGCGCTCCCGTGCGCCCGCCCTGTCGCCGATCTCCGCCGCAGACGCTGCGGAAATTGGAGGAGGCATGGCCTCCGACGGCGTTTCCGGCACGGACATGCCGGTGCCGCTGATCCGGATCGAAGCGGGGGACGAAACGCCGATACAGGGTGCCGTCGAGGTCGCCGAGACCGAGGAGGCGCCGGTGGCAGGTGCCGGCGGCACGCCTGCTGCCCGGCCGTTGCCGGCGCGCGAGCGGGCCGGGCTTACGCTCGATACGGAAGTGAGCCGGGTCATCGGCCGCGACCGACGGGATTCGGGCCGGCTGGTCCGGATCATGCGGGGCGACCAGACAGAGGACCGCAGGTTTTAGGCTGGCGCGGCGATCCTCGCCGCGCGCCAGAGGGACCAGGAGGGTACCATGCTTCGCAGCCTCGCCTTTATCGCCGCTTTCGGGGGCATCCTGATGACGCCGCTCGCCCATCCCGTGGCCGAGCGCGATCCGCGGCGCGTCGAGATGGTGGGTCCCCAGGAAAAGCTCCTGCCGCTGGAGCTCAACAAAGGCCAGCTGGTGCGCCTCGGCGCGGCGGCCTCTTCGGTGTTCATCGCCGATCCGCGCATCGCCGACGTGCAGGTGAAGTCGCCGACGCTGGTCTATGTGTTCGGCAAGCAAGCGGGGGAGACCACCATGTTCGCGGTGGACAACGGCGACCGCATCCTTGCCAACCTGCGGGTCGCGGTGAGCCACAACCTGTCCAATCTCAGGTCCGCGATGGAAACGCTGTTCCCCGGAAGCTTCATAGAGGTGTCCTCGGTCGGTGAAGCGGTGATGCTGTCGGGCATGGTGCCGTCGCCGCAGCAGGCGGAGGACGCACGTGCGCTCGCGGCGCGCTTCTCCGGGGGCGACGGCAACGTCATCAATCGGCTTTCGGTGCATGCGCCCAACCAGGTCAACCTGCGGGTACGCGTGGCGGAGGTCAACCGCTCGGTCATCAAGCGCATCGGCATCAACTGGGACGCGCTTCTGTCGGCGGGATCGTTCGCCTTCGGCATCGCCACTAACAATCCGCCCGTCAATGCGCTCGGTCAGTTCATCGTTCGCAACGAATCCACCGATTCGGCGGTGGTGGGCTTCAACACCGGGCGGCTCAGCATCAACGGCGTGCTCGACGCGCTCGAGAACGAGGGGCTCGTGACCGTGCTGGCCGAGCCGAACCTGACCGCCGTTTCGGGCGAGACCGCGAGCTTCCTCGCGGGTGGCGAGTTTCCGATCCTGGTGCCGCAGTCGAGCGATACCGTGACCATCGAATACAAGAAGTTCGGTGTCGCGCTCGCGTTCACGCCGACCCTGCTGGAAGGTGGACGCATCAGCCTCAAGGTGCGCCCCGAGGTGAGCCAGCTTTCCACCACCGGCGAGGTGCGCCTCAATAACATCGTGGTGCCGTCGCTCGCCACGCGGCGCGCCGAGACCACGGTGGAACTGGGTTCCGGCCAGAGCTTCGCGGTCGCGGGCCTGATCCAGAACAACGTTACCCACGATCTCCGCAAATTCCCGGGCCTCGGCGATCTGCCGGTGCTGGGCGGGCTGTTCCGTTCCGACCGCTTCCAGCGCGACGAGACCGAGCTCGTGATCATCGTGACGCCCTACGTGGTGCGGCCGGTATCCACCGCGCGTCTGCAGGTGCCGACCGACGGGCTGACCATGCCGACGGACGCTGGCCGTGTGTTCGACGGCGAATCCTACAAGCCGCAGATGCGGGAAACCCAACCCGCGATCCGTCCGCGCGGCGGACGCGAGCTGATGGGCAATGCCGGCTTCGCGCTGGAATAGGAAGGGAAACGCCATGACAGCCACCACGCTGCCGCTTTCGTTGCGCGCCGTTCTCGCGGCGCTGGCGCTCGCCGTCACGGCCGCCTGCGCCGATACCGCCCACTGGTCGCCCGCCGCCGCGCCCAAGGCCAACCAGGTCGAGCCGGTCAACCTCCATCACGACGTGGCCTTCGCGCGGGCCGCCGTGCAGGTCGAGGCGCGGGCCTTCGAGGCGCTCCGCGCCTTCCTCGCCCGTCACGACGTCGGCTATGGCGACCGCATCTATGTGGTGGGCGCACTGCGCGAGCCAAACCCGGTCACGACGCGGCGTGCGGAAAGCGTGGCCCTGCTGCTGCGCCGCCACGGGCTCGATCCGCTGGTGCTGGAAAGCGCCGAGTGGGCGGGGACGCCGGAGCCCGACGCGGTGCGCGTGCTGGTCCATCGCTTCGTGGTGCGCGCTCCGGCCTGCCCCGATTGGCGCAAGCCGGCGGTGGACTACGGCAACACGCCGTCGTCCAACTTCGGCTGCGCTGATGCCGTCAATCTCGGCCTGATGGTGGCCGATCCGCGCGACATGATCGAGGGGCGCCCCGAGGGCCATGCCGACGGCACACGCGCGGCGGCGGCGATCAAGCGCTACCGTGACGGCAAGGTGATCCCGCTCGACCGTTCGGGGGCCGCCGAGTGAGCGCTGCGGCACCGCTTCAGGCGCCGCCCTCCGGCGGCGCCCCCCACGCGGGCGCGACGCGCGCGTTCTCGCGCGTGATGGCGTTCCTGTGCGACGACGTCACGCGCCAGGCCGTCCTGCGCATCGCCGCCGACTCCGGCTGGCGCCAGCCGCTGGTGGAAGGTGGCGGAGTCACCGCCGCGATCGAGCACCTGACGGGCGGGCTGTCGCCCGAGCTCCTGTTCGTCGACCTCGCCGAGAGCGACAACCCGCTCGCCGACGTCAACGCCCTTGCCGACGTGTGCGACGCCGGCACCCGCGTCATCGCCTTCGGCACGGCCAACGACGTCAAGCTCTATCGCGGCCTGGTGGCGGCGGGGGTGGTGGACTACCTGCTGAAGCCGGTCAACCCGGCCGACATCCTGCGCGCCATCGCCGAGGCCGCCGGCACCGCGACGGAAGCCCGGCCGACGCGCCGCGGCCGCCTGATGCTGGTCGCCGGTACCCGCGGCGGGGTCGGCGCGAGCACGGTCGCGAGCTCGCTCGCGTGGCTTGCGGCCGAGAGCTTCGGGGCGCGGACGGCGTTGCTCGACCTTGACCTCAGGTTCGGCACCGGCGCGCTCGCCTTCGACGCCGAGCCCGGCACCGGCCTCGCCGACATGCTCGCCGATCCCGACCGGATAGATCCCCTGTTCCTCGAGCGCGGCTCGGTCGCTGCCACCGAACGCCTCGCGCTCTACGCGACCGAGGCGCCGCTCGCCGCCGCGCCGCTGCCGCGCCCCGACGCGCTCAAGGTGCTGACGGAGGAGCTGCTGCGCACCTACGACTGGGTGGTGGCCGACGTGCCGCGCGACACGCTCGCGGGCCAGCCCGACCTGATCTCGGTCGCCGATGTCGCTGTTCTCGTGAGCGACCTTTCCCTGGCCGCGATGCGCGATGCGCTGCGCCTGCGCACGGTGATCGCGGAGCACGGGCCGCACACGCGGCTGCGCCTGCTCGAGAACCAGACCCGCCCCGCCGCCAAGGGCGAGCTACCGCGCGCCGAGTTCGAGCGCACCGTGGGGCTCGACTTCGGCACGACGCTACCGCTCGACCGCCGCGCCGTCTGCGAGCAGGAAGGGCGCGGCCGTCCGCTCGCCGCGGGCCGTGGCCGCGCGGCGTCGGTGCTCGCGCGCTTCGCGCGCGAGTTCTTCGAGCCCGAGGAAACCGCCGCGAAGCCCGTGCGCTGGAGCTTCGGCTTCCAGATCGGCAAGGGCGGACGGCGATGACGTCCCGCCTGCGCAGCTTCGGGCGGCGCAGCCAGGCGGCGGAGACGCCCGTGCCGTCGCCGCCACCGCTCGTCCCTGCGCCGCCGGCGGAAGCGCAAGAGGTCGCGCGCTCGGACGAGGCCGCCTTCGAAGCGCTGTGCGCGCGCGTCCAGGCGAGACTCATGCAGCGCGTCGACGTGGCGGTGCTGGCGCGCCTGCCGCGCGCCGACCTCGCCCGGCAGGTAGCGTCGCTGGTGGACGATATCCTGGCCGAATCGAAGACGCGCGTGGACGCGCTCGCCCACCGCGATCTGGTGACGCGCCTGCTCCACGGCATCCTCGGTGAAGAGGAGGAGGGCGCTCCGGCTTCGGCGCTCGCCGCGCGCGAGCCCGCCGATCCGCTGGCGGTCGCGGAAATCTCGGCGGCAGGCGCCAAGGTGACGCCGCTGTCGTCGGCGCGCGCGCCGATCCAAGCCGCCAAGACCCGCATCCAGGCGGTCCTGATGGAGCGCATCGACGTGGCGGCCGCGTCGCAGCTCCCGCGCAAGGAGCTCGCGCGCCAGATCTCCGACGTAGTGGTGGAGATATTGGGCGAGCTCAAGATACAGCTCAACCTGATCGAGCAGCGCGACCTCGTCACCATGCTGCTCAACGACATGCTGGGCCTCGGTCCGCTCGAGCCCCTGCTCGCCGACGATTCCGTGACCGATATCATGGTCAACGGGCCGTTCCAGGTGTACGTCGAGCGCGGCGGGAAGCTCGAGCTCACCGACGTCGCGTTCCGCAACAACGCCCATGTCATGAACATCGCGACGCGGATCGTGAGCCGGATCGGGCGGCGCATCGACGAATCCCAGCCGCTGGTGGACGCGCGCCTCGAGGACGGCTCGCGCGTCAACATCATCGTACCGCCGCTCGCCATCGACGGCCCCTCCATCTCGATCCGCAAGTTCTCGCGGCGCGAGATCACGCTCGACGTCATGGCGCGCCAGCACAACATCTCGGAGAAGCTCGCCAAGGTCCTGAAGATCGCGTCGCGCTGCCGCCTCAACATCCTGATCTCGGGCGGCACGGGCTCGGGCAAGACCACGCTCCTCAACGCCATGAGCCGCCTGATCGACCACGGCGAGCGCATCGTCACCATCGAGGACGCCGCCGAGCTGCAGCTCCAGCAGCCCCACGTCGTCCGGCTGGAGACGCGCCCCTCGAACCTCGAGGGCGGCGGCGAGATCAATATGCGCGACCTCGTCAAGAACGCGCTGCGCATGCGTCCCGACCGCATCATCCTGGGCGAGGTGCGCGGCGCCGAGGCGCTCGACATGCTCCAGGCGATGAACACCGGCCACGACGGCTCGATGTCCACCATCCACGCCAACAACCCGCGCGAGGCGCTGACCCGCCTCGAGAACATGGTGGCGATGGCGGGCGTGAATCTGCCGAGCCATGCCGTCCGCACGCAGATCGCCTCCGCCGTCCACCTGATCGTCCAGGTGAGCCGCATGCGCGACGGCATGCGCCGCGTCACCCACGTTGCCGAGGTGGCTGGCATGGAGGGCGAGGTGATCACGTCCCAGGAACTGTTCACTTTCGAGTTCGAAGGCGAGGGCGCCGACGGCAAGCTCCGGGGCAGCTTCCGCTCCTCTGGCCTCCGACCCGCGTTCCTGCAGCGTGCCGAGTACTACGGACTCGGCCGGGCGTTGCTGGAGGCGATGTCGTGAGCGGCGATTCCGTCCTGATCGCGATCTTCGGCGGGCTGTTCCTGGCCTTCCTGTGCGTGGCCGTGGCGCTCGGCGACGGCGCCGGGCGCGCGCGCCGCCGGCGCATCGCATCGGTGCGCGCCCGCGCCTCCCGCCGGCCCGCCCCGGGCACGACGCGGACGGTGCTGATGGGGGGAGGGGACGGCCGCGGGCTCGAGCGGTTCCTGGCGGGCCTGCTTCCGCGCCGCGCCCAGCTCCGGCTTCGCCTCCAGCGCGCGGGGCTCGCCATGTCGCTCGGCCGCTATGCCGCCGTCGGCGTGGGCGCGGCCGTGATCGCGGCGGCGCTGTTCTGGCTGCTGTTCGGCTTCCCGTTGGTGATCGCCGGCCTGGTCGGCGTCGCCGTGGGCATCATGGGGCCGCACCTCGTCGTCGGCGCCATGATCGCGCGCCGCGCCGCCCGGTTCCTGCAATTGTTCCCCGAAGCGATCGACCTGATGGTGCGCGGCCTCAAGTCGGGCCTGCCGATCACCGAGACACTCGTCAATGTCGGCGAGGAGATGCCCGACCCGGTCGGCTGCGAGTTCCGCCAGGTCGCCGATGCGGTGCGTCTCGGCGCGACGCTCGACGACGCGCTGTGGGATGCGGCCGGGCGCATCGGCCTCGCGGAGTTCCGGTTCTTCGCGATCAGCCTTTCGGTGCAGCGCGAGACCGGCGGCAACCTCGGCGAGACCCTCAACAACCTCGCCGACATCCTGCGCCGCCGCCTCACGATGAAGCTCAAGGTCAAGGCGATGTCGTCGGAAGCGCGGGCCTCGGCCTACATCATCGGCTCTCTGCCTTTCCTCATGTTCGGCATCCTGATGCTGATGAACCCCGACTACGTCATGCGCCTGTTCACGGATCCGCGCGGCGTGGTCATGGTCGGCGTCGGGCTCTGCATGATGGCGATGGGCGTCGCTGTCATGTTCAAGATGGTGAGGTTCGAGGTATGAACGAGCTGGCTGAGATCATGCCTTTCGCACTCGGCCCCAACGCGGCCATCGCGCTCGCCGGGCTCGCGGCCTTCGTGTCGGTGATCGCCCTGTGGCAGGCGCTGCTGGTCCGCGACCCGCTGGCGCAGCGCGCCCGCTCCGTCGCCCTGCGTGAAAAGGAGCTGCGCGCCGCCATGCTCGCGCCGCGCGCGCGGACGGAGCGTGCGGCCGTCGGCCAGTCCCATGCTTTCATGGCGCGCGTGGTGGCGCGCCTCAGGCTCATGCAGGGCAACAAGACCCAGCAGATCCGCGACCGTCTCACCCAGGGCGGATTCCGCACGCGCGAGGCGCTGGTGAGCTACCTGTTCTTCAAGCTGACCCTGCCCATCGTCTTCGGCGTGCTGGCGGTGCTGCTGCTGGAGGTGTTCCGCCTCTACAACCTGCCGCCGATGGGCCGTCTCGCGGCTTCGGTCCTGGCCGTCGTGTTCGGCGCCTACGCGCCCGAGATCTGGATCAAGAACGTCATCACCAAGCGGCGCCAGGCGCTCGAGAAGCAGCTGCCGGACGCCCTCGATCTCCTGGTGATCTGCGTCGAGGCGGGATTGAGCCTCGATGCCGCCCTCAAGCGGACGGCGCGGGAACTGGGGCGCGGCGCGCGCGAGATCGCCGACGAGCTTTCCCTGGCCTCGGTCGAGCTCGGTTTCCTGCCGGAGCGCGCGACGGCCCTGCGCAATCTTGCGCGCCGCACCGGCATCAAGTCGATCGGCGCGGTGGTGAGCGCCCTCCTGCAGACCGAGAAGTTCGGCACGCCGCTCGCCCAGTCGCTGCGCGTGCTGGCGGGCGAGTTCCGCAACCAGCGCCTGCTGCGCGCCGAGGAGAAGGCGGCGCGCCTGCCGGCGGTGCTGACGGTGCCGATGGTGGTGTTCATCCTGCCGACCCTGTTCATCGTGCTGATGGGGCCGGGCATCCTCAAAGTGATCGACGGGTTCCGCTCGATCTAGGTCGGGCCAGGGATCGTCAGGCCAGGGATCACGGCGGCGCGGCGGCGGGGGCCGCGGCGGCGCTGTCGCCGCCGCCCACCACGCGACGCGCACCGAGGACGGCCTCGCGGCGCCGCTCGGGGGCGAGACCGCGCAGCATCTCGTAATAGGCGATGTTGTTGACGATCGAGGCCTCGTCGAGGTCGATGCGCAGCACCGCGCGCGCATCCTGCATCCGCCCTGCGAGGCCGTAGATCAGCGCGAGGTTCTGGCGCAGGCGCGGCGTGGCGCGTCCCTCGCGCAGCTCGCGCGCGATTCCGTCGATCGCCTCCTGCGTCCGTCCCGCGAGCGCGAGCGACAGGCCGAGGTTGCCGATCAGGCTCGGGTTGTGGGGCTCGAGCGCGAGCCCGGCGCGATAGGCGGCCTGGGCCTCCGCGGGCTTGTCCGTCGCATCGAACGCGACGCCGAGGCCGTTGTGGGTCGCGGCTTCCGGCCGGATGGCGAGCGCCGCGCGGTAATGCTCGATGGCGAGGGCGGGTTCCGACAGCGCGACCAGGACGTTGGCGAGCCCACGGATCGCGCGCGTCTCGGAAGCCGCGAGGACCAGTGCCCGCACGAAGACCTCGCGCGCCTCGTTGTGGGCGCCGAGGGCGGCGAGCGTCTCGCCGAGCTCGATGGCGATGGCGGCATCGCGTGGCGCGACGGCATGGGCCCGCTTGAGCACGTTGACGGCCGAGGCGTAGTCGCCCGCCGCGCGTGTCGCGAGTGCCACGCGCAGCAAGGCCGAGGCAGCGCCCTCGGGCGGCGGCAGCTCCCGTTCGGCCGGCGTCATCGCGGCCGAATCCCGGTAAGGGTCGCTCGCGCAGCCCGCCGCGGCGACGGCAAGTCCCAGCGCCAGCGGCAACACGAGCCCGCGTGCCGGCGGCCGCGTTCGCGAGGGCAAGGTCTTCATGGCTTCGAATCCCTGGTCCGTGAAATCGGTCCCGATCCTAGGGCGGCTCATGTTACCCGGATGTAAACATTTGATAAAATTAAGGCCGTTCCTGCTTTTGGAGCTTTCCGGCCCGTGCCGGTCGGGCGCGTGGCCCGCTCCGTTTGACCATCCCGGCATTTCGCACGATCATGGTACCGGGTTCGGGCCCGCGCGCCCGGCCGAAGCCGATAACGCATGGCCCGCAATAACAAAACCGGGGGGCCGACCGACAGGAGAGACGCATGAACGCTTCACGCCATTTCAGGACCGCTTTCCTGGCCGGTGCCGCGGGTTTCGCCGTGGCACTGGCCGGCACTTCCGCCTCCGCCCAGGACGATTTTTACAGGGGCAAGACCGTCAGTATGATGATCAGCTCGGACGTGGGCGGCGGCTACGACCTCTATGCCCGCTTCCTCGCCCGGAACATCGATCGCCACATTCCGGGCAATCCGACGGTCGTCGCGCAGAACATGCCGGGCGCCGGCGGCATGCGTCTTCTCAACCACGCCTACAACGTCGCGCCGCAGGACGGCACCGTGATCTTCACGCTGCACCAGAATCTCCCGATGTTCCAGCGCATGGGGGCGAAGGGGGTGCAGTATGACGCGCGCAGGATCCGTTCCATCGGCCGCCTGTCGGCCGGCAACGAGCTGCTGCTCGCCAGCGTGAAGTCCGGCTTCAAGAGCTACAAGGACCTCTACGACAAGGAGATCGTGGTCGGCTCCACCGGCGCCAGCTCCAACTCCACGGTCTATCCGTATCTCGCGCGCAACATGCTGGGCCTCCAGTTCCGGGTGATCCTCGGCTACAGGTCCGGCACGGAGGTCCAGCTCTCGATGGAGCGCGGCGAGCTGCAGGGCATGGGCTCGCTGGCCCTCGGCTCCATGTACGCCAGCGCGCCGCAATTCCTCCAGCCGGGCGCGATCGTGCATCTGGTCCAGTTCGGCATGGAGCGCGAGAAGGAATGGCCCAACGCGCCGACCGTGATGGAGCTCGCCAAGAGCGAGGAGGACAAGGCCGCGCTCGCGGTCGTCGCCATCGGGCCCGAGATCGGGCGCTCCTATTGGGTCGGCCCCGGCGTGCCCGAGGATCGGCTCAAGACGTTGCGCGCGGCCTTCAACGCGACGGTCAAGGATCCCAAGGCGCTCGAGGAGTTCGAGAAGCTCAAGTTCCTTGCGCGCTTCAAGACCGGCGAGGAGATGGACGAATACATCAAGGTCCTGTTCGCGGCGCCCGATTCCTCGATCGATCGCTTGCGCGATGCCATGACCAAGGGCACCTCCAGCCGCTGTCAGGACTACGCGAAGGCCGGCTGCGCGGAGAACTAGCGCCCGACGCAAGACGGAGGAAGCCGGGGCGGGAGCCCCGCGCTTCGGCCGAAAATGGAACGGGGGGCCCTTGGCCCCCCGTTTTTTCACACGCGCGTCGCGGCTCAGTCGGCCGAGATCGGTTTCCGCTTGTACTCGATGCCGAGGTAGCGGGCCTTGTTCTTGTCGTAGAGCAGCTCGGCCACGTCGTCGGCGTGAAACAGCTTGATGAGCTGGTCCACCTGGCCGAACAGCGGCAGCAGCACCTTGCGCTTCTGCGCGAGGTCGAGCGCGATGTCCATGTCCTTTTCCTGCCAGGTGAACTTGGTGTGGTCCCAGCGCTCCAGCGTGCCGTTGTTGCCGGGACACTTCATCAGGGTCTCGCGCATCTTCTGGCCGTCGATGCCGTAGGCCTTGGCCAGCAGCAGCACCTCGTAGTTGGCGATGCTGTGCGCCCAGTGGAGCATGTTGTTGCAGGTCTTGCCGATCTCGCCGGCGCCGAGCTCGCCCAGGTGCGGGGCCGCGCGCGAATAGCATTCGAGCACGGGGCGGACCTTGTCGTAGTCCTTCTTCGCGCCGCCGCAGGTGGACATCAGCGTGCCGTCGCGCGCGCCGTCGAGGCCGTAGCACACCGGCGCGTCGATCACGCCGATGCCGGCCTTCTTGGCGATGGCGGCGCACTCGTGGACCATGCTCGGGTGGCTGGTCGCGGTGATGACGATGACCGCGCCCTTCTTGCCGTCCTTGGCGATGTCGGAGACGACCTGCTTGACCTGGTGGTCGTAGCCGACCATGACGATGAACACGTCGCAGGTCCTGGCCAGCTCGGCCAGAGACTTGGTGGGCATGACGCCATGCTTCTTGGCGCGGTCCAGCGCTTTCTTCTGCAGATCGAAGCCGTGGACCTTGAACTTGCCCTTGCCCTTGGTGGCGACGTGGCGGGCCATTTCCCCGCCCATCTCGCCGAGACCGACAAAACCGACATTGAGTGCCATCCGAATATCTCCCCGATGATTGTGCGGCGCCGGGCGGCGCCTTTTATCGGGGCTCGCGCCCCGCGACCAGGCCCGGGAATCCGGGCGAAGGAGGCCCCCTGATTAGCATGGGGGCCGGAACCCCCGCCACGGGAAATGCCGTTTCCGGGCCGCCGCGCGTTGACGGGAGGCGGGGGGCGGGGTGTAATCGGGCGACTGACCGAACGCGAAACGAAGAGGAGAACGCCATGGCCCGGGAGTTCGAGGATCACTGCTGGCGCGACGTCATCGACGACGACCTGATCGAGATCTACAAGCCCTACGAGCGCGCGCTGCGCGTGGGGGAGCGGCCGGCGGTGCTCGCCATCGACCTCTACAACAACGCTTATCGCGGCGGGAACAAGCCGGTGGTCGAGGCCAACCGCGAGAACCCGGGAAGCTGCGGGGAGAACGCCTGGAACGCGCTCCCGCCGACCCTCAGGCTGCTGGACGCGGCGCGCGCGGCCGGCGTGCCGGTGATCTACACCACGCGCCACGTGGACACGCGCGGGGTCAATTCCACCAACCGCGCGACCCGCAAGAAGCTCCAGGACGATTCCTACGACATCATCGACGAGGTGGCGCCCGGGGACGGCGAGCTCGTGATCTACAAGGAGCGCGCGTCGGCCTTCTTCGGCACGCCGCTCATCGCGCACCTCAACAGGATGGGAGTGCGTTCGATCATCGCGCTCGGCGAATCCACCTCGGGCTGCGTGCGCGCGAGCGTGGTGGACGCCTATTCCCACGGCTTCCATACGGTGGTGGTGGAGGAATGCACCTTCGACCGCTCGATGCTGTCGCACAAGGTCAACCTGTTCGACCTGCACCACAAGTACGCCGACGTGATGCACGTCGAGGACGTGCTCGATCACCTCGAGGGCATGAGGAAGAACACCGCGGCGGCGTGAGCCCGCGCCGCCGGGCCGGTCAGGCGCGCGGCGTAGGGCCGGCGTCGTCTCCGAGGGTGCGCGCGTCGAGCGGGCGCCCGGTCGCGGCCCGTTCCTCCGTCGGAAGCACGTCGAGGCTGGGCCACAGGCCGGTCTCCAGCGCCGCGGCGTAGGCCTCGGGCAGGCCGTGGCGGCGCACGGCGGCCGCCGCCGCCGCGTGGTCGTAGGCGAGGCGGCGGTGATGCGCGACGACCCCGCCTCCCGGCGTCTCGACGAGCAGGCCGTACCATGCATCGGGGGTGCCGTCGTTGGCCGGCATCCCGATGGCGCCGGGGTTGTGCCACAGGCGCCCGCCGATCCGGCGCGTGAAGGGCAGCCCGCAGTGCCCCGCGATCACGCCGTCGGTGCCGGCCCGCGCGATCTCGCGGGCGAGCGCCGCATCGGGCGCGGAGGCGAACAGGAACCGGTTGATGCCGTCCGCTCCGCCGTGGACCACGGCGAAGCCGAGGCCGCCGAGGCGGAAGTCCAGCCGCCGCGGCAGCGACCGCATCCACGCCTTCGCGCCTTCGGACAGCGCGCCGCGCGCATGGGCGTACCAGCGCCGCGCGAGGGCGTCGCAGGCGCTGTCCGAGGGGAAGCCGCAGCCGCAGTCGTCCGCGTCCGCGCCCAGCGCCTCCTCGCAATTGCCCATCGCCGTCGGCACGCCCCAGGCCGCGAGTAGGGCGACGGTGTCCTCGGGCTCGGCGCAATAGGCGGCGACGTCGCCGGTGCAGATCACGCGCCGCGGCGGTATGCCGAGGCGCTCGGCCTCGGCCTTGAGTGCCGCGGTCGCCTGGAGGTTGCCGTAGGGCCCGCCGAAGGTCAGCACGGGGCTTTCGAGATGGCCGAGGTCCACGGCGTCACGCCTCCGAGCGCAGCGCCCGAGCGTCCGGGCGGATCGTGCCGAGCGCGAAGGCGGCGCAGCCCACCGCCAGCACGGCTAGGTTGATCAGCAGCAGCTTGGTGTAGTCGTGCAGGGGGCCGAGCAGCGCGACCGTCACCGGCGCGTAACCCGAGCTCTCGAGGAAATAGGCGGCCGAGCCCGCCATGGCGGCGACGAACGCCGTGGCGTAGCTCCATCGCGGCACCGGGCGCCCGCCCCAGATGCAGAAGAAGATGACCGGCGCGAGGAACATGGCGGCGGTGCCGCTGACGGCGACCGCCGTGAACAGGTCCTTGTTGCCGAGGAACAGCAGGCCGAGTCCGCCGGCCGCGAAGGCCGCCATGGCGACGCGGCCGTTGGCGGGCGTCGGCGCGCCCATCCGCATGTCCACCACGGCCAGCTTCGACGCGCTGGACAGGGTGGAATCCAGGGTCGAGACCGCCGAGACCACCAGCGCCAGGTGGACCATCAGCATGGCCGGCCCCGACAGCATCCGCTGCAGGGTGTCCATCAGCGCCTCGCCCTCCGCGCGGTGCAGGCCGGCGAACACGCCGATCAGGCCGAAGGCGAGGATGCAGGCCGCGCTGAGCCAGAAGGCGTAATGGAAGCTGCGCCGCGTGACCTCGCGGCCGGCGAGGAAGCCGCGGTCCATCATCACCGGGTCGTGCATCGGGTAGCTCCAGACCTGGACCAACGCCACCGCGAGCAGCACCCAGCCGGGGGATGCCGGGTCCGGGCTGCTCGCGAGGATGGCCCCGGGATCGAAGCCCGGCATGCCGACGGCGATCAGCGTCAGCACCGCCAGCAGCGCGAGCAGGATCGACATCTGCAGCACGTCGGTGCGCAGCGAGGCGCGCAGCCCGCCCATCATGGCGTAGAGCAGGGTGAACAGCGTGACCGCGGCGATGGCGACGGCGTAGGGGACGGTCCCGGCGGCGCCGAAGATGATGCCGACCACCAGCAGGTTGGCGAAGACCTCGCTGAGCAGCCGCACGGCGACCAGCACGTTGAAGGTCCATTCCCCGAGCGTGCCGAAGCTCGCGCGCATGTAGGACTGGATGCTGTCGTGGCCGTGGCGGAAGCGGATGGCGTCCACGATGCGGGCGCCCACCAGGAACGAGCCGTAGTAGGCGGCGTAGGCGACGGTGCCGGCGATGCCGAACAGGTAGCCGAGGATGGCCGCGTTGAGCAGGGAGCGGGCGAAGATCCAGGTGGCGACCTGGGACAGCACCAGCGTCCACAGGCGCGGCTCCCGGCCCGTCTCCGAGCGGCCGCGGAAGAAGCCGTCGCCGCCGCGGACCCGGGGCGAGGCCAGAATGCTCAGGATCGCGAGGGCGGCGATGGCGACGATCAGGACCGCGGTCATTCTCGGTTGCTCCGGTGGGCGGCGCCCGTTCGGCGCCGCGGGTGGCTTGGCCTCGGCCGTTCGGGGCCCCTTGCGGGGTTCGCCGGCAGCCCGGAAAAGGTTACGCCGCGCCGTAGTCGCGCTT
Organism: Alphaproteobacteria bacterium; assembly: GCA_050485485.1. Classification (GTDB taxonomy): domain Bacteria; phylum Pseudomonadota; class Alphaproteobacteria; order SMXQ01; family SMXQ01; genus WHSO01. The sequence continues at coordinate 2,417 of JBJHBM010000019.1, read as the reverse complement.
CGCGGCCTGGGGCGTGACGTAGCCTTCCTCGATGTCGCGCCGGACGCGCACGGGGTCGCGCCCGGCGGGGTCGCCGTAGCCGCCGCCGCCCGCCGATTCGAGGTAGAAGCGGTCGCCCGCCTTGAGCTCGAAGCGGCCCGAGGCCGGCGTCTCGCGCTCTTCGGGCGTGCCCGCCTTGACGACGAAGCGGCTCGCGCGGCCGGGCCGGCCGGCCTCGATCCCCTGGGGCGGGCACTTGGCGCGGTCGTAGCGGCGGATCACGGTGCCGTCGGCCAGCATCTCGTAGGCGCGGCGGAACGCGAGCCCGCCCCGGAACGCGCCCGGCCCGCCCGAATCGGGGATCAGCTCGAACGCCGTTACCCGGCACGGGAACTCGGATTCGAGGATCTCGATGGGCGTGACGTGCAGGTTGGAGAGGTGCGTCGCGGTGCAGCTCGCGCCATCGTGACCGAAGCCGCCGCCGTAAGCCGAGCCCAGGATCTCGTACTGCAGGCTGGCCTGGCCGGGCCGCGCCGCTGCGCCCCAGTTGATGCCCAAGGCTCCGGAGGAGCCGGCGTTGGCCACGGCGCGCTCGGGGCGGAAGCGGGCGAGCGCCTCCAGGATCACGTCCACCAGCTTGAGGTTCGCCATCTGGTAGCTGGAGACGGGGGCGGGCGGGGTCGCGTTGGTGATGGTGCCGGGGGCGTAGGCGAAGTCCACCACGTCGCGGCAGCCGTCGTTGAACTGCAGCTCGGGGCCGAGGCAGCCCACCAGGGCGTAGAAGCAGCACGCCTCCACCATCGAGGGGCGCAGGTTGATCGGCCCCTTGGCCTGGGCGTCCGAATCCGAGAAGTCGAACGCCACGCGGCCGTCCTTGACCGTCACCGTCACCGCCATGCGGATCATGCGGTCGAGCTCGATGCCGTCGGTGTCCATGAAGCCCTCGGCCGAGGCCGAGCCCTCGGGCAGCCTCGCGATCTCGGCGCGGAGCGCGTCGGCGGCGCCCCCCAGGATCGCGGCGAAGGACTCCGTCACGGTGGCGGCGCCGAAGCGCGCCGCCAGCGCCTCCAGCCGCGCGACGCCCATCCGGGTCGCCGCCACCTGGGCGCCGATGTCGCCCGCCACCAGCTCGGGCTGGCGCGAGTTGGCGAGGATCAGCCGCTCGATGTCGGGGCACGGCGCGCCGCCCGCGGTGATCCTGACCGGAGGCAGCAGCAGGCCCTCGTGGAACAGCTCGGTGGCGGTGGCGGAGGTCGAACCCGGCATGGTGCCGCCGACGTCGGCCTTGTGGGCGATCGAGCCGGCGAAGCCGATCAGCGCGCCCTCGGCGAACACCGGGGCGACGAAGCCCATGTCGGAGACGTGGGGCAGGCCGGCCTCGTAGGGGTGGTTGGAGACGAACACGTCGCCGGGCGCGAGCGCGTCGCCGTACAGCTCCAGCACGCGCCCGCAGAAGTGGCGGTAGACGGTGCCGTGGAAGAACATCGGCGGCGCCACGATCAGGCGCCCCTCGCGGTCGAGGATTACGCAGGAGAAGTCGCGCGATTCGCGGATGATGGTGGAATAGCCCGAGCGGTAGAAGTGGTAGTGCATCTCGTCCACGAGGCCCGCCACCTTGTTGCGCAACACCTCGGTCGTGACCGCGTCGATCATTATGCGCCTCCCGCGCGCGTCAGAATCAGGTTGCCGTGCGGGTCCACCTCGGCGGCCCAGCCGGCGGGGACGACGGTGGTGGCGTCCATCTGCTCGACGATGGCGGGCCCCGCGAGCCGCGCCCCGCGCGCGAGCCGCGCGCGCTCGTAGACCGGCGTCTCGGCGCCGTCGCGGCCGTCGAACCACACCGTGCGGCGGCCCTTGAGGGCGGCCGCTGCGTCGGCGGCGCCCTCGGGCCGCGCCAGCTCCCCCGCCCGGTAGCGCGGCACGGCGACGCGCGCGCGCAGGCGGTAGCTCACCACCTCCACCGGCTTTTCCGCCGCCGCGTGGCCGTGGATGCGGGCGTGGACCTCGTCGAAGCGGGCGCGCGCCCGGGCGAGGCCCGCGGCGTCGAGCCGCGGGATGCCGTCGAGGCCGACGCGCAGCTCGTAGCCCTGGCCGGCGTAGCGCAGGTCGAGCTCGCGCTCGAGCCGGGCCTCGGCGCCGCCCAGCCCCTCGGCGGCGAGGTCGGCGCGCGCCTTGGCTTCGAGCGCGGCGAACATGGCTTCGGCCTCGGTCGGGTCGAGCGACGCCAGCGGCGCGAGGCCGGAGCGGACGTGGTCGTGCACCACGTCGGCGCACAGCAGCCCGAGCGCCGAGAACGCCCCCGGTCGCGGCGGCACGAGGATGCGCCCGATGCCGAGCTCCTGGGCCACGGCGGCGGCGTGGACGGCGCCCGCGCCGCCGAACGGCAGCAGCGTGAAGGCGCGCGGCTCCAGCCCGCGCTTGGCGGCGAACACGCGCAC
>JBJHBM010000018.1:0-43144 GCA_050485485.1 Alphaproteobacteria bacterium | reverse complement strand
GGCCGGGTCCGGGCCGTGGGGACCGAACGGCGGGGGCAGTGCGGCGCCGGTCGCGGCCCGAGGCGTAGCGGCGGCGGCATCGAGCGCCCGCACGGCGGCGGGACCGCTGCGCATCACACCGATGAGCCCGGGATTGGCTGCGAGCGTCTGAGGGCTCGGCAGCGACGGTGCCGCGACCCCACGTACGCCGCGCAGCGGGACGCCGCTTTCGAGCGGGCGCGGAGCCGTGGCCTCGGTCAAGCGCGACGGCCCCGGTTCGAACGGGCGCACAACGGTCCGCGTGTCCGGTTGCACCGCCTGCGCTTGGGCCAGCTGGATCGGCGGGGCATCCGCAGCCGCTACGGCACGCGGCTCGGGTGCCGGCACGGCAGGATGCGGCGCACTTCCGACTACGCCATCGCGACCGTAGCCCAGGATCTCGGCGACATCGGTGCCGACGGGCTCGGACGTGTTTCCGGTATCGCCCGCGCGCAAGGCGGCGACCACGGTATCCATCGTGTCGCGCCCGGTCGCGTTTTCCAAAACGGCATCGAACAGCGAGGCCACGAAACCGAATACGCCGCCGAACAAGGCACCGCCCGCGACTTTTGCGCCCATGCCGATCCCGTCGCCCGTGATCTCGCGATAGATCTTGTTGACGACAGGGATATGCTGGAACGGATTGACGATGTCGAGAAGGTCGGCGAAGGAGAACCCGCCCGCATCCTGCCACAGGCCGCGCGCACCATCGGCGCGTACCGGCTCGGGCGACGTGGGCGGCAGGGCTGCCGCGGATGGCTGGACGGTTTGGGACATGGGCGCTCCGCCCTTGTCCACGCAAGGCGAGTGCCAGACGGAAGCTCGTGGCAAATCAACGCCTTGGTATCAACGCCGTCGCCGCTTGCCCGGCAGAATGTGCCGCCCCTCCCCACCTGCCCGGCAAGGTCGTTCCGTTCCAGGCGCCGGAGGCCGGCCCACCTAGAACATGTGGCCGGAGCGGGTCTTCTTGGTCTCGAGATAGCCCTCGTTGTGGGCATTCGACGGGAACACGTGGGCGACGCGCTGCACCACCTCGATTCCGCAGCGTGCGAGCGCGTCGACTTTTTCGGGATTGTTGGTCATCAGCAGCACGCGCGTGAACCCGAGGTCGCGCAGGATCTCCGCGGCCGGCAGATAGATGCGCTCGTCGGCGTCGAAGCCGAGCTGCTCGTTGGCGTCGAGCGTGTCTAGGCCCTGGTCCTGCAGGTTGTAGGCGCGCAGTTTGTTGACGAGGCCGATGCCGCGTCCCTCCTGCGCGAGATAGATCAGCACCCCAGCTCCCGCCGCCGAGATTTCGGCGATGGCGCCGCGCAGCTGATCGCCGCAGTCGCAGCGCAAACTGCCGAGCAAATCGCCCGTGAAACACTCGGAATGGATGCGCGCGAGCACCGGCGCGTCCGTGCGCGGATCGCCGATCACGATGGCGAGGTGCTCGATGCCGCCGTCGGACGGACGGTAGGCGACGATGCGCGCGGTTTCGGCAAGCGCCAGCGGTACACGCGCTTGGCTTACGGCCTTGAGCGAGCGGGCGGCCCGGCCGTGATAGTCGCGAATGTCGTCGGCCGCCACCGTGAGAAGATCGTTCGCGGCGGCGAAGGCTTCGGCATCGCCGCCGGTCAGCGGCGCGGCCAGCGCGGCGGGCAGCAGCCGCGCGATCTTGGTCAGCTCGACCGCTGCGGCAAAGGCGGCCGCGATGTCGCCGCCCGGGCTCGCTACCGGCGCCGGCACGCGGATGCTCACGACCTCTCCCGGTTCCGCGATGGCACGCACTTCCTGAGCGGGAAAGCCGTCGGGCAGCGGGATCAGCATCGGTCCCGCGCCGGGCGCTCCTCCGGCAGCGGACAGGAGTCCGATGGCGGCGGCCCGATGCCGCGTGAGGGCGAGCCGTGGCTCGCTGCCGGCGAGCGCCGCGAGCCGGTCGAGGCTTTGGGGCGTGACCGCCTCGGCCGCTTGGACCAGAAGCGCGGCCCCAGCCGCCGAGACGACGGCGAAGCCGCCGCGCCTGAGCTCGGCCACGGCGCGATCGACCGTCACCAGCGGCGCGTGCGGCCGGCGCGATGACGTCTGACCCGGTGCCGGAGATGTCAAAACCCGTCCTCTGCAATGCCTCGGCGCGGCCGAAAGCCTCGGTCGCGAGTGGGAGTTGGTGTATCACGAGCCCCCGAAAAAGGCCATCCCGGGGGGAGGCTAGGTACCCGTCCGGCGGTTGCCGTATGTCGCGGTTTCGCTACACTTGCGCCCGGACATACGCCGCGAGGGGCCAAGCCATGACGGGCAAGCGTATCCTGCTGGTGGACGACGACGAGGCACTGGTTTCGGCGCTCGCCGAGCAGCTTCGCCTGCACGAGGAGTTCGAAACTTCGGTGGCCCATACCGGTGCCGCCGCGCTTGACACGACCCGCGACGGACATTTCGATGCGATCATTCTCGACGTCGGCCTGCCCGACATGGACGGGCGGGAACTGTGCCGCCTGATGCGCCGTGCCGGCGTCAGGAGCCCGATTATCATGCTGACCGGCGCGGGATCCGAATCGGACACCATCCTCGGTCTCGACGCCGGTGCCAACGATTACATCGCCAAGCCATTCCGCCTCGGCGTCCTGCTCGCACGCCTGCGCGCGCAGCTCCGCCAGCATGCCTTGTCCGAAGATGCGGTGTTCGCGCTCGGCCCCTATACCTTCCAGCCGGCGCGCAAGATGCTGCTCGACCCGAGCGACCGCAAGATCCGCCTGACCGAGAAGGAGACGGCGATCCTCAAGTACCTCTATCGCACCGGCGACCAGGTGGTGAGTCGCGAGAAACTCTTGCGCGAGGTGTGGGGTTACAGCGCGGACGTCACGACCCATACGCTCGAAACCCATATCTACCGCCTGCGCCGCAAGATCGAACGCGATCCCACGCACTCCCAGATTCTGGTCACGGAGAAGGGCGGCTACCGGCTCGCCCATTGACCGCCATCTGGAGGCCGAGCGCCCCGAACGCCGCGCGCGTGCGGTCGTCAAGCATGAGCCCGTTGGATTCCGTCGCGCAGGCCACAAACCGGAACAGAATGATCGCGTCGGTGAGCTGTGAATCGAGGGTAAGGCGCGTGCCGGCGCCGGAGAGCGTCATCTCGACATAGCCGCCGTCGCGCCTATGCGCGCCGAAACGGCGCGCGGAAACGCGCTTGAGCGCAGGCCATGCCAGGACGCGGCGATTCCAGCGGATTCCCTCTTCGTCCGTCTCGATGCGCGCGCGATGACGTCGCCAGGTGCGTGTCAGCAGCCAGGCGAACAGCGCGGCGAGCCCTCCGAGAAGGACGACCGTGACGGGCGTCCTCTCGACGAAGGCGAGCGGCACGCCGGTCACGGCGAAACCCGCGGCGCCCCGCAGGTAATCGCCGCGCAGGATTGGCCAGGGCCAGACGTGGACGTACGCCGCTGTTCTCATCGTAGGGTCACGAGCACCGGCACGTGGTCGGATGGCTGGTTCCATCCGCGCGCATCCCGCATCACGGTTGCGTCTCGGATGCGCGCGCGCAACGCCGGCGTAACCCAGACGTGATCGAGCCGCCGTCCCTTGTCGGCCGCATCCCAATCGGCTGCGCGATAGCTCCACCACGAATAGAGCGGCCGTTCGGGCGGGACGACGTGGCGAACCGCGTCCACCCAGTCGCCGGCACCTTGCATCTTCTCGAGTCGCGCGACCTCGACGGGCGTGTGGCTCACCACCTTGAGCAGTGCCTTGTGCGACCACACGTCGGTTTCGAGGGGCGCGATGTTGAGGTCGCCCACCAGCACGAATTCGTTGGTCGGTGCCTTGCGCGCTGCGAACCAAGCCGTGACCTCGTCGATGAAGCGCAGCTTGTGGGCGAACTTGGGATTGAGCAGGGGGTCCGGCAGATCGCCGCCTGCCGGGACGTAGAAATTGTGAAGCTCCATCCCGTTTTCGAGCGTGACCCAGATATGGCGCGCGTCTTCCTTTTCGCACCAGTGCCGCACGTCGGTGCGCGCGAAGGGCGTGCGTGAAACGATGGCGACGCCGTTATAGCCTTTCATGCCGGCGAGATGGACATGGCGATAGCCGGCTGCCCGGAAAGCCTCTAAGGGAAACGTTTCTGCCGTCGCCTTGATCTCCTGCAGGCACAGGATGTCCGGTCGCGCCTCCTCGAGGAAGCGGGCGACGAGTCCCATGCGGAGGCGGACCGAATTGATGTTCCAGGTGGCGATCGAGAGCGGCATGGCGGTCCCATGGACGTTTTGCGGCGGCGCCAAATTACCGGCTCGGGGCGTGTCCCGCCAGCCGCGCGCAAACCCATGGTTAAGTCTTTGAGATATAAGGCGTTTCAGGCAAGACGGCGCCCGACCAGAGGGGGGGATGGCCGGGCGCCGCTGGCCTTTCAGGGCCGTGGATGGCCAAAGGGGGATGACCACCCGAAGCGAGGCCGTGACGGCCCCGCCTTAGACAAGTAAATGGGAAGCCTTTTCCAGCTTTGCAATAGTTCTAATCTGAAATTTCGCAACCTGCCGTAATACTTTGATTCAAATAAGTAAATTCTACAACTCAAAGTACATCCCCCTACGGGAAGCGCCGCCGCTCAGGCTCGGGGATGTCGAACAGTGCGCTGTCGAGCGCGAGGCCCCAGCGTGTGTCCTGAAGGGCTACCCGGGTCTCCACGCCCTGCGCGTCCGTGATGACCCATTGGCGCAGCATGAGCGGCGAATCGTCGAAGATGAGCATGAGGCTGCCGGCATCGGGGTCGCGGCGCTGGACCAGCGTGACACGTACCAATCCGCCGTCGCGAGCGTAGCCGCGCACCATCACGTCGTCGCCGAAGCGGATTTCCGGGCGCGCCAGGAAAGCGGCGAGAGTGCGCTCGATCGGCACCATGCTCACGTGGTCGAGCTCTTTGTCGTGATAGATCAGGCGATGGCCGTCGGCCACGATCAGCATCGGGACCGCGGGCTCGTACTCGACCCGTAGTCGTCCCGGTCGGCGCAGGTAGAAAATGCCGCGCGCCACTTCCCCGGTCGAGGCCACCTGCAGGAAATCGGCCTTGAGCGTGGTGATACCGTTGAGGTAGGCCTCGATCCGGGCCAGGCCCTCGCGGTCGGGGGCGAACGGTGCGGTCGGCGCCGACCGGCCGGGGGCTTCCTGAGCCAAGGCCGGTGCGGCGCTCGCGGCAAGCGCCAGCACGGCGGCGAACGCGATGCGGAGAAGAGCTTTCATGGCGCCAGCATAGCCGCTCCGGCCGGTCCAAATAAGGCGCGTTTGGGGCGATGTCTAGTTGCCGGGCGGGCCTAGGACCTCGCGCTTGCCGACGTGGTTGGCGGCACTGACGATCCCGTCGGCTTCGAGCTGGTCCATGATGCGGGCGGCACGGTTGTAGCCGATCTGCAGATGGCGCTGGATGAAGCTGGTGGAGGCCTTGCGCTCGCGCAGCACCAGCGCGATCGCCTGGTCGTAGAGCGCGTCGCCCGAATCGGTGTTGCCGCCGAAGGCCTGGGCCTCGTCCTCGGTGACCGAATCGACGTAGGCCGGCTCGCCCTGGGCCTTGAGCGCGGCTACCACCTGCTCCACCTCGCGGTCTGAGACGAACGGGCCGTGGACGCGCGTGATGCGTCCGCCGCCCTGCATGTAGAGCATGTCGCCCTGGCCCAGCAACTGTTCCGCGCCCTGCTCGCCGAGGATGGTGCGGCTGTCGATCTTCGACGTCACCTGGAACGAGATGCGGGTCGGGAAGTTGGCCTTGATGGTGCCGGTGATCACGTCCACCGACGGGCGCTGGGTCGCCATGATGATGTGGATGCCGGCGGCGCGCGCCATCTGGGCGAGCCGCTGCACCGCCGCTTCGATGTCCTTACCCGCCACCATCATCAGGTCGGCCATCTCGTCCACCACGACGACGATGAACGGCAACGGCGCGAGGTCCAGCTCCTGCTCCTCGATCACCGGCTTGCCGGTCTCGGGATCGAACCCGGTCTGCACGCGGCGCGTGAGACGCTCGCCCTTGCGCCGCGCCTCGCCGAGACGCTGGTTGTAGCCGGTGATGTTGCGCACCCCCAGCTCCGACATGCAGCGGTAGCGGTGCTCCATCTCCTTCACGGTCCAGCGCAGCGCCACCACGGCCTTGCCGGGCTCGGTCACCACCGGGGCCAGAAGGTGCGGGATGTCGTCGTAGGCGGAGAGCTCCAGCATCTTGGGGTCGATCATGATGAAGCGGCACTCCTCGGGCGTGAGCCGGTAGAGGAGCGACAGGATCATGGTGTTGATCGCGACCGACTTGCCCGAGCCGGTGGTGCCCGCGATCAGCAGATGTGGCATGCGTGCGATATCGGCCATCACGGGCGCGCCGCCGATGTCCTTGCCGAGGGCGAGGGTGAGCTTGGACGCGGTGCGCTCGTAGGTTTCGGACGCCAGCAGCTCGCGCAGGTACACCGTCTCGCGGCGCGCATTGGGCAGCTCGATGCCGATCACGTTGCGGCCGGGCACCACGGCGATGCGCACGCTCACCGCGCTCATGGACCGCGCGATGTCGTCGGCGAGCCCGATCACGCGCGAGGACTTGATGCCCGGCGCGGGCTCGAGCTCGTAGAGCGTCACCACCGGGCCGGGACGCACCTTGATGATTTCGCCCGATACGCCGAAATCCTCGAGCACGCTCATCAGGAGCTTGGCGTTGGCTTCGAGCGATTCCTTGCTCGCGGCGGGATCGTCGGCGATCTCGGGCGGCAGCTCCAGGAGGTCGAGCGGCGGCAGGCGGTAGTCCTCGTCGGAGGTGAGATCGAGCATGCTCTGGCGTTTCTCGTTCGCGCGCTTGCCGGGGGCGGGACGCTTCGGACGCGGCGCGATGGCGATCTCGCTCCGACTTTCGTCCTCCTCATCCCCGCGCGGCTCCGAAATGACGGGGTCGGCTCTTTGCGGCTCGGGCCGGGTGATGCGGGCGCCTTCACGCGCCATGCCGGCGATACGCGGCTCGATACGCGGGCGGCGCGACCCGAGCCCGCGCCTAGCGGCGCCGGCGATTCTGTGGCCGGCACGGCGCCCGAAGGATACGGCCCGGCGTAAGCCCCGGCCGATGGCGCGCGCCGTCGCGCCCGCGGCCGTTGCCACGGCGGCGGCGCCGCGCGTCCATTCGACGAGGCCGAAGGCGAACAACCACAGCCCGAGCGCGAGCCCCAGCGCCAGCATCGGCAGGCCGAAGACGAGAATCGCCAGGTCGAGCCCGACGGCGGCGCTGCCGCCCGCCACCGCGCCCAGCACGAACTGGCCGAGGAAGCCGCCCAGGCTCGCGCGCAGCGGCCAGGCCTCGGGCGGCGGCACAGCGGCGAGCCCGGCCGCCAGAAGCACCAGCGCCACGGGCAGCAGCACGATGCGCGCATAGGGATGTGCGACGCCCTTGCCGGCCAGCACCCGGTATCCCCATGCCAACAGCACGAAGCCGGGCAGCGCGGCGGCGATGCCGATCGACTGCAGGCCGAGATCGGCGGCGAGCGCGCCGGGACGCCCGAGCCAGTTGGCGATCACGCCGTCGGACGCCTTGTTGATGGAGGGGTCCGTTGGGGCGTAGCTCGCGAGCGCGGCAAGGATCGCCGCGCCGAGCGCGAGCAGGACGAGGCCGCCCAGCTCGATCGCACGGCGGCGCAGGAACGCCGTCACGCCCTGGGGCAGGAACGTGGCTTTGCCGGCATCGGCGGATGAGCGCGCCATGTGAGCCTCGCGTCTCCTCTGTTCAGTTGAGCACGCGGCCGAGGCGCGTGAACGCCTCCGCCAGCGTGTCCGGTTCATGCACCAGGGCGAGCCGGATGTAGGGACGCCCCGGACGCTGCTGGGCTTCGCCCGCGGGGCACAGACAGCTGCCCGGCAGGGCCCGGATTCCGGCCTCCGCCCATAGCTTGCGTGCTGCCGCGTCGCCGTCGCCCACATCGAGCCACAGGAAGAACCCGCCGTCTGGACGGTAGAACCCGTGGCGCCCCGCGAGCGCGGCCTCGGCGGTGTCGAGCTTGGCGCGGTAGCGTGCCCGCGAGCGCGCCACGTGATCCTCGTCGCGCCACAGCCGTTCCGCAACCGTAATGATCGGCAGCGGCGTCTGGCAACTGGCGAAATCGCGCAGCCGGGCGAAAGCCGCCATGGCGCCCGCGCCGCCCGCGACGAAGCCAGAACGCAAGCCCGGCGCGCTCGAGCGCTTGGAGAGGGAGTTGAACACGACTACATGCTCAAGGGCCTCGCGCGCACAACCCCCGAACGCGGCTGCCGCTTCCAGCGCGCCCGCCGGCGGCGCAGCGTCGTAGATCTCGGAATAGCACTCGTCCACTGCCAGGATGAAATCGTGCGCCATGGCGAGCGCGATCAGGTCCTTGAGCGTGTCGAGGGCGGCGGCGCTGCCCTGCGGGTTGGCGGGAGAGCAGAGATATGCCAGCACCGTGCGGGCCAGCAGCGGCGCCGGCAGCGCCGTGAAGTCCGGCAGGAACCGCGTCTCCGGCAGGGCCGGCACGAACACGGCCTCGGCGCCCGCCATCTGCGCCGCCCCGGCATAGACGTGGTAGAGCGGGTTCGGCACCAGCACGGCGGGCTGGGCCGTGGTGCCGGGCTTGCGCTGCGGCACGGCGGCGAGGGCGAACATGAAGATCGCCTCGCGCGTGCCGGCGCAGGGCAGCACATGGGCGTCGGCGGTGACGAACCCTTCCGGCAGGCGGTAGCGCCGCGCGAGCCAGGCGGCCACCGCCTCCCGGAATCCGGCCGTGCCGCGGGTCGGCGGGTAGCGCCCCCAGTCCCCGGCATGCTCGGCGAGCGTTTCAGCGACGAAGGCGGGCGGGGCGTGGGACGGCTCGCCGAGCGCGAGCGACAACGGCGCCACGCCCTCGGGCGGGGCGATCCCGTCAAGCAGGGCGCGGAGCCGCGCGAACGGGTAGGTCATCAATTCGTCGAGACGCGGGTTGAGCATGTCCGCCGCAGGTTGGTTTCCAGCCGGCCCCCCACATCTGGTGGGTACAAAATGGAAACCAGACAATACTCCGTGGCTGGGGTGTGGAAAAGGGCCGGTTTCGACCGCCCGCGTTGCCAAATGCCGCCGCAGCCATTAGGTAAGGGCGCCGCCGCAAGGAAATCGCCGTTCCCATGTCCGTTCCCATCTCCGACCCCCCCGCCCTCGACCGCTCCGGCCCCGCCGTCTCCGGCCCGTGGGCCACGCGCCGCACCTTCGCGATCATCTCCCATCCCGACGCGGGCAAGACCACGCTGACCGAGCGGCTGCTGCTGGCGGGCGGCGCGATCCACCTCGCGGGCGAGGTTCGGGCGCGCGGCGAGCGCCGCCGCACCCGGTCCGACTGGATGGAGATCGAGCGGAGTCGTGGCATCTCGATCTCGAGCTCGGTGATGACGTTCGAGCGTGACGGCCTCACCTTCAACCTGCTGGATACCCCCGGCCACGAGGATTTCAGCGAGGACACCTACCGCACCCTCACGGCGGTCGATTCGGCGGTGATGGTGATCGACGCCGCCAAGGGCATCGAGGCACAGACCCGCAAGCTGTTCGAGGTGTGCCGCCTGCGCGACATCCCCATCGTCACCTTCGTCAACAAGGTGGATCGCGAGGCGCGCGATCCGTTCGAGCTGCTCGACGAGATCGCTTCGACGCTCGCCCTCGACGTGAGCCCGATGACCTGGCCGGTCGGCACCGGCGTCCTGTTCCACGGGGTCTACGACCTCGCGCGGAACCGGCTGCTCGCCTCGACGCAGGGCAAGGGCGGAGACATGGACGCGCGCGTGCCGTTCGCGGGGATCGACGATCCCGCGCTCGCCGAACGCGTCGAGGCGGCGACGCTGGACGCGTTCCGCGAGCAGGCGGCGCTCGCCGCCGCGGGCTATCCCGCCTTCGATCTTGCCTCCTACCGCGAAGGGCACCTGACGCCGGTGTTCTTCGGCAGCGCCCTCAAGGACTACGGCGTCGCAGAGCTGCTCGACGCCATCGCCGGCTGGGCGCCGCCGCCGCGCCCGCAGCCGGCCGTGCCGCGCGCGGTCGCTCCCGACGGCGCGGAGGTGACGGGGTTCGTGTTCAAGGTCCAGGCCAACATGGATCCCAACCACCGCGACCGCATCGCCTTCTTCCGCCTGTGCTCCGGCCGGTTCCGGCGCGGCATGAAGCTGCGCCAGGCCGGTACCGGCAAGAGCATCACCGTCCATGCGCCGATGTTCTTCTTCGCGCGCGAACGCGAGCTTGCCGAGGAGGCGTTGCCCGGCGATATCATCGGCATTCCCAACCACGGCACGCTGCGCGTCGGTGACACGCTGACGGAGGGCACGGCGCTCCGCTTCACCGGCATCCCCAACTTCGCGCCGGAAATCCTCCGCCGGGTACGGCTCGGCGACCCGATGCGCGCGAAGCAGATGCGCCGCGCGCTCGAGGACCTCGCGGAGGAAGGCGTGACCCAGGTGTTCCGTCCCACCCTCGGCGCCCAGTGGATCGTGGGCGTGGTCGGCCAGCTGCAGCTCGACGTGCTGGTCGCGCGCATGGCCGCGGAATACAAGATCAAGGTCGAGTTCGAGCCGGCGCCGTTCCAGACTGCGCGCTGGATCGGGGCCGACGATCCCGCGCTGCTCAAGCGCTTCGCCGAGCGTCACCCTTCGGCGATGGCGGAGGACCGCGACGGCGCGCCGGTGTTCCTCGCCCGCGACGCCTGGGAGATCGGCTACGCCCAGCGCGAATGGCCCGATGTCCGGTTCCTCGAGACGCGCGAGCGCGCGTGAATCGGACGTGACGGAAAGAAAAAGGGGCGGCCTGGGGCCGCCCCTTTCCGTTCCGGGTGGGCGGCTAGCGGATCAGGTAGCCGCGCTCGCCATGGCTGCGGATGTCGAGGCCTTCGATCTCGACCTCCTCCTCGACGCGCAGGCCGACGGTCGCGTTCACGATCTTGCAGATGATCCAGGTCAGCACCGCGGTCCAGGCGACGGTCGCCACCACGCCGACCGCCTGCACGCCGAGCTGCTCGAGCCATCCGACCTCGGAGAGGCCGAGCCCGCCGAACGCGGCGGTGCCGAGGATCGCGGTCAACAGCGTGCCGGTCACGCCGCCGACGCCGTGGACCGCCAGTACGTCGAGCGAATCGTCCACCTTGCAGCGGAACTTGACCACGCCCACGGCGGCGTAGCACAGGCATCCGGCGATGACGCCGATGATCAGCGCGCCGGCAGGTCCGACGAAGCCCGCCGCCGGGGTAATGGTGGCGAGGCCGGCGATGGCGCCGGTGGTGATGCCCACCACCGTCGGCTTGCCGTGCTTGAGCCACTCGATCACGGTCCAGGTGAGCGCGGCGGTGGCGGCGGCGACGTGGGTGACCGCGATCGCCATGCCGGCGCTGCCGTCCGCGGTGAGCGCCGAGCCGCCGTTGAAGCCGTACCAGCCGACCCACAGCATGGCGCAGCCCGCCATGACGAGGCCCGGGCTGTGGGGCGGCTGCATCTCGCGCGGGAAGCCGCGCCGCCCGCCGAGGGCCTTGGCCACCACGAAGGCCGCCGTGCCGCAGGTGGCATGCACCACCAGCCCGCCGGCGAAATCCTGCACGCCGAGGTCGCCGAGCCAGCCGCCGCCCCACACCCAATGGGCGACCGGCGCATAGACCAGCACCACCCACAGCGCCGTGAACAGCATCACCGCGCCGAAGCGGATGCGCTCGACGTAGGCGCCGACGATCAGCGCCGGGGTGATGATGGCGAAGGTCATCTGGAACATGAAGAACACCGGCTCGGGCAGCCCGTCGGCGATGGTGTCGGTGCCGACGCCCGCGAGCACGAGCCGGTCGAGGCCGCCGATCCAGCGGTTGACGCCGCCGCCGTCGCCGAAGGCGAGGCTGTAGACGAACACCAGCCACAGTACCGAGACCAGGCAGGCGATGGCGAAGCACTGCATCAGTACGCTGAGGACGTTCTGGGCGCGCACCAGTCCGCCGTAGAACAGCGCGAGGCCCGGCAGAGTCATGAGCAGCACCAGCGCGGTCGCCGTCATGATCCAGGCGGTGGCGGCGCCGTCCAGCGCCGTGCCGGCCTCGACGGCCTGCTGGACGGCCTGGGCCGCGTCCTGGGCGAGGGCCGCGGGAGCAAAGGCGACGGCTGCGAGCAGGCCGAGCGCGGTCAGCGCGCCCGTGCCCGCGGTTTGAAGCGATGCGATGGGGGACATTTGGGGTTCCTTTCAGAAGGGCCTTGCGGCTGGGGCGACGGCGGCCGTCGGGAACGGCACCTGGCCCCGGGCTGCCTTTTTGTTGTGCAATAGGGCCTAGAGAGCCTCGGGACCGGTCTCGCCGGTGCGGATGCGCAGCGCCGCACCGAGCTCCAGCACGAAAATCTTGCCGTCGCCGATCTTGTTGGTGCAGGCGGCGCGCTGGATGGCCTCGACAGTGCGTTCGGCGAGATCGTCGTCGACGGCCACCTCGATCTTGGTCTTGGGCAGGAAGTCGATGGCGTATTCGGCGCCCCGGTAGATCTCGGTATGGCCTTTTTGGCGGCCGAATCCCTTGACTTCGCTGACGGTCATACCCTGGATGCCGAGCTCGGTCAGGCTTTCGCGGACCGGATCGAGCATGAACGGCTTGATGATGGCGATGATGTATTTCATGTCCTGCGGCTCCCGTTTCGTCGTCTTCGCGCGTGATCGTTGGTGCGGGCGACGGTGCCCGGCCGCGACGGCGCGTGGGGCCGCGGGGCCGGTCTTTCGCCTCCCGGGGTCGTCCGTCGTTGCGGCGGCCCGCGCCGGATGTTTCAAGCGCCGTGCCGAATGCGTCTCGAGCGCGGAAAAGCGCCTATTCATGCGGCGCTACGTCGAAATCGAGTGCAGATAGGGATCGGTCCGGACGACAAAAGTGCTTAAAATTAGAGCAAAAGCCTTTCAAGCGAGCGAATCGCCACGAAAAAGGCCCGGAGGCGAAGCCTCCGGGCCAGTTTACGAAGAAGGGGGCGGGAACCCCCGGGGAGCCGGCCCCGCCCTTGGGGAGCGGGACCGGAACCTTCAGGACGCCTACTGGACGCTCTCGCCGTGCATAGACTGGTCGAGGCCTTCGCGCTCCTGCTCCTCGGTGACGCGGAGCCCGATCACCAGGTCGATCACCTTGAACAGGATGAAGGAGACGACCGCGCAGTAGACGATGGTCCAGATGATGCCTTTGAACTGGATCCAGATCTGCGCGACGTTGCCCTGCAGGGCGCCCGGCGTGCCGCCGATCGCTTCCACCGCGAACACGCCGGTCAGCAGCGCGCCGACGATGCCGCCGATGCCGTGGATGCCGAAGCAGTCGAGCGAGTCGTCGTACTTGAGCATGCGCTTGAGCGAGGTGGCCGCCCAGAAGCACACGATGCCGGCGACGATGCCGATGATCAGCGCGCCGCGCGGATCGACGTAGCCGGCCGCGGGCGTGATGGCGACCAGGCCGCCGACCGCGCCCGAGATGATGCCGAGCACGGACGGCTTGCCGCGCACCATCCATTCGACGAACATCCAGCTCAGCGCTGCGGCGGCGGTGCAGATCTGCGTCACCGCCATGGCCATGCCGGCCGAGCCGTCGGCGGCGACCGCCGAGCCGGCGTTGAAGCCGAACCAGCCGACCCACAGCAGCGACGCGCCGATCACGGCAAACGTCAGGTTGTGGGGCGCCATGTTCTCGGTGCCGTAGCCGGTGCGCTTGCCGAGCACCAGGGCGCCCACCAGGGCGGCGATGCCGGCATTGATGTGGACCACGGTGCCGCCCGCGAAGTCGAGCACGCCGTCCTCGCCGAGGAAGCCGCCACCCCACACCCAATAGGTGATGGGCGCGTACACCAGGATCGACCACAGGCCCACGAACCACAGCATGGCCGAGAATTTGATGCGGTCCACGAGCGCGCCCATGATCAGGGCAGGCGTGATGATGGCGAAGGTCAGCTGGAAGATGACGAACACCGATTCCGGGATGGTGTCGGTCAACGAATCCACCCCGACTCCCGCAAGGAACATCTTCGAGAGACCGCCGACGTAGGCGTTACCCTCGTCGAAAGCGAGCGAGTAGCCGATCACCATCCACACGATGGAGATGAGGCAGACGATCGTGAAGCT
Organism: Alphaproteobacteria bacterium; assembly: GCA_050485485.1. Lineage (GTDB taxonomy): Bacteria > Pseudomonadota > Alphaproteobacteria > SMXQ01 > SMXQ01 > WHSO01. Next base: position 29,070 of record JBJHBM010000018.1, on the reverse strand, counting down.
CTGCATCACGGTGGCGAGCATGTTCTTCTTGCGGACCATGCCGGCGTAGAACAGCGCGACGCCCGGAATCGTCATCAGGAGGACGAGCGCGGTCGCGGTCAGCATCCACGCGGTGTCGCCCGAGTCGAGGGCGGGCGCGGCCTCCGCGACCGGCATGGCTTCCTGCGCGAATGCGCCGGTGGCGAGCATGATCGCTCCCATCACGACGGCGCCGAAACCGCCGGCAAGGTGTTTGTAGATGGACATGGTTGGTAGTCTCCTTTTTCCGGCCGTTGTCAGAGCGCGTCGGCGTCGGTTTCGCCGGTCCGGATGCGGACGGCCTTGAGGACTTCTGTGACGAAAATCTTGCCGTCGCCGATCTTGCCGGTCGCCGCCGACTTCTGGATCGCTTCCACGACCCGCTCGGCGATGTCGTCCGACACGGCGATCTCGATCTTCACTTTCGGCAGGAAATCGATGGCGTATTCGGCGCCACGGTAGATTTCCGTGTGACCCTTCTGACGGCCGAAGCCCTTCACCTCGCTTACGGTCATGCCTTGCACACCGATCTCGGTGAGGGCGTCTCTGACCGGGTCGAGCATGAATGGCTTGATGATGGCCACGATCATTTTCATTGCTGGGACCCCTTAGTTTCGTTGCATTGCCCCGGGGGGACGGGGAGTGGCGTTTCAAGCCCCATGCCGGAATCCGGAAAGATCGAAAAATCATTTATTATCAATATATTAATGATAGGATATGCGACTTGGTCTGCCCGGCAGGGCATCAATAAGTCTAGATTTTAGGCATTAGAGTAAAAAAGGTTAGAAAATAGGCAGAAAAGGTGCGCTGCTGCTCTTTACCGGGCCTGCCGGCTCTAGGAAACTCCGCCCATGACCGATCTGTCGTCTTCCGCCGCTTCGGGTGCCGTCCACGACCTCGTGGTCGTCGGCGCGGGATTCGTCGGGCTCGTGTTCGCCCTGGCGGCGGCGCGGGCGGGGCTCAGGGTCGCGGTGGTGGACCGCGCGGATGCGCGGCAGGTACTGGACACGGGATTCGACGGGCGCGTCTCGGCGATTTCGGCGGGCTCGCGCCGGGTGCTGGCGGCGCTCGGTCTATGGGACGGACTGGGGCCCTCGGCCACGGCGATACTCGATATCCGCGTAACCGACGGTGACGCGCCGGCCTTCGTGCGCTTCGACCATCGCGAGCTCGAAAGGGAAACCGACGGCGCGCCGCTCGGCCATATCGTCGAGAACCGCATCCTGCGCCGCGTGCTGTGGGAGGCCGCGCGCGTCACGCCCGGCCTTACGGTCGCGGCGCCCGTCGAGGTCGTGGCGATCGAGGTCGAAGGCGCCCGGGCGCGGGTGACGCTCGCCGACGGCGGGGTGCTGGATGCGCGCCTCGTGGTCGGTGCCGACGGCCGCGGGTCGCTGGTGCGCCGCGTCGCCGGCATTGCCGTCACCGAGTGGAGCTACGGACAGTCGGCCCTGGTCGTGACCGTGATCCACGAACGCCCCCATCAGGGCGTGGCGGAGGAGCATTTCCTGCCCGCCGGGCCCTTCGCCACGCTGCCGCTCGCCGACGACGCGGCCGGCCGCCATCGGTCGTCGGTGGTCTGGGCCGACCGCGGGGACCGCATAGCCGATTTCCTCGCGCTCGGCGACGGCGATTTCGACGCCGAACTCGCGCGCCGTTTCGGCGACCAGCTCGGCGCGGTCCACGCGGAAGGCCCGCGCTGGTCCTATCCGCTTGCCCTCACCCTCGCCGAATCCTACGTCGCCCAGCGCCTCGCGCTGATCGGCGACGCGGCCCACGCGATCCACCCGATCGCGGGGCAGGGTCTCAACCTCGGCCTCCGCGACGCCGCCGCGCTCGTCGAAGTGGTGGTGGACGCGCACCGGCTCGGCCTCGATCCCGGCATGAAGACGCAGCTTCTCGACTACGAGCGCTGGCGCCGCTTCGACAACACCTGTCTCGCCGCCATGACTGATCTTCTCAACCGCACCTTCTCGCATGCGTTCCCGCCGCTTGCGCTCGCGCGCGCCGTCGGCCTCGCGGCGATGAACCGCTTCGGGCCGGCGCGGCGTGCGATGATGCGCGAGGCGATGGGGATCGCGGGGGAGCTGCCGCGCCTGGTGCGGGGCGAACGATTGTGAAGACGCGGCCCCGCGTACGCGTCGTTCGGTATCAGAGCCAATAGGCGACCGCCGCCGCTCCGGCAGCGAGCCAAAGCAGGACGATCACCGCAGCCGCAGTGAGGCTGCGCGGCGGGCGGCTCGAGAGTCGCGCCTGTGCCGTCGCACGCAGCTCGGCAATTAGCGGCGGCGGGATCATGCGCAAGGCGAGGGCAATGCCCAACGGAACCAGGATGAGGTCGTCGAGGTAGCCCAGCACCGGAATGAAATCCGGGATCAGGTCGATCGGGCTGAGCGCATAGGCGGCTACCGCGCCCGCGAGCAGCTTGGCGGTCAGCGGTACGCGCGGGTCTCGGGCTGCGAGGTACAGTGCGAGGATGTCCCGTTTCGCCGCAGCGGCGCAGGCTCGCAGGCGCACCAGCGGTTGCGCGGCAGGCCGAGCTTGGCTCATTGCGGCTCGCGCCCAAGACCGCGCGCGGCGAGCGCCACAAGATAGGCGCTCCAGCGCGCGTCCCGCTGCTCGCCCAGCTCGCGCAGGTAGGTCCAGGAGAAGATGCCGGTGTCGTGGCCGTCGTCGAAGACGATGCGGACCGCATAGTTGCCGACCGGCTCCAGGCGGTCGATGCCGACGCGCGCCTTGCCGGGCACGACGGTCTTCTGCGCGGGCGAATGGCCCTGCACCTCCGCCGAGGGGCTTTCCACGCGCAGATACTCGGCGGGCAGCGCGAAGCGCGCGCCGTCGGCGAAGGTGACGTGGAGCGTGCGCTCCGCCCGCACCAGGCGCAGCTCCTCGACGGCGGCGGTCACGGCGTCAGGAATCCCGTCCGCCGGGCACGTCGTCGAGCGGCTGCGCCTCGTCGGCCAGCATGATGGGGATGCCGCCCCGGATCGGGTAGGCGAGCCCGGCCTTGTCGGAGATCAGCTCCTGGCGCACGCGGTCGTAGCGCAGCGGCCCCTTGCTCACCGGGCAGACGAGAATCTCGAGCAGCCGGGGATCGACCTCGTCCGGCGGCTTGCCGGACGTGTCCTGCTTGTCCTGTGGGGGAACGTCGTTCATGGATGGCCTCGCGTCAGTGGCGCAGCTTGTTCTCGCCGCCGCCTTCCGGCGTCGGGGCCGCCATCTCCAGCAGCGTGGTCAGGATGTCGGCGCGGACGGGCAGCGCCGGCGCTTCCAGCAGCGCCTGTTTCTCGGACGGGTTGAAGGGGCAGCCCATGGCGAGCGACGTCACCAGCATGCGATCGCCCATCGCCTGGATCGCCTGCCAGTTGGGATCGATGTTGTGGGACTTGAAGTAGCTGCCGAGCGCGGCGAACAGCCGGTCGCGGTCCACCTCCCCCTTCGGGTACTGGTCGTTCATGTCGTCGCGGAACTTCGAATAGTCGGGGCGTACCCGGCGGTAGCCGTCGCGCATGTCCACTTCCTCGGCGATGCGGAACCGGACGATGCCGGCGAGCGTGATGCCGTAGCGCCCGTCGCGGGTTTCGGAGAACGCGACGATGCGCCCGGCGCAGCCGATGTCGTAGAGCGCGGGCCCGGTTTTGCCTGGTGCGCGGGCCGATTCGGCGTCGTCGGCGCCGGTCGGCTGGATCATGCCGATCACGCGATGGTCGGTCTTGAGCGCATCCTGGGTCATGTTAAGGTAGCGCGGCTCGAAGATGTTGAGCGGCAGCGTGCCGCGCGGCAGCAGCAGGACCCCCGCCAGCGGAAAGATCGGGATGGTCTCGGGCAGGTCGCCGAAGGTGGGGTCGAAGGGGCCGCGCGCCATCGCGTTCACGCAAACAGGATGGCGGAAAGCCGCTGGCGGCTCTCGGCGGTCAGCGGGTCCTCGGGCCCCCAGGCCTCGAACATCTTGACCAACTGCTTGCGCGCGGCGCCGTCGTTCCAGTCGCGCTTGCGCCGCACGATCTCGAGCAGGTGCTCGACGCCCGCCTCGCGCTTGCCGGCTGCGACCAGCGCAACCGCCAAGTCGAAGCGCGCCTGGTGGTCGGTGGCGTCGGCTGCGACCCTGGCCTCGAGCGTGGCAAGCTCGCCCTTGAGCGCGGCGCCCTGGGCCGCGAGGTCCAGCGCCGCGCGGGCGGCCTCGACCTCGGGGTTGGAGGCGGCCTCCTCGGGCAGCTCCTTGAGGATCGCGTCGGCCGCCTCGGTCTCGCCGGCGGCGATGTAGCCGCGCGCGAGCCCGGCCAAGGCCTCCACGTTCTTCTCGTCCTTCTCGAGCACGCTCGAGAACAGCGCGAGCGCGGTGCCGTCGTCGCCCTTGGCGAGCGCCGCGCGCGCGTCCGCGAGGGTCTGGGCGAGGTCGGCCGCGGCCTCGTCCTCCGCCTTGCCGCCCGCCGCCGCGATCAGGTTGTCCACGAACATCCGCACCTGGCTCTCCGGCAGCGCGCCGGCGAAGCCGTCCAACGGGCGGCCGTCGAGGAAGGCGTAGACCATCGGCACCGACTGAATGCGCAGCTGCGCGGCCAACGCTTGGTTCTGGTCGATATCGACCTTGGCGAGCCGCACCTTGCCGCCGGTCTCGCCCACCACCTTCTCAAGGATCGGGCCGAGTTGCTTGCACGGGCCGCACCACGTCGCCCAGAAATCGACGATGACCGGCACCTCGCGGCTCGCCTCGATCACGTCGGCCATGAAGGTTGCGGTGGTGACGTCCTTGATGGCTGCGCCGCTCGTGCCGCCGCCCGCGCCGTGCGCGCCGTCGCCGGGCCCGCCGAGAATCGTGCTCATGTCGTCCTTTCCGCTGTCCGTTCCGCGTTTTCGAGTATCTTCCCGCTACTAAATGGCGACGGGGCGCCGCTTGTCAACGCGGGTGGTCCCGGGAGCCCGGCGTGATGCGCCGGAAGGCCCCGGGCGGGGCCGGCGGCGGCGGACCGGGAGGGCTTGCAAAGGCCGCGCCTTTCAGTATGATCGCGGGCCTTCGACGGGCCCGGGCCGCTGTGCCGGCCGATCCGGGGCCCGGCGCGAGCGGGCGTAGCTCAGGGGTAGAGCACAACCTTGCCAAGGTTGGGGTCGAGGGTTCGAATCCCTTCGCCCGCTCCAAATTTCCACCTTCCCGAAACCGCCGTCACGGCCACTCCCATTCCATCACCGCGGGGGGCAGGGCGATGAACTCGGCCACCATCTCCATGGAGGCGGCGAGCGCCACCGCGCCCACCAGGGAGATCACGATGCCCGTGATCACGCGTGCGTCCAGCACCTCGTGGTCGCGGCTCAGGATGGTCGAGAAGATGGTACGGAACACCACCGAGGTGCGCTGGATCGGCGTCACCACCGTTACCGGCGCGATGGCGAGCGCGAGGTAGCGGAACATCTGTGCGAGGAAGGCGAAGAAGCCGGAGTTGAGGAACCACGGCAGGACGCGCCGGTCCATGGTGCGCAGCTCGTCCATGCGCCCGCGCGGCAGCAGGAAGAAGGCGAACAGCACGGTCGCCGCGAGATAGGAGATGAAGCCCGCTGCCATGCTGGTGCCCTCGGTGCCCTCGAGCGAGAGACGGATCAGCACCGGGCTCACACCCTGGCCCGCTGCCGAAGCGAGCGCGAAGGTGTAGCCCTCGACGTAGTTGGGCTCGAACACCGGACCTTTGGCCTTGGCATCGGGCGCGGGGGTGGGTGCGTCGGCGCCCGCCGTCTGCGGCGCCGTCTCGGCGACCGTCTTCGTCTTCCCCTTCTTCTTGCCGCGGCCGCTGATCATGATGGCGGGGCCCACCAGCACCAGCACCAGGCCGAAGATGCGGATCGGGGTCAGGGTCTCGCCCAGCACGATCATGGCGACCACCAGCGCCACCACCATGTTGAACTGCTGCACCGGGCCGGTCAGGTTGGCGCCCATCGCCTTAGTCGCGCGGTAATTGCACCAGCGGCCCCAGGTGAAGTGCAGCACCCCCGCGAGGCACAGGTAGAAGTAGGCAAGTGGCGAAAAGCCGAAGATCGCACCGGTCTGGCCGAACATCACGGCGACGACGAGGAACAGCGGCACGCCCATCGGCACCGTCACGGCCATGGCCTGGAAGGCGGTGCCTGTGATCATGCCCTTGCGGGCGCTGGCGGCGTTGAAGCCGAACGTGGCGGCGGACATCAGGGCGAAGAAGGCGCCGAGCATGGGATATGGACCGGATTATCGTTATCGGGCGGGGGGCGCAGTATCGGTCAATCGGCCCGCGAGAGAAAGCGAAACCGGCGCGTCGGCGGGCTTGTGGGAATCGGCTCAGGCGATGGCGAGTGCGGCCCGCCCCGGCTCGATCGCGAAGGAAGCGCGCGTGCGCGCCGTGCCGCCGCGCACCGTGACCCGGTCGAGCACGCGGAAGTCGGTGCGCCAGGCATCGGGCGACACCGTATGGCGGATATAACCGCGCTGGCTCGCGACGAAGGCGACGTGCGGGTTGCGGGCGGGCCAGTCGCGGTCCTGCCGGGCCTTGGGGTTGCCGTCGCCGTTGGAGGAGATCGAGGTGTTGACGAACTCGGTGGCGACCGCCGGGGTCTCGGGACGGTCGAAGTCGGGGCGCAGCACCGCCGCGACATGACGGTGCAGGTCGCCGGTCAGCACCACCGGGTTGGCGACCGGAACCTCGCCCAGGAACGTGAGCAGCCGGCGCCGCGCCGCGAGGTAGCCGTCCCACTTGTCCATGTCGAAGCGGCGGAGCTCGGGATCGGCAGTGCGGTCGAGCTCGGCCATGATCACCTGCTGGACGATGGTATTCCAGCGCGCGGGCGAGCGCGCGAGGGTTTCCTGCAGCCAACGCTCCTGGGGATCGCCGAGCATGGTCGCGGCCGGATCGGCGTCGCCGCCGCAGCGTGGCACGGTGCCGCCTCCGCACGGCTGGCGAGTGCGGTACTGGCGCGTGTCCACCAGCGCGAGCCGCACCAGCCCGCCGTAGTCGAGCATGCGATAGAGACGGATCCAGCCGTCCACCGGGCGCTGGGCTGCGCGCACCGGCATGTGCTCGTACCAGGCGCGGAACGCGGCGGCGCGGCGCGCGGCGAAGCCGGCGCCGGTCTCGCCGCGCCGGCTGCCGCCGCTCCACCAGTCGTTGACCAGTTCGTGGTCGTCGAAGACCACGGCGAAGGGATGCGCCGCATGGGCCGCGCGCAGGTCGGGGTCGGCCTTGTAGAGCGCGTAGCGCAGGCGGTACTGGTCGAGGGTGCGCGCCTCGTGCCCGGGGTGGGCGCGCACCGTGTTTGACCGGCTCCGGTGCTGGCCTTCGTAGATGTAGTCGCCGGTGTGCACCACGAGGTCGAGGTCCTCTTCTGCGACGCGGGCATAGGCGGCGTAGTAGCCCTCCTCGTATTTCTGGCAGCCGACCTGCGCGAGTCGCACCGCGGCAACCCCGCTGCCAGATACGGGCGCGGTCCGGGTTCGCCCTGACTCGCTGGCTGCCCCTGCGGCCACGAAACGGTAGTGGTAGGTGCGCGCGGGCGCGAGCCCCGCCACCGTCACGTGAACCGCATGTGCGTTCTCGGGCCGGGCCAGTACGTCGCCGTACTGCACGACGCGGGTGAATTTCTCGTCCTCCGCCACTTCCCAGCGCACTTGTACCGCGCGCGCCGGCATGCCGCCGGCCTCGCCCAGCGGGTCGGGGGCGAGACGGGTCCACAGCACCACGCCATCGGGCAGCGGGTCGCCCGAGGCGATGCCGAGCGTGAAGGGGTCGTCGCGGAAGCCGCCGCCGGTGCCGAACGGCGTCCCGGCGCAGCCGATCGGGCCGAGCGCGGCGCTCGCGGCGAAAGCGCCGCCGGCGCGGATGAAGGAACGGCGCGAAAAGGTGATGCGCGTCATGACCTGGTCCGGAGCCGGCCCCCGCAGCGATAAGGCAAAAAGCCCGGCACGTTTCCCATGCCGGTTCGGCGATCCCGTCGCCTTCATCCCACGTTAACCATGTTTGATGCAAGAATCCTAAATGTTTTAAGGTGTTGGAATCCGCACCCGTGAATCGCCCGGGGCGGGGACGAGGCACGAGGGCATGGCGCAGTCGCAGGACGACAGGAAGGCCGCGCTGATCGCGAAGATCGCGGACCGCATCCGTGGCGGCGGCGCAGTGACGCAAGCCTTCGCGCAGGCCTATTTCGCCCGCGTGGCCTATGCCGATCTCGCGGCGCGGGACCCGGACGACCTCGCCGCCCAGGCACGCTCGCTGGCGACTTTTGCCGCGCACCGCGCGCCGGGCCGGCCGCTGGTGCGGGTCTTCAATCCCGAGCGTGACGACCACGGCTGGTCGCATGCCCATACGGTCGTCGAGATCGTCAACGACAACATGCCGTTCCTGGTCGATTCGACGATCATGGCGCTGAACGCGCGCGGTCTCGTCGCGCATTTGGTGATCCATCCGATCGTCCGGGTGTGGCGGGGAGCGGGCGGCGCGCTCAAGGGGATTGCGACCGAGGCCGACGCGCCCAAGGGCACGAGAGCGGTGGCCGAGTCCTTCATCCATGTGGAAACCGATCGCCAGGCGGTAGGGCGCGAACTTGTCGAAATCCGGCGCGCGGTCGTTTCCGTGCTGCGGGACGTGCGCCGCGCGGTGCGCGATTGGCAGAGGATGCGCGCGCGGCTCAACGAGCTGATCGCCGGTCTCGATGCGTCGCTACCGGCAGCCGCCGCGGGCGATCCCACCGCGAGCCAGGACATCGGCGAAGCCCACGACTTCCTCGAATGGCTCGACGACGACCATTTCACCTTCCTCGGCTATCGCCGCTACGACTTCGTCGAGCGCGCCGACGGCGTCCGCGCCGAGCCGGTGTCGCGATCCGGCCTCGGCGTGCTGCGCGACACTTCCGTGCGCGTATTCTACGCGGACGATTCGCCGCTACCCCGCGACGTCACCGGCCTGATCGAATCGGGCGACGTCATCACCGTGACCAAGGCCAACCGCCGCTCGACCGTCCATCGCCCGGCCCACTTGGATACGATCGGCGTGCGCATCCTCGACAAGCGCGGCCATACGGCGGGAGAGCACCGCTTCGTCGGGCTGTTCACTTCGCGCGCCTACAGCGTGAGCCCGTGTTTCGTGCCGCTGCTGCGCCGCAAGATCGCACGCTGCATCGAGCACGCACACTTCGATCCCGCGAGCCACGACGGCAAGGCGCTGCTGCACATCCTCGACACCTATCCGCGCGACGAGCTGTTCCAGATACCGGAGGACGAGCTGCTCGAAACCGCGCTCGGCATCCTCCAGCTCCAGGACCGGCAGCGCACCGCGCTGTTCGCGCGCTGTGACCCGTTCGGGCGCTTCGTGTCGTGCCTGGTGTTCACGCCGAAGGAGGTCTACAGCTCGTCGCTGCGCGAGCGCTTTTCCGACATCCTGTGCCGCGCTTTTTCGGGCACGCTGTCGGCGTTCTATCCGCAGATCGGCGACGAAGCGCTGGCGCGCATCCATTTCATCATCCGCACCGACCCCGCCCGGCGCACCGAATATGACCACGACTCGGCCGAAGCCGAGCTTGCCGCCGCCGCGCGCTCCTGGATCGACGAGTTGCGCGACAGCCTGATCGCGGCCCATGGCGAGGGCCAGGGGCTCGCGCTCGCCGCGCGCTACCGTGACGCTTTCCCGGCGGCCTATCGCGACGCCTTCGGCGGCGCGGAGGCCGTGACCGACGCGGGCCGCGTCGAACGCGTGCTGGCGGGCGGCGATCCCGCGCTCGACCTCTACCGGCGCGCGGGTGCCGCGCCCGGCGCGCTGCGCCTCAAGATCTACCATCCGTGCGCGCCGCTGCCGCTTTCCGACGTGCTGCCGGTGCTGGAGAACATGGGGCTCCGGGTGATCGAGGAGATCCCGTTCCGCGTGGACGCACACGACGCGGCGCCGGTCTGGATCCACGACTTCGGCCTCGAATGCCGCTGCGGCGACCTGGTCGAAAACGACTTCGCACGCGTGAAGGCGCTGTTCGAGGCGGCGCTCGACGCGGTGCGCACGGGCGCGCTGGAGAACGACGGCTACAACCGCCTGGTGCTGGCCGAGGGGCTCGATTGGCGCGAGGTCGGGGTGGTGCGCGCCTATTCCAAGTACCTGCGCCAGGTGCGCGTGCCGTTCAGCCAGGACTACATGATGGAGACCTTCGCGCGAAATCCGGGTTTCGCGCGGCGCCTGGTGGACCTGTTCGCGGCCCGGCTCGATCCCGCCGCGCGCAAAGGCGCGAACGCCCGCATCGCTACCCTCAAGGTACGTTACGAAGAAGCCCTCGACGCCGTCGCCAACCTCGACGAGGACCGCATCCTGCGCCGCTTCCTCAACGTCGTGCTGGCCACGCTCCGCACCAACCGCTACCGCAAGGAGGGCGAGGACGGCGCGCCGCGCCCGCCCCTCGCGCTCAAGCTCGCGAGCGGCGACATCGAAGGGCTGCCGCAGCCGCGCCCGTGGCGCGAGATCTGGGTCTACAGCCCGCGCGTCGAAGGCATCCACCTGCGCGGCGGCCCGGTGGCGCGCGGCGGCATCCGCTGGTCCGACCGGCGCGAGGACTTCCGCACCGAGGTTCTCGGCCTGATGAAGGCCCAGACCGTCAAGAACCCGGTGATCGTGCCGGTCGGCGCCAAGGGCGGCTTCGTGGTCAAGCGCCCGCCCGACGATCCCGGCCGCGAGGCCCAGCAGGCCGAGGGCATCGCCTGCTACAAGGCCTTCGTCGGCGCGCTGCTCGACGTCACCGACAACCGCGAGGGCGCGCGCGTGGTCCCGCCCGGGGACGTGATCCGCCACGACGACGACGATCCCTACCTCGTGGTGGCGGCCGACAAGGGCACCGCGACCTTCTCCGACATCGCCAACGGCATCGCGCGCGAACGCGGCTTTTGGCTCGACGATGCCTTCGCCTCGGGCGGCTCGGTCGGCTACGACCACAAAAAGATGGGCATCACCGCGCGCGGCGCATGGGAAGCGGTGAAGCGCCACTTCCGCGAGATCGGCAAGGACATCCAGTCCCGGGACTTCACCTGCGTCGGCGTCGGCGACATGGCGGGCGACGTGTTCGGCAACGGCATGCTGCTGTCGCCCCATATCAAGCTTGTGGCGGCCTTCAACCATGTCCATGTCTTCCTCGATCCCGACCCCGACCCCGAGGCGTCGCTGGCCGAGCGCCGCCGCCTGTTCGAGACGCCGCGCTCGGGCTGGATGGACTACGACCGCGCGCTGCTGTCGAAGGGCGGCGGCGTGTTCGAGCGCCGAGCGAAATCGATTCCGCTCTCGGCCGAGGTCAAGGCGCTGCTCGGCGTCACCGCTTCCGCCTTGCCGCCCGACGACCTGATCCGCCGCATCCTCGCGGCGGAGGTGGAACTGCTGTGGTTCGGCGGCATCGGCACCTTCGTCAAGTCCGCGCGCCAGTCCCATGCCGACGTGGGCGACCGCGCCAACGACGCGCTCCGCGTGGATGCGCAAGACCTGCGCTGCAAGGTGGTGGGCGAGGGCGCCAACCTCGCCATGACGCAGCTCGCCCGCATCGAGTACGCCCGCGCGGGCGGGCGCCTCAACACCGATGCCATCGACAACTCTGCAGGCGTCGATACGTCCGACCACGAGGTCAACATCAAGATCCTGCTGCGCCAGGCGGTACAGGCGAAGAAGCTTTCGATGAAGGCGCGCGACCGGCTGCTCGCCGGCATGACCGACGAGGTGGCGCGCCTCGTGCTGCGCGACAACTACCTGCAGACCCAGGCGCTCTCGGTGGCGGAGGCCGAGGCCGCAGACCGCCTGTCCAACGCCCATCGCCTGACCCGGGCGCTGGAGCGCGCGGGCCGCGTGAGCCGAACCCTCGACGGCCTGCCCGACGAGGATGCCTTTGCCGAGCTCGGCCGCGCGGGCCAGGGGCTGACGCGGCCGGAGATGGCGGTGCTGCTGGCCCATGCCAAGCTCGCGCTCAACGACGATTTGATAGGCACCGCGCTCCCCGACGAGCCGCTGCTGGAACGCGACCTCGCGGACTACTTCCCGGCACCGATCCGCAAGCGCTTCGGCAAGGAGATTCCGAAGCACCTGCTGCGCCGCGAGATCATCGTCACCGCGGTCGCGAACGAGGTCGTCAACCGCGCCGGCCCCACGTTCGTCAACGACATGCACGAGCGCACCGGCCGCGACGCGGAGGCGGTCGCGCGCGCCTACGAGATCGTGCGCCACGCCTTCGGCTGCGACGATATGTGGCGCGGGATCGAGGCCCTCGACAACAAGGCGCCGGCCGCGTGCCAGACCGACATGCTGCGCGAGATCAAGCGGCTCATCGAACGCGCGGGCGTCTGGTTGCTCAATCACGGCGACCACCCGCTCGACATCGAGGCCAACGTCGCCGCGCTCGCACCCTGCATCGCCGCGCTCGCACGCGCGCTGCCGGATGTGATCCCGGAGGATGCACGCGCGGCGCTCGCGGAGCGCGCCGCGGCGCTCGCCGGCTCGGGCGTGCCGGACACGCTCGCGCGCCGCATCGCGGGGCTGCAGCCCATGAACGCGGCCCTCGACGTGATCCGCCTCGCGCGCCACGACGACCGCACTGTGCCGGAGATGGCGGGCGTCTATTTCGACGTCGGCGGGCGTTTCGGCTTCGACTGGCTGCGTGCCGCCGCGCGCCGGGTGGAGGCGCAGACCCACTGGCAGCGGCAGGCGGCGCAGTCGATGATCGACGAGCTCTACGTACTCCAGCACGACCTCGTCGCCGGCATCGCGGCGGCGGCGGGCGAGGCGAAGACGGTCTCGGCCATCGTCCCGGTCTGGGCGGAGGCCCGCAAGGCCCGGGTGACGCGCGCCGCGCAGACGCTCGCCGACATCCAGGCGGCGGGCGCCGTCGATCTCGCCATGATCGCGGTGGCGGTGCGCCAACTGCGCGTGCTGGCGGCGGATCGGGCCGGGTGAGCGCGCCGCCCCCTCCCGGGCTGGACCCCGCGCGCGCGTCCGCGCGCGCGCGCGCCGCGTGGTGCTTCTACGACTGGGCCAATTCCGCCTTTCCCGCCGTCATCCTGACGTTCGTCTTCGCCGCCTATTTCACTCAGGGCGTCGCGGCGGACACGGTTTCGGGCACGGCGCAATGGGGCTGGGCGCTGTCGCTGTCGGCGCTCGCCATCGCGCTCGCCTCGCCGGTGCTCGGCGCCATCGCCGATCGCAACGGCGCACGCAAGCCGTGGCTCGCCGCCTTCACCGCGCTGATGGTGGCGGCCACCTTCGCGATGTGGTGGGTGGTGCCCGATCCCTCCTACATCCTGCTGGCCCTGGTGCTGTTGGCGGTCGCCAATTTCGCGTTCGAACTCGGCATGGTGTTCTACAACGCCATCCTGCCGGAGATCGCGCCGGTGGACCGCATCGGGCGGCTCTCGGGCTGGGGCTGGGGGCTCGGCTATGCGGGCGGGCTCGTGTGCCTCGTGATCGTGTTGGTCGGCTTCGTGCAGGCATCGCCGCCGCCGTTCGGGCTGGATCCGGAAACGGCGGAGCACGTGCGCGCGGCGGGCCCGGTCGCGGCGGTATGGTGCGCGGTATTCGCGCTGCCCCTGTTCCTGTTCGTGCCCGACCGGCCATCCTTGCGGGTCGCGCTCGGTACCGCCGTGCGCGACGGCATCCGCCAGCTGATCGACACCCTGCGCCGCATCCGCGACTACAAGGGCGCGCTGCGCTTCCTGATCGGCCACATGGTCTATCAGGACGGGCTCAACACCCTGTTCGCCTTCGGTGGCGTCTATGCCGCCGGCAGCTTCGGCATGGCGGTGGACGAGGTGATCATGTTCGGCATCGCCCTCAACCTGACGGCGGGGCTCGGCGCCGCCGCCTTCGCCTGGGTGGACGACCGCATCGGCGCCAAGCGTACCATCGTCATCTCCCTGGTATCGCTCACCGTCATCGGCGCGGCCATCCTGGTGGTGGAGGACAAGACCTGGTTCTGGGCGCTCGGCCTGATGCTCGGCGTGTTTTTCGGACCGGCTCAGGCGGCGGGTCGTTCGTTCATGGCGCGCCTCGCGCCCGCGCACCTGCGGGCCGAAATGTTCGGCCTCTATGCGCTCTCGGGCAAGGCCACCGCCTTTCTCGGCCCGGCGCTACTCGGCTGGGTCGCGGTGCTGGCCGATTCCCAGCGCGCCGGCATGGCGACCATCCTGGTGTTCTTCGTCCTCGGCATCTGGATCCTGTGGCCGCTCGAGGAGCCGCGGGGCGAATCCTAGCGGGCCCGCATCAGTTGCCCGCGTTCGGCGTCGCGCCGAGCGCCTACCGGCGCACGCGGCCCGAGGAGGGAAAGCCCGCCGAGGCGTCGTGACGTAATTAATGCCGGAAGTGGCGCATGCCGGTCAGGACCATCGCGAGGCCGGCGTCATCGGCGGCCTTGATCACGTCTTCGTCGCGGATCGAGCCGCCCGGCTGGATCACGGCCTCCGCGCCGGCCTCCGCCGCCGCCAGCAGCCCGTCGGCGAACGGGAAGAACGCGTCGGAGGCCACCACCGAGCCCTTGGCGCGGCTCTCTACCTCGCCCGCCGCGCGCGCGGCGTCGGCCGCCTTCCAGGCGGCGATGCGCGACGAATCGACCCGGCTCATCTGGCCCGCGCCGATGCCCACGGTGGCGCCGTCCTTGACGTAGACGATGGCGTTTGACTTGACGTGCTTGCACACCGTGAAGGCAAACAGGAGATCGCGAAGCTGCGCCTCGCTCGGCTTGCGCCGTGTCACCACCTTGAGGTCGGCGGTGGCGACGCGGCCCGCGTCGCGGGTCTGCAGCAGGAAGCCGCCCGCGAGCGTGCGCACCGTCATGCCCGGCGCGGCGGGGTCGGCGAGCGCGCCGGTCTCCAGCACGCGCACGTTCTTCTTGGCGGCGAGAATCCGCTTGGCCTCCTCGGTGATCTCGGGCGCGATCACGACCTCGACGAACAGCTTGGCGATCTCCTCGGCGGTGGCGCCGTCGAGCGCGCGGTTGGCGGCGATGATCCCGCCGAAGGCCGAGACCGGGTCGCAGGCGAGCGCGCGCAGGTAGGCCGCGCGCAGGTCGGCCCCGCGCGCCACCCCGCACGGGTTGGCGTGCTTGATGATGGCGATGGCGGGCCCGTCGAACTCGCACACCAGCTCGAACGCGGCGTCGGTGTCGTTGAGGTTGTTGAAGGACAGCTCCTTGCCCTGCACCTGCGCCGCGGTGGCGATGCCGGGGCGCGGGTGGGCGCGGTCGATGTAGAACGCCGCCGCCTGGTGCGGGTTCTCGCCGTAGCGGAGCGTCTGGGCCAGCTCGCCCGTGAGGGCGGCGCGCGGCGGGAACGTCTCACCCAGGGTATCCGCGAACCAGCCCGAGATCGCCGCATCGTAGGCTGCGGTACGGGCGTAGGCGCGTGCCGCGAGACGCTTGCGGAAGGCGAGTGTGGTGCCGCCGCCGTTGGCGTCCATCTCGGTGCGCAGCGCGCCGAAGTCGGCCGGGTCCGTGACCACGGCGACGAAGGCATGGTTCTTGGCCGCGGCGCGGATCAGGGCGGGCCCGCCGATGTCGATGTTCTCGACGCAGTCTTCGTAGCCGGCACCCTTCGCCACGGTTGCCTCGAACGGGTAGAGGTTGATGACGACGAGGTCGATGGGACGGATGTCGTGCTCGGCCATGGCGGCGTGGTCGTCCTCGTGGTCGCGGCGCGCGAGGATGCCGCCGTGGACCGCCGGGTGCAGTGTCTTGACGCGCCCGTCCATCATCTCGGGATAGCCGGTGAGATCGGCCACGTCCTCGACCGCGAGCCCGGCGTCGCGCAGCGCCTTGGCGGTGCCGCCGGTGGACACCAGCGCGACCTTGTGGCTGGAGAGATATTTGCCGAGCTCCACGAGGCCGGTCTTGTCGGAGACGCTGATGAGGGCGCGGGCAATGGGCTGGACGTCGGCGGTCATGGGCGGTGTTCTTCGTCTTTCTGGCGTGGGGATCGGTGGGGGAGTGGGTTCAACCTGCGGCTTCGCGGGCGGGCGGCGGCGCGGCGGCCGGGACGTAGTCCGGCACGAGGCGCGCCAGCGCCGCGCCCATGGCGGCGCGGTCGCGCAGGCGCGCGGCCTCGGCGAGCGCGTCGAGCTCGGCCGTCAGCGTGTCGAGGTCGAGCGGGCGCGGGCGCGCGATCAGCACGCCCGGATAGCGCGTCGGCTCGGTCACCTCGGCGGTGTGGAACAGGGTCTCGTGCAGCTTCTCGCCGGGGCGCAGGCCGGTGATGCGGATTTCGACGTCGCGGTCGGGTTTGAGCCCGGCGAGCCGGATCATCTGGCGGGCGAGGTCGAGGATGCGTACCGGCTCGCCCATGTCGAGGACGTAGATGGCGGAGCCTTCCCCCGGCACGCCGGGGCCGTCGCCGCTGCCGAGCGCGCTGGCCTCCAGCACCAGCTCCACCGCCTCGCGCACCGTCATGAAGTAGCGCGTCATATCGGGATGCGTGACCGTGAGCGGCCCGCCGCGTGCGAGTTGGCGCTGGAACAGCGGCACCACCGATCCGGTCGAGCCCAGCACGTTGCCGAAGCGCACCGTGATGAAGCGCGTCGCGCCTACGTCGCGCCCCGCCGCGCGGGCGAGATTGAGCGCCTGGCAGTAGCTTTCGGCGATGCGCTTGGTGGCGCCCATCACGGACGCCGGGTTGACCGCCTTGTCGGTGGAGATCAGCACCATCGCGGCGACGCCGGCCGCGCGGCAGGCGTCGGCGACGTTGCGGGTGCCGACGGCGTTGGTCAGGACGCCCTCCTCGGGATGGGCCTCGACGATGGGAACGTGCTTGAGGGCGGCGGCATGGAACACGATGTCGGGGGCGAAGGCCGCGACCGCGCGTTGGATGCGCGCGCGGTTGCGCACATCGGCGAGGATCGATTCGCGCGGCACGTCGGGGGCCGCCTCGGCGACCTCGAGGTCGATGCCGTAGAGCGCGTACTCGGAGCTGTCGAGCAGCGCGAGACGCGCGGGCGCGAGCGCCGCCACCTGGCGCGCGAGCTCGCCGCCAATGGTGCCGCCCGCCCCCGTCACCAGCACGCGCCGGCCCCGGATCAGCGCCTCCATGGCGGCGCGGTCGAGCACCTGCTGGGGACGGCCGAGCAGGTCCTCGATGGCGATCGGGCGCGGCTCGACGCGCGCCGGATCGGCCGCGCGGAAGTCGGTCATGCGCGGCAGGCGGGCGAGGGACACGCCCAGCGCCTCGGCCAGCTCCAGCAGGCGGCGCGCGGTCGCGCCGTCGATCGATTCGTCGGTGATGACGAGGCGCCGCGGCCGCAGGCTGGTGTTGCCGAAATTCTCCATCGTCGCGGCGATGCCGTCGAGGCCGCCCACCACGTCGAGGCCGCGGATGCGGCGCCCGGCGCGGGTGCCGCCGGGGTCGGCGATGGCGACCACACGGTAGCGCGCGCCGGGATCGGCGTCGAGGGCGCGTAGGAACAGGTCGGTGCCGTCGCCCGCGCCGACCAGCATCACCGGCACGCGGCTCGTGTCGCGCTCGGCCATGATGCCGGCGCCGCCGCGCTTGAGGATGCGGTAGAGGATGCGCGGGCCCGCCAGCAGCGCCGCCAGCACCAGCCAATTGATCGCGAGCGCCGAGCGCGGCATCGCGTCGAGGCGCGTCACCCAGAACATCAGCACCACGAACAGCAGCACGATCAGCGTCGCCGCACGCAGCAGCCGCAGCAGTTCGGGCGTCGAGGTGTACTGCCACACCTCGCGGTGGACCTGCATGGCGACCAGCACCGCCGCCGCGACCGCCGTGAAGCCGGCGGTGCCGAAGATCACCAGGTCGGGCGAGTAGTTCCACGGGTCCTCGCCGAGCCGCAGCGCGAGCGCGACGAAGAACGACAGCGCCGCCATCGCGGCGTCATGGGCGTAGATGAACCCCGCCCGGAGATAGTGCCTTACGCGCGGCGGCATGGGCTTTCCCCCCTCGGTGCTGCCGTCGTCATGGCGCGCATTGTCGGGCAATCGCCGGTCCCCATCAATCGCCCTTCCCGGCCGGTCCCGCGGGGCCCGCGCGCGCCATCCACAGCAGCATCACCGCGACCACGGCGGCGGCGCCCGCCAGGCACAGCGCGTCGCCGAGCCGCGTCGCCGACTGGGTCGAGAGCACCGCGAGCAGGCCCAGGCATACGTTGCCGCCCAGCACGAGGCGCGCCACCGCGCCGTGGCCGTGGCCGCGCTGCACCGCGCGCTGGTAGAAGTGCTTAGCGTGGGGGCGCCACACCGCCTCGCCCGCGAGCGCGCGCCGCGCGATGGTGATGGTGGCATCCGCCAGGTAGTAGCCGGGCAGGATCAGCGCCGCGACCCAATAGCCCCAGGCCGCCAGCGTCAGCAGGAACCAGCCCAGCAGGAAACCGAGCGCGATCGCGCCGACGTCGCCCATGAACACCCGCGCCGGGCTCCAGTTGAGCGCCAGGAAGCCGGCCGTCGCGGCGCCCGTCACCAACGCGGACTGGGCGAGCGCCACGCCGGGCGCGCCCGCGGCCGCGCCGAGCGCGACCACGATCAGGAACAGCCCGGCGCAGATCGAGACCGTCTCCACCCCCGCGATCCCGTCGATCCCGTCCATGAAATTGTAGAGGTTGATGAACCACACCCACAGGAGCCCGGCGGCGATGCGATCGGCGAGCGGCGGCAACAGACCCTGGAACACCAGCAGGTCGGGCGACATCAGCGCGAGCGCGACGGCGACGGCGCCGACATGGGCCGCGAGCCGCGCCGCCACCGGCAGCCCGCGCAGGTCGTCGATCCAGGAGACCGCGGCGAGCGCCGCGACGAGGCCGATCAGCACGAGCGCCGCCGCGTCGTCGGGCCGGTGCAGCCGGTAGATCAGCGCGATCAGCGGCAGCGCCACCAGCAGGATCGCGATGCCGCCGCCGCGCGGGGTCGGCGCCGAATGGCTGGAGCGCTCGTTGGGGTGGTCGAGCACCTGGCGGCGCGTAAGCGCCGCGGTCACCCAGCGCGTCATCATCCAGCCCGCGCCCGCTGCCGCGAGGGCGAGCCCGAGCGCGCCGAGCAGCGCCGAGGTCGCGCCCAGCCCGCTCATCACGATTTCTCGGCGACGCGGCGGAACGCCCAGCGCATGGTGGCGCCGGGACGCGGCCCGGCGGCGGTGACGCCACCGCTGACGACGATCTGGCTCGCGCGCCGGATCTCGCCCGCGCCGACGTAGATCGACTCATCGAGCGCGACGTTGGCGCCCTCGGCGCGGAACCGCCAGCCCGCGCCCGACGGCATGCGCAGCAGCACCGCGCCGCCCTCCTGCAGCGCGGACGCCTTGACGCCGGGGTGGAGGTGGAAGCGCACCGTGAAGGTGCGCGGCCGTCCGCGCCGCCATGGCCACAGCCGGCCGCCGCCGCCCTCGGGCTCGGCCGGGCGCGGGGCGTCGCCCTCGTGGCCGGGCGGGAACAGCCCGTCCTCGCCGCGCACCTCCTCGCCGCCCGCCGCGATCCACAGGCGCCGCCGGTGGACCAGGCCGAAGCCGCGCACGTAGCCGTCATGGGTGGCCTCGAGCCAGGTCGCGCCTTCGGCCTCGGTGCGCGCGCACGCGACCCGGCGCGGGTGCTTGCCGATCTCGCTGCCGCGCCCGGGCGCTTCCAGGATCTCGGTGGAATTGGTGTCGGCGAGCGTCAGCGTCGAATGGGCGGCGCTGGCGCGCAGGCCTTGGCGCCACGAGGTGCCGAGCCCGGGCCCGCCGCCGCAGTTCACCACCAGGCGCTCCTTGCCGACGCTCATCTCGAACGAGAGCGTGCCGGCGAAGGTGTGGTCGCGCGCGCCGGGCGGCGGCGGCGCACCCGTGTCGGCGATCACCAGCGTGCGGTTGACGGCGATGCGCTCGAACCCCGAATGGGGCGCGGAGGCGAGCGGCTTGCCGGGGGCCTCGGCGCGCGTCAATACCATGTCCACCAGCCACGCCTCGCCCTCGCCCGAATCGTTGAACAGCGCGAGCCCGCCGTCGCCGTGGCGAAAGAAGCGCAGCATCGGCGCCATGCGGTCGATGGCGCGCTGCAGCGCGTGCGGCACCGCGTGATCGCCCGCCTGCAGCATGGCGCGGATATCGACGAGGTCGCGCAGCACCGCGAACTGCTGGGCCGGGCTGCGCTCGACGTGGCCGCCGTCCGCCAGCACCTGGCGTCCGAGCTCGGCCTCGAGCCGGGCGAGCGCGCGCGCGAGCCGCCGCCCGCCGCCGAACAGCACGCAGGCGGCGAACACCTGTCCTTTGAGAACGGTGAGGCGCCGCCCGCCCTCGAGCCCGCCCGGGCCCGAGCGCAGCAGATGGCGCCCCTGGCGCGCGAGCGTGGCGAGGAAGGCGGCGCGGAACGCGGGCTCGGCGCCGTGCAGGATCAGGTCGGCGCCGGCGATCCAGGCGGCGATGCGCGCCGCCAGCACGTCGGGCCGCCACGGCAGCCGGTGCCAGCGCCCGAAGCGCGCGATCCAGTCGGCGGTGAGCTTGCGCGCGGCCTCGCGCGCGGGCTCTCCGCCCGCCACCCGGAGGTCGCGCAGCCATGCGAAGCCGTGCAGCGCGGCGAGCCAGTCGAGCCCCATAGACGGCGCCGCCCACAGCGCGTTGCCGGGCCCGGCGCCCTCGCCGGGCGGCTGGGTGCGGAGCGAGCGTCCGGCGAAGGCGAAGCTGCCGGCGATGATGGCGCGCCCGCGCGCGGCCTCGCCGGGCCACGGATCGACCGGGATGCGCTCGAGCGTGCCCGGCGCCGCGCCGCCGAGCGTCGCCGCGTGCAGCGGCGTCGCGTACCACAGGCTCTTGAGGCCGTAGAGCGCCGCGCGCAGGTTGCGCGACGGCGGCCGGCACGCGACCGCGAGATACCAGCCGAGCGGCGGCTTCTGGCCGGGGGGCGGGCGCCGGAACGCGGCGGAATCGGCCTCGCTCATGGCCGCGCGGTCAGGTGGCGCCGCGCAGGCGGGCGATGTTGGCGGCGTAGGCGCCGGCGCCGCCCTTGAAGGTGGCGGTGCCGGCGACCAGCAGGTCGGCGCCGGCGGCGGCGGCGCGCGGCGCGGTCTCGGCTGTGATGCCGCCGTCCACCTCGAGGTCGATGTCGCGGCCCGAGGCGTCGATGCGTTCGCGCACCGCGCGAATCTTGGCGAGTTGGGATTCGATGAAGGCCTGTCCGCCGAAGCCGGGGTTGACCGTCATCACCAGGACAAGGTCGACGTCGCCGATGACGTTGTCGATCGCCGCCACCGGCGTCGCCGGGTTGAGCGCGATGCCCGCCTTGCGGCCGTGGGACCGGATCAGCTGCAGCGTGCGGTGGAGGTGCGGGCCGGCTTCGGGATGGACCGTGATGATGTCGGCGCCGGCCTCCGCGAAGGCGGCGACATAGGGATCGACCGGCGCGATCATCAGGTGCACGTCGAACGGCAGCCTGGTATGGCCGCGCAGCGCGCGCACCACCTCGGGCCCGATGGTGATGTTGGGGACGAAATGGCCGTCCATCACGTCCACGTGGATGAAGTCGGCGCCGGCCTCGGTCACCGCCGCAATCTCGGCGCCGAGCCGCGCGAAGTCGGCGGCGAGGATGGAAGGCGCTATGCGGAGGCTTTTCTTCGGCACCGGCGTTAGGTAGCAGCTTCCCCCTGCTGCCGCAAGCGGCGGCAAATCAAAGGCCTGCCTGCCGCAGGCGGCGGCAAGTCAAGGGCCTGCCCGCTACCAGCGGCGGCGGATCGGGACGTCGTGCGCGGTCCCCACCGCTGGCTTCCGGCTCATGCCCGGCGACGCAGCCGGACCGCGAAGAAGCCGTCCATGCCGCCCCTCTCGGCCCACAGGCACGGCAGAATGCGGAGCGCGCCCTCCGCCGTCGCCGCCTCCGGCGGCGCGCCGATCGCGGCGGCGTCCACCGGCTCCACGGTGAAATCGGGATGGGCGGCCAAGAACGCGGCCGCCCGGTCCTCGCCTTCGGCGCGCTCCAGCGCGCATACGGCATAGACCAGCGCGCCGCCTGGCCGCACCAGGCGCGCCGCATTGGCGAGCAATTCGTCCTGCAGCGCCGTGGCGCGGGCGATGTCGCCGGGGGTGCGGGTGCGCGCGATATCGGGATGGCGCCGCAGGGTTCCGGTGGCGCTGCACGGCGCGTCCAGCAGCACGGCGTCGAACGGCGCGGCCTCGAAGGCGCGCGCGTCGGCCGTCACCAGCTCGGCCGCGAGCCCGGTGCGCGCGAGGTTCTTCGCCACCAGCGCGAGCCGCGCGGGAGCCGCGTCCACGGCGGTGACGCGCGCGCCGCGCGCGGCGAGTTGCAGCGTCTTGCCGCCCGGCGCCGCGCACAGGTCGAGCACGCGCCTGTCCCGTACCGCGCCCAGCATCCGCGCGGGCAGGGCGGCGGCGGCATCCTGCACCCACCAGCGCCCCTCGGCGTAGCCCGGCAGCTCCGGGATCGCCCCGCCCGCGCCGCCGCGCCGCCGCAGCGTGCCGTTCGGCAGCGCCTCGGCGTCGAGCAGCGCCGCGAGCGCGGCGCCGTCGTCCTCGTCGCGGGGCGTGATGTCGAGCGGCGGCTCGGCGAGGTGCGCTTCGGCGATGGCGCGCGCCGCCGCTTCGCCGTAGGCCGCGCGCCACGACTCCCACATCCAGCCGGGCGTATTGGCGCGGGGCCCGTCCAGCTCCGCGCGCAGCGCCGCACCCTCGCGCGCCGCGCGCCGCAGCACGGCGTTGATCAGCCCCTTGTAGGGCCGCGCGCGTCTGGCGTCGGCGAGCGACACGGCGGTCGCGACGGCGGCGTGGGGCGGCGTGCCAAGGAACAGGAGCTGCGCGAGGCCGAGGGCGAGGATGTGCCGCGGGACTTGCGCGGCGGCGGGCAGCGGGCGCTCGAGGAGGCGTGACGTCACGGCCTCGATCTCGCCTGCGCGGCGCAGGCAGGTGGCGGCCAGCAGCCGCGCGAAGGCGCGGTCGCGCGTCTCCAGGGCGTCGAAGCCGGGGGCCTCGGCGAGCGCCGTCTCCAGCGCCACGCGCCGGTCCATGACGCGCCCGAGCGCGGCGAGCGTGACGGCCCGCGCCGCCGTGCCCGCCGCCGTCCCAGGGTCGCGGCCCTCGCGGCCCCGGCCGCGCGGGGGCATCAGCCCCAGGGGGTGGCTTGGCCCGCCATCGCGCGCAGGCGGCGGACGCGCTCGCGGGTCGGCGGGTGGGTCGAGAACAGCCCGTCCACGGCATGCGCGTGCAGCGGGTTGACGATGAACATGTGGGCGGTGGCGGGGTTGCGCTCGGCCGATTCGTTGTCGATCCGGCTCGCGCCCTCCTGGATGCGCTCGAGCGCGGAGGCGAGCCACAGCGGCCGGCCGCAGATCTCGGCGCCGCGCTTGTCGGCCTCGTACTCGCGCGCGCGCGAGATCGCCATCTGCACCAGCGCCGCCATCAGCGGCGCGAGGATCATCACCAGCAGCACGCCGACGATGCCGAGCGGGTTGTTGCGGCCGCCGCGGGCGAAGAAGAACGCGAAGTTGGCGAGCATGCCGATGGCGCCCGCGAGCGTCGCGGTGATGGTCTGGATCAGCGTGTCGCGGTTCTGCACATGGGCGAGTTCGTGGGCCATCACGCCCGCGATCTCCTCGTGGCTGAGGCGCTTCAGGAGCCCGGAGGTGGCGGCGACCGCCGCGTTCTCGGGGTTGCGCCCGGTGGCGAAGGCGTTGGGCTGGTCGGTCTCGATGATGTAGACGCGCGGCATCGGCAGCCCCGCGTTGTGCGCGAGCTGCTCGACGATGCCGTAGTAGCCGGGGGCGGCCTGCCGGTTCACCTCGCGCGCGCCGTGCATGCCCAGCACCAGCTTGTCGGAGTTCCAGTAGGCGAAGGCGTTCATCGCGACCGCG
The DNA here is from genome assembly GCA_050485485.1 of Alphaproteobacteria bacterium. Classification (GTDB taxonomy): domain Bacteria; phylum Pseudomonadota; class Alphaproteobacteria; order SMXQ01; family SMXQ01; genus WHSO01. The sequence continues at coordinate 5,280 of JBJHBM010000018.1, read as the reverse complement.
AGGCCGAGCGCGATGGCCATTCCGGCCCCGCCGCCCAGCATGAAGCCGATGCCGAGGAACAGCGCCGTGATCGCCGCCAGCAGGAGGGTCGTCCTGAAATAGCCCATGATGCTTCCGCGTCCTCGCGCTTCCGCCGCGTGCCCGGGGGACGCGCGGCGGAAAAGGTGGAAAAATCCCGTAGCTTACTTAGATTGCGAGGGTACGTGGTTCAAGGGGAACCGCGCCCGTGACCGACGACGTGGCCGCCCGCGAGACGCCGATGACCGAACCCGCCGACACGCCTGCGCCCGGCAAGGCGCCCGCTCCGACGCCCGACGCCGCCGCGCCGCGCCGCATCCGCCCGCCGGCGCCGCCGCGCCCGAACGCGCCCAAATCGTCCCTACCGCCCCAACCGCCCGGCGCCGTGCCGGAAGCCCCGGCGCCCGACCGCCCCCGCCCCGATCCCACCCGCTACGGCGACTGGGAGAAGAACGGCCGTTGCATCGATTTCTAGGGGTTCCAGGTTCGCCGGTTCCCGAATCTTACGACCGGGCGAAGGCAAGCAGGGGGGATGTCATGCGCATCGACGGCCCTGAGGACGGCGATGGCTCCGCTGCCCTGTATGTGCATGACGACAGGTTAAAGCTGATTTTCCCCAAGGGTCGCGCATTCGGTCCGGAAACCATATGATGCCCGGATCGTTGGTTATTTCAGCACATCCGCGCAGCCGAAAGGGGTCCATGACAGATATCTCCACGCCTGCGGGGCCGCCGCGCCCGTTCGCGCCCGGCCCGGCGGGGTTGGCCGTAGGCTACGTGACGCTTGCGCTCGCGCCGCTCGCCGCGGCCTGGATCGCGGTGCCCGACGGCATGGACGTCCTGTCGGAGCTCGGCACCGGCCTCGCCTTCGCGGGCTACGCCATGCTGCTCGCGCAGTTCTTCATCACCGGGCGCTTCCGCACCGTCAGCGGGCGCGTCGGCGTGGACACGGTGATGCGCCTGCACACGCTGATGGCGCGCGCCGTGATGATCTTCCTGGTGCTGCACCCTTTCCTCTACGGCGCAGGACGGCTCGCCACCGATCCCGGCGCCTATCTGCGCCAAGTCTGGGCCACCTTCACCGCCGCGCCGTTCCTGTCGGGCGTCGTCGCCTGGGTGCTGCTGCTGGTGCTGATGGCGCTGGCGGTCCACCGCGCGCGCCTGCCGGTCGGCTACGAGGCTTGGCGCGCGAGCCATGCGGTGGGCGCCCTCGTGATCGCCGGCGCCGGGCTCCATCACGCCCTCACGGTCGGCCAGATTTCGCCCGAACCGCCGGTCGCGGCACTGTGGTGGGCACTGTTCGCGCTCGCCGTGGCTTCGCTCGTCCATGTCTATGTGCTGCGCCCGCTCGGGCTTCTGCGCCGCCCGTTCCGTGTGGCGGAGGTGCGCGAGCTCGGCCCCGGCCGCTGGCTGCTCGCGCTGGATGCGGAGCGCGGCCTGTTCCCCTACCGCGCCGGGCAGTTCGCCTGGCTCAAGGTGCGCCGCCATCCGTTCGGCATCCACGAAAACCCGTTCTCGATCCTGTCGGCGCCCGGCCAGGGCGTGCCCGGCCGCGCCGAGTTCCTGATCCGGGAGGCGGGCGACTTCACCCGCACGCTCCGCGACATCCCGGTGGGCGCGCGGGCGTGGCTCGACGGGCCCTACGGCGCCTTCACGCTCGCGCCCGGCCCGGCGTCGGAGACGGTGCTGCTGCTCGCGGGCGGTGTCGGGCTCGCGCCGATCCTGTCGATCCTGCGTGCGGCGGCGGCGTCGCGCGACCCGCGCCGTTTCCGCCTGATCTACGGCAACCGCACGGCGGAACAGGTGGTGATGCGCCGCGAGATCGAGACGCTCCGGGGGGTGCTCGACCTCGCGGTGGATTTCGTGGTGTCGGAGCCGCCCCCCGGCTGGGACGGCCGCGTCGGCCGGCTCGATTCCGAGACCCTCGGTCCCCTGCTCGCGGACGCGATCGACCCGGCCCAAGTGCGCGCCTACCTGTGCGGGCCGCCGCCGATGGTGACGGCGGCGTCGCGCGCGCTGCGCGCGCTCGGCGTCCCGCCCGGGCGCGTCGTCAGCGAGCGCTTCGACTACGATTGACCGCACCCGCGCCCGACCGGACCGAGGAGGAGACACCCATGCGCGCCGATCCCGCCGTTGTCGTCCTGATTGCCGCGCTCGCGGCGATCCTCGCGGCCGTGGTCCTGTTCGCGCTCAGGTAGGGTGCGCTACTTCCCACCTGTCTTGCCGTCCGCCTTCCCGCCCTCGGCGGCGAGCATCTCCTCGAGGAAGGCGACGATGGCCGCGCGGTCCTTGGCGTCGCGCGCGTAATGGGTGGCGAGCTTTTCGTCGAGCCACGTGACGCGCGCCGCCGCTTCCGTGTGCGGGCGCATGTAGTCGAGCGCCTGGGCCACCGTGTGGCAGCGCGCGCAGCGCCGGTCGTAGGCGGCCTTGCCGTCCACGGACTGCGCCGGTGCCGGGGGCGCCGTCAGCAGCAGGGCGGCCAGCGCCATGAAGGGCAGGGCGAGGGCGGACGGGATGGTCTTGGCGGGCGTCATTTCTGGTCCCCTATGCTCGAGCCTCGGAGCAGGAAGAATACCAGCCCTGCCACCAGTAGGGGCAGCAAAAGGACGAGATCGTCCGCGCGCATGTTCATATAGTCGGCGAGATAGATGAAGGCGTAGATCATCACGATCGACAGCACGTAGACCAGCGTGCCGCCGAAGACCGCGAAATTGAGGGTCTTGCCGTTGGTGCGCAGCACGTAGGCGACCACGAAGGCCGGCAGCAGTGTCGTGAGCAGGATGATGGCGAGCTTGTCGTCCACGGGAAATCCTTCGGTCAGCGGTTGAGCCGGTCGTCCACCAGCTGGCGCACGACGGCGGGGTCGGCGAGGGTGGAGGTGTCGCCGAGGTCCTGGTGCTCGTTGGCGGCGATCTTGCGGAGGATGCGGCGCATGATCTTGCCGGAACGCGTCTTGGGCAGGCCCGGCGCCCACTGGACGCGGTCGGGGGTGGCGATGGGGCCGATCTCCTTGCGCACCCACTGGACCAGCTCCTGGCGCAGCGCGTCGCTCGGCGCGGCCCCGTCCATCAGCGTGACGTAGCAGTAGATGCCCTGGCCCTTGATGTCGTGGGGGTAGCCCACCACCGCGGCCTCCGAGACCTGGGGATGGGCCACCAGCGCGCTCTCGATCTCGGCGGTGCCGAGGCGGTGGCCGGCGACGTTGAGCACGTCGTCCACGCGCCCTGTGATCCAGTAGTAGCCGTCCTTGTCGCGGCGGCAGCCGTCGCCGGTGAAATACCTGCCGGGGAACTGGCTGAAATAGGTTTCGACGAAGCGCTTGTGATCGCCGTAGACGGTGCGCATCTGGCCGGGCCAGGAGGCGGCGAGGCACAGGTTGCCGACGCCCTCGCCCTCGATGGGTGCGCCGTCGTGGTGCACCAGCTCGGGGCGCACGCCGAAGAACGGCAGCGTGGCGGAGCCGGGCTTGAGCGGCGTCGCGCCCGGCAGCGGCGTGATCAGGATGCCGCCGGTCTCGGTCTGCCACCAGGTATCCACCACCGGACAGCGCTTCTCGCCCACCGTCTCGTGGTACCAGCGCCAGGCCTCGGGATTGATCGGCTCGCCCACCGTGCCGAGGATGCGGAGCGACGCGCGCGAGGTCTTCTGCACCGGCTCCTTGCCGTGCTGCATCAGCGCGCGGATCGCGGTGGGGGCGGTGTAGAAGATGTTGACCGCGTGCTTGTCCACCACCTGCCAGAAGCGCGAGAAGTCGGGGTGGTTGGGCACGCCCTCGAACATCAGCGTGGTGGCGCCGTTGGCGAGCGGGCCGTAGACGATGTAACTGTGGCCGGTGATCCAGCCGACGTCGGCGGTGCACCAGTAGATGTCGCCGTCGTGGTAGTCGAACACGTACTGGTGCGTCATCGCGGCATAGACCATGTAGCCGCCGGTGGTGTGCAGCACCCCCTTGGGCTTGCCGGTCGAGCCCGAGGTGTAGAGGATGAACAGCGGATCCTCCGCGCCCATCTCCTCGGGCGGGCAGTCCTCGGCGGCTTCCGCCATCGCCTCGTGGTACCAGACGTCGCGGCCCGCGACCCAGCCGATCTCGCCGCCGGTGCGCCGCACCACGACGACCGTGTCCACGCCCGCGCACTTGGCGACGGCCTCGTCGGTGTTGGCCTTGAGGGGGATCTTCCGGCCGCCGCGGATGCCCTCGTCGGCGGTGATGACGCAGCGCGACGCGCAGTCCTGGATGCGGCCCGCGAGCGAATCGGGGGAGAACCCGCCGAACACCACCGAATGGATCGCGCCGATGCGCGCGCAGGCCAGCATCGCGTAGGCCGCCTCCGGGATCATCGGCATGTAGATGGTGACGCGGTCGCCCTTGCCGACGCCGCGCGCCTTGAGCACGTTGGCGAGCCTGCACACCTGGCGATGCAGCTCGCGGTAGGTGATGCGGGCGTCCTCGGCGGGATCGTCGCCTTCCCAGATGATCGCCGTCCGGTCGGCATGCCGCGGGAGGTGGCGGTCGACGCAGTTGGCGCAGGCGTTGAGCGTGCCGTCCTCGTACCAGCGGATCGAGACCTCGCCCGCGAAGCTCGCGTTGCCGACCTTGGTGTAGGGCCGCATCCAGTCGATGCGCCGGCCGTGCTCCCCCCAGAACGCGTCCGGGTCCGCGATCGAGGCGGCGTACATCTCGCGGTAGCGCGCCTGGTCCGCCCAGGCGCGGGCGGCGAGGTCGGCGGGTACGGGAACGGTCGGATCGCTCGGCATGGGGCCTCTCCCTGGGTCCGTGTCGCGGGCGCGGGGCCCGGCGTTTTTCGCGCGCCCGTTGCGGGTTTTCGGGGCGCCCGCCGGCAATTATGGCGGACCGTACCGGCGATACAAGTCCGCCCCTAACCCTCGCGCGGCGCCAGGCGGATCTCGCCGCTCTCGACCGTGATCGGCACCTTGAGAAGCCGGCAATCCGCGGGCATCGGCCCCGACACCACCTCGCCGGTCTCGATACGGAAGGTGGCGCCGTGCATCACGCACAGGATCCGCGCGCTGTCGTAGGTCAGGAACACGTCCTGCTTCCAGTTGAGCGGCAATCCCTGGTGCGGACAGTCGTTGACGTAGGCGTAGGCGGCATCGTCTTTGCGCACCACGAAGATTTCGACCTCCTCGCCATCGTCGAAGCGCAGCAGGAACGCCCGCGTCGGCGGATCGACCAGCTCGTCGAGGCGGCACACGATCTCGCCAGGACGCACGACAGGCGGGCTGTAGGGCGCCATGGTCAGGC
>JBJHBM010000017.1:0-44766 GCA_050485485.1 Alphaproteobacteria bacterium | reverse complement strand
GCTGAAAGAGGCCCGCGTGGTCGCGCTGGACAAGACCGGCACCCTGACCGAGGGCCGTCCGCGCTTCCTCGACGCCGAGGCGGCGCCGGGCTTCGCGCGCGCCGATGTGCTGCGCCTCGCCACCGCCCTCGAGCGCGGCAGCGAGCATCCGCTCGCGGCGGCGATCGTCGCCGGGGCCGAGGCCGAGGAAATCGCCGCACCCGCGGTGGAGGGCTTCCGGGCGGTCGTCGGCAAGGGCGTCACCGGCCGCGCCGAAGGCCGCGCGCTCGCGCTCGGCAACCGCGCCCTGATGGACGCGGCCGGCGCCGACGTGGCCGCCCTGGCCGGGCGCGCCGACGCGCTCCGCAAGGAGGGCGCCACCGTCATGTTCCTCGCGGTGGACGGCAAGGCGGCGGGCCTCGTCGCGGTCGCCGACCCGGTCAAGGAGACCACGCCCGAAGCGCTGCGCCTGCTCGCCGACGACGGCGTGCGCATCGTGATGGTGACCGGCGACAACCGGATCACGGCGGAGGCCGTGGCGGCGCGCCTCGGTGTCGCGGAGGTGCGCGCCGACGTGGCGCCCGAGGACAAGGGCGAGATCGTGCGGGCGCTGCGCGCCGAGGGCCGCATCGTCGCCATGGCGGGCGACGGCATCAACGACGCGCCCGCGCTCGCGTCGGCGCACGTGGGCATCGCCATGGGCACCGGCACCGACGTCGCGATGGAGAGCGCCGGCGTCACGCTGGTCAAGGGCGACCTGCGCGCGGTGGCGCGCGCCCGCCGCCTGTCGCGCGCGACCATGACCAACATCCGCCAGAACCTGGTGTTCGCCTTCGGCTACAACACGCTCGGGATTCCCATCGCGGCGGGGGTGCTCTATCCTGTGTTCGGCCTGCTGCTGTCGCCCATGATCGCGGGTGCGGCCATGAGCCTGAGCTCGGTCTCGGTGATCGCGAACGCGCTGCGCCTCGGCCGGGTCCGGCTCTAGCGGCCTCGTTTTCCGGCATCGTAGCCCGCGCCCGAGGAGCCCGCCCTGTCCGAGCCCGTCCAGCCGCCCCCGCCCGAGCGTCCGCGCATCTTCGGCCGGCGCCATCGCATCGTCATCCTGGTCCTCGCGGTGCTGGCGGCAGGACTCGCGCTCGGCCTCGGTCTCGGGCTCCTGTTCGAGCCGCCGCGCGAGCGCGCCGAGGCGCCCCGTGCCGTGCCCCAAGCCGCCGTCCCCGTGCCCATGCCCGCGCCCGCACCTGCCTATGAGGCGCCGGAGGCGGCGCCGCTGCTTCCGCCCGGGACCGCCGCCGTGCCGCCGCCCATCCTCGGGACCGCCCTGCCGCCGGTGCAGGAGGCCGCGCTGCCCGCATGGCGGCGCCATGCGGCCGACGTTCCGCTCGATCCGGGCAAGCCGATGATCGGCCTCGTGATCGACGATCTCGGCCTCGACCATGCCCGCAGCGCGCGGGCGGCGCGCCTGCCGGCGGCGGTGACGCTCGCCTATCTGCCCTATGCCCCGGCCGTCGCGGCGCAGGCGGCGGCGGCGCGCGCGGCCGGCCACGAGCTGCTGGTACACGTTTCCATGGAGCCCGAGGGCGACGCCGACGCCGGGCCCAACACGCTCAAGGCCGGGCGGCCGCCGGAGGAGATCCGCGCGCGCCTCGCCTGGGCGCTCGGCCGCCTGGAGGGCTACGTCGGTATCAACAACCACATGGGCAGCCGCTTCACGGCGGATGCCGCCGGCATGGACGTGGTGCTGGCGGAACTGCACCTGCGCGGCCTGCTGTTCCTCGATTCGCGCACCACCCGCGAGACGGTGGCCTATACCCGCGCGCGCCTGTGGGGCGTGCCGGCGGCCTCGCGCCAGGTGTTCCTCGACGATACCCGCACCCGCGAGGCGGTGGAGCGCCAGCTGCGCGAGCTGGAGCGCAAGGCGCTGGCCGAGGGCCGCGCCATCGCCATCGGCCACCCTTACGACGTCACCCTGGACGCGCTGGAGGCGTGGCTGCCGACCCTGGCCGGGAAGGGCCTGCAGCTCGCGCCGCTGAGCGCGCTGGTCGAGAGCGCCCCGGTCGCCGCCGCCCGCCGCCCCTGAATTTTTTCCTCCGGAACCTACTCCGGTAGTCCGGCGTTTCTCCCGCGGAACGACGCCGCCGCCGGGCCCAAGCGCCCTAAGCCGCGCGTCGAAAAAGAACGAAGGAGGAAGCCATGTCCAGCCGCGCAGCGGGGATCGTCATCCTGGTTCTCGGGATCGTCCTGCTCGCCTTCGGAATCAACGCGAGCGATTCCCCCATGGACCGCATTTCCGAAGCCTTCACGGGGCGCTTTACCGACAGCACCATGATCTACCTCATCCTCGGGGTGATCGGCATCGTCGGTGGCCTCGTCATGATGTCGCGGCGCAGGGCGTAACGAACGGCCGTCCTGCGTCGCGACCGGCCCAGATCCGCGCGCCCAGTCGCGGATCAGGGCCTCACGTATGCGTAGTTCACGACCTTTTTCACGCCCTCGGTTCCCCGGATCGTCTCGATCGCCCGCTTCATCTCCTCCTGGGAGCGGGCGCGGCCCAGCACGTAGACGGTCGAGAAGGCGTCCACCGCCGTGCGGATGTTGACGTCGGCGACGCCGCGCGTGCCGATCAGGTTGGCGCGCACCTTGGTCCCGAGCACCAGCGCGTCGGCCCAGTCGATCATGTCCTTCTTGCGCCGCTCCTGCTCGGCCGTCGTCATGTGGAGGACGTGCCAGTCGAGCTTTTTGATGCCCTTGACCTTGTCCACCCCGGCGCGGAAGCGGTCATAGGTGGACTTGTCGTCGAAGATGCCGGTGACCAGCAGGCGCTGCTCGTAGATTTCGGTCGAGGCCCGGATCGTGCCGAGGCCCGCCATGACCTTGTTGATCTCGACCACGATGCGGTTGTCCTCGACGATGTCCTCGGCCTTGCGCGCCTCGATGGCGCGGTCGATCAGGGTCTTGGGGGCGGTCAGGAGGTCCATGAGCTGGGCGCGCGCTGGCACCGGCGCAAGGGCCGCCGCGCCGGCGGCGGCGAGGAGGAGGGCGGACGCGGACAGGACGGTGGCGGCAGCGCGCATGGGGGCCTCCGGTCGCGGCGGTGTCGGGCTTTCATGTTAGCATGGCGCCGCCCGCCGGGAAGCGGGGCGGTGCGTTCAGCGCCCGGCCGCGAACTTGACCGCTTCCTCGGCGGCGCGGATCAGCGCGCGCGCCTTGTTGCAGCTTTCCTGGTACTCGGCCTCGGGGTCGGAATCGGCGACCACGCCGCCGCCGGCCTGGACATACACGGTGCCGTCCTTGACCACGGCGGTGCGCAGCGCGATGCAGGTGTCCATCGTGCCGTTGGCCGCGAAATAGCCGACCGCGCCCGCGTAGATGCCGCGCCGCGCGCCTTCCAGCTCGTCGATGATCTCCATCGCCCGCACCTTGGGCGCGCCCGAGACGGTGCCCGCCGGAAAGCCCGCGATCAGGGCGTCGAGCGGCGAGAGGTCGTCGCGGATCGCGCCCACCACGTTCGAGACGATGTGCATGACGTGGGAGTAGCGCTCGATCACCATCTGCTCGGTGACGCGCACGGAGCCGACCTGCGCCACCCGGCCCACGTCGTTGCGCCCGAGGTCGAGCAGCATCAGGTGCTCGGCGATCTCCTTGGGGTCGGCGAGCAGGTCCTCCTCCAGCCGCTTGTCCTCCACCGCGTCGGCGCCGCGCGGCCGGGTGCCGGCGATGGGGCGGATGGTGACCTCGCCGTCGCGCACCCGCACCAGGATCTCGGGGCTGGATCCCACCACGGAGAAGGCGCCGAAATCGAGGAAGAACAGGAACGGCGACGGGTTAAGGCGGCGCAGCGCCCGGTAGAGCGCGATCGGCGGCAGGGTGAAGGGCAAGGCGAAGCGCTGCGACGGCACCACCTGGAAGATGTCGCCCGCCAGGATGTAGTCCTTCGCCTTCGCCACCATCTCGTGATAGCGCGCGCGCGTCGTGTTGGAGACCGGCACCGGCGGCGGCGAATCCGCATCGGAGGTCGTGAGCGCATGGTCGAGCGGCGCGGCCAGCGCCGCCACCATCTCCTCGAGCCGCGCGCGCGCCGCCGCCAGGGCGTCGGCGGCCGTCACGGAAACGTCGGGCCACACCGGGGTGATGAGCGTCACCACGTCTTCGATGTTGTCGAAGATGGCGATGATGGTGGGGCGCAGGAACATGCCGTCGGGCACGCCGAGCGTATCGGGGTTGGCGTCGGGCAGCCGCTCCATCAGCCGCACCGTGTCGTAGCCCATGTAGCCGAACAGGCCGCTCGCCATCGGTGGCAGGCCGTCGGGCACGTCGAGCCGGCATTCGGCGATCAGCGCGCGCAGCGAGTCCAGCGTCGGCGCGGGACATGGCCGGAATGCCTCCGGATCGGTGCGCGCGGCGCGGTTGATTTCGGCGGCATCGCCGCGGCACCGCCAGACGAGGTCGGGCGCGAGCCCGATCACGGAATAGCGCCCGCGCGCCGCGCCGCCCTCGACCGATTCGAACAGGAAGCTCATGGGCGCGCCGCGCGCGAGCTTGAGAAAGGCGGAGACCGGCGTTTCCAGGTCGGCGACCAGGCGGGTGTGGACGAGCTGGGCCCGGCCCGCACCGTAGGTCGCTTCGAAGGCGGGGGCTTCCGGCAGGAAGGCGGTCATGGGGCTAGCGGCCTTCGTCGGCGGCGAGCACGTTCCGGTTGATGCGGACCGAGTAGCGCCCGCGCAGGCTCGACACGAACTGCTCGAACAGGTCGCCGGCGATGCCGTCGCGCAGCTCGGCCTGGAGGCTGGCGGCGGTGTCGGTCCGTTCCTGGGCGGTGGGCGCGCGCACCTCGGTCAGCACCGCGACGGCGTGGCCGTCGTCGGTCTCGGCCATGGCGGCCTCGCCGGTCCGGAGCGTGAACAGCTGGTCCATCAGCGCGGCGGGCAGGCCGCTCTCGGCGTCGTGGCTGAGGCGCGTGAAGGCGGGAGAGGTGATGGCGTCGAGCTTCTCGGCGCGGGCCACCGCGTCGAGACTCTCGCCCTTGCGGATGCGATCGAGAATCGCGGCGGCGCGGCGCTCCGACGCCTCGCGGCGGCGATCCGCCTTCCAGGCGGCGACGGCTTCCGCGCGCACCCGCTCGAGCGGGCGCGGTTCGGCTGGGCGCGCGCTGTGGACGCGCACCACGAAGAAGCCGCCGTCGGGGGTTTCGCCGAGCTGCGAGTCCTGGCCTACCGGCGTCTCGAAGGCCATGCGCAGGAACTCCGGCGTCGCGGCGAGACCATCGGCGCGGCTGCTGTCGGCGAGCTGTCCGCGCGCGTCCAGCCCGGTGACGCGGACCGCCCGCACGTTGAGCTGGCGCGCCGCGTCCTCGATGGAGCCGCCGGCCGCGAGCGCGTCCTCGAGCTGGTTGATCATGCCGTAGATGGCGTCCACCGCCTCGCGCTGGGCGATCTCGTCGCGGATCTCGTCGCGCACCTCGGCGAGCGGCCGCACGCGGCCCTGCTCGGCGTCGAGGACGCGGACGATGTGCCAGCCGAGCGGCGAGCGCACCGGCTGGGTGACGCCGCCCTTGGAGAGCGCGAACACCGGCTCGGCGAGGTCGGGCAGGATGTCTCCGCGCTCGATCCAGCCGAGCCGCACGGGCCGCGCCCCGTCGCCCGCCGCCTCGGCGGCCTGTTCCAGCGAGCGGCCTGCCGCGATCGCCCTGGCGACGGTCTCCGCCTGCTCGCGGGTCTTGAGCACCACCTGCTCCAGGTCGCGCCGGTCGCGCACCGTGAAGTGGTCGCGCAGTTCATCGTAGGCCCGCTTGATGCGCTCCTCGGAGATCTGGATTTCCTTCGCGACCACCGCCGGGTCGAGGTGGACGTAGCTGACGTCGCGGTTGGGCGGCGCCATGAAGCGCGGCAGGTTCGCCTGATAATAGGACTCGATCTCGGCGGGCGAGGGGTCGGGGACTGTTTCCGCGCCCGGTGCCGGCACCCGCAGCGCGCGGGCGACGCGCCGCTCGGCGCGGTACGTCACCAGGGGCTCGAGCATCGCGGCCGGGGCGCGGGCGGCGGCATGGATCGCGCCGCCGATCTCTGCGGCGGCGAGGTCGCGCTTGAGGCTCGCGACGTAGTATCCCTCCGACATCCCGGCGCGCGCCAGCACCTGGACGAAGACGTTGCGGTCGAACTGGCCGCGCGCACTGAAGAACGTCTCGTCCGACATGATGCGGCGCGCCACCTGCTCGTCGGAGATGACGATGCCGAGGTCGCCCGCGCCCTGCACGACGAGGGCGCGGCTGACCATGTTCTCGACCACCTGGCCGGTGATGCCTATGCGGTCGGCTTCGCCGCGGTCGAGCCGGCCGCCGAACAGCGGCTGCAGGCGGTTGATCTCCTGGCGCACCTCGTCGTTGACCTGCGACCGGGTGATCTTGATGTCGCCGACCTCGGCCACCGTCGGGTCGCGCTCGCCCAGGAAGATGTCGTTGATGCCCCAGACCGCGAAGCTCAGGATCAGCAGTCCCAGCAGGATTTTGACCACCCACGAAGAGGTCTGTTCGCGTAAGGCTTGAAGCATCTCTCAACAACGCCCGTTAAGTCTTTGAAACGGAAAGCGGCTCTCCGCGTGATACGAGCTCGGCCGCGCGCGGGCATCATAGGTGCGCGCCTGCCGGGCCGCAACAGCCGAATACCTCCGGGCGGCGGCCTTTGAAGCGTCGGCCCCGCCATGCTAAACAGCCGTTCCCCAACGCAAAATCCAACCGATGGATGGAACGCCCGTGCCTCGACCGAACCCCCTGATCGCCGGCAACTGGAAGATGAATGCGGGCGGCGCCGACGGTGTCGCGCTCGCCAAGGCGGTGCTCGCGGCGGCGCTGCGCGAGAGGCTGGCGTGCGAGCTGCTGCTGTGCCCGCCCGCCGTGGTGCTGGCGGCCGTCTCCCACGTGGTGGACGGCAGCGACATCCAGACCGGCGGCCAGGACTGCCACGCGCGCGACACGGGCGCGCATACCGGCGACATCTCCGCGCCGATGCTGGCGGCGGCGGGCGCTTCCTACGTCATCGTCGGCCATTCGGAGCGCCGTACCGACCACGGCGAGGACGATGCCATGGTGCGCGCCAAGGCCCAGGCCGCCCAGCGCGTCGGTCTCGCCGCCATTATCTGCGTCGGCGAGACCGAGGCCGAGCGCGACGCGGGCGCGACCCTCGATGTGCTCGCGCGCCAGGTGGCGGGCTCGCTGCCCGACGGCGCGACCGCCGCCAATACCGTGATCGCCTACGAGCCGGTCTGGGCGATCGGCACCGGGCGCACCCCCACGACCGCCGAGGTGGCCGAGGCCCATGCCCATATCCGCGCGCGGCTCGCGCGGCGCATGGCGGACGCCGAGGGCGTGCGGATTCTCTACGGCGGCTCGATGAAGCCCGAGAATGCGAAGGCGCTTCTGGCCGTCGCCGACGTGGACGGCGGGCTGATCGGCGGCGCGAGCCTGGACGCGGCCTCGTTCCTCGCCATCGCGCGCGCCTGCCCTTGACCTAAGGCCCCGACCCGGGGCCCTGACCAGGGAGCCTGACGCGGCGGGGGCAGGCCGGGATTTCGGTCCCGGAATTGCCCCTTTCAATCGCGCCGCGATGGAACTATGTTCCTGCCGAAATTCGGCCGGGAGCCAAGCTAGGTCACATGACCACCATACTTCTCGTCATCCATCTCCTGCTCGCGATCTCGCTGGTCGCGGTGATCCTGATGCAGCGTTCCGAAGGCGGCGCGCTCGGCATCGGCGGCGGCGCCAGCGGCATGATGGGCGGGCGTGGGAAGTCCAACCTGCTGACCCGCACCACCGCCGTGCTGGCGACATTGTTCATCTGCACCTCGCTCACGCTCGCGATCCTCGCGAGCGAGGAGCGCAAGCCGCGTTCGGTGCTCGACGCCGTGCCGATCCCGGCGGCGCCGGCCCAGCCCGGCGCGCCCGCGCAGCCGGCACCGCCGGCGGGGCAGCCCGCCGCGCCGCTCGGTCGCTAGGCATGGCCGGGGCGACGCACCGGAGCGAGCGGAACGAGGGCGGCACGGTACGGGCCGCCCTTTTCGCTGGCACAGGGTTTCCGACGGTTCCGGCGCGGCGTCGTGATGTCGCAAGTTTTGAATCGGTGGCGGACGCGCGATGATGTATTCTGCCCACCCATGACGCGGTTCATCTTTATCACCGGTGGCGTCGTGTCCTCGCTGGGCAAGGGACTTGCCTCGGCGGCGCTCGGGGCTCTCCTTCAGGCCCGGGGCTTCAAGGTTCGTCTCCGCAAGCTCGACCCTTATCTCAACGTCGATCCCGGCACCATGTCGCCGACCCAGCACGGCGAGGTGTACGTCACCGACGACGGCGCGGAAACCGACCTCGATCTCGGCCATTACGAGCGCTTCACCGGCGTGCCGTCGCGCCAGAGCGACAACGTCACCACGGGGCGCATCTACTCGACCGTGATCGCGCGCGAGCGCCACGGCGACTACCTCGGCGCCACCGTGCAGGTGATCCCCCACGTCACCGACGCCATCAAGGAGTTCTTCGCCTCCGATCCCGGCGAGGCGGACTTCGTGCTGGTGGAGATCGGCGGCACCGTGGGCGACATCGAGGGCCTGCCGTTCCTGGAGGCGATCCGCCAGTTCGGCAACGAGGTCGGGCCCGAGCGGTCGATGTACATCCACCTCACGCTGCTGCCTTACATCCCGACCGCGGGCGAGCTCAAGACCAAGCCGACCCAGCATTCGGTCAAGGAGCTGCTGTCGGTAGGGATCCAGCCGGACGCGCTCCTGTGCCGCGCCGACCGGCCGATCCCGCCCGAGGAGCGCCGCAAGATCGCCCAGTTCTGCAACGTGCGCCCGCACGCGGTGATCCAGGCGCTCGACGTGGACACCATCTACCAGGTGCCGATCGCCTATCACGCCGAGGGGCTCGACCGCGCGGTGCTGGAGCATTTCGGGCTCGACCATTCGCGCGAGCCGGACCTGTCGCGCTGGCTCAACATCCTCGAGCGCATCCGCAAGCCCGAGGGCGAGGTGCGCATCGCCGTGGTCGGCAAGTACACGGCGCTGCTCGATTCCTACAAGTCGCTGTCGGAGGCGCTGACCCACGGCGGCATCGCCAACAACGTGCGCGTCAACCTCAACTGGATCGAATCGGAGATTTTCGAGCAGGACGGCACGCTCGAGCGCCTCGAGCAGGTCCACGGAATCCTGGTGCCGGGCGGCTTCGGCGAGCGCGGCGCCCAGGGCAAGATCGAGGCGGCCCGCTTCGCGCGCGAGAAGAACGTGCCCTATTTCGGCATCTGCTTCGGGATGCAGATGGCGGTGATCGAGGTGGCGCGCAACCTCGCCGGCATCCGGGGCGCGGGCTCGACCGAGTTCGGCCCGGCGACGGAGCCGGTGGTCGGCCTGATGACCGAATGGATGCGCGGCGAGGCGATGGAGACCCGCACCGCCGACGACAACCTGGGCGGCACCATGCGGCTCGGCGCCTACGAATGCCGCCTGCTGCCGGGGACGAAGGTGCGCGACATCTACGGCGCCGACGTGATTTCCGAGCGCCACCGCCACCGCTACGAGGTCAACATCAACTACCGCGACCGGCTGGAGCAGGCCGGGCTGGTGGTGGCCGGCCTGTCGCCCGACGAGAAGCTGCCCGAGATTGTGGAGCTGCGCGACCACCCGTGGTTCGTGGGCGTCCAGTTCCATCCCGAGCTCAAGTCCAAGCCGTTCGACCCGCACCCGCTGTTCGCCTCCTTCGTCGAGGCGGCGGTCAACCAGTCGCGGCTGGTCTGATGGCCGACGGCGCCGCACGGGCCGCCGCGCCCCGCCGCGTCGCGGTGGGGGACGTCGCCTTCGCCAACGACCTGCCGCTCGCGCTGATCGCCGGGCCGTGCGCCATCGAGAGCCAGAACCACGCCCTCGACATGGCGGGCGCGCTCAAGGAGATGGCGGAGGGGCTCGGCATCGGCCTCGTCTACAAGTCGTCCTTCGACAAGGCCAACCGCACCAGCCACGAAAGCGCGCGCGGGGTGGGGATGGAGGAAGGGCTCGAGATCCTCGCGCGGGTGAAGAGCCAGTTCGGCCTGCCGGTGCTCACCGACGTGCACGACGCCGCCCAGTGCGCGCCGGTCGCGGCGGTGTGCGACGTGCTGCAGATTCCGGCGTTCCTGTGCCGCCAGACCGACCTCCTGCTGGCGGCGGCCGCCACCGGCGCCGCGATCCACGTCAAGAAGGGCCAGTTCCTCGCGCCCTGGGACATGAAGAACGTCGCCGCCAAGCTGGTGGCGGGCGGCAACGAGCGCGTGCTGCTGTGCGAGCGCGGCGCCTCGTTCGGCTACAACACGCTCGTGTCCGACATGCGCGCGCTGCCGATCATGGCCGAGACCGGCTTCCCGGTGGTGTTCGACGCCACCCACTCGGTCCAGCAGCCGGGCGGGCAGGGCACCGCGTCGGGCGGCGAGCGCCGCTTCGTCGCGACGCTGGCGCGCGCCGCGGTGGCGGCGGGGGTCGCCGGCGTGTTCGTCGAGACCCACCGCGATCCCGACGCGGCGCCCTCCGACGGTCCCAACATGGTGCCGCTCGCCGACCTGCCGGCGCTGATCGGGACCCTGATGGAGATTGACCGGATCGCCAAGTCCCGGTAATCCCCGTCCGGTAATTCTCATCCGCCCGTTCGCGGTTTCATCCCGTCCCGAGCGTCATTTACGGAGCGCATTTCATGACCGAGATCGCCGACATCGTCGCCCGCGAGATCCTCGATTCCCGCGGCAATCCCACCGTCGAGGTGGACGTGGTGCTGGAGACCGGCACCGTGGGCCGCGCCGCCGTCCCCTCCGGCGCCTCCACCGGTGCCCACGAGGCGGTGGAGCTGCGCGACGGCGACAAAAAACGCTTCGGCGGCAAGGGGGTACGCAAGGCGGTGGAGGCCGTGAACGGCGAGATCTTCGACACGCTCGCCGGCATGGACGCCGAGGACCAGCTCGCCCTCGACCGCGCCATGATCGACCTCGACGGCACCCCCAACAAGAAGCGCCTCGGCGCCAACGCGATCCTCGGCGTGAGCCTCGCCGCCGCCAAGGCCGCCGCCGCCGAGGCCCGGCTGCCGCTCTACGCCTATGTCGGCGGGGTCCATGCCCGCACCCTGCCGGTGCCGATGATGAACATCATCAACGGCGGGGCGCACGCCGACAATCCCATCGACATCCAGGAGTTCATGGTGATGCCGGTGGGCGCGCCGACCATGGCGGACGCGGTGCGCTGGGGCGCCGAGATCTTCCACGCGCTCGCCGCCAGCCTCAAGCAGGCGGGCCACAATACCGCCGTGGGCGACGAGGGCGGCTTCGCCCCCGACCTCGCCTCCGCCGAGGCCGCGCTCGACTTCATCATGAAGGCGGTCGCCAAGGCCGGATTCAAGGTCGGCACCGACGTCGTGCTGGCGCTCGACGCCGCCTCGACCGAGTTCTACGAGAAGGGCAGGTACGTCATGAAGGGGGAGGGCAAGACCCTCACTTCCGACGGCATGGTGAAGTACCTCGCCGGCCTCGCCGCCAACTATCCGATCCGCTCGATCGAGGACGGCATGGCGGAGGACGACTGGGACGGCTGGGCCGGGCTGACGGCGGCGCTCGGCGACCGGGTGCAACTGGTCGGCGACGACCTGTTCGTCACCAACCCGAAGCGGCTCGCCGACGGCATCCGCAAGGGCACCGCCAACGCCATTCTCGTCAAGGTCAACCAGATCGGCACCCTGTCGGAGACCCTGGAGGCGGTGGAGATGGCCCACAAGGCGGGCTACCGCGCGGTGATGTCGCACCGTTCGGGCGAGACTGAGGATGCCACCATCGCCGACCTCGCGGTCGCCACCAACTGCGGCCAGATCAAGACCGGCTCGCTGTCGCGCTCGGACCGGCTCGCCAAGTACAACCAGCTGATTCGGATCGAGGAGCTGCTGGGCCCATCGGGCCGCTACGCCGGCACGGGCGCGTTCGGTCCCGGCGTATTCGGTGGGGCCGGGGGCGCGCAACAAAAGAATCGGAAGGCGAAATAAAAGAATCAGGAATCGAGAGGTATTGAGTTACGAGTCTGATTCGCGTTTCGAAGATAATTCTCTAGATTCCAGATTCGCTTGAGTCTTTTTTATTGACGCTTGGGAATCCACTGTGATTCCCTCGGCGTCATGACGCTTCTCGGCGAACTGCGCACCCGTGCGCGCCTCATCGTCGGCCCGGTCCTGGCCGCGACCCTGTTCGCCTATTTCGCCTATCACGCCGTCCAGGGGGATCGCGGCCTGCTGGCCTGGATCAAGCTGCGCCAGCAAGTGGCCGAGGCCGGCATCGAACTGGCCCGTATCGAGGCCCGCCGCGATGCGCTGGCCCAGCGGGTGCGCCTCATGCGCCCGGAAAGCCTCGACCGCGACCTGCTGGAAGAACGGGTGCGTGCCGTGCTCGGCTACGTCGGCCGCGAAGACGTGGTGATCGGCGTGGGGGCGGGCGGGCGCTTCGTCACCGGCCTCGTGCCCTCCGGCGCGACCGATCCCTCCCTGGCGGACGGGCCCTGGACGGATGGCCCCCGGACGGATGGACTGGTCCGGCTCGAGCCGCCGCTCCCGGTGGACCCGCCGGCCACCGCCGCCGCGCTCCGTATCTCGCTGCGCTAGGTCCTTCTGCGCCCGTGGCCGGGCTGCCGCCCGCCGCGCCCAAAGCTTGCGTGTGCGGCTGCGGTCGTGCTGGGAAAATTGCGCGAGATGGGTATTTCCAGGACAGAAATTTAGCTGATTAACTCCATATCAGTTAAATAACATTATCCCATTGAATTCTAATGTATTTTTCTGCTTCTTCGGGCGCGGGATTCGGGTGTATTGTGGCGCTCCCTTGAGGCCCTTCGGGGCCGTTCCCGCAGTTCATCGACCGCGCGCGAGCCAACGCGCGCACGGAGGCAGACCCCGACCATGGCACGCGCCGCGAAATCCAAGTCCCGGGCGGCCGGCAAGAAGACCGCGCCGGCCCCCAAGAAGGCAGCGAAACGGAAACCGTCCCGGGGCGAGCAGCCCCGTCAGGCCGACCTGCTCGGCATGTACCGAGACATGCTGCTGATCCGCCGTTTCGAGGAGAAGGCGGGCCAGCTCTACGGCCAGGGACAGATCGCGGGCTTCTGCCACCTCTACATCGGCCAGGAGGCGGTGGTGATCGGCATGCAGGCCAACACCAAGCCCGACGACACCGTCATCACCACCTATCGCGACCACGGCCACATGCTGGCCTGCGGCATGGACCCCAAGGGCGTGATGGCGGAGCTGACCGGGCGGCGCGGCGGCTACTCCAAGGGCAAGGGCGGCTCGATGCACATGTTCTCGCGCGAGAAGAACTTCTACGGCGGGCACGGCATCGTCGGCGCGAGCGTGCCGATCGGCGCGGGGCTCGCCTTCGCCCACCGCTACCGCGGCCTCGACGCGGTCTCGCTCACCTATTACGGCGACGGCGCCGCCAACCAGGGCCAGGTGTTCGAGAGCTTCAACATGGCGGCGCTGTGGAAGCTGCCGGTGGTCTTCATCATCGAGAACAACCAGTACGGCATGGGCACCTCGGTGGCGCGCGCCTCCGCCAGCCCCGACTTCTACAGGCGCGGCGAGCCGTTCGGCATCCCCGGCCACAAGGTGGACGGCATGGACGTGATGGCGGTGATGGCGGCCGGCGCCGAGGCCATCGCCCACTGCCGCGCCGGCAAGGGCCCCTACATCCTGCAGATGGAGACCTACCGCTACCGCGGCCATTCGATGTCGGACCCGGCGCGCTACCGCACCCGCGAGGAGGTCCAGAAGGTGCGCGAGGAGCGCGACCCGATCAACGGCCTCGCCGACATCCTGCTCGACGAGCACAAGGTGTCGCGCGACGCTCTCAAGGACATCGACAACGAGGTCAAGAAGATCGTGACCGAAGCCGCCGACTTCGCCGTCTCCGACCCCGAGCCCGATCCTTCCGAGCTTTATACCGACGTGCTGGTGGAGGCCTGACGACCATGGCGATTCCCGTTCTGATGCCGGCGCTGTCGCCGACCATGACCGAAGGCAAGATCGCCCGCTGGCTCAAGAAGGAGGGCGACGCGATCCGCTCGGGCGACGTGATCGCGGAGATCGAGACCGACAAGGCGACCATGGAGGTCGAGGCGGCCGACGAGGGCACGCTCGGGCGCATCCTCGTGGGCGAGGGCACCGAAGGGGTCGCGGTCAACGCGCCGATCGCGGTCCTGCTGGAGGAGGGCGAGGATAAATCCGCCCTCGACGAGGCCGCGAAATCCGCGAAGCCCGCCAAGGATGCCCCCGCGGCCGAGGCCAAGGCGGAAAAACCGGAGGAAAAACCCGCCGCCGGGGCGAAGCCGGCTCCCAAGGGCGCCGGGCCCAAGCCCGCGGCGCCCAAGGCGCCGCCGCCTTCCGACGTCGATCCGCGCTTCTACCAGGAGACCAGGACCCAGACCGTGCGCGAGGCGCTGCGCGACGCCATGGCGGAGGAGATGCGCCGCGACCCGGACGTGTTCCTGATGGGCGAGGAGGTCGGCGAGTACCAGGGCGCCTACAAGGTGAGCCAGGGGCTGCTCGAGGAGTTCGGCGCGCGGCGCGTGGTGGACACGCCGATCACGGAATCGGGCTTCACCGGTCTCGCGGTCGGCGCGGCCTTCGCCGGGCTCAAGCCGATCGTCGAGTTCATGACCTTCAACTTCGCGATGCAGGCCATGGACCACCTCATCAACTCGGCGGCCAAGACGCTCTACATGTCGGGCGGGCAGATCCGCTCGCAGATGGTGTTCCGCGGCCCCAACGGCGCCGCCGCCCGCGTCGCCGCCCAGCACTCCCAGGACTATTCGAGCTGGTACGCCCACATCCCCGGCCTAAAGGTGGTCGCGCCGTTCTCGGCCGACGACGCCAAGGGCCTGCTCAAGGCGGCGATCCGCGACCCCAACCCGGTGATCTTCCTCGAGCACGAGATGCTCTACGGGCGCTCCGGCGAGGTGCCGGTGGACCCCGACTTCGTGGTGCCGATCGGCAAGGCGCGCGTGGTGCGCGAAGGCGCCGACGTCACCCTCGTCGCCTTCTCGCGCATGGTGCAGCTCGCCCTCGAGGCCGCCGACCGGCTGGCGGAGGAGGGGATAGACGCGGAGGTCATCGACCTGCGCACCCTGCGCCCGCTCGACACCGAGACCGTCGTGCGCTCGCTCGAGAAGACCAATCGCATCGTCTCGGTGGAGGAGGGCTGGCCCTACGCCGGCATCGGCTCCGAGATCGCCGCCCGCGTCATGGAGCAGGCGTTCGACCACCTGGATGCGCCGCTCCACCGCGTCACCGCCGCCGACGTGCCGCTGCCCTACGCCGCCAACCTGGAGCGCCTCGCGCTGCCGGACGTGGACGACGTGATCGCGGGCGTGCGGTCCGTGACCTACCGGGCCTGACGCGGCGAAGGAGAACACACATGGCCATCACCATCCGGATGCCGGCGCTGTCGCCCACCATGACCGAGGGCAAGATCGCGAGCTGGCTCAAGAAGGAAGGCGACGCGATCCGCTCGGGCGACGTGATCGCGGAGATCGAGACCGACAAGGCGACCATGGAGGTCGAGGCGGCCGACGAGGGCACGCTCGGGCGCATCCTCGTGGGCGCGGGCACCGAGGGGGTCGCGGTCAACGCGCCGATCGCGGTCCTGCTGGAGGAGGGCGAGGACAAGTCCGCCCTCGACGCCGCGGTGAAATCGGCCGGAGCCGACGCGCCCAAGCCTGCCCAGAAACCCGAGAGCAAGCCCGCCCCGAAGACCGAGAGCAAGCCCGCGGCCAAGGCGGAGCCCGGGCCGGAAGCTCCGAAGGCCGAACCGAAACCCGCCGCGGCCGTCACCTCACCGGACGGGCGCGTGTTCGCGTCCCCGCTCGCGCGCCGCCGCGCGCGCGACGCCGGGCTCGAGCTCGCGCGCGTGCCGGGCAGCGGCCCGCGCGGGCGCGTGGTCAGGGCAGACGTGGAGGCGTTCCTCGCTTCGGGCGGCGCCACCGCCGGGGGCGGCGGCATCTTCGCCGGCCAGGGCCGCGCCTTCGGTCCCGCCGCGGCGCGCCTGCAGCCCCATTCCTCGATGCGCAAGGTGATCGCCCGGCGCCTCACCGAATCGAAGCAGACGGTGCCGCACTACTACGTCACGATGGATTGCGACATCGGCGCGCTGCTGGGCCTGCGCAAGGAGATCAACGACACCGACGGGACGCTCAAAATCTCCGTCAACGACTTCGTCATCCGCGCCGTCGCGCTTGCGCTCCGCAAGGTGCCGGAGGCCAACGTCTCGTGGAGCGACGAGGGCGCCAACCTCTACGACCAGGCCGACGTCGCGGTCGCGGTGGCGACCGACGCGGGCGGGCTGATCACGCCGATCGTGCGCGCCGCCGACCGGAAGGGCCTCGCCGCGATCTCGGCGGAGATGAAGGACCTCGCGGCGCGCGCGCGCGTCGGCAAGCTGAAGCCCGAGGAGTACCAGGGCGGCACCTTCTCGATCTCCAACATGGGCATGTTCGGGGTGCGCGAGTTCACCGCCATCATCAACCCGCCGCAGGCCTGCATCCTCGCGGTCGGCGCGGGCGAGGAGCGGGTGGTGGCGAAGGACGGCAAGGTGGCCGTCGCCACCATGATGACGCTCACCATGTCGTGCGACCACCGGGTGGTGGACGGCGCGCTCGGCGCGAAGCTGCTCGGCGCCATCAGGGAACTGATCGAGCACCCGGTCCGGCTGGTCCTGTAGCCGATTTTCGCAAAGGAGGGCCCCGTGGCCGAAACGTCCTTCGATCTCATCGTCATCGGCGGCGGTCCCGGCGGCTACGTCGCCGCCGTCCGCGCCGCCCAGCTCGGCATGAAGACCTGCGTGGTGGAGCGCGAAAACCTGGGCGGCATCTGCCTCAACTGGGGCTGCATCCCGACCAAGGCGCTGCTGCGCACCGCCGAGATCGCCCACCTCGCGCGCCACGCCGCCGACTTCGGCCTCAAGGTCAAGGTCGAGGGCATCGACCTCAAGAAGGTGGTGGAACGCTCGCGCGCGGTGGCGGGCCAGCTCTCCAAGGGCGTCGCCGGGCTGATGAAGAAGCACAAGGTGACGGTCGTGAACGGCAGCGCCCGCCTCGACGGCATCGGCGCCGGCGGGGTGCGCAAGGTCGCGGTCGCGGACAAGGACGGCAAGCCCCTCGACGGCCTTGCCGCGAAGCACGTCATCATCGCGACCGGCGCGCGCGCCCGCGCGCTGCCCGGCCTCGAGCCCGACGGCAGGCACGTCGTCACCTACCGCGAGGCGATGATCCCGGAGACCATGCCGAAGAAGCTTCTGGTGATCGGCTCGGGCGCCATCGGCATCGAGTTCGCGAGCTTCTACTCCGACCTCGGCGCGGACGTCACGGTGGTCGAGGTGATGGACCGCATCCTGCCGGTGGAGGACGCCGACGTCTCCGCCTTCGCCGAAAAGGCCTTCAGGAAGCAGGGCATGACGATCCGCACCGCCACCACGGTGAAATCGCTCAAGGTCGAGAAGGGCAAGGTCAGGGCCGAGATCGCGGCCCTCAAGGACGAAAAGGGGGAAGGCAAGGCCGAGACGGAGAGCTTCGACCGCGTGATCCTCGCGGTCGGCATCGCCGCCAACACCGAGGGCCTCGGCCTCGAGGGCACCAAGGTCCGGCTCGAGAAGGGCCACGTCCGCATCGACCGGTGGTGCGCCACCGGCGAGCCCGGCGTCTATGCCATTGGCGACGTGGCGGGCCCGCCGTGGCTCGCCCACAAGGCGATGCACGAGGGCGTGCTGTGCGTCGAGCGCATCGCCGGGGTGGAGGGCGTCCACCCGCTCGATCCGGCGAACGTGCCGGGCTGCACCTACTGCCGCCCGCAGGTGGCGAGCGTCGGCCTCACCGAGGCCGGGGCGAAGGCGCAGGGGTTCGAGGTCAAGGTCGGCCGCTTCCCCTTCATCGGCAACGGCAAGGCGATCGCGCTGGGCGAGCCGGAGGGCTTCGTCAAGACCGTGTTCGACGCCAGGACCGGCGCGCTCCTGGGCGCCCACATGATCGGCGCCGAGGTGACGGAGCTGATCCAGGGCTACGCCATCGGCCGCACGCTGGAGACCACGGAGGCGGAGCTGATGGCGACCGTGTTCCCGCACCCGACGCTCAGCGAGATGATGCACGAGTCGGTGCTTGACGCCTTCGGCAAGGTCCTCCACATCTAGGGCGTAGGCGCGCAAGGAGCGTTCGTGAGCAAAGTCCATAACCTGAACGACGGCGGCAGGCGCCTGCCCAAGCCGGACTGGATCCGGGTCAAGGCGCCGACCTCGCCCGAGTATTTCGAGACGCGCAAGCTGATGCGCGCGCTCTCGCTCCATACCGTGTGCGAGGAGGCGGCCTGTCCCAACATCGGCCAGTGCTGGTCGCAGCGCCACGCGACCGTGATGATCCTGGGCGACACCTGCACGCGCGCCTGCGCCTTCTGCAACGTCAAGACCGGCAAGCCCGGCCGGGTCGATCCCGACGAGCCCGCCCACCTCGCCGACGCGGTGGCGCGGCTCGGGCTCGAGCACGTCGTCATCACCTCGGTCGACCGCGACGACCTGCCCGACGGCGGCGCCGGCCAGTTCGTCGCATGCATCCGCCGCATCCGCGAGACCTCGCCCGCCACCACCGTCGAGGTGCTGACCCCCGACTTCCTGCGCAAGGACGGCGCCATCGAGGCGGTGGTCGAGGCCCGGCCCGACGTCTACAACCACAACCTCGAGACCGTGCCGCGCCTCTATGCGACGGTGCGGCCGGGGGCGCGCTACTTCCATTCGCTCAAGCTGCTCGACCGCGTGAAGCAGCTCGACCCCTCGATCTTCACCAAGTCGGGCCTCATGGCCGGGCTCGGCGAGGAGAGGGCGGAGGTGCATCAGGTCATGGACGACCTGCGCGCCGCCGACGTGGACTTCCTCACCATCGGCCAGTACCTCCAGCCGACGCCGCGCCACATCGCGGTGGACCGCTTCGTCACGCCCGACGAGTTCGCGGACTACGCCCGCGCCGCGCGCGGCAAGGGCTTCCTGCTGGTTTCCTCCTCGCCGCTCACCCGTTCGAGCTACTTCGCGGGGGAGGATTTCGTCCGCCTGCGCGCCGCGCGCGACGCGAAGCTCGCCGGTCGCGCCTAGGATCATGGCGCGTTTCGCCGCATCCGCCCCCCTCACCCTTCCCTCTCCCCCCGCATGCGGGGGGAGAGGGTTGAGAAGGGTTGGCGCGCGCGATAGGCGCGCCTACCCGGAGCTGGGTGAGGGGGCTTTCGTATGATCGCCCGCCGGGACGACTGAGGCGCCGCGCCCATGCACCGATTCGACGATACCCGCGTTCTCCCGTACGGCCCGCGCCAGGTCTTCGACCTGGTGGCGGACGTCGCGCGCTATCCCGAGTTCCTGCCGTGGTGCCTCGCCGCGCGGGTCGGGGCGCGCCAGGGCGACGTGCTGACCGCCGACCTCGTGGTCGGCACCCGCATCCTGCGCGAGACCTTCACCTCCCGCGTGACGCTCGGGGAGGGCGTGGAGCCGTTGCGCATCGACGTGGACTACATCAAGGGGCCGATGCGCTCGATGGAGAACCATTGGCTGTTCCATCCCCACCCGGAGGGCACGCGGGTCGAGTTCCACGTCGCCTTCTCGTTTCACTCGCGCCTGCTGGAAGGGATGATGGGCCGCCTGTTCGACGAAGCCTCGCGCAAGATGATCGCCGCCTTCGAGAAGCGCGCCCGGGCGCTCTACGGCGCCGGCACGGCGTGAGTAATTTTCGACGTCATGCTCTCCGGAGGGCGAGCATCCACGTGTTTTTCGTTGCTTCGCGTGCAAAAACTCGTGGATGGTCGGCCTTCGCCGACCATGACGGCTAGAGTCGACGGCGACCCCGCCCCATGCTCGAGATCTACGTGGACGGCGATGCCTGCCCGGTCAAGGACGAGGTGCTGCGCGTGGCGGAGCGCCACGGCCTCACGGTCCATCTGGTCGGCAACTCGTGGCTGCGCGCGGGCGGCGACCATCCGCTGCTGCGCCGCGTGGTGGTGGGCGAGGGGCTGGACGCGGCCGACGACTGGATCGCGGAACATATCGGCGCGGGCGACATCGCCGTGACCTCGGACATTCCGCTCGCCGCGCGCTGCCTCGCCAGGGGCGCGCGCGTCATCGGCGCGACCGGGCGGTCGTTCACGGAGGCCGGCATCGGCACCGCGCTCGCCATGCGCGACCTCATGGCGCACCTGCGCGATACCGGCGAGGTGCGCGGCGGCGGCCCCGCCTTCTCGAAGCAGGACCGCTCGCGCTTCCTGGAGGCGCTGGAGAACGCGGTGCAGGCGGTCCGGCGCGGGGTGGACAGGTAACGCCGCGCCCCGCGTGAGAGGCAGGGCGGTCGCATATGAGTGGACAATGCCGCCGCGCCATTGCGAAATAGCCCTCTCCGCCCCTGGGGGCGGAGAGGGTTGGGTGAGGTGGGGGACATGCCGCTACGGGCACGGACTCGCCGGGCAAGGCGGTTACGGCGCGACTCGACTGATGCCGAGCGCCTACTATGGCGGGGGTTGCGCGAGATGAAGCTGCCGGTCAAGGTACGGCGACAACATCCGATTGGGCGGCATATCGTCGATTTTGCCGTGCCTGCATGCAAGCTGGTGATCGAGATTGACGGCGGGCAACACGCTGAAGCCGTCGAGTCCGATGAATCGCGGACGACTGCATTGAACGCGCAGGGTTATCGCGTCATTCGATTCTGGAACAATGAGGTGCTTGGCAATATCGAGGGCGTATTGCGCACCGTTCGCATGGCACTCGATGGTGCCCCCCACCTCTCCCCGACCCTCTCCGCCCCCAAGGGCGGAGAGGGAGATTGAGCCGCCGTGACGGCGGAGAGAGCGAGCGTGTGCCCTATGGCGTCGCCATGATGCCGAAGCCTTCGATGAAGCCGTCCACGAACTCGTCCACCGCGCGCTGCTGCTCCTGGGCGGCGGTCACGCGCTCGTGGCGCACCCAGTCCTCCTCGCTGTTGCCCTGGGCATAGACGTAGCACTTCATGTAGGTCTGCCGGCACGCCGCCAGGGCCTCGGCCTCCGCCGCCGCCTGGTCGCGGCCGCCCTTCCAGTAGCAGCTGTAGGTGCGCCGGCCGTCGAGCTCGTAGTTGAGCCCGGCGACCATGGTCTTGGGCCCCTCGTGGCGGATATAGGCGGCGAGGAAGTCCTTGGCCTCGCGGCAGTGGTTGTAGAGCAGCCGGGCGTCGCTCGGGTTGCCGCCGCCGCCGGCGGCGCAGCCGGCGAGCGCGGCGAGAAAAGCGGCGAGCGCGAGCCCCATGATCGGACGCGTGGCAAGCATGCGATCCCCCCGTCGTTGCCACAGAAGCCGAAGTCTGGCACGGCGCGGGGCGCCCCGGCAATCGGGGTGAAGGGGGGCGGGACGAAGGGGGGCGGGCGCGCATCGTGCGGGCGCCCGCCCGCCCGGACCGTCACTTGATCTCGATCATGCCGATGGTGGTGAGGGTGGTGGTGCGCCGGGTGCCGGGCGAGTTCGCCAGGTGCCAGGCGACGTACTGCTCGGCGAAGGGCTCGTTGGAGGACATGCCGTCCACCGGCACGACGATCTGGAAGCCGCGAATCGAGCCGCCGACGGCGCTGCCGACCACGGTGCCCTCGGCCGAGGTGCCGATCAGGATCACGGTCTTCACGCCCTTGTCCTTCAGGATCTTCTCGAGGTCGGTGTTGTAGAACTTGTCCACCGAGGAGGACACGATGGGCTCGCCCTTCGCCGGCGCCACGTCCTTCAGGATGTTCTCGGGCTTGGCCGAGCTGGTATGGGCGTGGACCACGGGCATGCCCTTGGCGCGGGCCTGCTCCAGCAGCGCCTTGATCTGCGGGACCTGAACGGCGCAGCGCGGGCGCCGGTCGGGCACGCAGCTGGTGTCTTGCAGGTCCATCAGGAACAGCGCCGTGTCCTTCGGGCTGACGCTCACCTTCTTGAGCTCGGGCGGCCTCGGCGCCTGGATCCTGCTCCATTCCTCGACGATGTTGCTCGCGCCGGCGGGCGCCGCGAACCCCAGCGCGGCGGCGACGGCCGTCGCGGCCACGCCCCGGAAAAAGCCTCGTGACGTCATGGTCATGCTCCCTGTTGTCGGTCGCGGCGCCTTGTGGGGCCGCTGGCGGGATTGGAGACCCGGCGGGCGGGGCGCGTCAAGGGAGGGCACGGGAGGGGCATGCGAAAAGGCCGCTTTCCCCCACCCGAGAGAGGGAGGGGGAACGGCCTTCGCGCGGCGGCGCCCGGCAGGCTCAGCGGCCGGGCTGGTCCACGAAGCGGCAGTAGGGGCGCTGGGCCTGCCAGCCCTGGGGGTAGAGCGTCTTCGCCTCGTCGTCGGAGACGGCGGGGACGATGATGACCTTCTCGCCCTGCTTCCAGTTCACCGGGGTCGCGACCTTGTGCTCCGAGGTGAGCCGGATCGAATCGAGCACGCGCAGGATTTCGTCGAAGTTGCGCCCGGTGGTCATCGGATAGACCAGGATCAGCTTGATCTTCTTGTCGGGGCCAATGACGAAGACGTTGCGGACCGTCTGGTTGTCCGCCGCCGTGCGGCCCTGGGACGACTCCCCGGCGCCGGCCGGCAGCATCCCGTAGAGCTTCGAGACCTTGAGGTCCGGGTCGCCGATGATGGGGTAGTTGGGGGCGGCGCCGGTGATCGCCTTGATGTCCTCGGACCAGCGTTCGTGGTCGGTCACCGGATCGACCGAGAGGCCGATGATCTTGGCGTCGCGCCTGTCGAACTCCGGCTTGAGCCGCGCCGCGCAGCCGAGCTCGGTGGAGCACACCGGCGTGAAGTCCTTGGGGTGGGAGAACAGGACGGCGTAGGAGTCGCCGATCCACTCGTGGAACCTGATCCTGCCTTGCGTGGTCTCCGCCTCGAAATCGGGGGCGGTCTGGCCCAGTTGCAGCGTCATGGGAGACCTCCTTGTTCGTGCGTGTGGGGACCGGCGGCGCGTGCGCGGCCGGTCCTTTCGATATGGGGCGGACGGGGAGGGTTTAAAGCCGCCGGATATAAAATCGCGCTAAGGCGCAGGCCCTGATTTGGGCTTGCTGCCCATAGTCACGGAGAGCGCGAAGTGTGTGCGGGGGCAGCCTTTGGTTGCCAGCCTTTGCCTGCAGCCATAATATGGAAAAAATTTACCGTGAATCAGGGGAGGTCGAAATGAAAAAATCCATATTTACTCTTTCCTGCTGCGCGTTGCTGGCGATGAGTCCGGCCGCCGTTTCGGCAAAAGAACCGGGTGACATTTTCAAGCAGAACAGTTTGCGGTTGATCGTCAGCGCCGGCGCGGGAGGAGGCTACGCCGTTTATGCCCAGACGCTCGGCCGTCATATGGGCCGGCATCTTCCGAACAGGCCCAACATCGTCATCCAGCATATGCCGGGAGCCGGCGGATTGAGGGCAACGACCTTCATGGCGAACACGGCTCCCAAGGACGGCACCCATATAGCTCTCGTGCACACGACGGCGCCCTTCGCCCCGCTGTACGGGATGAGCGACCAGTTCGATCCCCGTCAATTCAACTGGCTCGGTACGATCAGCACCGCGAGCGGCCTGTGCGTCGCGTGGCACGAGTCTCCGATAAAGACATGGGACGACTTGTTCACCAAGGAATACGTCGTGGGAGGAACCGGGGCCGGCTCGCAGATGGAGACGATCCCGAGGCTCGTGAACGCGCTGTTCGGCACGAACATAAAAATCATTTCCGGCTATGAAGGCGGCAACAACGTCTACCTGGCCATGGAGCGTGGCGAGGTGCATGGCCGCTGCGGTGGCCTGATCTCGTCGATCCGTTCGACGCGCCCGGACTGGTTCCCGAAAAAGCTTGTCTCCATTCCGATCCAGATCGCATTGGAGAGGCACCCGGATTTCCCCGACATCCCGGCCATCGTCGAGTTTGCGAAGGACGACAGGACCCGCCAGATGATGGAGTTCGCCTTCGCCAACCAGGACATGGACCGGCCCGTCTTCGCGCCGCCCGGCGTCTCTCCGGACACGGTCAAGATGCTGCGCGACGCCTTCATGGCGACGATGAAGGATCCGGCTTTTCTGGAGGACGCGAACAAACAGAACATAGATATCGACCCGCGCGACGGGGATCATTTGGCCAAGGTCATGGCCCGGACGTTCGCGCTTCCGAAGGACATCGTCGATGAGGTCACCATGGCGATGAAGGGCAGGTAAAGACCCCGAAAATCACGAGTTGTCGTCGGGGAGGTGTGCGCCGGGGGTGCCGTGGGTGGAGGGCCGGAAAAACTCGGGAAGGGAGCCCTTGCCCTATAGCGTGCTTCACGTCACGCCGGCGCTTGAGACCCGGCCCTTCCCCCTCGTCATGCTCGCGCCCACGGGTCCGGCCGAAGGCCGGCCCGAGGACAAGCTTCACGACGCGAGCATCCACGAGTTTTTCCGTTCTCCACGACCAGGAAAACAATGAAAACACGTCATGGCCGGGTCGAGCCCGGCCATGACGTGGAAGCGGCATCACGTCGCTCCACTCCGCAAGTCGCGCGTCCCTATTACTGAATGGCTTGTGCGGACTTTTCGATCATTTCCGGCGGTGTCGCGTAGAGGTCCTCGACCATTTTTTGCACCTCGTCGCCCCGTATCGGATTCTGCACGGTACGCTTCGAGCGTTCCGCATCGGCGAGGAATTCGCGATCTTCGACCGTTGCCCATAAAGCCCCTCGCAGCGCCTGCAACCGGTCTCCGGGGATATCGGCATTGACGACGAAGGGCCGGAAGATATCCGCGACTATGAGGACGGTCGAGAGCACCCTTTTTTGCTCCGGCGTCTTTGCCAGGTCGACGATGTAAGGGACATCGATGCCCGGAATCGGGCTTCTTGAGTTCCGGTGCGTGAATACCACCTTATTTTCCTTCACCCAGGCTTGGGGAACGGTTTCGAACGAGCCGCAATCGCCGTCCAACTCACCGCGCTCGATCGCAAGAAGCCGCTCCGACGTGCCTGGGTAGCCGATGATGGGCTTTATGTTGACTCCCATGACATTCCGCATCACGGCACTGTCCAGATATGACGCCGATCCGCGTGATGTCGCGCCGAGATTGATCACCGGCCGCTGCACGAGGTCATCCCAATTCCGAATACCGGTCGCGTGCCATACATAGCAGACGCGCATGTCGGACGAGACGGAGCCCAGGAAAGCGATCGTGCGGAAATCCATTTTGACTTTGTCGGGCGCGGTCACCGACTGAAGGATCACTCCCGCGTTAAAGTGGACGATCGAAAGCCCTTCCTTATCGCCTGCGAGGCCCTGGACCGCCGTCAGCCCGGAGGCACCGGGCAAATTCTGTGGGACCAGCGTCGGATGACCTGGAATATGGCGCCCAATATGGCGCGCAACCAGCCGGCCGAACGCGTCGAACCCGCCGCCCGGGGAGACGCCGATGACCATGCGGACTTGCTTGCCGTTGTAGAAGTCCGCCACGTTTGCCGCAGCCGTTGACGGCCCAACGGCGCCCGACCCGAACAGAATAACGCCACACAAGGCGAATTGCGCAACTGCCCTCATCTTTGGAACCTCCCCATGAGAATTTCTTTGTGTTGAGTCGATACTATTCAACCACTGTACGGCTGACAATTAACTTATCCGTGATGGGTGTCCCGATTGGAGTGACCGTCACACCCACGCCACCTTGGCGACGATCAGCGCGCCGAGGGTGCCGTGGGCGACGATGGCGGTCCACAGCGAGCCCGAGCGCAGGAACAGGAGCCCGTACACGAGGCCGTAGATGAATCCGTAGGCCATCGAGATCGGCAGCTCGGCGTTGAAGAACAGGCCCGCGAACAGCAGCGCCGAGACGAACAGCCCGGCCTCCTGGCCGAGCCGGTTGGCGAGGAAGTTGAGCAGCACGCCCCGGAACAGCACCTCGAGCGCGACCGGCAGCAGCAGCGCCCGCGCCGCGAGCATCGAGAGCAGCCCCACCTCGGTCGCGATGGCCGCGCCGAACTCGCGCTCGAAGTCGGCGAGGATGCCGAAGCGGAAGGCGTCGTCGAGGCGCTCGCCCAGGAAGAACAGCACCGCGCCGCTCGCGACCGCGATCAGGATCCAGCGCGGGTGCGGCCTGACGAGCCCGATGATGCCCCAGCGTTGCGGCGAGCGCCACGCCAGCACGTAGCCGGTCGCGACCATCACGGCGGTGAAGGCGAGCAGCGCGAACCACAGCAGCGATTCGGCGCGGTTGCGCTCCGGCGAGAAGATGTCGTCCTCGATCTGCACCACGATCACGCCGAGCAGCACGAACACCAGGACCGCGAGCGCGACGATGCCGATCAGGTTGCGAAGCGTCACGCGGTAGCCGACCGGCAGCGGGGCGGGGGACCTGAACTGGATCATGGGAAAGCCTTTCCTTCGTCATGCTCGGGCTTGGCGCGAGCATCCACGTTCTTTTGTGCATCCACCACCGCAAAAAACCCGTGGATGGTCGTGCCGGGCACGACCATGACGCAAAATGTCATGGACCCGATCCCTCTCCGTCGTCATGCCCGCGCCCACGGGGCCGGCTTCTTTCTTTCGTCATGGTCGGTGAAGGCCGACTATCCGCGAGTTTTTCGTCCCCTTCTTCATGCTCGTGCCCACGGGTCCGGCCTCTTCCCTTCGTCATGGCCGGGCTCGACCCGGCCATCCACGAGTTTTTCGTCCCCGTCGTCATGCTCGTGCTCACGGGGCCGGCCTCTTTCCTTCGTCATGGTCGGCGAAGGCCGACCATCCACGTTCTTTCTTGGGCGTCCACACACAAAAGCTCGTGGATGCTCGCGCCAAGCGCGAGCATGACGAAAAACGATCTGGTGGCGCGCCCCCTCACGCCGGGCCGTCCATGAGGCGCAACAGCAGCCCGAGCGCGGCCTCGACCGCGCGGTTGCGGACCTCGGCGCGGTCGCCCGCGAACACCTCGCGCAGGTGCAGCGTGGCGCCGCCGCGCCGTGCCGCGGCGATGTGGACCAGCCCGACCGGCTTGCCGGGGGTGGCGCCGCCCGGGCCCGCGATTCCGGTGACGGCGGCGGCGAGGTCCACGCGCGCGGCGCCGAGCGCGCCTTCGGCCATGGCCCGGGCGACCTCCTCGCTGACCGCGCCGACGCCGGCGAACAGCGCCGCGGGCACGCCCAGGAGCTCGCTCTTGGCCTCGTTGGTATAGGTGACGTAGCCGCGCAGGAACACGCGCGAGGCGCCCGGCACGTCGGTGAGGCAGGCCGCGATCAGCCCGCCGGTGCAGGATTCGGCGGTGGCGAGCGTGAGCCCGGCGGCCTCGGCGCGCGCGATCGCGTCGCGGGCGCGGGCCGTGGCCGTCGCCGGGAAGTAGCGCGGCGCCCCGTCGTCGTCCACGGGCCTCTCCGAAGGCCTATCCGAAGGCCTACCCGAAGGCATTAGGCTGGCCGAGGATCAGGTAGTAGAGGATCACCAGCGCGGCCGCGCCGAGCGCCGCCGCGAAGTCGTCCGCCATCACGCCCGCGGCGCCCGGCAGCCTGCGCTCGAGCGCGGCGATCGGGCCCGGCTTCATCACGTCGAAGACGCGGAACAGGACGAAGGCGAGGGCGAGGCCGAGCGGGTCGGTGCCGGCGGGCGCGCAGGCGACGAGCTGGGCCGAAACCTCGTCGATCACGACCTCGCCCGGGTCCTTGGCACGCGTGCGCCGCAGGTAGGCCGAGACCGCCCACAGGCCGAGCGCGAACAGCGCGAGCCCGGCGGCGAGCACCGCGTAGGGGCCGTAGCGGTCGGCCAGCACCCAGGCGATCGGCAGCGCGGCGAGCGAGCCCCAGGTGCCGGGCATCTTCGGCAGCAGCCCGACCCCGAACCAGGTCGCGATCAGCGTGGACGGGTGCCAGAACGAGGCCCCTTCGGGCAGGCCGCCGGAGGGCTTGAGCGCGGGCCGCGTCATCGGGTCCCCTCCGCCGCGACGGGGGGCAGGGCGACGGTGGCGAGCGCCTCGGCGGCGATGCCTTCGCCGCGCCCGAGCGCGCCGAGCCGCTCGGTGGTGGTCGCCTTGACGCTGACGCGCGCCGGGTCGAGCCCGAGGATCTCCGCGATGCGCCGGCGCATGTGCGCGCGGTGGGGGCCGACCTTCGGCGCCTCGCACACGATGGTCACGTCCACGTGGACGATGCGCCCGCCGGCGGCCGCCACCAGCCGCGCCGCGTGGGACAGGAAGAGCGCCGAATCCGCGCCCTTCCATGCGGGGTCGGAGGGCGGGAAGTGTTCCCCGATGTCGCCCGCCGCGAGCGCGCCGAGCAGCGCGTCGGTGAGCGCATGCAGGCCGGCGTCGGCGTCCGAGTGGCCCGCGAGGCCGTGTTCGGCCGGCACGTCCACGCCGCACAGGCGCAGCGGGCCCGCGCGGGCGGGGTCGAAGGCGTGGACGTCGAGCCCGTGGCCGGTGCGGTATTCGGCGCCGGCGGCGAGCAGGCGCGCGGCGCGCGCCAGGTCCGCGTCGGTGGTGATCTTGACGTTGTCCTCGGCGCCCGGCACCAGCGCGACCTCGATCCCGGCGTGTTCGGCGATGGCGGCGTCGTCGGTGAAGTCGTGGCCGGCGGCGGCCGCGGCCTCGGCGCGGCGGTGGGCGTCGAGGATGGCCGCGAAGCGGAAGCCCTGGGGGGTCTGGGCGCGATAGACGCCGTCGCGCGGCACCGTGCCGGTGACGATGCCGCCGCGCGCGAGCTTGAGCGAATCGGCCACCGGCAGCGCCGGCACCGCGCCGTCGCTCGTCTCCAGGGCGGCGATCACGCGGGCGATCAGGGCGCGGTCGGCGAGCGGGCGGGCGGCGTCGTGGATCAGCACCGTGGCGGGGGGCGCGGCGGCCAGGCTCTCGAGCCCGCGCCGCACCGAGTCGCGCCGGGTCGCCCCGCCCGTCACCGGCGCCATCAGCCCGAGCCCGGCCACCGCCCGCTCGTAGAGCGCGCGGTCGTCGCCGTGGATCACGACGCGCACGCCGTCGATCCCGGGCGCGCCGGCGAAGGCCTCGGCCGCGCGCCGCAGCACGCTCGCCCCGCCGAGCGGCAAATACTGCTTGGGGGCGTCGTCGGGGGGGCGGGCGCCGAAGCGGGTGCCGCGTCCGGCCGCGACGATCAGCGCGATGCAGGGGGGCGTCGTCATGGGGCGGAGGGTAATCGCGGCGCCGGAGCCTGCCAAGCCCGACGCGCGCGCCGGAAGCGGGCCGAAAGCGGGTGGGGCGCGGCCATCGGGCCCCGGAAAGCCCTTCCCGGGCGCACCGAAAGTCCCCTCGGGCCGCACCGTTGCGGGGTCGCGCGCGCTTCGAAGGTGTCCCCGGGGCCCCTCGAAGCCGGCTGCAAGGCGGTTGCAAGGCGGGGCCGGGTGCTATACTCCGCCGCCCATGCAGCCCGTTTTGCTCCATCTTGCCGCCCTGGCCGCGCTCGCGGCGCTCGCCGTTGCCGCCCTGACGGCGCCCGCCGGCGCCGCGGAAAGCGCGGTTTCGCGCCGCGGGCCGCGCCTATGGGCGCCGCTCGCGGTGGCGCTCGCCGGCACCGTGCTGGTGGTGTGGCTCGACCTGCAGGCGGGCTGGCGCCCCGGCCTCGCGCCCGCCCTGTGGATGACGGTGGCCGCGACCCTCGCCCTGTTCGCGGCCGGCGCCCTGGCCGCGCCGGCGCTCGCGCGCCTCGACGCGCTGCTCGCCCCCTACCTCCTGCTGCTCGCCGTGATCGCCACGATCTGGGCCCAGGCCCCGGCGCGGCCGCTCGCCGAGGACGCCCCGGCAGCGTGGCTCAACCTCCACATCGTGATGTCGGTCGCGACCTACGCGCTGTTCACCCTCGCGGCCATCGCCGGGGCCGCGGTCTACGTCCAGGAGCGCGCGCTCAAGGCGCGCCGCCCGACGCGCCTGACGGCGGTGCTGCCGGCGGTCGCCGACGGCGAGCGCCTGCAGCGCATCCTGATGACGGCGGCGGCCGTGGTGCTCGGCCTCGGTCTCGCAAGCGGCATGGCGATCGAGTGGCGCGAGAACGGCCGGCTCTTCGAGGCGACCCACAAGACCGTGTTCGCGCTCGCCGCCTTCGGGGTGATCGTCGCGCTGATCGCCGCCGACCGGCTGAGCGGCCTCGCCGGGCGCCGCGCCGCGCGTCTGCTGCTGCTGGCCTACCTGTTCCTGACGTTGGCCTACCCGGGGGTCAAGTTCGTCACCGATGTTCTCCTCGGGCGCGGCTAAAGGCTGGCAGGACCCCGAGAAAGCGCTTAAGCTGTGCACTGTAAGCATTAGAAAAATAATATAATTCTGACGGGAGGGGGCGTTCATGGTGTGGCTGGGAAGCCTGCTGGCGGTCATGTCCGCCATCACCTTCGCCCTCAATGGCGCGGCGGTGCGGCGTGGCGTACTCACCGGCACGGTGGCCCAGGCGATGGCGATCACGGTGCCGATGGGGGTGCCGATCTTCCTCGCGGCCGCGCTCGCCACCGGCGCGTTCGCGACTCTCGCGGGCTTCTCCCTTGAGACCGTCGCGCTGCTTGCCGCAGCCGGAGTGCTGCATTTCGTGTGGGGGCGCTACTGCAACTACCGCGCCACCAAGGCGATCGGCGGCAACGCCGCGACGCCGTTGCAGCAGCTCGACTTCCCGCTCAAGATCGCGCTCGCGATCGTGTTCCTGGGCGAGGTCCTGACGCCGCTCAAAATCCTCGGCATCGCCCTGATCTTCCTCGGCGGCGCGGTCGGCATCAAGCGCCGGGGGCGGCGCGGGGCGGCACCCGCGAAGACCAAGCCGGCGCTCGAACCCGCGCCGACGGAGCCGGCGCCGCGCAGCGTCGGCGCGGCGGCGGCTCCCAAGGGAGCGGAGACGCCGGCCTTCGTGCCGAGATACGCCGAAGGCTACACCTTCGCGCTGCTCTCGATCACCGGATACGGCGTCAGCCCGTTGTTCATCCGCATGGCGCTCGAGGACATGGACGTGAGCGCGGGCATCGCCGGCGGCTTGGTCTCCTACATCGCGGCGACCGTGGTGATCGCGCTCCTGTTTCTGAAGCCGGGCCACGTCGGCCACGTCCTTGCCATCCACCGTCAGTCGGTGCGCTGGTTCCTGCTGTCCTCGGTGTTTGTCGGCCTGTCCCAGATGTTCCGCTACATGGCGCTCGCGGTGGCGCCGATCACGGTGGTGGCGCCGATCCAGCGCTCGGCATCGCTGTTCCGGGTGATGTTCAACTGGTTGATCAACCGCCAGCACGAGGTCTTCGAGGCACGCTTGCTGCTCGGAATCCTGATCTCGGTGGCGGGCGGCGTCCTGCTGTCGTTGAGCACCGATTTCGTGGCCGGGCTCCTGCCGCTGCCCGAATCCGTGATCGAGATGATCCACTGGAACTGGCCCTGAGAGACTTCTTCGGGGGAGAGATTCCTGGGCCTTCCCGATTCCGGGACAGGGCCTGTGATTACGCTTGCGCGGATGATGGCCGCGCGCTATCTTGCCCTGAATTTAATCATCATAATCATATGACTAAAAAATGAACAATTCTTTCGGCCCGATCGATGCCGGGAGCGTGCGCATCGAAGTGCCGGTCGTTCTCGCACCCATGTCGGGCGTCACGGACCTGCCGTTCCGCCGTCTCGTCAAGGAGCAGGGCGCCGGCCTCGTGGTTTCAGAGATGATCGCAAGCCAGGCGATGGTGCGCGCCACGCGTGAATCGCTCAAGCTCGGCACGACACGACCGGAGGAGTTTCCGATGGCAGTACAGCTTGCCGGCTGCGAGCCCGAAGTGGTGGCGGAAGCCGCCCGCCTCAATGCTGACCGTGGCGCCGCCTTGATCGATATCAATATGGGCTGTCCGGTCAAGAAGGTCGTCAATAAGCAGGCCGGGTCCGCGCTCATGCGCGACGAGGTGCTGGTAGGGCGCATTCTCGAGGCGGCCGTGCGCGCGGTGTCCTTGCCGGTCACGCTCAAGATGCGGATGGGCTGGGACCACGACAGCCTCAATGCACCCGCCATCGCGCGTATCGCCGAGTCCGCGGGCGTCCGCATGATCACTGTCCATGGCCGTACTCGCTGCCAGTTCTACGAGGGTCAGGCCAACTGGGCTTTCGTGCGCCGGGTCAAGGAAGTCGTATCGATCCCGGTGGTCGTCAATGGCGACATCCGCACGGTCGAGGATGCAGCGCGCGCGCGCGCGCTTTCCGGCGCCGACGGCGTGATGGTCGGCCGCGGCGCCTGCGGCCGGCCCTGGTTCCTGGCCCAAGTGGCGGCTTTCCTCGCCGGCGGCGCGCGCCTGCCGGATCCGCCGGTGCCCACGCGGGGCGAGATCGCCCTTCGCCATTTCGAAGACATACTCGTCCACCATGGGACATCGCGCGGCGTACGCATGGCGCGCAAGCACCTTGGGTGGTATGCGACAGGCCTGCACGGTGCGGCCCATTTCCGCGCTGCGATCAACCGTCTCGACGATCCTGCGGCGGTCGTCGCTGAGATACGCATTTTCTTCGCAGCGGCGACTTCCGACGAAAGCGCGAGCAAGGACTTCGGCCCGCGCGCGGCGGCGGCATGAACTTGAATCTGGCCCGCAAGAACGGCAACAAGCCGAAGGGAAAGGCCGGCGGCGAGGACTGGTTCGAAACCGTCCTCAATGCCCTTGCCGACCCGGTCGTGGTTCTCGACCGCGAAGGACGTATTGCCTATGTCAACATGGCTGCCGAGCAGTTCTTCGAGGCGAGCCAGAGTTGGTTGTGCGAACGCGTACTCGAGGACCTGATTCCCGGCGACAGCCCGCTATTCGCCATGATCGGACAGGTGAGGGAGGAAGGCGCTTCGCTGTCGGAGTATGGCGTGACGCTGGAGACGCCGCGCACCGGCACGCGACTCGTCACGATCCAGGTCGCGCCCATTTCCGACGAGCCCGGTGCCGTGGTGGTATCGTTCCACGACCGTTCGATCGCTTCTAAGATGACTCGCCAGATGGACAGCCGCAACGCGGCCCGCTCCGTCACCGGCATGGCTTCGGTGCTGGCCCACGAGATCAAGAACCCGCTGAGCGGTATTCGTGGTGCGGCGCAATTGCTCGAGACCGGCATCGGAAGCGAGGATCGCAAGCTTACCCGGCTGATCTGCGACGAGACCGATCGTATTTGCGCGCTTGTGGACCGGATGGAAGTATTTTCCGACCGGCCCTTCATCGAACGCGGCCCCGTCAACATCCATCGGGTGCTCGAGCACGTGCGCGAATTGGCGGCAAACGGCTTCGCTCGTCATGTTCGTTTCAAGGAACGTTACGATCCGTCGCTGCCGCCCGTCGCCGGCGATCGCGACCAGTTGATCCAGGTGTTTCTCAACCTCGTCAAGAACGCCGCCGAGGCCGCGCCACGACAGGGTGGCGAGGTCACGATCGCCACCGGCTACCAAATGGGTCTGAGACTTGCCGCCCGTCCGGGTGCCGGTAACAAGCGCACGCACCTGCCGCTGGTCGTGACGGTGGAGGACAACGGAGAAGGAATTCCCGAAGACCTGCGCCCGCACCTGTTCGACCCATTCGTGACCACCAAGGCGGGCGGTACCGGGTTGGGCCTCCCACTGGTTGCCAAGATCATCGGTGACCACGGCGGCATGGTCGAGTTCACCAGCGAGCCGGGGCATACCGCGTTCCGTGTCTATTTGCCCGTTCATCAGGGCTTGGAGGAATGACATGCCCGACATGACCGTACTCGTCGCCGACGACGACAGCGCGATCCGCACGGTGGTAAGCCAGGCGCTGTCCCGCAACGGCTACGTGGTGCGGGCGACGTCGAATGCCGCGACGCTGTGGAAGTGGGTCGCGGACGGTGAGGGCGATCTGGTCATTACCGACGTCGTGTTGCCCGACGAAAACGGGCTCGACCTGCTGCCGCGCATCCGCAAGGTACGGCCCGATCTCCGCATCGTTGTCATGAGCGCCCAGAACACGCTGCTCACTGCGGTCAAGGCGAACCAGCGCGGCGCCTTCGAATACCTTCCCAAGCCGTTCGACTTGAACGAGCTTGTGGGCGTGGTCAAGAAGGCGTTTTCCCAACCAGCCGTTATCACCGAAGGGACGAAGCCGGCTGATCCGGAGGAAGAGCAGCTTCCCCTCATCGGCCGGTCGCCGGCGATGCAGGAGATCTACCGCACGCTTGCGCGGTTGGTGGGCACTGACCTCACTGTGATGATCACGGGGGAATCGGGCACCGGCAAGGAGCTGGTGGCGCGCGCGCTTCACGACTACGGGCCACGACGGGCGGGACCATTCATCGCCATCAACATGGCGGCGATCCCGCGCGAACTGATCGAGAGCGAGCTGTTCGGCCATGAGCGGGGGGCCTTTACGGGCGCTGCCGCCCGGCATACCGGACGTTTTGAACAGGCGGAAGGTGGCACGCTGTTTCTCGACGAGATCGGCGACATGCCGATCGAGGCCCAGACGCGCCTACTGCGCGTGCTTCAGGAAGGCGAATACACGTCGATCGGCGGTCGTACCCCGATCCGTACCAATGTCCGAATCATCGCGGCGACCCATCGCAATCTGCGTCGCCTCGTTTCCCAGGGCCTATTCCGCGAGGACCTTTTTTACCGTCTCAACGTGGTGCCGATCCGGCTTCCGCCGCTGCGCGAGCGGACCGAGGACATTGCCCTTCTGGTCCGGCATTTCCTTAATGAAGTGCAGGCCGAAGGCCTGCCGGCCAAGCGTCTCGACGATGCTGCCCTCGCACGGCTGGCCGAATACCGTTGGCCCGGCAACGTCCGCGAGTTGGAGAATTTGGTGCGCCGCCTTGCAGCGCTCTATTCGCAAGAGGTCATCGGCATCGATGTGATCGAGGCCGAACTGTCGGATGCGCCCACGGTCCCGGGTGAACCCACAGATTCTCGTGAGAACGAGAATCTGGGCAGTGCCGTGGAGCGGCATCTGCGCGATTATTTTTCGGCCCACAAGGACCGCTTGCCCCCGCCCGGGCTCTACGACCGTGTGTTGCGGGAAATCGAGCGCCCGTTGCTCACGCTCTGCCTGGCGGCAACCAAAGGCAACCAGATCAAGGCTTCCCGTCTGCTCGGGCTCAACCGCAATACGCTTCGCAAAAAGCTGCGGGAATTGGACATCCAGGTGGTTCGCGGCGTAAAATAATGCCTTGCAAAGGGTCCGCCCGTGAGGGGTAGGGCCCTTTGAAGCCATTGGACAATCCGAGCGGCCCAGGACAGATGACGGATAGCGTCGCGGGGACGATCCCCAACAGATTCGGGCGGCTGATGCAATGGGCCGACCGCGTGCGCTTGGCCGACAAGGCGGCGGTGGTGCTTGCCGTCGCTGCGGCACTGTCCGGGATCGCCACCTACGTCGTGTTTACGCAGCCGGTCGGCGACGCGCCCCGCGCGACCAACATGGTCCTGAGCCTGTTGTATTTGGACCTCGTGCTGCTGTTGCTGCTGGGACTGTTGGTTGCGCGCCGCATGGTGCAGGTCATGGTGGAGCGCCGTCGCGGTTCGGTCGGTGCCAGGCTGCATATTCGTTTGGTGGTGCTGTTCAGCCTCGTGGCTTTGACGCCAGCGATCATCGTTGCCGTTTTTTCGGCGGTGGTCTTCAACTTCGGCCTGCAGAACTGGTTCAGCGATCGTGTCCGCACTGCTCTCGCCGAGTCTCAAGCTGTCGCCGAATCCTATCTCCAGGAACATCGCCGAAATATCGGGGGCGATATCCTGGCGATGGCCAATGATATAAACCGGCAGGTGGCGCTGATGTCACCGGACTTGAGGGAGCTTTCCGGTTTCATCGAGTTTCAGACCCAGGTCCGCAATCTGTCCGAAGCTATCGTTTTC
Organism: Alphaproteobacteria bacterium; assembly: GCA_050485485.1. Classification (GTDB taxonomy): domain Bacteria; phylum Pseudomonadota; class Alphaproteobacteria; order SMXQ01; family SMXQ01; genus WHSO01. The sequence goes on along the minus strand of JBJHBM010000017.1, from coordinate 8,993 downwards.
ACGTCCAGCGACCGAGTTCTGGGACGATCGCGCATGGCCTTTACGCTCGCATTCGAGCGGGCGCCGCCCTGGGCCGTCGAGCAGGCGCGCGCGGGGGGCGTGGTCTTCCTGGAAAGCGAGGACGACGAGCGTATACGCGCGCTGGTGGCGCTCACCGGAATTCCAGACGGCTTCCTGCTGGTCGGTAGGTTCGTGGAGCCGCGCGTGATGGAACGTATTGAACAGACGCGTTCGGCAGTTTCGAGCTACAGTGTGCTGGAGCAGGTTCGCTACGACCTGCAAATTCTTTATGCGGCCATCTTCATCATCGTCGCTCTTCTCCTGCTGTTCGTGGCGGTCTGGATCGGGCTCAATTTCGCCAACCGCCTCGCGCGGCCCATCACGGGGCTTGCCGGCGCGGCGGAGCGTGTGCGGGCGGGCGATCTTACGGCGCGGGTCGAAGAGGGGGATGAGTCGGACGAACTCGGCACGTTGACCCGTGCGTTCAACCGCATGACGAGCCAGCTCGAAAGCCAGCGTGGAGAGTTGTTGGAAGCGAGCCGGGTAATCGATAATAGGCGTCGCTTCATCGAGGCGGTGTTATCGGGGGTATCGGCAGGCATCGTCGGCCTTGATCGCGAGGGCCGCATCAATTTCCCGAACCAAGCGGCCTCCGAGCTTATGGCTTCCGATCTGCGAGAAGCTATCGGGCATCCAATCTCCGAACTGGTGCCAGAGATGGCGAGCCTACTCGATCAGGCCAGAGCCGAGCCTGACCGGGTCACGGAGAATCAGATCGAGGTGCAGCGCCGCGGCCGCGTGCGCACCTTGCTGGTGCGCGTCACTGCAGAGCGAGAGGGAGAGGACGTGCGCGGATTTGTCGTCACCTTCGACGACATTACCGAGCTGATGTCGGCTCAGCGCAAAGCCGCCTGGTCGGATGTCGCGCGTCGTCTCGCCCATGAGATCAAGAATCCGTTGACCCCGATCCAGCTTGCGGCGGAACGCCTTAGGCGACGTTATATGGACGAGGTCAAGTCCGACCCCCAGACTTTCTCCGCCTGCATCGATACGATCATCCGTCAAGTGGACGATATTGGCAGCATGATCTCGGAATTTTCCGCCTTCGCTCGGATGCCTGCCCCGCAGCTCCAGACTCACGACCTTGGAGGAATCGTGCGTCGCGCCGTATTTCTCCAGCGCAGCGCGAAGGCGGATATCGAATATAGTGTCGACATCCCCGAAGGCGAGGTCGCAACCATGTGCGATGACCGACAGATCGGACAGGCGCTCACGAATCTCCTTCAGAATGCTGCCGATTCGATCGCTGCCCGCTTCAAGCGGGGCAACGAAACGCGCGGACAGATTCGTGTTTCCCTGACGGTCGACGGTCGGCGAATCGAGATCGCGGTGGAGGACAATGGGGGCGGCCTGCCCAAGGGACTGGGCAGGGATTTGACGGATCCATACGTCACGACCCGTCCTGAGGGCACGGGACTTGGGCTTGCCATCGTACGAAAGATTATGGAGGATCACGGCGGCGAGTTGACCCTTGAGGATCGTGACGAGGGTGGCGCGCGCGTGTCTCTGGTATTCCGGGCATCCGGTCCGCGCCGGGCACGCAGACACAAGGGGCACGGAAATCAACCGGTCGCAAGAACGGTATCGTGATGAACCACGACATTCTGATCGTAGACGACGAGGAGGATATCCGGCTTCTCATCTCCGGAATCCTCAAGGATGAAGGCTATACCACCCGGGAGGTAAGCGACGCCGAGAGCGCTCTCGCCGAAATCGATGCCCGCAAGCCGTCGCTCGTGATTCTCGACATATGGCTGCAGGGCAGCAAGATCGACGGTCTTGAGGTTCTCACTATCGTCAGGACTCAATACCCGGAAATCCCGGTGGTCGTCATCTCCGGCCATGGCAACATCGAGACCGCCGTGGCGGCCATCAAGCGTGGCGCCTACGAGTACATCGAAAAGCCGTTCAAATCAGACCGTCTGCTGCTGATTGTCGACCGTGCCATCGAGGCGGCCCGCCTCCGGCGTGAGAACACCGATCTGCGCCAGCGGGCGGGCGATATCGTGATGATCGGCGGCTCTCCCAGGCTGCGTGAGGTGAGCGCAGCGATTTCCCGGGTCGCACCGACGAATTCGCGCGTGCTGATCACGGGCCCGGCCGGTTCCGGCAAGGAAGTCGTGGCGCGCACCATTCACGCCGAATCGCCGCGTGCGCGCGAACCGTTCGTCGCCATCAATTGTGCAACCATGCGACCCGACCGTCTGGAGATCGAGCTGTTCGGCGCCGAGGCCGGAATCGAAGGGCCGGATTTTCCACGCCATCCCGGCGTGTTCGAGACCGCAGACAAGGGAACCTTGTTCCTGGACGAGGTCGCGGACATGCCGCTCGAGACCCAGGGAAAGATCGTGCGTGCTTTGCAGGAACAGACATTTGAACGCGTCGGCGGGGCAGCAAGGATACAGGTGGACGTACGCGTGATTGCGGCGACTAGCCACAACCTCGAGGATCTGATCGCCGAAGGCGGTTTCCGCGAGGATCTTTACTACCGTCTCGCGGTGGTGCCGATCGCCGTGCCGCCGCTTTCCGCGCGCCGCGAGGACATCCCGGATCTCGTGAGTCACTTCATGGCGCGTTCCGCACGCTCTTCCGGGCTCGCCGCCCGAAAGCTCGGGGACGATGCCATGGCGGCACTGCAGGCTTATGATTGGCCCGGAAACGTGCGCCAGCTCAGGAACGTGGTCGAATGGCTGCTGATCATGGCGCCCGGAGACGAGGAAGGCATCATTCATGCCGACGACCTACCGCCGGATCTGCTGGAGGCGGCGCCGCGCACGATTCGGGGCGGCCCGGCCGAGGAAATCCTGGGACTCGACCTACGCGCCGCGCGTGAGATGTTCGAACGCGAATACCTGTCGGCCCAGATCAACCGCTTCGGAGGCAACGTCTCGCGGACGGCGGAGTTCGTCGGCATGGAGCGTTCGGCGCTGCACCGCAAGCTCAAGTCTCTCGGCATCGTGGGTGAGAGCGCGGCAAAGTAACGTGGCGGGCGGAAGCACTGACGCCATGACGTCCGGCCGAATGATCGGCTGGCTATCCGAAACGGAACAATCATGAAGGTCATTGTCTGCGGCGCGGGATTGGTGGGAACCAGTATCGTGCGTCACCTCGTGGCGGAGAACAACGATGTCACCGTCATCGACCAATCTCCGGAATTGATCAGAAAGATCAGCGATTCGCTCGACGTGAAGGCGATGGAGGGTTTCGCATCGCATCCGGACGTCCTGGAGGCGGCCGGTGCCGAAGGTGCCGACATGATCGTCGCCGTGACCTATTCGGATGAGGTCAACATGGTCGCCTGCCAGGTTGCCCATTCGCTCTTCGAGGTGCCGACCAAGATCGCCCGCGTTCGCCACCAGAGCTATCTCAACCCGATCTGGGCGGACCTGTTCAGCCGCGACCATATGCCGATCGACGTCATCATCTCGCCGGAGGTCGAAGTCGGACGCGCGATCTCACGTCGTCTGCACGTTCCAGGCGCTTTCGATACGATCCCGCTCGTGGACGGCCTCGTCCAGCTTCTCGGCGTACGCTGCGACCAGGACTGTCCTCTCCTGAATACGCCGCTGCGCCAGCTTACGGAACTCTTTCCCGACTTGCACCTGACGATCGTCGGCATCGTGCGGAACGGCAAGGGCTTCGTTCCTTCGTCTTCGGATCACATGGAAGCTGGCGACGAGGTTTATTTCGTCGCCGATGCCACTCAGGTTGCGCGCGTCATGGCGGCGTTCGGCCACGAGGAGCCGGAAGCCCGGCGCATCGTGATCCTGGGCGGAGGCAACATCGGCCGGTTCCTCGCGAGGGAGATCGAGGATCATCGTCCCGGTGTCGCCGCGCGGATTATCGAGAACGACAAGGGTCGTGCCCACATCGCGGCGCAGCAGCTCAAGCGTACCGTGGTGCTCCATGGCGATGCGCTCGATCCCGATATTCTCGAGGAAGCCAATGTTTCAAGTGCAGAGGCCGTGATTGCCGTCACCAACGACGACGAGGTCAATATCCTCGGTTCGCTGCTGGCCAAGCGCTCGGGAGCCAAGAAGGCGCTGACGCTCATCAACAACGCGACCTATTCCTCGCTGGTGACGACCCTCGGCATCGACGTCGTGGTGAGTCCGCGCGCGATCACAGTATCGACTATCCTTCAGCATATCCGACGCGGCCGAATCCGCGCAGCTCATGCGCTTCACGAGGATTTCGGCGAGATCATGGAAGCGGAAGCGATGGAGACCGCAACCCTGGTCGGCGTGCCTCTGCGGGAGGCCGACTTGCCCGAAGGCGTGATCGTCGGCGCCATCGTGCGCGATGGCAAGGTGATCACGCCGACGGGCGCCACCGTCGTCAAGGCGCGCGACCGCGTGGTCGTATTCGCCGTCACGGACGCAGTGCGCAAGGTGGAGCGCATGTTCGCGGTCAGCCTGGAGTTCTTCTGAGCGTCTCCATGCCGAGAATCAGCTATGTCAATGGGCGCTACATGCCCCATCGCCAAGCCGCCGTCCATGTCGAGGACCGCGGTTATCAGTTCGCCGACGGCGTCTATGAAGTCATCGCCGTGCAGGGTGGGCGCCTGGTGGACGAGGCGGCGCACCTCGCGCGACTTGGGCGCTCTCTTGCCGAACTCGGGATGGCGCCTCCGATGAAGGATGCGAGCCTGCGCCACGTTCTCCGCGAGGTGGTGCGCCGTAACCGGGTCGCCGACGGCATGGTCTACCTCCAGGTGACGCGCGGCATCGCGCCGCGCGATCACGCGTTCCCGGCGCGTCTGCGGCCTGCGTTGGTGGTCAACGCAAAGTCATACAGGGGGCCGCCGGCGGCGCTGCGACAAAAGGGCTGTGCCGTGGTCACGGTACCCGACCTGCGCTGGAAGCGCTGCGACATCAAGACCATCGCGCTTACGGCCAACGTGCTGGCCAAGCAGGCCGCGCGCGCCGCCGGCGCCTACGAGGCGCTGCTGGTGGACGGCGCGGGGCGCATCACGGAAGGCAGCTCAACCAATGCCTGGATCGTGACGGCCAAAGGGCGTCTCGTGACCCGTGCCCCGGATGCGGCGATCCTCGACGGCGTTACGCGCCGGGCGGTGCTGAGGATCGCCCGCGACTCCGGCCTCGTTTTCGAGGAATGCCCGTTCACGGTGCGCGAAGCCAAGGCAGCCTCGGAGGCTTTCCTCACCTCGACCACGGCTTTCATTCTGCCCGTGGTTTCCATCGACGGGGCGCGAATCGGCGATGGCAAGCCCGGGCCGTTCACGCTGAGATTGCTGGCGGACTATCGCCGCCATGCCGGTGCGTCATGACCCCGGGTGGGTATCCCAGCCCGACCACGCGGCCGCGTGCGATCCTGTTTGATTGGGACAACACGCTGGTGGACAATTGGCCTGCCATACATCGGGCGCTCAATGCGACTTTTGCGGTCATGGGGCATGTGCCCTGGACGTTCGAAGAGACCAAAGCGCGGGTGCGGCGTAGCCTGCGCGACAGCTTTCCCGAGATGTTCGGGCCGCGCTGGACCGAGGCACGCACCATCTTCTACAACGCCTTCTCCGCAGCCCATCTCGACTGTCTCGAGCCGATGCCGGACGCGGACGAGACCTTGGCATGGCTTGCTGGAGAGGACATCTACCTTGCAGTGGTCAGCAACAAGACCGGCACTTATCTGCGGGAGGAGGCGCGGGCCCTGGGCTGGGACCATTATTTTGGCCGCATCGTCGGCGCTGCCGATGCGACTGCCGACAAGCCTGCCGCCGCTCCGGTGCTGCTTGCGCTCTCGGGCAGCGGGATCGAAGCGGGGCCGGAAGTGTGGTTTCTCGGCGACGGAGCGGTGGATGCCCAGTGCGCCCTGACGGCCGGAATCACGCCGCTTTTACTGGAAAGTCCCGGAATCCGTGACGAACTGATGCGTCACAATATTGACGAATTTGTGCTACAACCTTTGTGGGTACGAGGGGTGGCGGGCCTGAAGTCCATGTTGCCGGCGGCTTCGCGGGCCGGTGGTAGATTCCCCTCGGGGTAGGAAGGAGACACCCAGTTCCCCCAGGCCACGAGGGTTTTGGGGGTTGCCTTGGCAACCGCATGAAAGAAAGATAAATGGCTGCTGAAAAATCCCAGAATCTCCAAGATGTCTTCCTCAACACGATCCGCAAGCAAAAGACACCGGTGACCATTTTCCTGGTCAACGGCGTCAAGCTGCAGGGAATCGTGACGTGGTTCGACAACTTCTCGGTTCTTTTGCGCCGGGACAACCATTCCCAGCTTGTCTACAAGCATGCCATCTCGACGGTAATGCCATCGGCGCCCGTGCAGCTCTGGGAAGGTGAGGAAGAAGGCGCAGAGGCCGCGAATGCCTGAGCGGTCGGCATTCACTCCGGAGAGGCGTGCCCTCTAGCGATTTACATCATCATGCCGGACGTCCGTCCGGGGCGGACGGTGTCGTGCACGATGGCGGCACCGGCCCCTCCGGCGTGTCCGGACGTGCGGCCGTGATCCTGCCGATTCTCCGCGACGGTGAAGAACGCCGTAGCGCCGATGCGCGCCTCGAGGAAGCGTGCGGCCTGGCCGAAGCGATCGACCTCGATGTGGTGGTGGCCGAATCGTTTCGTCTTAACCAGCCGCGTCCCGCTACCCTGATCGGGCAAGGCGCGGTCGAGCGTCTGAAACAGCGTATTGCCGAATCGGCGGTCACGGTCGCCGTGGTCGACGCCCACCTTACACCCATCCAGCAGCGCAATCTCGAACTCGCGTGGAAATGTAAGGTGATCGACCGCACCGGTCTGATCCTTGAAATCTTCGGCGCTCGGGCCCGTACCCGCGAGGGCGCTCTGCAGGTCGAGCTCGCGGCGTTGACGTATCAGCGTTCGCGCCTGGTGCGGTCCTGGACCCACCTCGAACGCCAGCGCGGCGGCTTCGGGTTCATGGGTGGCCCCGGCGAAACCCAGATCGAGGCCGACCGCCGCCAGATCGATACCCGGATCGTGCGCATCAAGGCCGATCTCGACGACGTGAAGCGTACTCGGGCGCTTCACCGCAAGGCGCGTTCGCGCGTGCCGTTTCCGGTGGTGGCCCTGGTGGGTTATACGAACGCCGGCAAGTCGACCTTGTTCAACCGCCTGACCGGCGCCACTGTGTTCGCGGAAGACCTGCTGTTCGCGACGCTCGATCCCACCATGCGTGCCGTCGCGCTCCCATCCGGTCGGCGCATCATCCTGTCGGATACGGTGGGTTTCGTTTCCGATCTTCCCACCGACCTCGTCGCGGCGTTCCGTGCGACTCTGGAAGAGGTGCTCTCGGCAGACGTGGTGCTGCACGTCCGCGACATCGCCCATCCCGACACCGAAGCCCAGAAACGGGACGTCGAGGCGGTATTGCAAGAGATCGGTCTTGCACCTGGTGCTGACCAGCGCTTGGTCGAGGTGCTCAACAAGATCGATCTGTTGACGCCTGAGGCCCGCGCTGCGGTCCTCGCCCGCGCCGAGCGCGATCCCGATACGGTGGCGCTTTCGGCGGCAAGCGGGGAAGGGACCGAGCGCCTTCACGCCTTGCTGGATGCCCAGCTCACGGCACGGCGTCGCGTGTTCCGTTATGACCTCGGGCCTGGGGAAGGCGCCGATATCGCATGGCTCTATGACCATGGCGAAGTGTTGGAACGCGCCATCGACGCCGCCGGCACGGCCCATCTCACCATTGCCCTTGACCCTGAGGACGCCGCCCGTTTCGAGACGCGCCGCCGGCGCCTGCCGTCCGCACCTGAAAAACCTCTGGATTCCGCTTGAAAGCAGGTTTTTTAGGCCTCGCGCGGTTGACAGAGGGGCGACCGGAAGCCTATATCACTGGCACTCGTCCGGGGGGAGTGCCAGTACGGCATCCCGACGGCGCTTCGACACTACGCAATTCAAGCGATACGGCCGCTTTCGGCCGCGTTCCGGGAGGACGGACAATGGGCATTCGGCCGCTGCACGACCGCGTCATCGTTGAAACCTTGACCGCCGACGACAAGACCGCCGGCGGCATCATCATTCCCGACACCGCCAAGGAGAAGCCTTCCGAAGGCAAGGTGGTCGCTGTCGGTTCCGGCTACCGGAACAAGGACGGCAAGATCACGGCGCTCGACGTGAAGAAGGGCGACCGCGTGCTCTACGGAAAGTGGTCCGGCACCGAGGTTAAGCTCGACGGGAAGGAACTTCTTATCCTGCGCGAGAGCGACATCCTTGCCGTGATCGAGGGCAACGTGGCGGTGCGCGCCAAGGTGCGTGCGGTGGCAGCTGCCGGTGCAGGAGCTGCCACGAGCCACGACCATCACCATATTCCAGGCACCGACTGCTGCGACTGAGCGGCAGTACCCATCATCTATTCGTAATCCAGGTATCAGGAGAACAAGTTCCATGAAGATCAGGCCTCTGCACGACCGCATCATCGTCGAAGCGTTGACGGCGGAACAGAAGACCAAGGGCGGCATCATCATCCCCGATACGGCGCAGGAAAAGCCGTCGGAGGGCAAGGTGGTCGCCGTCGGTTCCGGCTACCGTGGCGAGGACGGCAAGATCACGGCGCTCGATGTGAAGAAGGGCGACCGCGTGCTCTACGGCAAGTGGACCGGCACCGAAGTGAAGGTCGAGGGCAAGGACTACCTCATCATGAAGGAAAGCGACATCCTCGGCGTCGTCGAGTAAGCGGCTCCGAAACCATTCATCGAGAGAAATACGAAAAGGGAGTACCTGAAAGTGGCTGCAAAAGACGTGAAGTTTTCCACCGAGGCACGCGATAAGATGCTCAAGGGCATCGACACGCTCTCTGACGCGGTTCGCGTGACGCTCGGCCCCAAGGGCCGCAACGTCGTCATCGAGAAGTCGTTCGGCGCGCCGCGCATCACCAAGGACGGGGTGACGGTCGCCAAGGAGATCGAGCTTTCCGACAAGTTCGAGAACATGGGCGCCCAGATGGTGC
>JBJHBM010000016.1:0-45767 GCA_050485485.1 Alphaproteobacteria bacterium | reverse complement strand
GGCGCAGGCGCCCCACGCGGCCCAGGGCGGCGGCGACGCGCCGCGCCCGCTGGTGCCGGGCGTGAGGCACATCGTCGCGGTCGCCTCGGGCAAGGGCGGCGTCGGCAAGTCCACGGTCGCCGCCAACCTCGCGCTCGCGCTCGCCGCCGAAGGCCACCGCACGGGCGTGCTCGACGCCGACATCTACGGGCCGTCGGTGCCGCGCATGCTGGGCATCGCGGGCCGTCCCCGGAGCCACGACGGCAAGGTGCTGGAGCCGATGGAGAACCACGGCCTCAAGGCGATGTCGATCGGCTTCCTCATCAAGGAGGACACGCCGATGATCTGGCGCGGGCCGATGGTGATCGGCGCGCTCGAGCAGATGCTGCGCGACGTCAACTGGGGCACGCTCGACGTACTGGTGGTGGACATGCCGCCCGGCACCGGCGACGCCCAGCTCACCCTCGCCCAGCGGGTGCCGCTCGCGGGCGCGGTGATCGTGTCCACGCCCCAGGACATCGCGCTCATCGACGCGCGCAAGGGGCTCGCCATGTTCCGCAAGGTCGACGTGCCGGTGCTCGGGATCGTCGAGAACATGTCGACCTTCGTGTGCCCCGAATGCGGCCACGAGAGCCACATCTTCGGGCACGGCGGCGCGCGGGCGACGGCGCGGGAGCTGGAGGTGCCGTTCCTCGGCGAGATTCCGCTCGACATCGAGATCCGCGAGACCTCCGACGGCGGCGCGCCGATCGTCGCAAGCGCGCCCGAAAGCGCCAACGCCCAGCGTTTCCGCGCCATCGCGCGGGCGGTGTGGGACGCCATCGAGGGCGCCGCCGGGCGCCGCGGCGGCCCGCGCATCGTGGTCGAATAGGCCCTTTCCGGCGCCCGAGGGCGGCCTTTCGTGGCGCGCCCGGCGCCCCTTAAGGGGTATCGCGCCCTCCGAAGAGGCGCCGCGCCGCCCTTCCGTTCGCCCGGCCTTCGGCTATCATGGCGCCGGGAGGGGGCTTTCGATGGCCGGGACCGGCGATACGGCGCGCGCGCCGTTCCGCTTTCTGATCGACGACGTGGCGCTGCAGCGCGAAACCGCCCGCGAGCTGATGGGCGAGGCGGACGCGATCGCGCGCCTGCTGGAGAGCGACGTCGCCGCGCTCGGCTCCGCCGAGATCGCCTTCCTCGCGCGACTGCGCGCCGTTCTGCTCGGCCATGCCCGCGGCCTCGGCGAGAACGCCTCCCTCACCTCCGCGCGCGCGGTGCGCGCGCTCGAACGCGACCAGGAGTGACCCGATGACGATGAACGAGATGGACCGCATCCGCCGCGCCGTGGAAGGACGCGACGAGGGGCTCGAGGCGGCGGTGGCCGAGCATGGGCGGCGGCGGCGCGCGTCCGGCGCCGTCCAGATCGCCTGGACGGTGGTGGTGTGCTACCTGCTGTTCCTGTTCGCCTATCTCGGCTACCTGTTCGCCAAGAGCCACCTGCTGCGCGTCGACGTCACCGCCGACATCGTGGACATGCTCAAGGTGTTCCTGGTGCCGGTGGTGATGCTGGTGCTGGGCTACGCGCTCGGCGCGTCGCGGCGCTGAGCGGCGGGAGCCTGCCGCACGCCGGCCTGCCCGGCGCGGACCGCGGCGTAGAGCGCGGCGACCGCCACGAGCGGCACGACGAACAGCGCGACCGCCGCGGCGACGCCGAGGCTCCAGCCGTGGATCGCCCCGAACACCGCCGCCAGGGTGCCGACCACCGGGGTGAAGGCCGCGACCGGCGCGAGCACCAGCGCCGCCGCCCACGGCAACTCGAGCCAGTCCGAAAGGCCGACGAAGATCGCGAGCGCCTGGAACGCCCCCAGCACGACGTAGAGAACCGCCACCACCGCGCCCATCGCCTCCTCCGCACGCCAGCACCTACGAAAGCGTCTCGCGGAGTCTGATTCAGAAACCGCCAAAAAGCCAGACTCACCAAGGAGATACGCCTTTCGGCGTGGGGGCGGCGTGGGGGCGCCCGCCCGCGTCAGGCGATGCGGTACGCGCGGAGCGCGTCGGGGCGCGGGGCGAAGCCGAGGCCGGGCGCGTCGGTCATCACGAGGGCGCCGCCGACGAAGGGCGGCACGCCCTCGAACAGCAGCTCCGCCGCCGGCGCCGAGCTCATCTGGTGCTCGATGCCGGTGCCGGCGGCGAGCCCCGCCTGCAGGTGCGCGTTGTGATAGGTGGCGCCGCCGCCGTGGAACACCGGCAGGCCGTTCTCGGCGGCGAGCGCGGCGGCCTGCGCCGCCCCGGTGAAGCCGCCGCAGCAGATCACGTTGGGCTGGACGATGTCGATGGCGCCGTGGGCGATCATGTCGCGGAAGCGCGCGACGCGCCCCTCGCTCTGGCCGCAGGCGACCGGCACCGGCGCGCGCCGGCGCAGTTCCGCCATCGCGCGCGGGTCGTTCTCGACCAGCGGCTCCTCGAAGAAGCCGACGCCGAGCTCGGCGGCGGCCGCGGACAGCGCCACCGCGTGATCGAGGTCGAGCCGCGCGCCCGCGTCCATCGCGATCTCGACGCCCTCCCCGACGGCGTCGCGCAGGCTCCGCAGGCGGCTCAGGTCCTCGGCCACGATCGCGTCGAGCGGCACCGGGGCCTCGCGCGCGTCCAGCCCCGGCCGCCCCACCTGGACCTTGAGGGAGTCGTAGCCGCGCCCGACCATGTGGCGCCCCGCCGCCGCCAGCTGGTCGCGGTCGAAGAAGGCGAAGCCGCAGGTGGCGTAGGCCGGAATCTCGCGCCGCGCGCCGCCGAGCAGCTTCCACACCGGCAGCCCCTCCAGCTTGCCGCGGATGTCCCACAGCGCGATGTCCACCGCCGACAGCGCGTTGCAGCCGATCCCGGTCTGCCCCGGCGCGGTCAACGCCCAGTCGAGCACCCGCCACAGGCCCTCGATGTCGCGCGCGTCGCGCCCGAGGAGGACGGGCGCCGCCACCGTCTCCACCATCGCGGCCACCACCGGCGCGGGCGAGAGCGCGCTCACCCCGTGGCCGACGAGGCCGTCCCGGGTCTCGATCTCGACGCAGCAGAACGGGTTGCGCCGCACATGGCGCGAGCCGGCCCAGTCGAAGCCGACCGGCACGCTCACGGGCGTCGCGGCGACCCGCGCGATGGTGTGGTCCATGGTGTCCTCCCCGCATGCGCGCGCCGCTCCGGCCGCGCGGACGTCGTTCTCTCTTGCGGAGCGATCCTAGACCGATCCGGCCTCACTATCCCTTGCCGAATCCATGTGATATAAATACGTTAACTATACGATCTAAGATATGAGAATTTGTATCAATGGCCCGCTCGCAGCGCCATATCGCCCACGCCCTCCTGGAGACGCATGGAATCCTGCGCCTCGCGGAGCTGCGCGACGCCGGCGTGACCGCCGCGACGGTCAGCCGCATGGCACGCGACGGCGAGGTCGTCCGGCTTTCGCGGGGGCTCTACCAGCTTGCGGATGCGCCGGCGGACGCAAACCATGGCCTGGCGGAAGCCGCCAAGCGCCTGCCTAAAGGAATCGTCTGCCTCGTCTCGGCCCTCGCCTTCCACGGCCTCACCGACCAGCTCCCCGCGAAGGTCTGGATGGCCGTCGGAAAGCAGGATTGGGTGCCGAAATCCGAGGGTATGCCCATCCGTGTCGTTCGCTTCGCCGAGCGCCTTCTGGCCGAAGGCATCGAAACCCACCCGATCGAGGGCGTTCCCGTAAGGGTCTTCGGTATCGCCAAGACGGTCGCGGATTGCTTCAGGCATCGCAACAGGATCGGCCTCGCGGTCGCCATCGAGGGTCTTCAGGAGGCCCTGCGCCAGCGCAAGGCCGCGCCGGCCGAGATCGCCCGCGCGGCGCAGCGCGGCAGGGTTTTCACCGTGATCCGCCCCTATCTCGAGGCGCTGACCGCCAATGGCTAGGGAGCCCAGAAACGTCGGTGCTTTGGTCCGCGCCCGCCTGCTGAATCTCGCCAGGGCGAGCGGGCAGGGTTTCGACATGGTGCTGACGCGCTTCGCGCTCGAACGCCTCCTTTTTCGCCTGGGCCGGTCGCGCCACGCGGACCGCTTTGTGCTGAAGGGCGCGATGCTGCTGACAAGCTGGTTCGACAATCCGCATCGGGGAACGCGCGACCTGGACCTGCTGGGTTTCGGCGATCCGAGTGCCGAGTCCATGCTCGCAACGTTTCGGGAAATCTGCGCGCAAGATACCGGAGATGGCGTGGCCTTCGACGCGGACGGCATTCGGGTCGACCGCATTCGCGAGGCGCTCGAATACGGCGGCCTCAGGCTGCGAACGACGGCCTCCATCGGCGGCGCCCGCGTTTCCCTGACGGTCGACATCGGCTTCGGGGACGCCCTGGAGCCGGACGCCGAGATGATCGATTATCCCGTCATGCTCGATCTTCCGGCGCCGAGGCTGCGGGCCTACGCGCGGGAAACCGTGATCGCGGAGAAATTCCAGGCCATGGTGGCGCTCGGCCATGCGAACACCCGCATGAAGGACTTCTACGACATCTGGATTCTCAGCAGATCGTTCGCGTTCGACGACGACAGGCTGACGCGCGCCATCGCCGCCACTTTCGCACGGCGCGGCACGGCGATCCCCACCGAAGTGCCGGACGCGCTCTCTCCTGCCTTCGCGGCCGACGAGCGGAAGCAGCGGCAATGGCAGGCCTTCATCGAAGACATGGCCCCGACGCCCGGAAACCTGGCCGACGTGATCCAGGACCTCGCCGCGTTCCTGATGCCACGGGCCGTTCTGGCCGCGACGGCGGCCAAATGAATTCTCCGGCGAGCGGGCGCGTCACGCCGGCTCGATCTTCCAAGACGCGCCGGGCCAAGACGCGCCGGGCCAAGACGCGCCGGGCCAAGGCGCGGCCGGCGGCGCCGCGCCCGGCGTGACGATCAGCGGCGCGCGGCCGGTGACGGGGACGGCCCGGTCGCCCGCGAGGAACAGGTCGCGGATGGTGCGGAAGGTGCCGGCGTGGGCCACCACCAGCGGGAAGCCCGCGCCGGGCGGCGCGGCCCGCGCGAGGCCCGCGAGGGTGCGGCGCATGAACTCCGCCGCGCTCTCGCCGCCGGGCGGCGCCGCGAGGTAGTCGGCGCGCGGCGACGGCCGGCCCTCGAGCGCGCCCCAGTTGCGCTCCGCGAGGTCGGGGACCACCGTGACGCCGAGGCCGAGCCTCGCGGCGACGATCTCCGCCGTGTCGCGGGCGCGGGCGAGGCGGCTCGCGAACACCGCGGTGAGCCCGAGCCCGGCGAGGCGCTCCGCCGCCTCGGCCGCCTGCGCGCGCCCGCGCGCGGTGAGCGCCACGTCCTGCCAGCCGGCGACGACGCCCTTCACGTTGCTTTCGGATTCCCCGTGGCGCAGGAAGCAGAAGCGCCCGATGGGCGGCACCTCCAGCGGCTCCAACGGCGTCCCCCCGCGTTACGGGTCGCGCCCGAGCGCCGCCATGGTCTCGCGCCATTCGCGGGGGCTGAGGCCCGAGTCCTTCTGGCTCACCGCCTCGCCCGCGAGCAGGCGCCGCGCCACCTCGAGCCCGGCGGCGGACAGGCGGTAGCCGCCGAGCCGGTGCTGGCGGAAGGCCTCGTAGGTGATCGGCACCCAGCGCCGCACGGTCTCCAGCATCGCCTCCGCATAGACCCGGATCTCGTACTGGGCGTGGGCGTCGGCGCGCAGGCTAAGGAAGTGGAGCAGGTTGTGGAGGTCCACCTTCCAGTACCACTGGGTATAGAAGTTGAGCGTGAGGTTCATGCGCGCGAGTTCGCGCGCGAGCCCGTCGCGGGCGGGATCGCGCGGCATGCCGTCGGGCGTCTCGTTCAGCATCTCCTCGTAATGGGCGTAGGCGCGCTCCGCGTCGTCACGCAGCAGGTCGAGCACGCGCTTCGCCTCCGCGCCCGCGAGCGCGTCGCCGCGCCCCTGGCGGTTGGCGCTCGACTGCACGCCCAGATGCTCCGGCTTCGGCAGGTAGAACTCGTTGTCGAGGATCGAGTAGCGCGCCGAGTATTCGTTGACGTTGGCGGTGCGGTGGCGGATCCACTGGCGCGCCACGAAGATCGGCAGCTTGACGTGGTACTTGATCTCGCACATCTCGAACGGCGTGGTGTGGCGGTGGCGCATCAGGTAGTTGACGAGCCCCGCGTCCTCCGACACGCGCCGCGTGCCCTTGCCGTAGGAGACGCGCGCCGCCTGGACGACCGCCGCGTCGTCCCCCATGTAGTCCACCACCCGCACGAAGCCGTGGTCGAGCACCGGCAGGGCCTCGAACAGGATCTCCTCGAGCGCCGCGACGGTCGGGCGCCGGGTCCGGTGGCTCTCGGCGCGGGCGGCCTCGATCTCGGCTTGCTGTTCGGGCGAGAGGGGCATGGAGCGGATACCTGCGGATACCGGTTGTGGCGTGACGCGCCGAAGATACAATATTTGGTAGAGATTCATAGTCTAGCGGCCCGGCGCCCGGAACGGAAGAGCGCGCCGCACGGCCGGCGCCGGCCCTTTCAAAAAGCCCCCCGAGTCCCTATATTCGCGGTGCCGCCTCGGCGGCTATGGCGATAAACGTCCTGTGGAATAAGCGTTGCGGACCCGGGGGCAGTACCCGGCGCCTCCACCAATCCCTTCCGCCTTCCGGCACGACCGGCGGGCGGCCCGCATGGGGGCGAACCAGGATCGACGCGCGTGGTAAAGGCAGGATTTTTGCCCGGCATGATACCGCCGTTATCGGGTCAAAACCTAAGTGCGAACGATAACGAGTACGCACTCGCTGCTTAATTAAGCAAGCGCGGCCCGGGGGGCGCCGGGCAACAGAAGCCCCCCACCTCTCCCGCATTTTCCTCCCCGCCCGCGACGGCGCGCGGCGGCCCGCGCGTGTCACGCGGCCGCGCACCGACGACGGGCCGCCCCGGATGACGCGCCCGCGCCGGCGCGGTATAGTGGCGGCCGGCTTCAACTTCACAGGGACCGGACGCCGCCTCATGCGCGAGACAGGCTTCGATTACGACCGGATGGTCGAGGACGCGATGCGCGGCGTGGTGCGCGCGGCGCTGACGCACGCGGTCGAGGAGGGCCTGCCCGGCAAGCATCACTTCTATCTCTCGTTTCGCACCTCGGCGCCGGGGGTGGTGATGCCGTCGCGGCTGCGCGCGCAGTACCCGCAGGAGATCACCATCGTCGTCCAGCACCAGTACTGGAACCTGACGGTGATGGAGGAATCGTTCGCCGTCGATCTCGCCTTCGGCGGCAAGCGCGAGCACCTCGTGGTGCCGTTCGCGGCGCTCACCGGCTTCGCCGATCCCGAGGCCCAGTTCGGCCTGCGCTTCGGCGAGGGCGGCGGGCTTTCCGCGCCGGGTGGGCCCAAGGCCGCCGGGACGGCGCCGAAGCCGGACGAACCCGCGACCGGCGAGCCCATGTCCGGCGAGCCCGCGCCCGGCGAAGGCGAAAAGGTCGTCTCGATCGATTCGTTCCGCAAGAAGTAGCGTTCCCCCCGCCCAGTCCCTTCCCTCCCGCATCCCGACGGAACCGGAGACCATGCTCGATTTCATCCATCACGAGATGTTCCCCCTCGCCCACGCGGAGACCCCGTGGCGCAAGCTCACCGGCGATTTCGTGGAGGCCGCGGCCTTCGGCGGCGAGAACATGCTCCGGGTGGACGGGCGCGCGCTGACCCTGCTCGCGCGCACGGCGTTCCACGACATCTCGCACCTCCTGCGCCCGGGACACCTCGCGCAGCTGCGCGCCATCTTCGACGACCCCGAGGCCTCCGACAACGACCGCTTCGTCGCCTTCGAGCTGCTGAAGAACGCCAACATCGCGGCGGGCGGCGTGCTGCCGATGTGCCAGGACACCGGCACCGCCATCGTCATGGGCAAGCGCGGGCACCGCGTGCTCACCGACGGCCGCGACGAGGCGCGGCTCGCCGAGGGCATCGCGCGCATCTACGCCGAGGACAACCTGCGCTATTCGCAGATGGCGGCGCTCGACATGTACGAGGAGGTCAACACCGGCACCAACCTGCCCGCCCAGATCGACCTGTTTGCCGCCGAGGGCGACGCCTACGACTTCCTGTTCGTCGCCAAGGGCGGCGGCTCCGCCAACAAGACCTTCCTCTACCAGGAGACCAAGGCGCTGCTGAATCCCGCCTCGCTCCTCAAGTTCGTGGACGAGAAGATCCGGACGCTCGGCACCGCCGCCTGCCCGCCCTACCACCTCGCCGTGGTGATCGGCGGCACCTCGGCGGAGATGACGCTCAAGACCGTTAAGCTCGCCTCGTGCCGCTACCTCGACGGGCTGCCGACCGCGGGCAACGCGCACGGCCAGGCGTTCCGCGACGTGGCGCTCGAGGGCGAGATCCACCGCCTTACCCAGAAGACCGGCATCGGCGCGCAGTTCGGCGGCAAGTACTTCTGCCACGACGTGCGCGTGATCCGCCTGCCGCGCCACGGCGCGAGCTGCCCGGTCGGCATCGGTGTCTCGTGCTCCGCCGACCGCCAGGCCCTGGGCCGGATCACCCGCGACGGCGTGTTCCTGGAGCGGCTCGAGACCGACCCCGCGCGCTACATGCCCGACATCGACGAGAAGAGCCTTTCGGGCGAGGTGGTGAGGCTCGACCTCGCCGCGCCCATGAGCGAGCAGCTCGCGACGCTGCGCAAACACCCGATCCGGACGCGGCTCTCGCTCACCGGGCCGATGGTGGTGGCGCGCGACATCGCGCACGCCAAGATCAAGGAACGCCTCGACGCGGGCGGCGGCATGCCCGACTACCTGAAGGATCATCCGGTCTATTACGCGGGGCCCGCCAAGACGCCCAAGGGCATGGCATCGGGCTCGTTCGGGCCGACCACGGCGGGGCGCATGGATTCCTACGTGGACCAGTTCCAGGCGGCGGGCGGCTCGCTCGTCATGCTCGCCAAGGGCAACCGCTCGTCCGCCGTGACCGCCGCCTGCAAGGCGCACGGCGGCTTCTACCTCGGCTCCACCGGCGGCCCCGCCGCGCGCCTCGCCCAGGACTGCATCCGGAAGGTCGAGGTGCTGGAATACCCGGAGCTCGGCATGGAGGCGGTGTGGCGCATCGAGGTCGAGGACTTCCCCGCCTTCATCGTGGTGGACGACAAGGGCAACGACTTCTTCGCGGGCCTCAAGGGCTGACACGGCCGTGACGCCCGCGTTCCTGTTCGACGGGCCCGAGGACGCGCCGCTGACGGTCGCTTTGGCCCACGGCGCGGGCGCCGGCATGGACCACCCGTTCATGGAGAGCATCGCAGAGGGGCTCGCGGCGGCCGGCTTCCGGGTCGCGCGCTTCGAGTTCCCCTACATGGCGGCGCGGCGCGCCGACGGGAGGAAGCGCCCGCCCGACCGCGAGCCGGTGCTGCGCGCGACCGTCACGGCGGCGGTCGCGGCGCTCGGCCCCGAACGCACGGCGCTCGCCGGCAAGTCGATGGGCGGGCGCATCGCGAGCCTGATGGCCGACGAGCTGGGCGTCCGCGCCCTGGTGTGCCTCGGCTATCCGTTTCATGCGCCGGGCAAGCCCGAGCGGGTCCGGGCCGGGCATCTCGCCGCGATCCGCACGCCCACCCTGATCCTGCAGGGCACGCGCGACCCGTTCGGCACCCGCGAGGAGGTCGCGGGCTATCGGCTCGCGCCGCGCGTCCGGGTGCATTTCCTCGAGGACGGGGAGCATTCCTTCAAGCCGCGCAAGGCGAGCGGCCGCACCGAGGCCGGGAACATCGCCGCGGCGGTGGCCGAGGCGGCGGCCTTCCTGCAACGGGCGGCGCCGACGTCCTGACGCGCGGCGCGCGGTCTGCTAGACTTCTTATATGGACACAGACGCCACGCGCGAGGAGCGCGATTCGCTCGGCGCCATCGCGGTGCCGGCCGACCGCTATTGGGGCGCCGTCACCGAGCGCGCCCGCCGCCACTTCGCCATCGGCACCGACGCCGAGCGGATGCCGGAACCCGTCGTCCGCGCCTTCGGCCTGCAGAAGGCGGCGGCCGCGCTCGTCAACAAGCGCCTCGGGCTGCTGGACGCGCGGCTGGCCGACGCCATCGCCGCCGCCGCCCGGGAAGTGGCCGAGGGCAGGTGGTCGGACCACTTCCCGCTGCCGGTGTGGCAGACCGGCTCCGGCACCCAGACCAACATGAACGCCAACGAGGTGATCGCCAACCGCGCCAACGAGATGCTGGGCGCGCCGCTCGGCGCGCGCGCGCCGGTCCACCCCAACGACCACGTCAACCGCAGCCAGTCGTCCAACGACAGCTTCCCGACCGTGGCCCACGTCGCGGCGACCCTCGAGGTCCATAACCGGCTGATGCCCGCCCTGGAGCGGCTCCACCGGGCGCTCCGGGCCAAGGCGCAGGCGTTCGAGGATATCGTCAAGATCGGCCGCACCCACCTCCAGGACGCCGTGCCGATGACGCTCGGACAGGAGTTCGGTGCCTGGGCCGCCCAGGTGGAAAACGGTATCGAGCGCGTCAAAACCGCGCGCTTCCGCCTGTCCCAGCTGGCCCAGGGGGGGACCGCGCTCGGCACCGGGCTCAACGCCCCGGACGGCTTCGACGAGGATTTCTGCGCGGAACTTTCGGCACTTGCGCGCGTTCCATTCATCCCGGCCCCGAACAAGTTCGAGGCCATCGCCGCCCATGACGCCCTGGTAGAGATGTCCGGTGCCCTGAACACCCTGGCCGTATCCCTGAACAAGATCGGGGGGGACGTGCGCCTGCTCGCCTCCGGCCCCCGGGCCGGGCTCGCCGAGCTGGTCGTGCCCGCGGGCGAGCCCGGCTCGTCGATCATGCCGGGCAAGGTCAACCCGACCCAGGCGGAGGCCCTGCAGCAGGTGTGCTGCCAGGTCATGGGCAATCACGTCGCGATCACGGTGGCGGGGGCGCAGGGCTCCCTCCAGCTCAACACCTTCAAGCCGGTCATGGCGGCCAACCTGCTCCGCTCGATCCGGCTCGCGGCCGACGCCGCGGGAAGCTTCGCGGAGCATTGCATCGACGGCATCGAGCCCGACCGCAAGCGCATCGCCGCACTGATGGACTCCTCGCTCATGCTCGTGACCGCGCTCGCGCCGCGCATCGGCTACGACAAGGCCGCCGAGATCGCCAAGAAGGCCCATGCGGAAGGCATCGGGCTCCGCGAAGCGGCGCTCGCCACCGGCTACGTCACGCCCACCGAGTTCGACGACTGGGTGGACGCCACCGCCATGACCCGGCCCGACGCGCGCCCCGAAGGCGCGCCCCGCGCCAGCAGAACGGACGAAACGCCATGACCATTCGACGCCATTCGGTCAGCATCAACGGCCACCGCACCTCGGTCTCCATCGAAGACGCCTTCTGGGCGGAACTGAAGCGGATCGCGCGCACGGACGGCCGCAGCATCGCCGCCACCATCGCCGCCGTGGACAAGGCCCGCGCCGCCGAAGGCAGCAACGCCCCCAACCTGTCGAGCGCGCTGCGGCTCTACGTCCTGCATCGCCTCAAGGGCAGCCACCCGGCCCAGGGCACGGCGCAGACGGCGAACGGCATGGACCGGCGGATATCGGCTTAGGACACGGACGGGGCGCGCGGGACAGGCCCGGCGCCGTCACCGCTTCTTCTGCAGCACGTCGAAGATGCCCCGGATGAACTCCTCCGGGGACGGCTCGCGCCGGGGCTCCGGTGCGGGTTTCTGCTGCTGTTCGGGCGCGGGCTCGGCCTGGGTCTGGGGCTGCTTCTTCGGCAGCACCTGCTGCAGCAGGCCGCCGACCGCGCGGCTCGCGAGCCACGCCTGAAGCTCGTTCAGGTTGAAGATGCGCGCGGGCGCATCGAGCGGCCCCTTGAGCTGCATCCGGAACGGCGGCGCGTCCCTGTGTCCTTCCAGCCGGAACACGGCGTTCGAATCGATCTGCCAGTTGGGCAGGTCCGCGACCAGCGTCGCGGTGCCGCTGCCGCCGTCCGCCTTGAGGGCGATGTCGTCGGACCGCACCACGCCCTGCGCGATCTTGAAGTTGGCCTTGAGGTCCGAAAACCGGGTGGTGCCGCCCGACATGGCGGTCTGGAGCAGCCCCAGGAAGGCGGCCGGCTGATTGAGGTTCTTGAGGCGCTCGTTGACGCTGCCGAGATCGAAGCCCGAGATCGCGCCCTCCGTCGCCTCCAGGCTGCCGCCGCCCGCGAGCGAGGAGACCAGCGCCCGGCTGGAGGCGCCCCTGCCCGCGAATTCGGTGCGGAAGGTGACGGTCCCGCTCGCGATGTCGAGGGCCGCGATGTTGAACATCGCCTGACGCAGGTCGGCGCGCTGGACGTCGAGGTTCGCCCGCAGCTCCGCCGGTCCGCCCTTCTTCGCGGGCGCGGCGAGCAGGCCCGCGAGGCGGAAGGTGCCGCCCACCGTGCTGCCCGAGACGCGCCGCAGCTCGAAGCGTCCGTCGTCGAGCGCCATCTCGATCCGGGGCGCGTCCACCTGCCAGCTGCGCCACAGCAGCGACTTCGCCTCCACCTGCACGTCGGCGTCGAGCGCGCGCAGCCCGTCGAGCTCGAACGGCGCGTCCGACCACGGCGCGCCCGACGACGCGCCGGCGGCGGACGGCCCGGGCATGCCGGCCCGCGCCGGCGATGCCGGCGCCTTGGCCCCGCCGCCGAGGCTCGCCGGCACGAAATGCTCCGCGACGACGGGCCCCGCCTTGAAGCGCGCGGTGAGCCGGGGGCGCACGGCGGCCATCGCGAGCGTGGCCTCGCCCGTGACGGCGGCCTCGCCGAACTGCGCGCGGACGTTGGCGAGCTTGACGTCGAGCCCGGCGCCGTCGGCGCGCGCCTCCAGGGAGAACGGCCCCTTGGGCGCGATCCTGGGCGTGAACGCGGGATCGAACAGCCGCACGAATTCGACGAAGCTCGGATGGTCGGCCTTGAGATCGAGGCCGAGACGCGGCGCGGTCGCAAGGTCGGCGAGCGTGCCCGCCACCGCCACCTTGAGCGCGCCCGCCGCGAGGTCCGCCTGCAGGCGCGTCGCCTTGGCCTCGGCCTTGAACGCGCCGTCGAAGGCGAGAGGCGAGATGCGGGCGGGCGCCACCGGCGGCTCGATGCCGACGAGCGCGAACAACTGGTCGGGCCGCTGGGTCGCGAGCGAGAACCGCAGGTCCGGCACCGGGTCGCGGTCGAGCGCCGCGACCGTGCCCGAAACGTCGAGCGTGCCGCCCGCGAGGTTCGCGATCCGGAAGCTGCGCAGCGTGAGATCCCCGCCGAGCAGGGTCGAATCGAGCGCGAGGCCGGAGACGGTCACGCCGCGCAGCGTGACGGACTGCGCCTCGGCGCGCAGGTTGGCGTCGAACGCGCCGAGCGCGGCGAGGGCGCCGCCCTGCCCGCCGGCCTCCCCCTTGCCCTTGGCGGGCGCGGCGGGCGCCTTCGGACCGGCCGCCGCGGGCTCGGCCAGATAGGCGTCGAGATTGATGCGGTCGAGCCGGAGGTTGGCGCCGATGCCGAGCCGCTCGCGCAGCGCGACCACGACCCCGCCGCCGATCCGGGTGGCGTCGAACCGCAGGTCGATGTCCGAAAGCTCCAGCTGCTCGCCCGCCGCCGCGAGGCCGGTCCGGAACGTGATGCGGTTGAGGCGGTCGCGCACGATGGCCGAGTGGTCCACCCCGAGCCAGTCGAGCATCTGGCGCGAATCGGCGACGTTGGCCTCGAGCTTGCCGTCGAAGCGCGGCGCGCCGTCGCGGGCCGTCACGCGGCCCGCGAGCGCGGCGTCGGAGCCGCCGGGAAGCTGGGCCGAGAGACGGGCGACGTGGAACACGCCGCCGTCGAGCCGCCCCTGGAACCCGACATCGCGGATCGCGCCCTTGTTGTAGGTGATGCCGCCGATGCGCGCGTCCACGGCGACGCGCAGGTCCTTGGGCAGCGCGAAGGGCGCAGGCTGGGCGGCCTCCTGCCGCGTCCCCTTCGCCGGGGGCGCCGCCACGGGCGCCTTGCGGGGCGTCGCGGCGGCGGCAAGCCAGGCGTCGAGGTCGAGCGTGTTGATGCCGAAGGTCGCGTCCACCTCGGTCACGGGGCCGAAGGTCGCGCTGACCGCGCCGGTCGCGCGGGTGCCGTTGAGGACCAGCGCGATGTCGTTGACGGCAAACGCGCGCGCGTCCCCCGCCAGCGTCGCCGACAGGGTGAACGGGCGCCCGAGGATCGCGGGACCGGCGCCGCCGTCGGACAGCGCCGCGACGGCGCGCCCGAGATCGTCGCCGCCGGCATCGAGGCGGAGGTTGGCCGAAGGCGCGTCCCCGAGCATGAACGTGCCGGAAAGAAGCCCCTTGGCACGGGCCTCGCGCAGCTCGACCTCGGCATTGAGCGGAATCGGGCGGCCGGTGTCGATGCGCCCGGCGCGCAGGGCGACGGCAAGCGGGACGCCGCGCGCCATGGCGCGGCCGCGCAGCGAGAAGGGGCCGGCCAGGGTCTCGGCCGCGAGCGTCGCGTCGATGCGCTCGACGCGCTCGACCGTGCCCTTGCCCGAATCGCGCCACGTGACCCGCCCATCGGCGATCACCACGCGGTCGAGCCGGACCGCATCGCCGGCGCCGGGCGAGGATACCGCCGGCCCACCCGTCACCGCGCCGGGCGCCCGCGGCGGCCCGAACTCCCAGTTGACGCGGCCGTCGGCGAGCGTCTCGAGCTCGATGTCGGCGCCGCGCAGCTCGACCGAGTTGACCACCACCCGACCCGACAGAAGCGGCCAGAAGGCGATACGCACGTCGAGCGCCTCCAGCCGCACCATGTCGGGCGCCGCCGCGCCCTCCAGGTTGGCGAAGCGGACCCGGGCGGCCGAAAGCTTGGGCGCGGGCAGGACCGCGACGTCGATCGGCCCCTCGATGACGAGGCGGCGGCCGGTCGCCTTGTGGACCTCGGCGGCGATTTCCGCCCGGTAGGCGTTCCAGTTGATGAAGCTCGGGGCGACCAGCGCGGCGACCACGGCCAGAACCACGATGCCGAGCATGCCGAGGAGAAATTTCTTCACCGTCCGGACCCGTCGCGATGTTGTTGGATGCCGCACGCACCTCCGCCGCGCGACCGGACCGGCGGGCGGTGCGCGGTACCGCTGTCCCGGCGGCCCGGGGACTTGCGGCAGGCAGGGTTATTTGCCTAATCTAGATTACGAAATGTGGCGGGACGATGGTAGGGCCCGTTTCCGTCACGGACGCGGACCTGGTGCCGCGCCCACCGTCGCGGCCCCTGCGAGTGGTGTGGTCATGGGCGACGTCGTCAACCTCAACAAATACCGCAAGGAGCGCGGGCGCGAATCGGAAAAGCGCGTCGCGCAGGAGAACCGCGTCCGGTTCGGGCGGAGCGGCGCCGAGAAGGCGCAAGACCGCCGACTCGGCGAGCGCATCCAAAATATCCTCGACGGCAAGAAGCGCGAGCCCGGCGCCGGCACGCCGGAAGTCTCCGGCACGCCGCCCGAGGAACCCCAGCCGAAGTCGCAGTAGCGTCCGCGCCGCTCACGCCTGTCCGTAGCCGCCGCCCCCCGGCGTCTCGATCACCAGCACGTCGCCCGCGTCCATCGCGACCTCGGCGGTGCCGCCGAGCTCCTCGACCGTGCCGTCGGCGCGCACGACAGCATTGCGGCCCGCCAGGCCGTCGCCGCCGCCGGCGATCCCGAACGGCCGCGTCCCCCGCCGTCCCGACAGGACCGCGGCCGTCATCGGCGCGAGGAAGCGGATGCGCCGCACGACGCCGTCGCCGCCGCGCCAGGCGCCGGCGCCGCCCGAGTTCCGGCGCAAGGCGAAGCTCTCCACCAGCACCGGGTAGCGCCACTCCAGCACCTCGGGATCGGTGAGACGCGAGTTGGTCATGTGGCTGTGGACCGCGCTCGCGCCGGCGAAGCCCGGCCCCGCGCCGGTGCCGCCGCACAGCGTCTCGTAGTACTGGTGTCCGGCGTCGCCGAAGGTGACGTTGTTCATGGTGCCCTGGCACGCGGCGAGGCGCCCGGCGGCGGCGAGGATCGCGTCCACGATCAGCTGCGAGGTCTCGACGTTGCCGGCGACCACGGCCGCGGGCGCCACCGGGGCGAGCAGCGTGCCCTCCGGCACCACCACGGCGATCGGGCGCATGCCGCCGTCGTTCAGCGGGATCGGCTCCGTCACCAGCGCGCGGAAGGCATAGAGGACCGCCGCGCGCACCACCGCGGGCGGCGCGTTGAAATTGGCGGGCGACGGGCCCGAGGTGCCGGTGAAATCCACCGTCACGGCACGCGCCGCACGGTCCACGCGCAGGGCGACCGCGATCGTGCCGCCCTCGTCGGTCGGCACGGTCGCCGCGCCGTCGTCCAGCCGGTCGATGACGCGGCGCACCGCCTCCTCCGCGTTGTCCTGCACGAAGCGCATGTAGGCGGTCACGGTCGCCGGGCCGAAGGCCTCCGCCATGCGGCGCAGCTCCGCCACGCCGCGTGCGCAGGCCGCGACCTGGGCCTTGAGGTCGGCGACGTTCTGGTCGGGATTGCGCGCGGGATACGGCCCGGCCGCGAGGCGCGCGCGCACCGCGTCCTCGAGGAAGCGCCCGCCCGCCACCAGACGCTCGCCCGAGAACACCGCGCCCTCCTCGCCGATGTCGCGCGAGGCGGGCGGCATCGAGCCCGGATGGGTGCCGCCGATGTCGGCATGATGGCCGCGCGCGGCGACGAAGAACAGCGGCCGGGCACCGCCGTCCCCCGCATCCGCCGCGCCGGTCTCGGCCGCGAACACGGGACGGATGACGGTGATGTCGGGCAGGTGGGTGCCGCCGTCGTAGGGCGCGTTGTGGATGAACACGTCGCCGGGCCGCATGGCGCCCGCGTGGCGCGCGGCGACGCTCCGCACCGCCTGCCCCATCGAGCCGAGATGGACCGGGATGTGCGGCGCGTTGGCGATCAGCGCGGCTTCCCCGTCGAACAGCGCGCAGGAGAAGTCGAGGCGCTCCTTGATGTTGACCGACTGCGCGGTATTGGCGAGCGCCACGCCCATCTCCTCGGCGATCGCCATGAACAGGTTGCCGAACACCTCGAGCATGACGGGGTCGGGGAGCATGACAGGATCGGGGAGCATAGCCGAATCGGACGCGGCGGCATCCGCGGATGCCGGCACGGCGGCGGCCGCGCGCCGCAGATGGAGATGGCCGCGCGCCGAAACCTCCGCGCGCCAGCCGGGATCGACCACCGTGGTGGCGCCGTCCTCGACCACGATGGCGGGGCCGTCCACCGTCGCGCCCGCGCCGAGACGCGCGCGCGCGTGCACCGGCACGTCGCGGAACGCGCCGTCCACGAACATCGGCGCGCGGTCGAGCGGCGCGGGGTCGGCGACGGCGTCGTCCGGGGCGCGCGCCGGATCGTCCCCCGCGCCGGAAGCGCCGGTCGCCTCGACCGCCACCGCCTCCACGACAAGGGGCGTTCCCTCCATGACGAAGCCGAAGCGCGTGCGGTGGGCATCCTCGAAGGCGCGGGTCATCGCGTCCGGCGCATCCGCCGCGACCTCGAGCGGCGTGTCGGTGCCGCGATAGCGCAGCCGCGCGCGGCGCACGACCCGGACCGCCGCCGGCGCCACGTCCTGCGCGGCCAGCTCCGCGCGCGCCGCCGCCTCCAGCTCGGCGAGGCGCGCCGCGAGATCGGGCACGAGCCCGGGCGCGAGAACCTGCTCCACCGCCCCCTCGTGCAGCGCGATCACGTCGGCGAGGCCGATGCCGAGGGCCGAGAGCACGCCCGCGAGCGGATGGATCAGCACCTCCTTCATGCCGAGCGCGTCGGCGACGCGGCAGGCGTGCTGGCCGCCCGCGCCGCCGAAGGCGACCAGCGCGTAGCGGGTGACGTCGCGCCCGCGCGCGATCGAGATCTTCTTGATGGCCGCGGCCATGTTCTCGACCGCGATGCGGAGATAACCCTCGGCCGCCGCCTCGACCGTCATGGCGCGGCCGGTCTCGGTCGCGATGCGCGCGACCAGGGCTTCGAATCCCGCGCGCGCCGCCGCCGCGTCGAGCAGACGGTCGCCGCCCGGCCCGAACACGGCCGGAAAGAA
Source organism: Alphaproteobacteria bacterium (assembly GCA_050485485.1). Classification (GTDB taxonomy): domain Bacteria; phylum Pseudomonadota; class Alphaproteobacteria; order SMXQ01; family SMXQ01; genus WHSO01. The sequence continues at coordinate 27,821 of JBJHBM010000016.1, read as the reverse complement.
GCGCGGATGGATGCGCCCGAGCACGAGGTTGGCGTCGGTCACGGCGAGCGGCCCGCCGCGCCGGTAGCAGGCGGGGCCGGGATCGGCGCCGGCCGAGTCGGGACCGACCCGGAAGCGGCCGCTCTCGAACCCGAGGAGCGAGCCGCCGCCCGCCGCCACGGTATGAATGCGCATCATCGGCGCGCGCAGGCGCACGCCCGCGATCTCGGTTTCGAAGGCGCGCTCGTAATCGCCGTCGTAATGGGCGACGTCGGTCGAGGTGCCGCCCATGTCGAAGGCGATGACGCGCGCGAGGCCGGCCGCCGCCGCGACGCGCACCGCGCCGACGATGCCGCCCGCCGGCCCCGACAGGATCGCGTCGCGGCCCTGGAAGCGCGTCGCCTCGGTGAGCCCGCCCGACGACTGCATGAACAGGAGCCGCGCGCCGCCGAGGGCGCCCGAGACCCGATCGACGTAGCGCCGTAGCACCGGCGAGAGATAGGCGTCGGCGACGGTGGTGTCGCCGCGCGGCACGAGGCGCATGAGCGGGCTCGCTTCGTGGGAGACCGAGACCTGCTCGAAGCCGAGCGCGCGCGCGAGATCGGCCACGCGGCGCTCGTGCTCGGGAAAGCGCCAGGCGTGCATGAAGAGGATCGCGCAGGCGCGGAAGCCGTCGCGGCGCGCGGCCTCGAGCGCCGCCCGCGTCGCCGCGAGGTCGAGCGGCACGAGCACCTCCCCCGAGGTCGCGACGCGCTCCGTCACCTCGATCGTCCGCGCGTGCAGCGGGTCCGGCAGGCGGATCTCGAGGGCGAACAGGTCGGGCCGCGCCTGGGTGCCGATGCGGAGCGCGTCGCCGAAGCCGGCGGTCGTGACCAGCGCCACCGGCTCGCCCCGGCGCTCGAGCAGGGCGTTGGTGGCGACCGTGGTGCCCATCTTCACGGCGGCGACGCGCTCAGGCGGGATCGGGGCGTCCGGGGCGAGGCCGAGGGCGCGCCGGATGCCCTCCAGCGCGGCGTCGCCGTAGCGCCCCGGGTTCTCCGACAGGAGTTTCTCGACCCGCAGGGTGCCGTCGGGCGCGCGCGCGATCACGTCGGTGAAGGTACCGCCGCGGTCGATCCAGAACTGCCAGCCATCCGTCATCGAGAGGCTCCCCCGTGCGCGGCATATACATGCCGTTTTAGAGTTGCGCCCGGGGGCGCGAGATGAAAACATATGAAGTTAATCAAAATAATAAACAAAACCGCAGGGAGATACCGCATGTTTGCAAAGCAAAGCGCACGCGGCGGTCAGTTCGCGATCCTGTTCCTGTCGGTACTTATGATCGTTCCGTCCCCGGCGGGGGGAAACGAATGGGATGCCCTGGTCAAAGCGGCACAGGCCGAGAGGCAGATCGAAGTCGTGCTGGCCGGGCAGATGCCGCTCAAGCTCCGCGCCGTACTCCCCGAGTTCCAGAAAAAATATGGCATCAGGGTCAACTTCCATACCGGCGGCGGCAACCAATTGGCGGCACGCATCCTTGCCGAGCGGGCGGTCGGCCGTTACACCCTCGATGTCCGGATCGGCGGCGCCAACACGGCGATCGTGCAACTCCTGCCCGCCAAGGCACTGGCCCGTTTCGATACGCTCCTGGTCGATCCCGAGGTGACAAACCCGGCACGCTGGTTCCAGGGCCGCCATCACTACACCGATCCCGAAGGACATTTCATCTTCACCTGGGGAGCGTCGCCGTCCTACCAGTTCTCCTTCAACACGAAGCTGGTCGACCCGACCGGGATCAAATCGCACTGGGACATGCTCGATCCCAAGTGGAAAGGCAAGATCGTGTCGTGGTCGCCAGCGACCCAAGGCACCGCCGCCTCCAGCGTACCCATGATCCTCCATCCCAAGATCGGCGAAAACTGGTTCCGCAAGTTCGCGCAGGAAATGGACGTAACCCTGGTGCGCGATCCGCGGCAGGGCGCCGAATGGGTGGCGATGGGTCGCTATGCAATCGGCATGTTCGGGCTCGGCACCCAGGCCGTCGAGCTTGCCAAGCAAGGCTTTCCGATCCAGGGCTACCTGCCGCAGACCCTGGCGGAAGGCACGATCCTGTCGGCGTCCGCCGCAAACATCATGGTCATGGATCGGGCGCCGCACCCCAACGCCACCAAGTTGTTCGTCAATTGGGCGCTCAGTCGCGAGGCGCAGCAGCTCTTCATAAAGACCGGGGAGACCACCGATTCGCTGCGGACCGATGTGGACAACGGTGTGATCGAACCACAATACAGAATTTATCCGGATCGAGATTACACCGTCGCCTTTTCGGACCCGGACTACATCCACCGCCAGGATGAGGCGCTCGAACGGCTTCGCAAGATCATGCAGGAAGCCGGCTATCAGTAGACTGTCGCGCGGCTATCCCGGGACTTTTCTGGAAGCCATTGAAATCCTTATGGTACGCGGAACGGGCGCGTCCTTTCGCGTGTTATGGCCGCGATCGGTTCCACCGTGCCGCAAAAGTGCTTATAGTGAGCGCAGCACAGAACCGCCCGCAAAGGGCATTACAGCCTAGGCTCGATGGGAGCAAATGCCATGACCATGACAATCGACGAAATGTCGGCCCGCTACGTCACCGACGAGATGAAGAAGGCCGCCGCCAAGGTGCCTCAGTACATCATCTCGTCGGACGGCCACGTGGACGAGCCGCCCGATCTCTTCGACGAGCTGCCCGAGGAGATCCGCAAGAAGATCAACCGCCCGAAGATCATGCTCGACACCCGCCCCAAGGGTGGCGTCGATCCGGTCGTGCGCATCAAGGACATGGACCTCGACGGGCTCGCCGCCGAAGTGCTCTATCCGACCTTCGTGCTGGCCCTCTTCTCCCACGAGCAGCGCGAGCAGGAAGCCGCCTTCCGCGTCTACAACGACTGGATCGCCGACTTCTGCAAGCACTCGCCCAAGCGGCTGTTCGCGGTGCCGTGCCTCAGCGTCTACAACATCGATAACGCGATCAAGGAGATGCATCGCTGCGCCGACATGGGGCTGCTGGGCGGTCTCGTGTGGCAGGTGCCGCATCCCGACCTGCCGCTGATCTCCGACCACTACGAGCGGCTGTGGGCCGCCGCCGCCGAGCTCGGCCAGCCGCTGCACTTCCACATCCTGACGGGCTTCAACTACTTCCGCTTCAAGCGCGTCGGCATCGAGAAGGTGCGCGGCTCGGTCAACCACAAGACCAACGAGATCGTGAACACCCTCTACGACCTCGTGTGGTCGGGCGTGTTCGAGCGCCATCCGAAGCTGAAGGCCGTGATCGTCGAGGGCGAGATCGGCTGGGCGCCGTTCATCCTCCAGCAGTGGGACTACTACTACAAGCGCAACACGAAGCCGGGCCATCCCAACACCGACTTCCCGATCCGCCGCCTGCCGAGCGAGATCTTCGACGAGCACGTGTGGCTCACCTTCATGGACGACTACGTCGGCGGCCAGGCGCTCAAGTACTGGGGCGACCGCAAGTGCATGTGGTCGAGCGACTACCCGCACCCGAACATGACCTGGCCGAACTCGCGCGCCTTCATCGCGCGCCAGATCGGCGACCTCGACCCCGAGAAGCAGAAGCGGGTGCTGAGCCAGAACGTGATCGACCTCTACGGCCTCAAGCTGTAGCCGCCGCCGTCACGCGCGGATAAGGAAGGGCCGGACGCTCGCGCGTCCGGCCCTTTCGCGTGGCCCTTTGCGTGCCCCTCCGCGTACGGGAGGGCGCGCGATCAGTCGCCGATCGCCTCCTTCACCTTCTGCTTGATGTCGGGCTTCATGGCCGCGAGCTTCGCCATCATCTGCGCCGTCTCGTCGCCGAAGGTGGGGTCGATGTCGAGCTTCACCTTCTTCGAGTCGTCGAGGAGCCTGGGGTCCTTCAGGGCCGTCTCGAAGCCCTTGCGCATCTCCGCGACCCGCGCGGCGTCCGTGCCGGGCGGCATCGCGAAGGCGCGCGCGATCACCATCTGGCCGAAGATCGCGTCGAGTATCTCCTTCTGCTCCTCGGTCTTGGCGAAGGACTGGGTGAGCGGCACGTTCGGCAGCGTGGGATAGGGCCGCATGCCCGACTGCGACACCAGGATCAGCTTCCCCTCGGACACGAGCTGGGCCCAGTTGGCCGTGATGGTGGAGCCGTTGATGCCGCAGTTGCCCTGCAACTCGCCCTGCTCCAGCGCGAGGATACGGTCGGCGGCGCCCTTGTAGCCCAGGATGATCTTCATCTTGGTGCCGAGCACGCGGTTGATCGCGTTCGGGAAGGAATAGGCCTGCGCGCCCTTGCCCGAGGCGCCGACCAACACCTCCTTCTCGAACAGGTCCGCGAAGGTCTTGATGCCGGAGGTGTGCCAGAAGCTGCACACGTCGGTGTCCGCCGCCATCGATCCGATCCACTCGTACTTGCTGGGATCGATCTCGGTGCCACGCGTGCCGAGAATCGAATCGAGCATCGAGGACGCGCGGATGTTGCCGAGTACGGTGCCGTCCCTGGGCGCCGCCGAATAGGTGAACTGGGCCGCCCGCAGGCCGCCGGCGCCCGGCATGTTCTGGATCACGACGGACGGGCCGCCCGGCAGGTGGCGGTCGAGATGGCGCCCGAGCAGGCGCGCGTAGGTGTCGTATCCGCCGCCGGGGTCGGACGAGACGATGATCCTGACCTGCTTGCCGGCGTAGGCGCCCTGCGCCTGGACCTGCGCCGGAACCGCCAGCAGGACGGCGGCGCCGAGGGCCGCGAGGGGAACCGGAATCCGTACGGACGGGAAACGCGCGTGTGACGGCATGGGGGCCTCCCTTTCGTGAGCGTGCCTTCCTTGTGACCGCCCGTTGGCAGGCATGTTCTATATTGGCCCTAGTGTGCTCCATCGGCCCGGTCCTGTCATCAGGCGCCGCGGGCGCTGGCATGGCGGCGGCGGGCGCGCTAACAATGGGCCATGAGCCGCGCGCCCCTGCCGCATCCTTCCCCGAACTTCGACGACCGCCGTCGCGGCCCGGTGGACATGCTGGTCCTGCATTACACGGGGATGTGGACCGCCCGTGCCGCGCTCGAGCGGCTGGGCGACCCCGCCGCCAAGGTCAGCGCGCACTACCTGGTCGACGAGGACGGCACGGTCCATGCCCTGGTGGACGAGGACAGGCGCGCCTGGCACGCGGGCGTGTCGTTCTGGGCCGGCGAGACCGACGTGAACTCGCGCTCGATCGGGATCGAACTCGTCAACCCCGGCCACGAATTCGGCTACCGCGACTTTCCCGAGGCCCAGATGACCGCCCTGATCGGCCTCGCCCACGGCATCCTCGCCCGCCACCCGATCCCGGACACGCGCGTGCTGGCCCATTCCGACGTCGCGCCCACGCGCAAGACCGACCCCGGCGAGCGGTTCGACTGGGCGCGCCTCGCCCGCGAAGGCATCGGCCTCTATCCGCCGGAGGGCCTGCCCAAGGCGCCGGGCCGGCCCGACCGCGCCCGCTTCCTCGAGGGGCTCGCCCGGTTCGGCTATGCCACGGCGGGGGGCGGCAGCGCCGAAACCGCCGCCATCGAGGCGTTCCGCCGCCATTTCCACGCCCATGCGGTGGGCGGCGGGGACGGCATCGGCGTCGGAGACGACGCCCGGCTGCGCTGGCTGCTCGACCGCCTGACGCCCGGCGCCCCGCCCGGTTCCGGTTGACCCGCGGCGCCCTTGCCCCCACATTGGCGCCGTGCCAGAGGGCCGGATGGCCGCTCCCCGCTCGCGGGGGGAGGAAAGTCCGGGCTCCACGGAAACACGGTGCCGGGTAACGCCCGGCGGGGGCGACCCCAGGGAAAGTGCCACAGAAAGCAAACCGCCCGCCGCTTCGGCCGCGGGCAAGGGTGAAAGGGTGCGGTAAGAGCGCACCGCGTTCCCGGCGACGGGAGCGGCACGGCAAACCCCACCGGGAGCAAGACCGAATAGGGATCCACGCCGTTCGCGGCAGGCGGGCTTCCGCGCCGGGTCCGGGTAGGTCGCGCGAGGCGTCCGGCAACGGGCGTCCCAGATGAATGGCCATCGCCCCGCACGGGGCACAGAACCCGGCTTACAGGCCGTCTGGCACGTTCCTTCCGATCTTGGGTTCCGCAAGTAAAGCGGGCGGATTTACTTGGGACAGCGCGCCGGACGCGGCCCGCCAGAATTCCCCGACGGCGGCCCGAAAACTCCCGAATAAGAACATAAAAAGAACAAATTCTCGTCCCATTCGGCCCCCACCCTCCCCCGGACACCCCGCCGGCGCTCCCGGCGCGGCGGCAAATCGTTACCGCTCCGGGACCAGCCGTTAAGGCCTTATTTACCAAGGAATTACTATGGAATCCCGTTGACGCCCATAAAATCCCATGATAACCCATGTAATCCCATCGAGCGGCATCATCGACAGGGGATGGCGCGTCGGGTGTTCGGGTTCCGGGCGGGCTCCGGGTGGAGTCCCCGCGGCCCGCGGCCGGTCGGGAAGGTTTCCCTGAGGGGGCGTGGATGACGCTGTTCATCTCGACATTCGTGAACAAGGTCGACCGCAAGGGCCGCGTCTCGGTCCCGGCGACCTTCCGCGCCGCCCTCAAGGGCCAGGCCTTCAACGGCATCGTCGCGTTCCGCTCGTTCCGCCAGGCCGCCGTCGAGGCCTGCGCCATGGACCGCATGGAGGACCTGTCCCAGGGCGTGGACGCGCTCGACCAGTTCTCCCAGGAGCAGGACGACCTCGCCTCCACCATCTTCGCCGACGCCCACCAGCTCCCGATCGACGGCGACGGCCGCATCGTGCTGCCCCCGCTGCTCGCCGAGCACGCCGGCATCGCCGAGGCCGCGGCCTTCGTCGGGCGCGGGCGCACCTTCCAGATCTGGAACCCCGACACCTTCGCCCGCCACCAGGACGAGGCCCGCAGGCGCGCCGCCGCCAACGGCGCGGTCCTGCGCCTGCCCCCGGCCCCGAAGGGCCCGTGAGGCGGCGATGAAGGACGCGCGCCGCACCTCCCCCGCGACCCCGCGTTCCGAAGCCGGACACGCGCCCGTCATGCTGGCCGAGGTGCTGGCGGCGCTGGCCCCCGCCCCGGGCGGGGTCTACGTGGACGGCACCTTCGGCGGCGGCGGCTACACGCGGGCGCTGCTGGACGCGGCCGACTGCGCAGTGTGGGCGATCGACCGCGACGCGGACGCGGTCGCGCGCGGCGCGGCGCTGGCGGCGCTCTACCCCGGCCGCCTCACGGTGCTGGCCGGGCGCTTCGGCGAGATGGAGGGCCTGCTGGCCCGCCACGGCATCGATAAGGTAGACGGCGTGGTGCTGGACCTCGGCGTGTCCTCGTTCCAGCTCGACGATCCCGCGCGCGGATTCTCGTTCCAGGCGGACGGCCCGCTCGACATGCGCATGGGCGGCGACGGCCCGAGCGCCACCGACGCCGTCAACCTCCTGTCCGAGCAGGCGCTCGCCGATATCATCCACGGCTACGGCGAGGAGCGCTTCGCACGCACCATCGCCCGCCGCATCGTGGCGGCGCGCGCCGAGGCCCCCATCGCCACCACCGGGGCGCTGGCCGGGATCGTGCGCCGCGCCGTCCGCAGCCGCGTCAAGGAAGGGCGCGCCAGGGGCGGGCGCGAGGCCATCGACCCCGCGACGCGCACGTTCCAGGCGCTCCGCATCCACGTCAACGACGAGCTCGGCGAGATCGAGCGCGGGCTGGCGGCGGCCGAACGGCTGCTCAAGCCCGGCGGCCGGCTCGTCGTGGTCGCTTTCCATTCCCTTGAGGACCGCAGCGTCAAGTCGTTCCTGTCCGGTCGCTGCGGTTCCCGGGCGCGGCCCTCGCGCCATCAGCCGTCCCTTTCCTCCCGGGGGACCACGCGAGAGGCCGCGCCCACCTTTCACCTGCTGCGCTCTGGCGCGCTCAAGGCGAGCGCCGCCGAGGTCGCAGCCAACCCGCGCGCGCGCTCGGCGCGCCTGCGCGCCGCCGTGCGCACCGACGCGCCCCTCGGAGCCGCCGCATGACGGGCCGGGCCACGCTGTTCTGGATCGGCCTCGCCGCCGCGGTGGGATTCGGGCTGTTCCACGTCAAGTACAAGGTCCAGGCCCTGGAGGACGATCTTGCGCGGCTCAACGCCGGGATCGTCGCGGGCCAGGAGCAGCTCCACGTGATGCGCGCGGAATGGGCCTACCTCAACCGGCCCGACCGGCTGGAGGAGCTGAACGCGCGCTTCCTCGGCCTCGGCCCGCTCGCTCCCGCCCAGATCGGCCGCATCGCCGACCTGCCGCCGCGCCCGCCCGCCGGGGCGGACGCCCCGTCCACGGGAGAACGGCGATGAGCGGCTACGGCCATCACCACGCCCTGCCGCCGATCGAAGGCACCGCCAAGCAGGCGCTCGAGACCGGCCGCACGCGGCTGCTGGTCGCGGGCGCGCTGTTCGCGATGGCGTTCGCCGTCATCGGCCTGCGCCTCGCCGACCTCACCCTGATCAAGCCCGAGGGCGAACCCCGCATCGCCGCCGCCAAGCACGCGCCCGTCTTCACCGCCGGGCGCGCCGACATCGTGGACCGCAACGGCGTGCTGCTCGCGACCTCGCTCAACACCGCCTCGCTCTACGCCAATCCGCAGCAGGTGCTGGATGCGCGCGAGGCGGCGGCGAAGCTCGCCCGCGTGCTGCCCGGCACCAGCGCCGCCGAGGTCGCGGGCAAGCTCGCCTCCAGCCGGTCCTTCGTCTGGCTGCGCCGCCATCTCACGCCCGAGCAGCAGTACGCCGTGAACGCCGCCGGCATCCCCGGCCTCTACTTCCAGCGCGAGGAACGGCGCGTCTATCCGCAAGGCCGGCTGTTCGCCCATGCGCTCGGCTTCGCCGGCACCGACGGCAACGGGCTCGCCGGCATCGAGCGGACCTTCGACGAGACCCTGCGCTCGGGCACCGAGCCGCTCCGCCTCGCCCTCGACGCCCGCGTCCAGCACATCCTGCGCGAGGAGATGCAGGCCGCCGTCACGGAGTTCCGCGCCGACGGCGGCGCCGCGATGGTGATGGACGCCCGGAGCGGCGAGATCGTCGCGCTGGTCTCGCTGCCCGACTTCGACCCGAACCTGCCCCAGGCGATTCCCGACAAGGCGGCGTTCAACCGGACCACGCTCGGCGTCTACGAGATGGGGTCCACCTTCAAGATCTTCACGGCCGCGATGGCGCTCGACAGCGGCGTCACCAGCATGACGGGCGGCTACGACGCGTCCCAGCCGATCCGGATCGCGCGCTTCACCATCAACGACTTCCACGCCAAGAACCGATGGCTGTCGGTGCCCGAGATCATGATGTACTCGTCCAACATCGGCTCGGTGAAGATGGCTCTCGACGTCGGCACCAAGCGCCAGCAGGACTACCTGCGGCGCTTCGGGATGCTGGCGCCCGTCGCCATCGAGCTGCCGGAACTGGGCAGCCCCCTCGCGCCGTCGCCGTGGCGCGAGATCAACACCATGACCATCGCCTTCGGCCACGGGCTCGCCGTGACCCCGGTGCAGCTCGCCCAGGCGACGGCGGCCGTGGTCAACGGCGGCATCCTGCCGAAGCCGACCCTGCTCAAGTCGCTCACGGGCGAGCGCCCCGCCGGGACACGCGTGCTGCGCGAGGAGACCTCGCGCGACATGCGCCGCCTGATGCGCCTCGTCGTCACCGACGGCACCGGCACCAAGGCGCAGGCGCCCGGCTACCTGGTGGGCGGCAAGACCGGCACGGCCGAAAAGACCGGCGCGCGCGGCTACCGCGCCAAGGCGCTGGTCTCGTCCTTCACGGGCGCGTTCCCGATCAACGATCCGCGCTACGTGGTGCTCGTCATCCTCGACGAGCCCCAGGGCAATGCCCGCACCCACGGCTTCGCGACCGGCGGTTGGGTGGCCGCGCCGGTCGTCAGCCGCTTCGTGACGCGCGCCGCGCCGCTCCTCGGCGTCGTCCCCCAGGACGAGGCGGCGCCGGACGTCGCGCGCGCCCTCGCCGTCAACGTTTCCACGGCCACCCCGCGCGGGCAGGGCGGCCAGCTTGCGTCTTACTGAGCTGATCGGCGACGGGAGCCAAGGATTGGTCCAAGGCAAGGCGGCACAGGCCACGGAGATCACCGGCATCACCTCGGATTCGCGCGAGGTGCGGCCGGGCTACCTGTTCGCGGCCCTGCCCGGCCACGTCCGCGACGGCCGCGACTTCATCGCGGAGGCGGCGCGGCGCGGCGCCGCCGCCGTGCTCGCCCCCACCGGCACCCGCGCCGCCCTGCCGGTGGCGGAGCTGCCGGCGCTCGCGGAGCTGCCGCTGGTCGAGGACGCCGAGCCGCGCCGCCGCTTCGCCCATATCGCCGCGCGCTTCTACGGCACCCAGCCCGAAGTGGTGGCGGCCGTCACCGGCACCAACGGCAAGACCTCGGTGGCGGCGTTCGCGCGTCAGATCTGGGCCCATGCCGGGATTCCGGCCGCGAGCCTCGGCACGCTCGGTATCGCCGCGCCGGGCTTCGAGGAGCCGGGATCGCTCACCACGCCCGACCCGGCACGCCTTCACGCGGTGCTCGCGCGCCTCGCCGGCGCCGGCGTCAGCCACCTCGCCCTGGAAGCCTCCTCCCACGGCCTCGCGCAGTTCCGCCTCGACGGCGTGCGGCTCGCGGCGGCGGCCTTCACCAACCTGACCCGCGACCATCTCGACTACCACGGCAACGAGGAAAGCTACTTCGCCGCCAAGGCGCGGCTGTTCGACACGCTGCTGGCGCCCGACGGCTTCGCGGTGCTGAACGCCGACGTGCCGCAGTATGCGGCGCTCGCCGGCATCGCCGCGCGCCGGGGCCTGCGCGTCCTCTCCTACGGCGCGCACGGCCACGACATCCGCATCGCGCGCGCACGGCCCCATGGCCTCGGCCAGCTCGTCACCCTCGGCGTCAACGGCGTCGCCCACGACGTCCACGTGCCGCTGGTGGGCGCGTTCCAGCTCCACAACGTCGCCTGCGCGCTCGGGCTCGCCATCGCGACCGGCACCACCGCGGCGGACGCGCTCGCGGCGTTGCCCGGCCTCGCGGGCGTGCCGGGGCGGATGGAGCTGATCGGCACCCGCGCCAACGGCGCCGCCGTCTTCGTCGATTACGCGCATACCCCGGATGCGCTCCTGAACGTGCTCGCGGCGCTCCGGCCCCATGCCGCGGGACGGCTCGTCGTCGTGTTCGGTTGCGGCGGCGATCGCGACCGCGGCAAGCGCCCGCAGATGGGCCGGATCGCCGTCGAGCACGCCGATCACGCCATCGTCACCGACGACAACCCGCGCAGCGAGAGCCCCGCCGCGATCCGGCGCGAGATCCTCGCCGGCACGGACGGACGGGCGCGCGAGATCGGCGATCGCCGCGAGGCCATCGCCGCCGCCGTCACCGGGCTCGCGCCGGGCGACGTGCTGGTGGTCGCCGGCAAGGGCCACGAACGCGGCCAGACCGTCGGCGGCGAAGTGCTGCCCTTCTCCGACCCCGACGAGGCGCGCCGCGCGCTCGCCGCCGCCGACGGCGGCGGACGGGAGGCCCCGGGATGAGCGTGCCCCGGGAGGAGCCAACCGTGCTGTGGACCAGCGCGGAGGCCGATGCCGTGACCGGCGGCCATTCGACGCGCCCGTGGCGGGCCACCGGCGTGTCGATCGATTCGCGCACGCTGGCACAGGGCGACCTGTTCGTCGCGATCCGCGGGCCGCGCCTCGACGCCCACGACTTCCTCGACGCGGCCTTCGCGCGCGGCGCGGCTGCGGCGCTGGTGAGCCGCATCCCGCGCGCGGCCGGCGAGGACCGCCCGCTCGCCATCGTGGAAGACACCTATTCCGGCCTGCGCAAGCTCGGGCGCGCGGCGCGGCGGCGCATCGCGGGCGGGCGGGTCGCCGTCACCGGGTCGGTCGGCAAGACCAGCACCAAGGAAGCGCTCGCCGCGGCGCTCCGCGCCACGGGCCCGGTCGCCGCCACCGAAGGAAACCTCAACAACCTGTGGGGCGTGCCCCTGTCGCTCGCGCGCGTCCCCCACGGCACCCGCTTCGGCGTGTTCGAGATCGGCATGAACCATGCGGGTGAGATCACGCCGCTCGCGCGCATGGTGCGCCCCGACGTCGTCATCATCACCACCGTGGAGGCGGTCCATATCGAGTTCTTCGATTCGGTCGAGGATATCGCGCGCGCCAAGGCCGAGATCTTCGACGGGCTCGTGCGCGGCGGCGCCGCCGTCCTCAACCGCGACAACCGCCACTACGACCTGCTGACGGGGGAAGCGCGGCAGCGCGGCATCTCCCGCATCGTCTCCTTCGGCGAATCCGCGGACGCCGACGTGCGCCTGGTGTCCTACGAGGCGGGCACGCCCGCGCGCGTCACCGCCGACGTGATGGGCGAGAGCGTGCGCTTTACCCTCGCGCTGCCCGGGCGCCACTCGGCGCTCAACGCCATGTCGGTGCTGGCCGCGGTCAAGGTGCTGGGCGCCGACCTCGCGGGCGCCTGCGCCGCGCTCGGTGCCATGGAGGCGCCCGCCGGGCGCGGCCGGCGCCTCGCGGTGGCGCTGCCGGGCGGCGGCACCGCCACGGTGATCGACGATTCCTACAACGCCTCCCCCGCGTCCATGCGCGCGGCCTTCAAGGTGCTGTCGCAGGCTGCGCCGGGCGCGGGCGGGCGCCGCGTCGCGGTGCTCGGCGACATGCTGGAGCTGGGCCACGGCACGGCGCGGGCCCATGCCGACCTCGCCGACGACCTGCTGGCGGCGGGCGTGGACCTCGTGCTCACGACGGGGGCCAACATGATGCACCTCGACGACGCGCTGCCGCGCGCCAAGCGCGGCGGCCACAGCGACCGCGCCGAGGAGCTGGTCCCGATGCTCGCGCGCATCCTGCGCGACGGCGACGTGGTGCTGGTCAAGGGCTCCAACAGCCAGAAGCTCGGCACCGTGGTGCGCGCGCTCGCGGCGCTCGACGGCGGCACCAAGCCCGCCGCCAACGGTCACTGAGGGGGCGCCGGATGCTCTACAACCTGCTCGCGCCGTTCGCCGCCGACTTCGCGATCTTCAACCTGTTCCGCTACCTCACCTTCCGCACCGGGGGCGCGGTGATGACCGCGCTGATCGTGTGCTTCCTGTGCGGCCCGGCGGTGATCCGCTGGCTGAAATCCAAGCAGCGCGAGGGCCAGCCGATCCGCGAGGACGGCCCCGAAAGCCATCTCCTCACCAAGAAGGGCACGCCCACCATGGGCGGCTTCATCATCCTGCTCGGCCTTTCGGTGGCGACGCTGTTGTGGGCCGACCTCTCCAACGGCTACGTCTGGGCGGTGCTGATGGTGACGGTCGGCTTCGGCGCGGTCGGCTTCGCCGACGACTACCTCAAGCTCACCCGGCGCACCCACAAGGGACTGCCGGGCAAGCTGCGGCTCACGCTAGAGGTGACGATCGCCATCGCCGCGTCGGTGTGGATCATGTACCTCACCCGCGCGCCGCTCGGCGACGCCCTGGCGGTGCCGTTCTTCAAGTCGATCCTGATCGACCTCGGCTGGTTCTTCCCGGTGTTCGCCATGTTCGTGATGGTGGGGGCGAGCAACGCGGTCAACCTGACCGACGGGCTCGACGGGCTCGCCATCGTGCCGGTGATGATCGCGGCCGGCTGCTTCGCGCTCATCAGCTACCTCGTCGGCAACGCGATCTTCGCCAACTACCTGCAGATCCATTTCGTGCCGGGAGCCGGCGAGCTCGCCGTGTTCTGCGGCGCCCTGGTGGGCGCGTCGCTCGGGTTCCTGTGGTTCAACGCGCCCCCGGCGATGGTGTTCATGGGCGACACCGGCTCGCTCTCGGTGGGCGGCGCGCTCGGCGCCATCAGCGTCGTCACCAAGCACGAGCTGGTGCTCGCCATCATCGGCGGGCTGTTCGTGCTGGAGACGGTCTCCGTGATGATCCAGGTGGGCTACTTCAAGCTCACCGGGCGGCGCGTGTTCCTGATGGCGCCGCTGCACCACCATTTCGAGAAGAAGGGCTGGACCGAGCCCACCATCGTGATCCGGTTCTGGATCATCGCGAGCATCCTCGCGCTGATTGGCCTTTCGACCCTGAAGCTGCGCTGAGAGGACGATGATCGAGCTCGCGGGCACCAAGGGAAAGACCTACGCCGTGATGGGCCTCGGCGCCTCCGGGATCGTCACGGCGGCGGCGCTCGCGCGCGCGGGCGCGCGCGTGCTCGCCTGGGACGACAACGCGCCGCGGCGCGCGGAGGCCGAGGGGCGGGGCGTGACGCTCGCCGACCTCGCCGCCGCCGACCTCGCGGGCGCGGAGGCGCTGGTGCTGTCGCCGGGCATTCCCCATACCTACCCCAAGCCCCATCCCGTGGCCGAGCGTGCGCGCGCGGCCGGCGTGCCCATCGTCTGCGACGTCGAGCTGCTGCTCCGCGCCAACCGGACGGCGCGCGTCATCGGCATCACCGGCACCAACGGCAAGTCTACGGTCACCGCCCTCACGGGCCACGTCCTGAAGGTCGCGGGCGTGCCCTGCGCGGTCGGCGGCAACCTCGGCCCGGCCGCCCTCGGCCTCGCGCCCCAGGGCGCGGACGGCGCCTACGTGCTGGAGCTGTCGAGTTACCAGATCGAGCGCATCGCGACCGCGGGCCTCGACGTCGCCGTGCTCATCAACATCACGCCCGACCACCTCGACCGCCATGGCGGCATGGTCGGCTACGTCGCCGCCAAGGAACGCCTGTTCGCGCTGGCGCGTCCCGGCGCCGCCGCCGTGATCGGGGCCGACGATCCCCATTGCCTCGCCATCGCCGAGCGCGCGCGGACGCGCGGACTGCGCGTGATCCCGATCTCCGCCGAGCGCGCGGTGGCGGGCGGCGTCCACGTGGAGCACGACCGCGTGATCGACGCGACCGGCGCCACGCCGCGCGTGATCGCCGACCTCTCGGGCGCGGAGGCGCTGCCCGGCGTCCACAACCACCAGAACGCCGCCGCCGCGACCGCCGCCGCGCTTGCCTTCGGCGTCGCGCCGGAGGCGATCGCCCGCGCCCTGCTCTCCTACCCCGGCCTTCCCCACCGCCAGGAGAAGGTGCGCGTCATCGGCCGCGTCGCCTACGTCAACGATTCCAAGGCCACCAACCCGGACGCCGCGCTGCGCGCGCTCGCGTGCTACGACGACATCTTCTGGATCGCGGGCGGGCTCGCCAAGGACGGCGGCTTCGATGCTCTGCGCCCGGGATTCGCGCGCATCCGCCACGCCTTCCTGATCGGCAAGGCCGCGCCCGCGATCGCGGGCACGCTCGGCCGGGACGTGCCCCACACCCGTTCCGGCACGCTCTCGGCCGCGCTCGAGGCCGCGCACCGGGCCGCCCAGGCGCATCCCCGCCCGGCGGTGGTGCTGCTGTCGCCCGCCTGCGCCTCGTTCGACCAGTTCGCCAACTTCGAGGCGCGCGGCGACGCCTTCCGCGCGCTGGTCGCGGCGCTGCCGGAGGACGCGGCGGCCGGGGGAGGCGGCGCATGATCGGCTTCTCGCGCACCGACACCTCGACCGTCGCCAACTGGTGGTGGACGGTGGACCGCTGGATGCTGGCGGCGCTCGCCATGCTGACCGGCTTCGGCGTGCTGCTGACGCTCGCCGCCTCGCCGGCGGTGGCGGACCGCATCGGGCTCGATTCCTATTACTTCGTGCGCCACCAGCTGATCTACCTGGTGCCGGCGGTGGCCGTCGTGCTGGGGCTTTCCATGCTGGAGCCGCGCGGCGTGCGCCGCCTGGGCGTCGTGCTGTTCGTCGCCGCGATCGCGCTGATGGCGCTGACGCTCATGACCGGCGTCGAGATCAAGGGCGCGCGGCGCTGGATCAGTCTCGGCGTGATGTCGCTGCAGCCCTCCGAGATCGTGAAGCCGGCCTTCGCCGTGGTCGCCGCCTGGATGATGGCGACCGCGCGCACGACCGAGCGGTTCCCGGGCTTCTGGATCGCGACCGGCCTCTACCTGCTGGCGGCGGCACTGCTGGTGGCGCAGCCGGACATGGGGCAGACCGCCCTGCTCACGGCAATCTTCTTCGCCCAGTTCTTCGTCGCCGGGATGCCGCTCACCCTGATCGGGCTCGGCATCATCGCCGCCGGCGCCGGCGCCATGGCCGCCTATTACACCGTGCCGCACTTCGCGAGCCGCATCGACCGTTTCCTCGACCCCGCCTCGGGCGACAGCTACCAGGCGGCGACCGCGCTCGAGGCGTTCATGAACGGCGGCCTGTTCGGCCGCGGCCCCGGCGAGGGCACGGTCAAGGGCGTGCTGCCCGACGCCCATTCCGACTTCATCTTCGCGGTGGCGGGGGAGGAGCTCGGCTTCCTCGCCTCGCTCCTGATCGTCGCGCTGTTCGCCGGCATCGTGCTGCGCGGCATCGCGCGCTCGCTCGAGGCCCACAACCTGTTCGTGCTACTGGCCGTCACCGGCCTGCTCACCCAGTTCGGCGCCCAGGCGGCGATCCACATGGCCTCCACGCTCAGCCTGATGCCGACCAAGGGCATGACGCTGCCGTTCATCTCCTACGGCGGCTCGTCGCTGGTGGGCATCGCCGTCACCATGGGCCTGGTGCTGGCGCTGACACGCAAGCGCGTGCGGCTGGGGGAGATGTAGCATGGGCGTGGTCGACCTCACCCAGCGCCATCCCATCGTCCTGGTCGCGGGCGGTACCGGGGGGCACGTGTTCCCGGCGGAGGCGCTGGCGGCGGCCCTGCGCGCGCGCGGCCATACGCTCGCGCTGCTGACCGACCGGCGCGGCGTCGCCTGGTCGGGGGCGCTCGGCGGCGTCGCCACCCACGCGGTCCGCGCCGGGCGCGTCACCGGCGTCTCGCTGATGGGGCGCATCCGGGGCGTCGCGGACCTCGCCCTCGGCGGGCTGCAGTCGCACCGCCTGCTGGCCCGGCTCAGGCCCTCGGCGGTGATCGGCTTCGGCGGCTACGCCGCGGTCTCGCCCATGCTCGCCGCCGCCTCGCTCGGCGTGCCCACGGTGCTGCACGAGCAGAACGCGCTGATGGGCCGCGCCAACCGGCTGCTCGCGCCGCGCGTCACCGCCATCGCCACCTCGTTCGCCGCCGTCGAGCGGCTGCGCGCGGAGGACGCCCCCAAGGTGGTGCTCACCGGCAACCCGGTGCGCGATGCGGTGCGCGCGATGCGCGACGCGCCCTACGCCCCGCCCGCACGCGGCGGCCCGGTCGAGCTGCTGGTGACCGGCGGCAGCCAGGGCGCCGCGGTGTTCTCGCGCGTGGTACCGGCCGCGATCGCGCGCCTGCCCGAGGCCATCCGCGCGCGGCTCAGCCTCTCCCAGCAGTGCCGGCCCGAAGACATCGACGGCGTGCGCGGGGCCTATGCCGCAGCCGGGTTCCGGGCCGAGCTCGCGCCGTTCTTCACCGACCTCGCCGCGCGGCTCGCGCGCGCGCACCTCGTGATCTGCCGCGCCGGCGCCTCGACCTGCGCCGAGCTGACCGCGGCCGGGCGGCCCGCGCTGCTGGTGCCCTACCCCCACGCCGCCGACGACCACCAGAGCGTGAACGCGCGCGTCCTCGCCGCCGCCGGCGCCGCCGAGGCGGTGCCCGAAGGCGATCTCACGCCCGACCTGCTCGCCGCGCGCCTCAAGCTGCTGGTCGAGCAGCCCGGCCACCTCGCCGCCATGGCGCGCGCCGCGCGCGCCGCCGGCCACGCCGACGCCGCCGGCAACCTCGCCATCCTGGTGGAGGGCATGGTGGCGCTGCGCCTCCCCGGCGACGGACCCGACCAGGGGAGGGCGGCCGCATGAAGGCGATCCCGCTCACCATCGGCACCATCCACTTCGTCGGCATCGGCGGCATCGGCATGTCGGGGATCGCCGAGGTGCTGCATAACCTCGGCTACGCGGTGCAGGGCTCCGACCTCGCCGACAGCCCCAACGCGCGCCGCCTGCGCGAGATGGGCATCGGGGTGACGGTCGG
Source organism: Alphaproteobacteria bacterium (assembly GCA_050485485.1). GTDB lineage: Bacteria > Pseudomonadota > Alphaproteobacteria > SMXQ01 > SMXQ01 > WHSO01. The sequence continues at coordinate 9,933 of JBJHBM010000016.1, read as the reverse complement.
CCACGACGCGGCCAACCTCGGCGACGCCCAGGTGGTGGTGGTGTCCTCCGCCGTGCCGCGCGACAACCCGGAGGTGGCAGCGGCGCGCGCGCGGCTGGTCCCCGTGGTGCGGCGCGCCGAGATGCTGGCCGAGCTGATGCGCCTCAAGTGGTCGGTGGCGGTCGCCGGCACCCACGGCAAGACCACCACCACGTCGCTGGTCGCCGCGATCCTCGACGCCGCCGAGCTCGACCCCACCGTCATCAACGGCGGCATCGTCAACGCCTACGGCTCCAACGCCCGCCTCGGCGCGGGCGACTGGATGGTGGTGGAGGCGGACGAATCCGACGGCACCTTCACCAAGCTGCCGGCCACCATCGCCATCGTCACCAACATCGACCCCGAGCACCTCGACTTCTACGGGGAGTTCGACGCGGTCCGCACCGCCTTCGTCTCCTTCGTCCAGAACATCCCGTTCTACGGCTTCGCCGCCGTGTGCCTCGACCATCCCGAGGTCCAGGCGATGATCCCGCGCGTCTCCGACCGCAAGCTGATCACCTACGGCATGAGCCCGCAGGCCGACGTACGCGCCGTCAACGTCGCGGCGGAACCCTCCCACGTCGGCTTCGACGTGGTGGTGACGTCGCGCGCCTCCAGCCGGCCGCGCACGCTGCGCGGCCTGCGCCTGCCGATGCTCGGCAACCACAACGTCCAGAATGCGCTCGCCGCCGTCACGGTGGCCCAGGAGATGGGCATCGGCGACGACGTCATCCGCAAGGCGCTGTCGGGCTTCGCCGGCGTCAAGCGCCGCTTCACCCGCACCGGCGAGGCGGGCGGCGTGACCGTGATCGACGACTACGGCCACCACCCGGTCGAGATCGCCGCCGTGCTCAAGGGCGCGCGCAACGCCGCCGAGGGCCGCATCATCGCCGTGGTGCAGCCGCACCGCTATTCGCGCCTCTCCGCGCTGTTCGAGGAGTTCTGCGCCTGCTTCAACGACGCCGACACCGTGATCGTCGCCGACGTCTATCCCGCCGGGGAGAAGCCGATCCCCGGCATCGACCGCGACGCGCTGGTGGACGGCCTGCGCGCCCACGGCCACCGCGACGTGATCGCGCTCGGCGATCCCAAGGGGCTCGCCGGCATCGTCCAGGGCCTCGCCCGCGCGGGCGACCTGGTGGTGTGCCTCGGCGCCGGCTCGATCACCAACTGGGCCCAGGCCCTGCCCGGCGAACTCGCCGCGCTCGGCGGCAAGGACGGCCAAACGGCGGAGGGGGCGCGATGATGACCGCCAAGGCTCCCTCGCGCCGCCTGCTCGACCGGCTGCCGCCGGTGCGCGGCCGCTACCGCGAGGGCGCGGCGCTCGCCCGCGTCACCTGGTTCCGGGTCGGCGGCCCGGCCGAGGTCATGTTCCGCCCGGCCGACACCGCCGACCTGTGCACCTTCCTGCGCGCGCGCCCCGCCGACGTCCCCGTCACCGTGATCGGGGTCGGCTCCAACCTGCTGGTGCGCGACGGCGGCGTGCCGGGCGTGGTGATCCGGCTCGGCGGCGAGTTCGCGACCATCGACGTGGACGGCACCGACCTCGTGGTCGGCGCGGGCGCGCTCGACGGCAACGTCGCCCATGCGGCGGCGCTGTCCGGCATCGCGGGGCTCGAATTCCTGGCCGGCATCCCCGGCACCGTCGGCGGCGCGCTGCGCATGAACGGCGGCGCCTACGGGCGCGAGATCGCCGACGTGCTGGCAACTGCCGACGCGGTTGCGCCGGACGGCACCCTGCACACGCTGACCGCCGCCGAGATGGGCCTCTCCTACCGCCGTTGCGGCGTGCCCGAGGACTGGATCTTCACCGCCGCGCGGCTCACGGGCACGCCCGGCACGCGCGCGGTCGTCTCCGCTCGCATCAAGGAAATCCAGGACGCCCGCGCCGCCACCCAGCCGGTGCGCACGCGCACGGGCGGCTCGACCTTCAAGAACCCGCCGGGCCGCAAGGCCTGGGAGCTGATCGACGCCGCCGGCTGCCGGGGCCTCGCCCTCGGCGGCGCGCGCGTCTCGGACCAGCATTGCAACTTCCTGATCAACGAGGGCGACGCCACCGCCGCCGACATCGAGGCGCTGGGCGAGGAGGTGCGCCGCCGCGTGCAGGAGAAGACCGGCGTGACCCTCGAATGGGAAATCCGCCGCATCGGCGTGCCGGCCGGCGCCGGCGCCGTGCGCACCGCCGACGGAGGCTGGCCGTGAGCGCCGCACGCAAGCTCCGCATCGCCGTCCTGATGGGCGGCCCGTCGGCCGAGCGCGAGGTCTCGCTGGTGTCGGGGGCGGCCTGCGCCCGCGCCTTGCGCGGCCTCGGCCACGAGGTCGCGGAGATCGACGTCGGCTTCGATCTCGCGCGCGTGGTCGCGGAGCTGGTCGCGGCCAGGCCCGACGTCGCCTTCAACGCCCTGCACGGCCGCTTCGGCGAGGACGGCTGCATCCAGGGCGTGCTCGAGCTCCTGCGCATTCCCTACACCCATTCGGGCGTGCTGGCCTCGGCCCTCGCCATGGACAAACCCACCGCACGCCGCCTGTTCGCGGAAGCCGGGCTCGCCTGCGCCGAGGGCGGCGTGTACGCGCGCGCGCAGGTGGTCGGCGGCCACGTGATCGCGCCGCCCTACGTCATCAAGCCGCTCAACGAGGGCTCCTCGGTCGGCGTGCAGATCGTGTTCGAGGGCGACAACGCGCCGGCGGCACGCGACTGGAGCTTCGGGGAGTTCGTGCTGGTGGAGCGCTACATCCCGGGGCGCGAGATTCAGGTGGCCGTGATGGGCGAGCACGCGCTCGGCGCCATCGAGATCCGCCCCAAGGGCCGGTTCTACGACTACGAAGCCAAATACACGGAGGGCAAGGCCGAGCACCTGATGCCCGCCCCGGTGGGCGAGACAGCCTACGCGGAGGCGCTGCGCATCGGCGCCGCCGCCCATCGCGCGCTCGGCTGCCGCGGCGTCACCCGCACCGACCTGCGCTACGACGACACGCGCGGCGGGCCGGGCCGGTTTTACGTGCTCGAGGTCAATACCCAGCCCGGTATGACGCCGCTGTCGCTGGTCCCCGAGATCGCGGCTCATGCCGGGATCGATTTCGACGCGCTGGTGTCGTGGATGGTGGAGGACGCGTCATGCCCGCGCTGAGGCCGCTGTCGAGGAAGGGCACGCGCCGCGCCAAGGCCGCGCATCGCCGCCGCGTGATGCCGAAGGGCGCGCGGCTCGCGATCCGCTACGGCCTGCCCGCGCTCGCCGTCGCCGCCGCCCTCGGGACGACCGCCTGGCTGGCCACGGGCGGCGCCGTGCGCATCGCCGCCGTCGCCAAGCAGGCCGCCATCGGCGTATCGGCCGGGATGGGGCTCCGGGTCGAGAACGTGCTGGTCGAGGGCCGCGCGCGGGTCAGCCGCGAGGACCTCACCGCCGCGCTCGGCGTCGCCCGCGACATGCCGATCCTGGCCTTCGATCCCCATGCCGCCAAAGCCCGGCTCGAGGCCCTGCCGGGCGTGCGCGCCGCCTCCGTCGAACGGCGCCTACCCGACACCATCTACCTGCGGATCGTCGAGCGCGAGCCGTTCGCCCTGTGGCAGGCGGGCGGCCGGCTCGCGGTGATCGACCGCGAAGGGGCGGTGCTGACCCGCGAGGACCTCGGGCGCTACGCGGACCTGCCGCTGGTCGTGGGCGAGGACGCCGCCGCCCATGCCGAAACCATCGTCGCCATCCTGCGCGCCCGGCCCACGGTGAACGCCCATGTCGCCGCCATTGTGCGGGTTTCCGGCCGGCGCTGGGACCTGCGGCTCGCCAACGGCACGGTGGCGGAGCTGCCCGAGGACGGCGCCGCGCGCGCGGTCTCGCAACTCGCCGAGCTGATCGCGCGCGAGCGCATCCTGGAGCGGAACATCCTCGCCATCGACATGCGCCTGCCCGACCGGCTGGTGGTCCGCACCGCGCCGGACCCGGCCCGGAACGACGCCGGCAAGGGCAAGGCGCGGCGCGCCAAGGACACGTGAACGGGGGCACGAGTGTTGGGAAAAAGCATGAGAACGCGTCTCGCCAAGCCCAAGGATGGGCTGATCGCCGCGCTGGACATCGGCACCAGCAAGATCGCTTGCTTCATCGCCCGCCTGGGCGACGACGGCACGATCCGGGTGATCGGCATCGGCCACCACGCCGCGAGCGGCATCCGGTCCGGTGTGATCGCCGACGTCGAGGCGGCGGAACAGGCGATCCTCGCCACGGTCCATGCCGCCGAGCAGATGGCGGGAGTCACCATCGACGAGGTGGTGGTGAACCTGTCGGGCGGCACGCCGCGCTCCGGCATCCTCCACTACGACGTCTCCATCGCCGGCCACGAGGTGGGCGATGCCGACATGCGCAAGGTGCTGGCCCAGGGCCAACTCGCCTGCCAGTCGGAGGACCGCGAGCTGATCCACTGCATCCCGGTCGGCTACACCATCGACGGCGCCAAGGGCATCCGCGACCCACGCGGCATGTACGGCGACCGGCTCGGCGTCTCGATGCACACCATCACCGCGACCATGGGCGCGGTGCGCACGCTGGTCACATGCCTTGCGCGCTGCCGCCTCGAGGTCGCCGACATCGTAGTCGCTCCCTATGCCGCCGGTCTCGCGGCACTGGTGGAGGATGAGATCAACCTGGGCGCCACCGTGATCGACATGGGCGCGGGCACCACCTCGCTCGCGGTGTTCTACGACGGCCACATGGTCCATGCCGAGAGCGTCCCGCTGGGCGGCACCCACGTCACCGCCGACATCGCACGCGGGCTTTCGACCCCGCTCGCCCACGCCGAACGCATGAAGACGCTCTACGGCAACGCCATCGCCGCCGGCACCGACGACCGCGAGATCATCGACGTGCCGCTGATGGGCGAGGAAGACCGCGACCACGCCAACCACGTGCCGCGCTCGATGCTGGTGAGCATCATCCGCCCGCGCCTCGAAGAAATCTTCGAGCTGCTGCGCGGGCGGCTGGAGATGGCCGGCCACGACAGAATCGCCGGGCGCCGGGTGGTGCTGACCGGGGGCGCGAGCCAGCTCCAGGGCGTGCCCGAGCTCGCCGCCGACATCCTCGACAAGCAGGTCCGCCGCGGCCGCCCGCTCCGCATCTCGGGGCTCGCCGAATCGACCGGCGGCCCGGCCTTCGCCGCCTGCGCGGGGCTGCTGGTGTTCGCCGCGCGCCGCCCCGACGAGGCCCCGGCCGCCATCCTCGCCGCCCGTTCCCGTCCACATGCAGAGGAGCCGAACGGCCTGATCGGCCGCTTCGGTCTATGGCTCCGTGAGAACTTCTGACCGCACCACCGACCGCAACCGAGCCTTCGGCCGCCCGGGGGGCGGCCACCGTCATCCGCCCGCGCGGGGGCCCAGCCCACGCGCGGACGACCGCGTCCGTCGTCACCGCTTCAGCAACCGGCCCAGCACCCGTCCCACCCCTTTCAACTCCGGCCACATGGCCAGCGATTCGTTTTAGGAGGCGCACATGACCATCAACTTCAAGATGCCGCACCCGGAGCCCGACCTTAAGCCCCGGATCACCGTCGTTGGCGTCGGCGGCGCCGGCGGCAACGCCGTCAACAACATGATCGTCAGCAACCTGGAAGGCGTCGAGTTCGTCGTCTGCAACACCGACGCCCAGGCCCTCGCCCAGTCGATCGCCGAACGCAAGATCCAGCTCGGCCGCAACATCACCCAGGGGCTCGGCGCGGGCTCCCGCCCCGATGTCGGCCGCGCCGCCGCCGAAGAGGCGATCGAGGACATCATCGAGCACATCCAGCACTCGAACATGGTGTTCATCACCGCCGGGATGGGCGGCGGGACCGGCACCGGCGCCGCCCCCGTGGTGGCCCGCGCCGCCCGCGAACAGGGCATCCTCACGGTCGGCGTGGTCACCAAGCCGTTCCAGTTCGAGGGCCTGACCCGCATGCGGCTCGCCGAAGAAGGGCTCGCCGAGCTTCAGCACTACGTCGATACCCTCATCATCATCCCCAACCAGAACCTGTTCCGCATCGCCAACGAGAAGACCACCTTCGCGCAGGCGTTCCAACTCGCGGACAACGTCCTCAACATGGGCGTGCGCGGCGTCACGGACCTGATGGTAATGCCGGGGCTCATCAACCTCGACTTCGCCGACGTCCGCCAGGTGATGAGCGAGATGGGCAAAGCCATGATGGGCACCGGCGAGGCCGAGGGCGATAACCGCGCCATCGCCGCCGCCGAGGCCGCGATCTCCAATCCGCTGCTCGACGACGTCTCAATGGAAGGGGCGAAGGGCGTGCTCATCAACATCACGGGCGGGCCGGACATGACCCTGTTCGAGGTGGACGAGGCCGCCAACCGCATCCGCTCCGAGGTCGATCCCGACGCCAACATCATCTTCGGCTCGACCTTCGACGAGAAGCTCGACGGCAAGATCCGCATCTCGGTGATCGCGACCGGCATCGACGCGGATGCCGCCGTCCAGCCCAAGCCGCGCACCATCAGCCTGGTGCACGACAACACCCGCGCGCGCGAGGCGGCACGGATCGCTGCCCAGGGCGGTCCCGGCCTCGTCATCCCCCCGAACGCCGCCGCAAGCGCCGCCGGCTACGGCGCGCCCGCCCGGGCAGCCATGCAGGCGACCGCCCAGGCTCCGGCACAGGCCCCGGCAATACCTCAGGCCACGGCCCAGCCGGCCCCGCGTCCTGCGGACCCGGTGCTCGATCTCGACCAGTATACCGAGGCCGCCGCACCGGCCCAGCCCGGGCCGGCGGTCGATCCGCTCGCCCAGGAGGTCGCCCGACGGGCGCTCGCGGGCGGCATCCACGCCGGGGCCGACCAGCCGTTCGTGCCGCCGCCGCCGATAGCCGCGCCGGAGACGCCGGAGACCGCCTACCCGGTGCGCCGGCCCGATCCGCTGGCCGAGGCCGAGCTGGTCAATGCCGGCCGCCCCCGCGCGCCCGAGCCTCCACGCAAGAAGGGGCCGAGCCTGTTCGAGCGGGTGACCGGCGCCGGCCGCGCGCGCCTGTTCGGCGAGGCGGGCGTCGGCGAACCGCCGGTTCCGGCGCCGCGCGCCGCGGTCGAACCGCGTTTCGGCGCCCCCGCGCCGAAGGCCGAAGCCGCCCCCGGCCCGAAGGCGCCCCTGGCCCAGCCGCCGGCGCCGCCGGCGCCGGTCGCGGCCCAGCCCGCCCCCCAGACCGCACCCCCGGCTCAGCCGGCGGCACCGAGCCAGGCGGGCTTCAGCGGTCTCGAGCCGCAGCCGGCCAAGGACAAGGATATCGAGGACGACCTCCTCGAGATTCCCGCTTTCCTCCGTCGTCAGGCGAACTGACGCGCTCGCGGGCCGGGCCCCCGGAAAACCGGCGGCCCGGCCCGTAACATTCTGAAACAAATGTTGATTTGAGGGACCGGGAGGCGATTGGTAAACGTCTCCCTGACGGTTTTCCGTAAGCCGTCCCCATCAACCGGTTGGCATCATGCGTTCCGCGGTGAAACAGAGAACTCTCAAGAACCCCATCGGTTGCAGCGGCGTCGGACTCCATTCCGGCGTCAAGGCGACCATGGTGATTCGCCCGGCGCCCGCCGGCAGCGGCATCCGCTTCAAGCGCACCGACATTTCCGGGCGCCAGGCCGTGATCCCCGCCGATTTCCGGCGCGTGGTCGATTCGCGTCTGTGCTCCGCCATCGCCAACGAGGACGGCGTCACCATCTCCACCGTCGAGCACCTGATGGCCGCCTTCGCCGGTCTCGGCATCGACAACGCGCTGGTCGAAGTCAACGGGCCGGAAATTCCGATCATGGACGGCAGCGCCGCGCCGTTCGCGTTCCTGATCGAATGCGCGGGCGTGCGCGAGCAGGACGCGCCGCGCATGGCGATCAAGGTCCTGAAGCCGGTCGAAGTGCGCGAGCCCAGCCGTTACGCCACGCTCGCGCCGGCCGACACCTTCACGGTCTCCTTCGACATCGAGTTTTCCTCGCCCGCGGTGGCGAGCCAGTCCCATGCGGTCCAGATGGTCAACGGCACCTTCAAGAAAGAAGTGTCGCGGGCACGCACCTTCGGTTTCGAGCATGAGGTCGCGGCACTGCGCGCGGCCGGCCTGCTGCTCGGCGGCTCGCTCGACAACGCCGTGGTGGTGAGCGGTGCCAAGGTGCTGAACGACTCCGGCCTGCGCTACCCGGACGAGTTCGTCCGCCACAAGATCCTCGACTCGATCGGCGACCTCTACCTCGCCGGCGCCCCGATCGTCGGCAGCTTCCACGGCTCGCGCTCCGGCCACGCCCTCAACCACCGTCTGCTGGGGGCGCTGTTCGCCGACCCCTCGGCTTACGAGATGGTGCCGATGGCGGCCTCGCCCGACCACGTCCCCGACCATGCCGAGGACGCGGTGGACGCCTTCGCGCCCGCGGCCGCCTTCGTGCCGCTCGCGGCCCGCGCCTGAGGCGCCGCCGGCCGCGGCTTCTTCCCGTTTCTTAGGCTATTTTTCCAGGGAAAGCGCCGCCGCGCGGAACGATTCAATCCGCGCGGACAATGTTCTATACTCCCGGCCCGGACGGGCGCCGCCCGTTCCGATCCGCCGACGACAGCCGCCGAACGAGCCGCGATGACGCCTGCCGAATACCCCTCCTCGACCTGCCCTTCCGCACGGCGCCGCGCCGCGCGCGCCCTCGCCGCCGCCACGCTGGTGGTGGGGCTCGCCCTCGGGGCGGGGTGCTCCCCGCGCCTGCCCACGGTGGAACCCGACCGCCCGGTCGAGCAGCTCTACAACACCGGCATGAACCAGCTGGTGGCGGGTAACTACATCACCGCGGTCCGCTTCTTCGAGGAGGTCGAGCGCCAGCACCCCTACTCGGTATGGGCCAACAAGGCGATCCTGATGGCGGCCTATGCGCGCTACCTGTCGTACCGCTACGACGACGCCATCATCGCGCTCGACCGCTTCATCCGACTCCATCCAGGCAGCAGCGACATCGCCTACGCCTATTACCTGCGTGCGCTCTGCTATTACGATCAGATCGCCGACGTGCAGCGCGACCAGACCACCACCCGCCTGGCGATGGACGCCTTGCAGGAGGTGGTGCGCCGCTTCCCCGAATCGGCCTATGCCAACGACGCGGCCCTCAAGATCGATCTCACCCGCGACCAGCTCGCGGGCCAGCAGATGACGATCGGCCGCTGGTACGCGCGCCGCCATGAGCATCAGGCTGCGGTCAACCGCTTCCGCGTCGTCATCGACGAATACCAGACCACCTCCCACGTCCCCGAGGCGCTGCACCGCCTGACCGAATCCTACCTTGCGCTCGGCCTCGTGGACGAGGCCCGCAAGACCGCCGCCGTCCTCGGCCACAATTTCCCGGGCAGCGAGTGGTACCTCGATTCCTACACCCTGCTCACCGGCGAAAACCCCACGGCGGCGGGCGCGCGGCAGACCCGGTCGTGGCTCGGACGCGCCTGGAATTCCGTATTCTGACAATCGATGCTGGCACGGCTCTCGATCCGCGACGTCGTCCTTATCGAGCGGCTTGACCTCACGTTCCACGGCTCCCTCAGCGTGCTCACGGGCGAGACCGGCGCGGGCAAGTCGATCCTGCTCGACGCCCTCGGCCTCGCGCTCGGCGACCGCGGCGCGAGCGGCCTGGTCCGGGCCGGCGCGGAACGCGCCCAGGTCACGGCCGAGTTCGACCTGCCCGACGGCCACCCCGCGCTGCGCCTGCTCGCCGCGCGCGACATCGCCGCCGACAGCCCCCTGATCCTGCGCCGCACGCTCGGTGCCGACGGGCGCTCGCGCGCCTACGTCAACGACCAGCCGGTGAGCGTCGGGCTGCTGGCCGAGGTGGGCGCGGAGCTGGTCGAGATCCACGGACAGCACGAGACGCGCGGCCTGCTCAACCCGGCGACCCATCGGGCGCTGCTCGACGCGGCGGGCGGCAACGGCGCGCGCCTGGAA
>JBJHBM010000015.1:0-46696 GCA_050485485.1 Alphaproteobacteria bacterium | reverse complement strand
GTCGGCGACCGATTCGAACTCGGCGCCGAGCGCGCCGAGCGCGAGCCGCGGCGTGCCCCAGCCGCCCGACAGCTGGACCAGGATGGTCGAGCCTTCGGGTATCGCGACCGGCGCCTCGGCGCGGGCATCGCCGCCGAGGGCGGGACGGTGCGCCTGCGGGGCGCCCGCCTGGGTTCCCCCGGCGTTGACGGTGCGCGGCGCGGGCCCCGGTCCCTTGCCCGCCGTGCCCGTGCTCAGGAAGATCGGCGGCAGGCCGGTGTAGGCGGGCGGCGTGATCCAGACGTCCACCACCGCCGGGCCCTTGAGGGCGCCGCCCACGCCCGGCGCCAGCGCACGGGCGAGACGGTTGTAGCCGTCGCCCCAGGCGACGACGAGGCCGACGACGAGCACCACCAGCAACGCGCCGCGCACCGCCCACGGATCGCGCCGGGCGAGGCCGGGGGCGGGCAGGCCGACGCGCAGCGCGCGAATCCGCTCCAGCACGCGCCGGCGGTGGAGCGCCCACAGCGCGCGCGTCTCGGGATCGTCGCGCCCGCCCGCGATGTCGTCGCGGGCCAGCGTCAGCGGGCGGTGGACATAGCCGCTCACCGTCTCGATGCGCCGCCGTGCCGGACTCTCGCCGGGCAGGCGCAGGGCGCGTCCCGCGCGCCACAGCGCGTAGCCGAAGGCGCCCGCGAAGGCGGCGAGGATCAGCCCGTGCAGCCACGCCGGCAGGCCCGGCAGCACGTCGAACAGCGCCAGGGCGGCGAACGCGCCGCCGATGCCGAGCGCCGGCCACAGCGCGGGCCAGGCGTGCTCCCACAGGAGCGCGAGGCGCGCGAGCCACAGCTTGCGGCCGAGATGGAGCGCGGCGAGGTCGGCCTCGCCGCGGCCTCGTGCCCGGCGTGCGTCCGGCTGGTCCTTGAGATCGTGTTCGTCCATCTCGCGCCCGTATCGTGTCCGCCGCGCCGTCGGTGCCCGCGCGGGAAGGCTGCGGCGATGCGCGCCGCGCGTCCGGCTACCCCCTCTCCCGCGAGGTCCGGGCGCCGGGACCCGGGCGTCGGAACGCTACGCCAGCCAACTCGGCAGCCGGTCCAGCCCGATCAGTTGTTCTATCGTTTGACGGGGCCGGATGACGGCATAGGCGTCGTTCCTGACCAGAACTTCGGGGACCAACGGTCGGCTGTTGTAGGTCGAGGACATCACCGCCCCGTACGCGCCGGCCGACCGGATCGCCACGAGTTCGCTCGAGTGTAGCACGGGCATCGGCCGTTCCCGCGCAAAAATATCGCCGGTTTCGCAGACCGGGCCGACCACGTCCACCGGCACCTCGGGCGCGTCCGGGGCGGACTCCTGGACCGGGACGATCCCGTGCCAGGCGTCGTAGAGGGCGGGACGGATCAGGTCGTTCATGCCCGCGTCCAGCACCACGAAGGTGCGTGCCGCCCCTTCCTTGACGAACAGCACCCGGGCCAGAAGAATTCCCGCGTTGGCGGTGATCAGCCGGCCCGGCTCCAGCACCAGCTCGAGGCCGAGATGGCCCACCGTCTCGCGCACCATGGCCGCGTAGCGGTCGGGCGGCGGCGGCGTCTCGTCGCGGTACGGGACCCCGAGCCCGCCGCCGAGATCGAGCCGGCGGATGTCGTGGCCGTCCGCCCGGAGCCGTCCGATCAGGCCGGCCACCAGGCCGAAGGCGGCCCGGAACGGCGCGAGCTCGGTGAGCTGGGAGCCGATGTGGACCGCCACGCCCACCACCCGGATGCTGGGCAGGGCGGCGGCACGGGCGTAGATCGCGGGCGCGCGGTCGATGTCGATGCCGAACTTGTTCTCCTTGCGCCCGGTGGTGATCTTTTCGTGGGTCCGGGCGTCCACGTCGGGATTGACCCGCACGGCGACGGGGGCCGCGACGCCTCTCGCGGTCGCGACCTCGGAGATCAGCTCGAGCTCGGGCTCGGATTCGACGTTGATCTGGCCGACGCCTTCCGCGAGCGCGAGCGCGATCTCGTCGCGCGACTTGCCGACGCCCGAGAACACGATCTTCGCGGGCGCCACGCCCGCCGCGCGCGCGCGCCGGAGCTCGCCTTCCGAAAGTACGTCGGCGCCCGCCCCTTCGCGGGCCAGCAGCCGGATCACCGCCTGGTTGGAGTTGGCCTTGACCGCGAAGCACACGGTCGCGTCCTGGCCCGCGAAGGCATCGGCGAAGGTGCGGTAATGATGGACGAGCGTCGCCTGCGAATAGACGTAGGCCGGCGTGCCGACCTCCGCTGCGATGCGCGCGAGCGGCACGTCCTCGGCATGGAGCGCGCCGTTCCTGTAGGTGAAATGGTCCATGCGGGCCCGGAAAGGTTGCGGCGGCGGTCGCGGCCGTCAGTAGGTGTTGGGGTTGGGGTAGGTCCTGGGGTCGGGATAGCGCTTCGGGAAGTCGCTCTTCTCGCCCGGCGGCGGCTCGGGGTCGCCGCGCTTGCCGCAGGCGCCGAGGCCGCCCGCGAGGCCGAGCGCGAGCACGGCGGCGAGCGCGGTGCAGAGCGCGGCGCGGGCGGCCCGGGCGGCCCGGATGGTCTGGGAAGGAGGCCTTGCGGTCATCGCGCCACTATAGCGCCTTTCCGCGCGCCTTGCGCGCGGGGCGTGACGTCCCTTTGCGCGCGGGGCCCAGGAAGCGCCGTTCGGCCGCCGCAACGGCAGCTCGCACGCGCCGGGGCGCGGTGCCGCCCTCGCTGGTGCGCGAGGCGGCGGATTTCTCCGCGCCGAGGACGGCGAGCACGCGCCGGTCGATGCGCGGCTCGACCGCCCGCATGTCGGCGAGGTCGATCTGGTCGAGCCGCAGCCCCTTGCCCTCGGCGAGCCGCACGATCCGGCCCGAGACGTGGTGGGCCTGGCGGAAGGTGAGCCCGGCCTCGCGCACCAGCCAGTCGGCGAGGTCGGTGGCGGTGGCGTAGGCGCCGTCGGCGGCGGCGCGCATGGCGTCGGCGTCGACGGTCATGTCGGCGACCATGCCGGTCGTCACCTCGAGGGTGAGGGCGAGCGTGTCGGCGGCCTCGAACACCGGCTCCTTGTCCTCCTGCATGTCCTTGGAATAGGCCAGCGGCAGGCCCTTCATGACGACCGTGAGCGCGGTCAGCGCGCCCATCACGCGCCCCGCCTTGGCGCGCACCAGCTCGGCGCCGTCGGGGTTGCGCTTCTGCGGCATGATCGAGGAGCCGGTGGAGAAGGCGTCCGACAGCCGCACGAAGCCGAACCGCTCGGTGGACCAGATCACCAGCTCCTCGGCGAGGCGCGACAGGTGCCCGGAGGCGATCGCCGCCGCCGCCAGGAACTCGAGCGCGAAGTCGCGGTCGGAGACGGCGTCGAGCGAGTTGGCCATGGGCCGGTCGAAGCCGAGCGCGCGCGCGGTCGCGCGGCGGTCGATCGGGAACGAGGTGCCGGCGAGCGCGGCCGCGCCGAGCGGAGATTCGTTCATGCGCCGGCGCGCGTCCGCGAAACGCCCCCGGTCGCGTCCGAACATCTCCACATAGGCCAGCAGATGGTGCCCGAACGTCACCGGTTGCGCGGTCTGGAGGTGGGTAAAGCCGGGCATGAGGGTCGCCGAATGCGCCTTGGCGCGCGCGATCAGCGCCGCCTGGAGCCCCCGAAGGCGGGTCTCGATGCCGTCGATGGCGTCACGTACCCACAGGCGAAAGTCGGTCGCCACCTGGTCGTTGCGCGAGCGCGCGGTATGGAGACGCCCGCCCGCGTCGCCGATCAGCGCCGTCAGGCGGTCCTCCACGTTCATGTGGATGTCCTCGAGGGCGGCGCGGAACCGGAAGCGGCCCGTCTCGATCTCCGTCCAGACCGCGTCGAGGCCCTGGAGGATCGCCTTGCCGTCGCGCGCGGGAATGATCTTCTGCGCGACCAGCATCCGGCAGTGCGCGCGCGAGGCCGCGATGTCTTGGCGCCACAGGCGCCGGTCGAAGCCGATCGAGGCGTTGATGCGCTCCATCGCCTCGGCGGGGCCGGCCTCGAAGCGGCCGCCCCACAACCGGTTGGCGGGCGGTTTCGCCCCGTTTTTCTTGCCGTTCGCCATCGCACGCCCTAAGTAGTCGAAATGTCATCCGGATCGGAAAAGGGGACGGTCGCGCGGTACGTCGGGCTCGCGGTTGTGGCGGCGGCGACGGTGCTGGCGGTTCTGTTACCCCCCGCCCCGGGGCCGGATGCCCCGGTCCCCAGGATCACAGGGGAAATACAACACTTTAAGTTGGAACAAAACCCCCGCCCGGCGCCCGCGACGACGTTCCGCGACGCCGCGGGCCGGGAAATCTCGCTCCGCGACTTCCGCGGGCGGGTGGTGGTCCTCAATTTCTGGGCGACGTGGTGCGCTCCCTGCATCCACGAGATGCCGTCGCTCGACCGGCTCGCGGCGCGGTTTGCGGACAGGCCCTTCGCCCTGGTCGCGCTCAACGAAGACCGCGAAGGGGCCGAGGTGGCGGCGCCCTTCATCGAGAAGCTCGGGCTGCGCCATACCGCGCTCTATACCGACCCCGGCGGCGCCGTGCAGCGCGCTTTCGAGGTCCGCAGCCTGCCCACCACCATTGTCTTCGACGCGCACGGGCGCGAGGTCGGGCGCCTGGTCGGTCCTGCCGACTGGGCGAGCCCGGAAGCTTTGAATCTCGTGGAATTCTATCTGCGCGGCGCGTCCTGAGGCGCATTGCCGCCCTTGAGCGCGGCGACCCGCCGGCGCAGCCCGTCGGCGATGCGCTGCTCCGGCGTGTCCCCCGTCCCCTCGGCTTCAAGGGTTCCAGGCTCCACCGGCGCGCCGAAGCGCACGGCGACGGGATGGCGGCGCGGCCAGCGCCGGTCGCGCGGCATCGCCTCGAAGGTGCCTTCGATCAGCGCCGGCACCACCGGCGCGCCGCTGCGCCCGAGCAGCGCGCCGACGCCCGGCAGGAAGCGCTGCAGCCTGCCGTCGGGGGAGCGCCATGCTTCGGGGAACCACACCTGGATATCGCCGCGCGCGAGCACCTCGGCGGCGATCCCGATGGCGTCGCCCGGCCTGCGCTCGTCCACCGGGAACAGGTGGACGGCGCGGCCGAGGAGCCGCCCCGCAGCCGAGCCGAATACCCGCACCGTATCCGCGGCCCAGTAGGCGCGGGCGGCGACGGGACGGGGCAGCACGGCGGCGAGCACCAGCGGATCGAGGTCGCTCGCGTGGTTGGGCGCGATCACGAACGGGCCGTGGCCCGGCAGATGCTCCGCGCCCTCGATGCGCAGCGGCAGGAGAAGGCGCAGGGCGGCCCGGTTGAGCGCGTGCAGCGCGACGCCGAGGGCGCGCAGCAGCGGCCCCGGTGGCCGCAGCCAGCGGGCCGCGTCGGGTCCGGCCGCCGCCCCCGTTTGCCCGTCCTTCCGTTCCGAGGCCGCGGCGACCGCCTGCAGCAGGTCGCGGACCGTCTCCGCCGCGGCCATGTCCTCGGCGTCGAGGTGGATGCCGGTCGCCCGCTCGATCTCGAGCGTGGCCACCATGCGTTCGAAGGAATCGAGGCCAAGGTCGAGGTCGAGGCTCGCGTCGAGCGCCCAGTCGCGCCCGGCGAAATGGCGTTCGAGGGCCGCGCGCGCGCGGCCCGCCACCGGGTGGGCGAGGAGCGCGCGGTCGGCCTCGCTCTCGGGCGGGCGCGGGCCCGTAGGCGCGGCTCCTTCCTTGGCGCGCGCATAGATATCGGGCAGCAGGAAGCGCCGCAGCTTGCCGAGCCGGGTGCGCGGCAGGGGCGCGGTGACGATCGCGAACCCGGCCGGGCGCTGGAAGCCGGGAAGGCGCCGCGCGGTCTCCGCGACGGCGACGCGAATCGCGTCCTCCGCGCGGGTCACGCCCAGTTCGCGGATCCGGGGAATCTCGGGCACGACCAGCGCGACCAGCGCCTCGCCGTGCTGCAGGAAGGCGATCTCGCGGATGCGCGGGTCCGCCCCGTAGGTCTTCTCCAGCGCCTCCGGGTCCACCTTGCGCGCGCCGCCGAGCACGATGACGTCCTTGCTGCGTCCCGTGATGACGAGGTAGCCGTCGTCGTCGAGCCGGCCGAGGTCGCCGGTACGGAACCAGCCGTCGTCGGTGAACGCCGCCCGGTTGGCCTCGGGATTGTCGAGATAGCCCGCGGTGATGCTCGAACCGTGGAGCTCGACCTCGCCGAGGCCGCTCTCGTCGGGGCGGGCGATGCGCACCTTGCCGTCCGCGAAGGGCCGGCCCGCGCTTCCGGCGCGGCGCGCCTCGGGACGGTTGCAGGTGAACACGGAGCTGGTCTCGGCCAGACCGTAGCCGCTCAGGACCATCCAGCCGAGCGCTTCGAGCTGCCGCGCGACCGCAGCCTCGAGATGCGCGCCGCCTGACACCAGCAATCTCAGGCGCGGGCCGACCGTGCGGCGCAGCGGCGCCAGCAGCAGGCGCCCCGCCGGCAGGCCGGTGCGGCGCTGGAGCCGGATCGAGAGGCCCATCAGCGCCGTCAGCACCCTGCCCGCGAAGCGTCCGCGCTGGGCCGCCCGCGTGCGGATGCCGGCGAGCATCGTCTCGTAGAGGCGCGGGACGCCGATGATCACGGTCGTCTCGGCCTCGCGCAGGGCGCGGACGATCTCCGGCCCCGTGATCGCCTGCGGGATGACGATGGCGGTGCCGGCGGCAAGGGGGGTCAGGATGCCGACGACGATCGGATAGGCATGATGGAACGGCAGCGGCAGCAGGGCGCGGTCGTCGCGGCCGACGATCCCCATCGCGGCGAGCGCACGCACGTTGGTCATGACGTTGCGGTGCGTCAGCACGAACAACTTGGACGCCCCCGTGGTGCCCGAGGTCGCGAGGCACGCGGCCGGGGCGTCCGGGGCGAGCCGGGGCGGGACGCCGTCGCCGTGCGCGAGGGCGTCGAGGGGCGTGCCGATCCCGGTTCCGGGGGCGGACACCGGATCCGTTTCTGCGTCGAGCAGGACGAAGGTCGGTGCCGCATCGGCGAGGCGGGGCGCGAGGGCAGCGGCGTGGGCGCATGTCGTGAAGATCCGGCGGCACCGCAAGGCGCGGACGATCTGCTCCGCTTCGTCCTGCAGCAACTCGTCGATCGGCACCACCGTGGCGCCGGCGCTCCAGAGCGCGAGCGCGGCGACGATCCACCGGGGTGTGTTGGGGCCGATCAGCGCCACGTTCTCGCCGGGCGCGACGCCGGCCGCGACCAGCCCGCCCGCGAGCGCGCGCACGTTCCGGGCGAGCGCCGCGCAGGTGAGGGTTTCCTGGCCGTCCGGCCCGAGGTGGATGATGGCGGGATGGTCGCCGCGCCGGGCCGTTGCTTCGATCAGGTCTGGGATCGTATGCTCGCTCACGGCGTTCTCATCGTCGGTCGGGACGTGTCGGCGGAGGCGGCCGCCGGCTCAGCGGGTGGGCGTCGGGGTCTTGCCCGAATAGTCGTAGAAGCCACGCCCGGTCTTGCGGCCGAGCCACCCCGCCTCGACGTACTTCACCAGCAGCGGGCAGGGGCGGTACTTGGTGTCGGCGAGCCCCTCGTTGAGGGCTTGCATCACGCCGAGGCAGGTGTCGAGGCCGATGAAGTCGGCCAGCTCGAGTGGGCCCATCGGATGGTTGGCGCCGAGCCGCATGGCGCGGTCGATCGATTCCATGGTGCCGACGCCTTCGTAGAGGGCGTAGATCGCCTCGTTGATCATCGGCATCAGGATGCGATGCACGAGGAAGGCGGGGAAATCCTCGATCCGCACCGGCTCCTTGCCGAGCGCCGCGGCGAAGTCGCGCGCGGCCTCGAAGGTGTCGTTGGAGGTGGCGATGCCGGGGATGATCTCGACCAGCTTCATCGCCGAGACCGGATTCATGAAATGCATGCCGATGAAACGGTCGGGCCGGTCGGTGGCCGAGGCGAGGCGCGTGATCGAGATCGTCGAGGTGTTGGTGGCGATGATCGTCTCCTTGCCGAGGACGGGCACCAGCTCCGTCAGCGCCGCGCGCTTGGCGGCTTCGCCCTCGGTGACCGCCTCGATCACGATATCGCGGTCGTTCATGCCCTTGAGGGTGGTGGCGGTGCGGATCAGCTTGAAGGCCTTGTCGGCTTCGGCCTTGGTGATCTGGCCGCGCTCCACGCGCCGTCCGAGCGAGCCCTTGATGCGGGTCGTGGCGGCGGAGAGCTGTGGCTTGCCGCGATCCGCCAGCAGCACGTCGAGACCCGCCAGCGCACAGACGATGGCGATGCCGCCGCCCATCTGCCCCGCACCGATAATGCCGACCTTCTTCATTGGTACCGCTCCCTCTGGCGCGGCCGGTTCAGGCGACGCCGGCCCCGGCCTTGCCTAACGCCCGTTCGAGCTCCGCCTTGAGCTCGGGCAGCACCTGGAACAGGTCGCCGACGATCCCGTAATCGGCGACCTGGAAGATGGGCGCTTCCGCGTCCTTGTTGATGGCGACGATGACCTTGCTGTCCTTCATCCCGGCGAGGTGCTGGATCGCGCCCGAGATGCCGACCGCGATGTAGAGCTCGGGCGCCACGATCTTGCCGGTCTGGCCGACCTGGAAGTCGTTGGGGACGAAACCCGCGTCCACGGCGGCGCGCGAGGCGCCGACGGCGGCGCCGAGCAGGTCGGCAATCTCCTCCAGCAGGCGGAAGTTTTCGCCCGACTGCATGCCGCGCCCGCCCGAGACGACGATCCGCGCGGCGGTCAGCTCGGGGCGCTCGGAGCGCGACAACTCCGCGCCCGCGTGGATCGAGAGCCCCGCGTCGCCAGCGGCGGCGATCTCCTCGACCGGCGCGGTCCCGCCGCCGGGCGCGGCCTTCTCGAAGGCGGTGGCGCGCACGGTGACGACCTTGACGGGGTCCGCGGCGCGCACCGTGGCGAGCGCGTTGCCGGCGTAGATCGGACGCACGAAGGTGTCCGCGTCCACCACCTCGCAGATGTCGGAGACCTGCTGGGAATCGATCAGCGCGGCGAGGCGCGGCATCACATTCTTGCCGAAGGTGGTGGCGGGCGCGAGCAGGTGGCCGTAGCCGTCGGCGAGTCCCGCCAGGAGCTTCGCCACGTTCTCGGCGAGGCCGTGGGCATAGGCCGGGTCATCGGCCAGCAGCACCTTGGCGATGCCGTCGATCTTCGCGGCCTCCTCCGCGGCACCCCGACAGCCGGCGCCCGCGACCAGGACGTGGATCTCGCCCGCGCCCTTGCCAGCGAGCGCCCGCGCGGCGCCGACGGTGGCGAGGGTCGCGGGGGCGAGGCGCCCGTCCGCGTGCTCGGCGACGACCAGCACGGACATCAGATCACCCCCGCCTGGTTGCGCAGCCTGTCCACCAGCTCGGCGGCATTCTCGACCGTGACGCCGCCGCCGCGCGGGGGCGGCTCCGTGACTTTGAGAATCGCGAGACGCGGACTCACGTCCACGCCGAGGTCGGCGGGAGCCGTCTGGTCGATCGGTTTCTTCTTCGCCTTCATGATGTTGGGCAATGACGCATAGCGCGGCTCGTTGAGCCTGAGGTCGGTGGTGACCACGCAGGGAAGCTTGAGGTCCACGGTCTCGAGGCCGCCGTCGATCTCGCGCGTCACCCTGGCGCGACCATCCTCGATCGCGATGCGCGAGGCGAAGGTGCCCTGGGGCCAGCCGAGCAGAGCGGCCAGCATCTGGCCGACCTGGTTGCAGTCGTCGTCCACCGCCTGCTTGCCGAGCAGAACGAGGCCGGGGTTTTCCTGCGCCGCCACCGCCTTCAGCAGCTTGGCGACGGCCAGCGGCTCTGGCGCCCGGTCGCAGACGACGTGGATGCCGCGGTCGGCTCCCATGGCGAGCGCGGTACGGATCGTGTCCTGGGTGCCCTGGGGGCCGGCGGAAACCACCACGATCTCCCCGGCCGTGCCCGTTTCCTTGAGACGCACGGCTTCCTCCACCGCGATCTCGCAGAACGGGTTCATCGCCATCTTGACGTTGGCGGTCTCCACGCCGCTGCCGTCGGCCCGCACGCGCACCTTGACGTTGGCGTCGATCACGCGCTTGACCGCAACGAGTACCTTCATGTGCCTGCTTGCCCTCGTTTTTCGTTGTGCGGGGCAAGGTAGCCGGGTGCGAGGGGACGGGTCAACGCCCGCCCGGGCGGGCCCAGGGCGGGGAAGTCAGCGGCGCGCCTGCCAGCGCTCCCAGGCGGCGGACCTGAGCGCCCGGTCCTGGAGGCGCTCGATCAGGGCATCGATCCCGCCCGCCCGCGCGACCGACTGGAACTCGGCACGCATCATCTCGGCGAGCGACAGGCCGGCGGCGCGCACGTCCACCAGCGCAAGGCCACAGGGTGCCGGGGCCACATGGACCTCGAGGGCGCGGAACTCGGGATCCTTCAACTCCGGCGCATCGAGGGCGATCACCGCCTCGCCGTTGGGCAGCGGACGCGCCACCATGCGGTCGATCCAGCGCCGGCTCGCCTCGACGGCCATGCCGAGGTAGTTCTCCATGAAATAGAAGTGAAACAACTCGAGATAGTCGCGGCGCGCGGCTTCGTCGGCCTCGTCCCAGTAGCGCCCGAGCGCCGCTTCGGCAAGCGGCCGGGTGGTGAACATGGCATCGAAGGCCGCGAACAAGGCGACACGCTGTGCGGCTCCCGAGGTGCCGTTGGGGGCTTCCATGGCGGCGAGGCGCCGGAACAGGCCGTGGAACATCGGGCCGGGGTCGGCGGTGCAGTCGGCGCCGGCGGAAGGAGAAGGAAGTGTCGAGGGCAACCCATCGGCCTTCGCCCCGCCGGGCCACGCGAGCAACGCCGCCGCGACGGCGGCCGCAACGGTAAATCGGTCGTATCTGGCCCTGGACATGGTTGCGCCGCTTCCCCCGGAGGACTTCGTTCCAGGATGTAACGACGTAGGGCGGGATAGGTTCCCGATAGAGGGTCAGCGGTTGGCGCCGGGGCGCCACAGCACGTCGCCACGGCCGTCGTCGTTGGCGTGGCGGGCCATGACGAACAGATGATCTGACAGGCGGTTGATGTACTTGATCGCCTCGGGATTGACCGTCTCGGCACGGGCCAGGCGCGCCATCAGGCGTTCGGCCCGGCGCGTTACCGTGCGCGCGAGGTGGAGCCGTCCCGCAGCCTCGCTGCCGCCCGGCAGCACGAAGGAAGCGAGCGGCTCGAGGGCCGCGTTCATGGCGTCGACCTCGTCCTCGAGGCGCTTGACCTGGGCGGCGGTGACGCGCAGCGCCGCGACCCCTGCCGCCTCGCCCTTGCGTCCTGATTCCGGGACGCACAGGTCGGCGCCGAGGTCGAACAGGTCGTCCTGGATGCGTGCCAGCATTTCGGCCTCGGCGGCCGCACCTGCCGCGACGAGTGCCGTGCGCGCGAGACCGACCGCGGCATTGGCCTCGTCCACCGTACCGTAGGCGGCGACGCGCAGATCGTCCTTGGGGCGGCGCGCGCCGTCGCCGAGCGAGGTCTCGCCGCCGTCGCCGCCGCGGGTATAGATTTTCGTCAGCTTGACCATGTCCCCGTCTCCCCCGTTTTCCGACCGGCTCACCCCTTGACGAGCAGCAGGAACAGCACCAGCAGCACCACCGCGAGGAACTGCAATCCGACGCGCCATTGCATCAGCCGGTTGGCGCGACGCGGATCGGCGTTGGTGCGGAACATGTTGACGAGGCCGAGCGCGAGGACGAACAGCACGGCGAGCGCGGCGCCGGCGATCAGGTAGGGCATCGCTGCGTTCATTGACGTTCAGTTCCTTCCGGCGAGCAGGGCGCGCGCGATCACCTGGGCCTGAATCTCGGCGGCGCCCTCGAAGATGTTGAGGATGCGCGCGTCCACCAGCAGGCGGCTCACCGGGTATTCGAGCGCGTATCCGTTGCCGCCGAAGACCTGCACGGCGTTGTCGGCACTGGCCCAGGCGGTGCGCGCGCCGAGCAGCTTCGCCATGCCTGCCTCGACGTCGCAGCGCCGACCCGAGTCCTTCTCGCGCGCGGCGAAGAAGGTGAGCTGGCGCGACACCATCGTCTCGACTGCCATCCAGCCGAGCTTGCCCGCGATTCGGTCGAAGGCGGCGACCGGGCGACCGAACTGGCGGCGCTCGTGGGCGTAGGCAAGCGCCAGGTCGAGCGCGTTCTGGGACACGCCGTTGGCGCGCGCGGCGGTCTGCACCCGCGCCGACTCGAACGTCGCCATGAGCTGCTTGAAGCCTTCGCCCTCGCGCCCGCCGAGCAGGTTCGCCCCAGGTACCGCGAAGCCGTCGAAGGCGATCTCGTACTCGCGCATGCCGCGGTAGCCTAGCACCTCGATCTCGGTGCCGCTCATGCCGGGGGCGGGGAAAGGGTCGGTATCCGTGCCGCGCGGCTTCTCGGCGAGAAACATGGAAAGCCCGCGCCACCCGCTCTCGCCGGCATCCGTGCGCGCGAGCAGCGTCATCAGGTCGGAACGCGCACCGTGGGTGATCCAGGTCTTCTGGCCGGTGATGCGCCAGGCATTCCCGTCGCGCTCTGCGCGGGTGCGCAGGCTCCCAAGGTCGGAACCGGTATTGGGTTCGGTGAAGACGGCGGTCGGAATGATCTCGCCCGAAGCGATGCGCGGCAGGAAGCGCGCCTTCTGGTCCTCGGTGCCGGCCGAGGCGATCAGCTCGCAGGCGATCTCGGAGCGGGTCGGCAGCGAACCCACGCCGAGATAGCCGCGAGACAGCTCCTCGGTCACCACCGCGAGCGCGATCTTGCCCATGCCGAGCCCGCCGTGGGCCTCGGGCACGGTGAGGCCGAACACGCCAAGTGCCGCGAGTTCGTCGAGCAGCGCGTCCGGGATCAGCGCGTTGGCGCGGTGCCAGTCGTTAGCGAAGGGTGCGACGCGTTCGTCCGCGAATCGGCGGAACTGGTCGCGCACCATCTCGAGCGTCTCGTCGCCAAGACCCCAGTCTCCGCAGTTGCCCGCGGCGGCGATCTCGGCGATGCGCCGGCGCGCGGCGATGGTGTTGCCGTCCGCGACCAGCGCCGCGACCGGCGCCGCTTCGAAGCGCGCGCGCGCGTCGGGACCGAGCCCCATGTCGGCGGGCCGCACGATCTCGCCCTGGGAGAGCGCGATGCCGCCGCTCATCTGGGCGAGGTATTCGCCGAAGGCGGCGCGCGCGATCAGGGTTTCCATCTCACCGAGACGTTCGGCGGCGGCAAGCCGTTCGGCCCAGGCGAGGGTCTGGCGCAGGGCGACGACATAGGTCGCGGTCCAGGCGAGGCCGTGGGCCGCGAACTGGCAGGCGTCGAGCCCGTCAGGCCCGGCCTTGGCCACCAGCGCGGCGACCGAGGCGCGCGCTGCGGCCAGATGGTCTTCGGCGGCGACGAGCCCGGCTTCGAGACCATCGAGCGCGGGCGTACGGGCGGACGCGGCCATGCCGCCGCCAGCTTCGCCGGTCTTCGCGCTTGCGCTCATCGCTCCTACTGTCTTGGCTTATGCATTCCGGATGGGGCCGCTAGAATGTGCCCGTCCGTGCGTGCCCGTCAAGGATACGCCGCCCCCCGTTCGCCGGTTCCCGGCCCGAGGAGATTGCCGTTGACCGAGACATCGCACGCCGCTTCCCCGCGTCCGCTGGCGGGCCCCGCCTTCGGGCCGGTTTCGGGCGGCGCTCCCGAATGGCTGTTCGTCCTGCTGCATGGGCTCGGCGCCGACGGCCACGACCTGATCGGGCTCGCGCCCCATCTGGCGGAGATTCTGCCGGGCGCGCGCTTCGTCTCTCCCGACGGCCCCGAACCCTGCGACATGGCCCCGTTCGGACGCCAGTGGTTCTCGCTTCAGGACCGTGACATCGGCGTGCTCCACATGGCCCTCGAGCGCGCCCGCGCCGACCTCGATCCTTTCGTGGACGCGGAGCTTGCGCGGTTCGCCCTGCCGCCTGAGCGGCTGGTGCTGGGCGGCTTCTCCCAGGGGGCCATGACCGCGCTGCATGTCGGGCTCCGGCGCCGGCCGGGCCCCGCCGCGATTCTCGCCTTCTCGGGGATGCTGGTGGGGCGCAACCGGCTCGCCGACGAGATCGAGAGTCACCCGCCGGTCCTGATCGTCCACGGTACCGACGACGAGATCATGCCCGTGGCGCGCGCAGCCGAGGCGGAAGCCGCCCTCACGGCCGAAGGCATCGACGTGCAGGCCCATGTCCTGGAAGGCCTCGGCCACGGCATCGACGAGCGCGCGTTGGCGCTTGCGCGGCGCTTTCTCAAGCGTGTGGTGCGGACGGAGTAGCACGTTCCCGTCGCAGGGACGACATCTGGGGCCGGAGGCTGCCGGTATCCCCCGCATATGGTGAAACTCCGGGGCCGATTCTTGCGTGTGCCATGAAACTGTTGTACGGATTTCGAGGGGCGCGCGATGGCGTGCCCCGCGGCTTAAGGGAGACCGGCACTGGTTGCTTCGCTCGCAAGCTGTCCCGCCCTGGTGCTCAACGCGGACTTCCGCCCGTTGAGCTACTTCCCGCTGTCGGTGTGGCCGTGGCAGGAGGCGGTGAAGGCGGTGTTCCTGGAGCGCGTCAACATCGTCTCCGAATACGACCGTGTGGTGCGTAGCCCGAGCTTTTCCATGGCGCTGCCGTCCGTGGTGTCGCTCAAGGAATACATTCCCACCTCGCGGCGCCCGGCCTTCACCCGCTTCAACGTGTTTCTGCGTGACCGCTTTTCATGCCAGTACTGCGGCGAGCCGCGCACCGTCGAGCATCTCACCTTCGATCATGTGGTCCCGAAGTCGCGCGGCGGCGACACCAGCTGGTGGAACGTGGTGGCCGCGTGCGAGCCGTGCAACCTGCGCAAGGGCGGATTTATGCCGCGCGAGGCGCGGATGGAGCCGTTGCACGCTCCGAAAGAGCCGAGCGTCAAGGAGCTGCAGGCGATCGGGCGGGCTTATCCGCCCAATTTTCTGCACGAGAGCTGGCGCGACTATCTCTACTGGGATTCCGAGCTCGAGGCCGACTGACGAATCGCTACAGATTGCGTCCGTCGAAGGGCATGGGCGCGAGCGCGCCGGGCTCGACACCCTCAAGACAGCGGACGTTGACGGCGACCATCTCCGCGCCGTCAGGCCCGGTGCCGCGGGCGAAGGATTCCATCCCGCAAACCTTGCAGAACAGATGGCGGATGTTGCGGGTGTTGAAGCGATATTCGGTCAGCACGTCCTCGCCCTTGGCGAGCGTGAAGCGGTCGGGTGTCGTGAAGCCGAGCAACGAGCCACGCCGAATGCAATAGGAGCAGTTGCAGGAGAGCACGCGCGCGAGATCCAAGGTCGCCTCGAACCGCACGCGGCCGCAATGGCAGCTGCCGGCATAACGCTTCATTGCCATCGTCCCCCTCAGACCCTTTCCGACAGCCAGATCGCGACCCGTGTACCTGCACGGATCGCCGACTTGAGCGGGTCGAGCGCGGGGCTGCGGCGTGCGCCCTCGGCGATGGCGGCGTCGCGGTGCTCGGCCTCGTCCGTACGCGCTTCCGCGATCAGCCCCGCAAGCTCGGGGTCGCTGTCGCCGAGCGCCGCCTGCTGGTCGCCGTAGTGCTCGATGATGACGTCCTCGACAGCTTCCGTGCAGGCCATCGCGGCGTCGCGTCCCATCAGCGCGGTCGCGGCGCCGAGCGCGAAGCCCGCGACGTGCCATACGGGAGAGAGAAGGGTCGGCCGCACGCGGCGCGCCACCATCATGCGGTCGAAATCGGCGAGATGCCGGGCCTCGGCCTCGGCCATCGCACGGATCGGCGTGGAATCGTAGCGGTGCCCCATCACCGCGAGCTGGCCGGCATAGATGCGCGCGGCACCATATTCGCCTGCCTGATCCACCCGAATCATGCGGGCGGTGCGCGATTCCCGGCTGCCGCCGGGACGGCCGGCAAGTCCGGCGTTGGGGTCGTCTCTGCGCGAATCCATGGTATCGCTTTCCGTCAATGCGACCTCGGACGACGTGCCGCGGCGAAGGCGGCGCAGGCGGCGAAGGCGGCGATCAGCAGCGAAGCCGCGACATTATAGCCCGCCATCGAGATTCCCGCGAACGACCACGCCACCTCATCGCAGCGCACGACCGGCGTGGCGCGAAGCTGCTGGGCCAGTTCCTCCACGTTGCGGGCGGTGCCGGTCTCCGCAATGCAACCGCCGAGGCCTGCCCACCACTGATTTTCGACGCCGACATGAAAGACGGCGACCGCGCCGCCCGCCAGCATCAGTCCGACAGCGAGGACGAGCAGCCCCACCAGCAAGGCGCGCGGAATTTCGGGCACCCTGGCGAGGCCGAGGCCGACGCCGGCGACGCCGATCAGCAGGGCATAGGGATAGCGCTGCCACAGGCACAGCTGGCACGGGCGCAGGCCGCCCACGTACTGGGAAGCGAGCGCCGTGCCCAGAATCGCCACCGACGCGGCCAGGAGGGCGGCGAACGCCATGCGTGGGACGGAATCGACGGTCATCATCACAAGATGTATTTTACCAGAACAAACCCACCTGCCAGCAAGACGAAGAACAGGGCGGCGAGACTACCCAGGTGCCGCTCGATGAAGCCTCGGATGGGAGGCCCGTACTTCCAGAGGAGCGCCGTCTCCAGATAGAAGCGGGCGCCCCGCGCCAGCAGCGAGGCTACCGTGAAGACCACGAGGTCGAGCCCGGTGACGCCGGAGGCTATGGTAATGACCTTGAACGGAAACGGGGTGAGGGCGGCGCCCGCCACGATCCAGGCGCCCCAGTCGTTGTAGTGCGTCGTGAAGCTCTCGAACTGCGCCGTATAGCCGTAGAAGGCCAGCAGCGGCTGCCCCACCGCGTCGTAAAGCAGCGCCCCGATGGCATAGCCCGCAAGGCCGCCGAGCACCGAAGCCGCGGTGCAGACAAAGGCGATGCGCCAGGCCCGCGCCCGGTCGGCCAGCACCATCGGCACCAGCATGACGTCGGGAGGGATCGGAAACACCGAGCTTTCGACGAAGCTCACGCCCGCGAGCCAGCGTTCTGCGTGGCGATGGCCCGCGAGCCGCATGGTCCTGTCGTAGAGCGCGCGCAGCATCGGGGGCGAGCGGTGCCAGCCGGCCGCTACTTCAGCCAGTCGGGGTCGGGCATGTCCTCGAACGCCTTGCGCAGCGCCCCGCCCCAATAGTCCCGGATGAGATGAAGGTAGGAGTCCCCTTCGTTGAGCTGGACCTTGAGCCCCCCCTGCAACGCGTTGCGTTCATAGGTCAGGATGTCGATCGGCGGGCCGACCGAGATGTTGGAGCGCATGGTCGAATCGAACGACAGGATCGCGCACTTGATCGCTTGCTTGATCGAAGATTCGAAGGTGATGGTGCGGTCGATGATCGGCTTGCCGTACTTGTTCTCGCCGATCTGGAGGTAAGGCGCCTCGGGCAGCGCCTCGACGAAGTTTCCGGCCGAGTAGATCATGTAGAGGCGTGTCTCGCCCGCCTTGATCTGACCGCCGAAGATGAAGGCCGCGTTGAATTCGAGTCCCTGTTCCTTGAGGGCATCGCCGTCCACCTCGTAGACGTTGCGCAGGCTCGCCCCCACCATCCGCGCAGCTGCGAACATGGAGGGCGCCGCGAACAGGTCGCGGGGACCGTCGGAGTTGAGGTCTTCGTTGATGAGCCGCACCACCGACTGGGTGATGGCGAGGTTGCCTGACGACAGCAGCACCATGAAGCGCTCGCCGGGACGCTCGAACACAGTCATCTTGCGTGCCACGGAAACCTGATCGACGCCCGCGTTCGTCCGCGAATCGGAAGCGAGCACGAGCCCTTCCTTGAGCAGGAAACCGACAGCATAGGTCATGGTTCTGGCTTCTCCGGCAATCTGGCGCGCGCGGGGTGGCGGGTTGAAGGCCCCTGGAGGGATATGGGACGGCATGTAAACGTGACGTCTCGAACGGCGGTTCCGGCGATAGCGGCCGATTCTATACCTATTGGCTCATGGCCGCGACATGGACTTGGACCCTGAGTTCCTCTGCGCCGCCGCCTCGGCGCACGCCACGCACGGGGGCGCAGGCGGCGTAGTCGGGACCGACCGCCACCCGGACATGGGCATCGTTGGCGCAGATCAGGTTGGTGACGTCGAAGGCGACCCAGCCGAGGCCCTCCACCCAGGCTTCCGACCACGCATGGGAGGCGGTCTCGTCGGCGCCCTCGCCCGCCACGTGGACGTAGCCGGAGACGTAGCGGGTCGGAATCCCGAGCAGGCGCGAGGCGGCGCAGAAGACGTGGGCCTGGTCCTGGCATACGCCCGAGCCGGCGGCGAGTGCGGCTCCCGCAGTGGTAGCCACATTGGTCGCGCCGGGCCGGTAGGCGACGGCGCGGGCCACTTGCCGGGTGAGCTGGTGGAGCCCGTCGAGGCGGTCCTCCGCGACCCGCGCGCGCACCGCGTCGGCGAGATCCGGGATCGCGCCGACAGGCTCGGTGAGCGCGGTCGGACGCAGATAGACGGCGGGTGGGAGCGGCTCGCCGTTCTCGCCGAGCACCCCTACCGTGTCGAACGACTCGACATCACCGGAAACCGTGATCGCGACTTCGTCATGAGGCTCGTCGACGACGAGGACCTGCATGACGTTACCGAACGCATCCATGTGCTGGGTGCGGCGCCCGGGCGTCTCCAGCCGCCAGTGTCCGACCCGCTGGCTCGCGTCGCTGCGGGGCGTGAGCCTCAGGTACTGGATCGTATAGCGGGCCGGATGGCTGTAACGGTAGAGGGTGGTATGACGTATGGCGAGGCGCATGCAGTCTCTATTGCGCGACCAGATAGGCCGATTGTATCTCCCGGGACAGCCGGTTGTTGCGCAGGATGAAGTCGGACAGAAACTCATGCAAGCCCAGCTGGAACACGGTCTCGATGCGGCCGTAATGAAGCCGCGCATGCATCTCGCCGGCCTGGCGCGCGGCCTCGGCACCGCGCACGCCGCCGATCCTGCCCAGCAGATCGAGCACGTCGTTGAGGCACGAGTGCAGCGAGCGTGGGAAGTGGTCGTTGAAGATCAGGAGGTCGGCGACATTGACCGGCGTGATAACCTGCTTGTAGGCGTGATGATAATTGCGGTAGGCGGAGACCGATCGCAACAGCGCGCCCCACTGGAAGTAGTCGATGGCGCCGCCCACGTCCGCCAGGTCTGGCAACAGGATGTGGTACTTGACGTCGAGGATGCGGGCAGTGTTGTCGGCGCGCTCGATGAAGGTGCCGAGCCGGACGAAGTGATAGCGCTCGTCGCGCAGCATGGTCGCGACGGTGGAGCCACGGAACAGATGGCTGCGCTCCTTGATCCAGTCGAAGAAGTTGCGGTAGCCGCGCGCCGCCAGCCGGGTGGGCGT
This sequence comes from Alphaproteobacteria bacterium, assembly GCA_050485485.1. Taxonomy (GTDB): domain Bacteria; phylum Pseudomonadota; class Alphaproteobacteria; order SMXQ01; family SMXQ01; genus WHSO01. The sequence goes on along the minus strand of JBJHBM010000015.1, from coordinate 27,495 downwards.
GAGGGCGGAGATCTCGAGCCAGGTCGAGTTGAGCGCCTCCCACATCTCGGTGGTGATGCAGACGCGCTCGGCGCGGGCGTTTTCGCGTGCGGCGCGGACGGTCGAGTAGATGCTCGACGGGTTCTCCGGGTCGAGGGTGACGTAGCGGATCACGCTGGCCGGGGTAGTCTCGCCGAAACGCGCCCTGAAGTCGGCGATGTCGCCGGTGATCTGGAGCACGGCGTCCCACTCGCTGCCGCCGGCGTCGTCGGCGCCGCCGTTCGCGGTCGGCATCAGGCCCATGCGATCGGATACGTCGAGGATGCGCGCGGTATTTTCCGCGCGCTCCACGTAGCGCGACATCCAGTAGAGGTGATCGGCGCTGCGCGCGAGAACGATGGTCATGCCGCGTCTCCCGATGCCCTGGCCGCCGCGTTCTCGGCGCCGGCGCGCAAGACCCAGGTGTCCTTGGTGCCGCCGCCCTGGGAGGAGTTCACCACCAGCGAGCCTTCCCGGAGCGCGACGCGGGTGAGGCCGCCCGGCACGACGGTCACCGTCTCCGGGCCGGTGAGGACATAAGGGCGCAGATCGACGTGGCGTGGCGCCACGCCCTTGTCGGTGAAGGTCGGGCAGGTGGAGAGCGCGAGCGTTGGCTGGGCGATGAAATTGGCCGGATCCGCCAGGATGCGCTGGCGGTAGGCGGCGATCTCGGTCTTGGTGGCGGCGGGGCCCACCAGCATGCCATAGCCGCCGGCGCCGCCCACCTCCTTCACCACCAGTTCGTCGAGGTGGGCGAGGACGTATTTGAGGTCGTCGGGCTTGCGCAGCGCCCAGGTGGGCACGTTGGACAGGATCGGGGCCTCGCCGAGGTAGAAGTCGATCATCTCGGGCACGTAGATGTACATCGCCTTGTCGTCGGCGACGCCGGTCCCGATGGCGTTGGCGAGCGTCACGCCGCCGGCGCGATAGGCGGCGAGCAACCCTGGCACCCCCAGCATCGAATCCGGGTTGAACGCGAGCGGGTCGAGGAAGTCGTCGTCGATGCGCCGATAGATGACGTCCACCTGAACCGGGCCCTGGGTGGTGCGCATGAACACGCGGTCGTCCTTGACGAACAGGTCCTGCCCCTCGACCAGTTCGACGCCCATCTCGTCGGCCAGAAACACGTGTTCGAAATAGGCCGAGTTGTAGATGCCGGGCGTGAGCAGCGCGACCGTCGGGCGCGACACGCCGTGCGGGGCCACCGCGCGCAGGTTCTGCAGCAGAAGCGCCGGATAATTGTTCACGGGGAGGATGCGGTTGCCGGCGAATAGCGACGGAAACAGCCGCATCATCACCTCGCGGTTCTCCATCATGTAGCTGACGCCCGATGGGCTGCGTAGGTTGTCCTCGAGGACGTAGAACTCGCGCTCGCCGGTGCGCACGAGGTCGATGCCGGTGATGTGGACGTAGGTGCGGCCCGGCAGGTCGAGGCCCTGCATTTCCGGGCGGTAGCGTGGGTTGGCGAGGACGGCTTCGGTGGGGATGCGCCCGGCCTTGACGATCTCCTGGCCGTGGTAGATGTCGTGGAGGAAAGCGTTGATGGCGCGGACCCGCTGGATGCAGCCGGCCTCGATCAGCGACCATTCGTCCTGGGTGAGGACGCGCGGGATGATATCGAAGGGGATCAGCCGCTCGCTGGAAGCGCCCGCACCGTACACCAGGAAGGTGATGCCCATGCGCCGGAACAGGATCTCGGCCTCCTTGCGCCGCGCCGCGAGCTCGCGCCGCGGCGTGGCTTCGAGCCAGCGCGCGACGGCTTCGTAGGCCGCGCGCACCGCCCCGTCAGTGCCGTTCATTTCATCGAAGAATTTGCCGTGCGACATGCGCTCCCGCGTGGTGCTGTGAACTCGGTTCCCCTCGATTGTTACCTCGATTTTCCCGGTTTTCGGGAGGTTGCGCGCAGTGCATTAGAGCGCGATTCGCCGTGCGCGCGCAAGGCGCGCCCCGCGGCGGGCCTCTCGGACGGCCGCCGTCAGTCCCAGTTGGAGGTCTTGACCGGAAGGATCTCGCCCATCCAGATGGCGTGGTCGGTATGGTCCTTGCGGTGGTCGCCGGTGGAATCGGCATGGACAAGGATCGTAAGCCCCTCGCGGTTGAGCGCGAGGAACGGTACGAGCCGCGCGAACAGGCCGGCGCCGAACGCGACCTGGAACATGGCACGGGTATGGGGGCCGACCGGCACGTCGTGCCAGCGCCCGATCACGGCTTCGGGAAAGCGGGCCGCGATCCCGGCGCGCAGGCGCTCGGCGCGGGCGCGGGTGGCGGCGGGGTCGTAGTAGATATGCGCATGCCACGCGGGGATCGCGTCGGCGCTGCCGTGGGGGGCGGTTGCGGCCTGCTCGCTCATGGGACAAACCTAGCATGGAGCGGGGCTCCGAGTCAGGCAGCCCGAACCAGGCCATGTGGGCGCGGCTTGACCGACAGGGGCGAGCCCCTATGATCGGCGCGCCGGCATGGCGCGGCCCCTGTGGCGGAACCGGTAGACGCGGCAGACTCAAAATCTGTTGCCCGCAAGGGCGTGGGAGTTCGAGTCTCCCCGGGGGCACCATCGCCGGACGCGGCACACGGGCGGAGAGTGACATGGCGAACCAGTGCTATTGCGGGCGCAGCCAGATCCTGCCCTATTGCGACGGCTCGCACGCGCGCCCAGGAGCGGCGGCGTCCTCCGAGGCGGAGGAGGCGGAGGGGGCCGAGGAGGCGTCCGAAGCGGTGTCCGCGGCGAAAGCGCCCTCGGGTCGTCCCGGCCTGTTCGAGCGGCTGTTCGGCCGCCGCCGCGACGGCCAATCTGTCTAGCTAGCCGCTGCCGCGCAGCGCCGCGACGGCGCCTGCCGCCAGCGCCACCCATCCCGCGATCAGCAAGATACCGCCGACGGGCGCGATGCCGCTCGCGACCCCAAGCGCGAGCAGGTAAAGCCCACCCGAGAACAGCGCCACCCCGGCCGCGAGCAGGACCAGGGCGGCCGCGACCAGGCGGCGCGGCCAGGGCCGCGACGGGTCGAGCCTGTCGTAGAACAGCGCACCGCCGAGAATGGCCGGGGCATGGACGAGCGCATAGCGCGCGGCGATGTCGGCGATGCCGCGCGCGGGATCGGCGAGCTTGTGGGCGGCGAGCGCGGCGAGCAGTACGGCAAGTGCGCCCGCGAGAGCGGCGAAGACGATCAGGATGAGGGCGAAGCGCGAAGGGCGAAACGGCATGGCGCCCGAGTATCGCATCGGGCAATCCCGCGCGCCATGGCCAAGTGCCATGCGGGCGCCGGCGCGACTGCGCGAACGGAACGGACGACGGGCGGCGTTCGGGTCTATAGTCGCCGCCGTGACCGAGAACGACCTCCTGCGCGCGCTTGCCGCAGCCGTGGCCGAGGGGCGCGTGACCGCCGCCCTCGACTGCCGCCGCTTGCTCCACACCGATTCGCCGATCGCGGTGCAGGCCGACCACAACCGCTGGCTCTATGGGATCGCGCTCGCGGCGGGCGGCGCCGCGCTCGCGCTCGGCTGGCGGATCGGGCTCGCGGCGTTGGCGGCCGGCGTCGGGCTTTATTTCGCGGTGGGACGGCCGTGGATTCACCGTCGCATGCGGGCGCGGTTCTCGGAGAAGACGCTCACGGATATCGCCGATTTCAAGCGATTGTGGCAGCTCAAGGGCGTGACACTGACGCTCGCCGCAGGTGGCGTGTCCTGCGCCTCGCCCGGCGGCGACTGGCGCCGTTTCGTCATGGACCGCGTCCTGCCGCACGTCTGAGGCCGGCGCGCATGGTCAACAGCCGGCGGCGGCCTGCATCGAGAAGACGAAAATGGAGGAGATGAGAATTCACTCGGCGTTGACTTGTGCCTGCCCGCGCACACCCGAAGACCACGCGGCGGAGACTGCGAAATGCATAACGAGTGGAGAAATCCAAGGCGGCGCCTGCAGTCCGGGGCGCTGCTGGACCTTTGCGAACATGCGCACTAACGTGCCTGTTTCGCGGGCATGTCCAATACTTGCGAGGGGGGCGGGCGCTGAATATTGATCATTTCATCGCGGGCTGTCGGGTTACTGGCGATGGCGGGCGCTTCGGCGACGTCTACGATCCGGCGACCGGAAAATTGCGCGCGCACGTGCCGCTTGCCGATGCGGCCGTGGTCGCAGCTGCCGTCGCAGCGGCGCACGAAGCCCAGCCGGGCTGGGCCGCCACGCCGCCCTTGCGCCGTGCTCGAGTCATGTTCCGCCTGAAGGAGCTGATCGAGGCGCAGGCCGACGAGCTGTGCCGCATGGTGACGACGGAGCACGGCAAGGTGCTGTCGGACGCGCACGGCTCGCTCGCTCGCGGCCTCGAGGTCGTGGAGTTCGCCTGCGGCATCCCGCACCTGCTCAAGGGCGAGTTCGCCGAGAACGTCGGCACGGGGATCGACAGCTGGTCGCTGCGCCAACCCGTCGGCATCTGTGCCGGAATCACGCCGTTCAACTTCCCGGTGATGGTGCCGTTGTGGATGTTCCCGATCGCGGTGGCCACCGGCAATTGCTTCATCCTGAAGCCCTCGGAGAAAGTCCCCTCGGCGGCGCTTCGCCTTGCCGAACTAGCCACGGAAGCCGGTCTGCCGCCCGGCGTGCTCAACGTCGTCAACGGCGATGCGGCAACGGTGGATGCAATCCTCGCCGCGCCCGAGATCGGCGCGGTCAGCTTCGTCGGCTCGACCGCCGTGGCGGAGCACGTGTACCGGACCGGAACCGCCGCCGGAAAGCGGGTGCAGGCGTTGGGCGGCGCTAAGAACCACATGGTCGTGATGCCCGACGCCGACATGGACCTGGCGGCGGATGCGCTCATGGGCGCGGCGTACGGCTCGGCGGGCGAACGGTGCATGGCGGTTTCGGTCGCGGTTGCGGTGGGCGTGGCAGGCGATGCCCTTGTGGAGCGGCTCGCGTCCAAGGCGCGTGCCCTGAAGGTGGGCCCCGGCACCGACCCCGAGGCCGAGATGGGGCCGCTCGTGACAGCTACCCACAAAGCCCGTGTCGAGGACTGCGTCGCGAGGGGCGTGGCGGAGGGCGCGACGCTTGTGGTGGACGGCCGCGGCCTTGCGCTGCAAGGCTTTGAGGACGGGTTCTTCACCGGCGCGACCCTGTTCGACAACGTGACGCCGGAAATGGTGATCTATCGCGAGGAGATCTTCGGCCCGGTCCTGTCGGTGGCGCGTGCTCCCGATTTCGATTCGGCCCTTGCGATTGTCAACGGCCACCCTTACGGCAACGGCGCCGCGATCTTTACCCGGGATGGCGATGCCGCGCGCGCTTTCGCCGCGGGGGTCTCGGCGGGCATGGTGGGAATCAATGTGCCGATCCCGGTGCCGATGGCCTTCATGAGCTTCGGCGGCTGGAAGCGCTCACTCTACGGTGACCACCATATCCACGGCATGGAGGGCGTGCGGTTCTACACCCGCCTCAAAACCGTGACCGCGCGCTGGCCCGAATCGATTCGCTCGGGCACCGACTACGTCATGCCGACGATGAAGTAGGGCGGAGCAGACCTTATTCCGTCGCGGCGACCGAGGTGTGTGCGTCTTCAGCGAAGGCGTCCGCATACATGGACGGGTCGGCCAGCACGGGGCCCGGCAGGTCGGCGACCTCGCGGATCAGCTTGGCGAGAATTGCCTGACCGAAGGAGGCGAAGCCCTCCACCGGGATCATGAAGGCGCCCGGGCCGCCGATCACCTGGTCCTGGAAGTAGATATCGAGGCCGCGTTGCGGCGGTCCGCCCCACGGGCCGCGCCGGTCGTTGATGATGGGCAGGCCGTTGATGGTGATGCCGCGCGTGACCGCTTCGTCGCGGGCCAGCAATATGTGGCGACCGCTGTTGTTGGGCCCGTCGCCGGAAATGTCGATGACGCGTCGGGTCCCTGCGTACGGGCTCTTGTCGAACAGCGCCACCGAGAAGTCGATGGCGGCCGAGATGGAGGTGCGGCTTTCGCTCGAGATCGGCTCCTCGGCTATGGCGGCCGCGAAGGTGGCGGCGGAGGCCGGGTCATGCACCAAAGTCCAGTTAACGACCACGCGCTGCCAGTGGATGCCGGCCCACTCGACGTAAGCGAGGGCGATGCGTCCGTGCGGTCCCGACTGAATCGCGCGGATCACGCGCGGGTTGACCAGCGCATCGAGGTAGCCCTTGCGCTGGAGCGCGGCTTCGTCCTCGTCGATGGAACGCGAGACATCGATCGCGAGAATCAGCTCGAGATCGACCGGAACCTGTTGGGCGCGTGCCGGCGCAAAGGGGCCCCAGGCCGACCCGACAAGAAGGATCGTCGCAAAGAATGCCGTCAGGAATCGCGCCATGCCCGCCTCCGTTCCGCCGCCCGGCCATCTTCGGGTGCCGCAGGGGGCCGGTCAAGCGCGAGGCGAGGCTTATCGATGCTCTTCGTATTCAAGTGCCTGCCCGAGGCCCGCAGCCTCTGCCTTGCGGTACAACATCGCCGAAGCGCCCATGTATTCGAGGCTGGTCCCGCCCGACAGGAACATGGTGATCTCGGTCGCGTCCGTGCGCCCTGGGACCTTGCCGGCCAGCACGTCTCCGATCGCGCCTTTGACATGATCGCGGGCGATCTCGCCGGCAGCGAGCGGAATCAGGAGCTCGCCCTTCTCGTTGAACGCCTGGTCGAGGTCGTCGACGATGACGCGCCCGCGCTTGAGCGTCGCGGTATCGATCTCGCGGGTATCCGGGTCGTGCGCGCCGATGATGTTGCAATGCGTCCCGGGCGCGATCCAGTCCGCTTTCAGGATCGGAGCCTTGGCATTTGTGACGGTGACGAGAATGTCGGCGCCACGCACCGCTTCCTCTGCCGTCTCGACGGCGCGGGCATCGAGTCCCGGTACCGCTTCCTTGGCCCAGCGCGCGAAGGCCTCCCGGTTCTCGCGGTTGGGACTGTGGACGCGCAGCGCCCGGATCGGGTGTGCGGCTGCGAGGCCGAGGACCTGGGTGCGCGCCTGGGAGCCCGAACCCAGCAGCCCGACCGCCGTGGCGTCTTCGCGTGCCATGTGGTGCGCGGCGAGCGCCGAGGTCGCGCCGGTCTTCATGCGGCCGATGATGGCGCCGTGCAGGATCGCCGCGACCTTGCCGGTGGCGGTGTCGTAAAGCGTTACCCACAGGTTCATGCCACCGTAACCGCCCGAATAGAGCGAGGCGCCCATGACGCCGACCCCGCCCAGCATCCCGCCACCGATCTTGAGGGAACCCGGGCGCTTGCGCCCCGGCAGGTCGACGGTGAAGTTGGTGCGCGGCAGGATCGCGAAGCGTCCGAGCCCCTGATCGAGATAGGCCGCGCCCACGGCCTCTATGAAGTCGGCCATGGTGACGGTGCCGTCGGCGATCATGCCTTCGATCACCTTCTCGTTGATGAAGATCGTCATGGTGGATGCCTCCCTCGCGCGGATGTCGCGCGAGGATAGCACCCTCCGCCGCCCTTGCCATCGCGGGGTCGCCTTGCGAGCATGGCCGCGGAACGGGAGAGGTGGATGAAGCGGAAGACGGCGGAGCATGGGCCGGGCTATGGGCCGCTCATCGCGCGCATCGCGGAGGAGGTGCGTCCGCTCTACGCGCGCGGTCGGGTTGCCGACTATATTCCCGCGCTGGCCCGGGTGCCGGCCGATAGGTTGGGCATGGCCGTGCTCACGGTGGACGGCGTGCTCGCCGTTGCGGGCGATGCCGAGGTACCTTTTTCGATTCAGAGCATCTCCAAGGTGTTCACGCTGACGCTCGCGCTCCATCGTGTCGGCGAACGGCTGTGGAAGCGGGTGGGACGCGAGCCCTCGGGAAACCCGTTCAACTCACTGGTACAGCTGGAATACGAGCATGGTATTCCGCGCAACCCGTTCATCAACGCGGGCGCCCATGTGGTGACGGATGCCCTGATGCAAGCACGTCCTAACGCGCGCGAGACGCTACTGCGCTTCCTGCGCGAGCTTTCGGGGAATTCTTCGGTGGCCTACGACGAGACGGTAGCCGCATCGGAGGCCGAGACAGGCTATCGCAACCGGGCGCTCGCAAACTTTCTCAAGGCGGAAGGCAACCTTGTCAATCCGGTGGACGAGGTGCTCGACGTTTACTTCCACCAGTGTGCGCTCGCCATGAGCTGCGTCGATCTCGTGCGCGCGGCGCTGTTCCTCGCGCGCGGCGGACGGGCGGCCGACGGCACGCGCGTCGCCTCCGCCGCCCAGGCCAAGCGCATCAACGCCCTGATGCAGACCTGCGGCACATACGATGCGGCGGGGGAAACCGCCTTCCGGATCGGTATCCCGGTCAAGAGCGGCGTCGGTGGCGGCATGCTCGGCATCGTGCCGAAGCGCCTTGCGGTCGCGGTGTGGTCGCCGGCGCTCGACCGCGGCGGCAATTCGGTGGCGGGCAGCCGCGCGCTCGAGTTGTTCACGGCACGCACCGGCCTTACGGTGTTCTAAGTTTCAGCCGGCGCTCCTGCCTGCCGGCATGTCCCACGGCGTCATCAGCTCGTGCTTGCGCCGGGGGCGTGGGAAGACCGGGGGGGTACGGCATGCTTCCAACGCCTCGGCGGGAGTCAGCGCCTCGTCCCATCCGCGCGCGTTGAAACGGCAACCGTTGTAGCGGTCGGCCGAGGGACTTGCCAGTGCCACCGCGAGCGGCGCGATGTCCTCGGCCTCGTAGACGGGCCGTCCCGCCTTGCGGGCGCTCGCGACCGCCGATGGGCGCGAGAAGGTGGTGGCGGTGAGCCCGCCCGGCAGGATCAGGTTGGCGGTGACGCCGGTACCGGCGAAATCCTGGGCCCAGCACATCGTCATCGCCTCGAGCGCCGCCTTGGATGGGCCATAGGGGGAATTGCGGGCCTCGTGCATCGAGTCGACGCTCTTGGAGACGTTGATGACGCGCCCCCAGCCCGCCGCGATCAGGTGGGGTGCGGCGTGGCGGGCCATGTGGAATGGTCCGTTGACGTTGACGCCGATGACCTTGTCCCAGCCGTCGGGCCAGATCTCCCAGAACGGCCCGCGCGCCTCGCCCGTGTTCTTCATGCCGAGGCCGGCGTTGTTGACGAGGATGTGGAGCGCACCGAACTTCGCGACGGTGCGCGTGACGGCTTCGGCGCAGGCCGCGTCGTCGCGCACGTCGGCGACGAGGCCGAGGCCCGCGTCGCGCCCGGCGATGCGGTCGATCTCCTCGGCGGCTTCCGCTACCTCCCCGGGGGACGACGACGACAGTACCGCGACGCCGACCGCGCCCGCCTGCGCGCAGGCCCGCGCGATCGCGCGCCCCATGCCGCGGCCGCCGCCCGTGATGAGCGCGACTTTGCCCGAAAGTGCCGAGTTTTCCATGTGCCCTCCCTCGGGCCGGGTTCCGGAACCACGGCCGTCGACGATTGATCTTGCCACGATCAAGCCCTATGACTGGAGCGAATACAAGACGGCGCAGGCAACGCGCCTCCGGGAGCGAGGGAGAGCCATGCCGGTCCGGATCGTCCAGTTCTGCCGCGACTATCACGACGTCGTGGACGCGGCGTTCCTCGCCGATTTTCCCGAGGTCGAGGCGCGCAAGCCCAAGACCGTGGCCGAGCTCGAGGCCGTGCTGCCGGGCGCCGAGATCTTTCACATCAACGATTCGTTCTTCACGCCCGAGGTGGCGCGCGTACTGGCCGCGCACGGGCGCTCGCTCAAATGGATTCAGTTCACCACTGTCGGCACCGACCACGCGGAGGCGGCCGGGATGCCGGACCACGTCCTGGTCACCAACATCGGCGACGTGCGCCAGCGCATCCTCGCCGGGCACGCCATCGCGCTGATGCTCGCCGTCCTGCGCGGCCTACGGCGCTACGAGCCTTATCGCGCCGCGCGCGAATGGGCGCGCGAAGAGATGCTTCCCCACATGGTCACGCCGGAGGGCGCGCGCATGCTGCTGTGCGGCATGGGACGCATCGGCCAGGACATCGCGCGCAAGGCCAAGGCGTTCGACATGGACGTGACCTGCGTGACGCGCGCCGCCGCGCCCGCCTGTCCGTGGATCGACTGGGTGGTTCCGCGCGAGAAGGTGCTGGAAGCGCTGCCCGAGGCCGACGTGGTGATGATCGCGATGCCGCTCGACGCCGCGACGCGCGGCTTCATCGGCGCGCGCGAGCTGGCCGCCATGAAGCCATCGGCGGCGCTGGTCAACATCTCGCGCGGGCCGGTGGTGGACGAGGCGGCGCTGATCCGCCATCTCGTCGAAGGACGCATCGCCGGTGCCGCGCTCGACGTGTTCGAGGACGAGCCGCTGCCGCCCGAGAGCGGCTTCTGGAATCTGCCGAACCTCGTCATCACGCCCCATCTGGGCGGGCAGGGCGGCGACGACCAGTGGCGCCGGCTGTCGGTCCTTGTCCGCGAGAACACCCGCCGCTATCTTGACGGAAAACCGCTTGAGAATGTGATCCGCGAGCCCGCCCGCGCCTGACGCCGGGGCCGGGCCCGGGCCAAGCCGGGAGAGAGGCCATGAAGACAGCACCCGACCACATCATCGACGCGCCCACCGGCACGATGGAGCGCCTGCTCGGCAGCATCGGGTTCGATCCGGACGCGAGGAAGCCGACCGTGTTCACCATGGAAAGCCCGTTGCCCGAGCGGGGCAACGACCGCACCTACATGGCGCACACCGACCGCATGACGGTCTTCCTCAACGTCTATTCGCCGGAGGACGGCGAGAACAAGCTGCATACCCATACCAACGAGGACCACGCCTTCATCGTGCTGATGGGGCAGGCCGAGTTCGTGGGGCCGAACGGCGAGAAGACGCTGCTGCGCAAGCACCAGGGCATCATGCTGCCGCGCAACTGCCTCTACACCTTCACGGCTGCCGGCGGCGAGCCGCTGGTGATGATCCGCGTGGGCGCGACGGTGGACCCCTCCAAGAGCCCCTACGGCCGGGTGCTCGCCGACGGCTCGCCCCTGATCGGCAACTCCAAGGAGAACAACGCGATCCCCTGCGTGTTCAAGCCGGGTGCGTTCTTCCGCTGACGGCCGGGAAGGGCGGTCAGTCCTCGCCGCCGCTGCCGGGCTTCATGTTCTCCCAGTCGAGCACGCGCAGCAGCGGCTCGCCCTTCACGTAACGCGCAATGTTCTCGCCCACCATGTCGATCAGGCGGGTGGGGTCGTTGGAGCCAGTGCCGGCGATATGGGGTGTGACAATGATGCGCGGCTCGTCCCACAGCGGGCTTTCGGGCGGCAGCGGCTCGGTCCGCGTCACGTCGAGCCCGGCGCCGCCGATCCGGCCTTCGCGGCAGGCGCGCACCAGCGCGTCCTCGTCGATCAGGTCCCCGCGTGCGACGTTGGCGATGATCGCGGTCTTCTTCATGGCGGCAAGGGTCTCGTCGTTGACGAAGCCGACCGTCTCGGCGGTGGCGGGCATCGACAGCAGCACGAAATCGGCGCGCGCGAGCGCCTCCTTGGCGCGCTCGCGCGGGAACACCTCGTCCACCAGCGCATCCGGCTTGTAGGCGCGCGAAACCCCCAGCACCTTCATGTGAAACGCCTTGGCACGCCGCGCCGCTTCCTGGCCGGTCGCCCCCATGCCGCAGATGCAGAGCGTCTTGAAGGTCATGGCGGTGACGGTGGGGCCGACCTGGTCGCGGATCCATTCGTGACGCCGCGCCGCCGCGTCGGTGTCGCGGATGCGCCGGCCCACCGCCATGAACAGGTAGAAAGCGTGCTCGGCCAGGATCGGGGCGCCCAGCCCTGCCGAATTGGTCACGGTGCAGCCCTTGGGGTAGCCGCCGTAGCGCAGCGCCTTGTCGATGCCCGAGGTGGTGAACTGGATCCACTTGAGGCGGGTTTGGTTGTCGTTGACCGCCCGCACCATGTCCTCGAAGTAGGGCCGGTTGGAGGTCACCATCGCGTCGGCATCGCCGATTTCGCGCGCGAGCGTCTCCAGGTCGCGCGTCACCACCATGGCGACGTCGGGGAAACGCTTCTGCAACGGCTCGATCTGAAGCCGGTTGTTGATGAGGTGGTAGACGATCTTCATGGACGGCGCCCCCGAGGTCTTGATCCAGATTTTTGATTTCACACCGATTTTAGACGACACTTTGTCGCTGTTAAGGGAAAAGGAGGGGGCTATGTCCGGACGTCTGGAAGGCAAGTCGGCGCTGGTGACGGGCGCGGGCGGCGCCATCGGGGGCGCCATCGCGCGCGCCTTCGCCGCCGAGGGGGCGGCCGTATGCGTCGCCGACCTCGACGCCGCGGCCGCCGAGCGGACGGCCGTGGCCATCGCGGCGGCGGGCGGACGCGCGCTCGCCTGCCCGCTCGACGTACGGGTGCCGGAGCAGTGCGCGCACGCCGTCTCGCGCGCGGCGGGGGCCTTCGGCGGGCCCACGGTGCTGGTCAACGTCGCTGCCGGGCCCACCCACGACGGCACGGTGGTAGATTTGCCGCTCGCGGACTGGACCGAGGAACTGACGGTGAACCTCACCGGCTACTTCCTGATGGCGAAATACGCGATCCCGCCGATGGCGGCGGCGGGCGGGGGTGCCATCGTCAACATCGCTTCCCAGCTCGGCCAGATCGGGGTGCCCCGCCGCCCCGCCTATTGCTCGTCGAAGGCCGCGATCATCGAGCTCACCCGCTGCATGGCGGTCGACCATGCGCGCGACAACATCCGCGTCAACTCGATCTCGCCCGGGGCCATCGCCACGCCGCGCTCGATGTGGCGTTACAAGACCGAGGAAGAAGCCCTGCGCGCGCGGGGTCGATTCTACCTCGCCGGGCGCCCCGGCCGGGTGGAGGAGGTGGCGGCGGGCGCGGTCTATCTCGCCTCCGACGAGGCTTCGTTCTGCACCGGCATGGACCTGCTGATCGACGGCGGCTATCTCGCCTTCAAGGGTACGAGCGAAACTTTGCCGGAGTGAGTCGGTAACGGGGATCGTTGGGCGGAAGAAACCGCTGTGACCGTTTTGGGGCAGTCCCGGCGTTGTGACGTCTTCGCCCCCAACTATAGAATTGGCTGCTATCCATCCAGGAACGCACGGGAGAACGGAAATCATGACCGACAGGCGCGGATACGGCGGGTTCCCGACCACGCGGCCGGAGCTCGCCGGCACCTTCGGCATGGTCGTCTCGTCCCATTGGCTCGCATCCGGCGCCGGCATGGCGATGCTGGAGAAGGGCGGCAACGCCTTCGATGCGGCGGTGGCCGCTGGATTCGTGCTGCAGGTGGTGCAACCCCACATGTGCGGGCCCCTGGGGGAAGTGCCGATCCTGTTCTCCGCGCGGGGCGGCCCCGTGACGGTCCTGGCGGGGCAGGGGCCCGCCCCGGCAGCCGCCACCATCGAGGCCTTCCGCGCGCAAGGGTTCGATACCGTTCCCGGCACCGGCCTGATGGCGGCGACCGTTCCGGCCGCCTTCGATACGTGGATGACGCTGCTCCACGACCACGGCACCCTCGCACTCGCCGACGTGCTGGCGCCGGCCCTCGGCTATGCCGAGAACGGCTATCCGGTGCCGCCGATGGTGGCGGGCGCCATCGATTCGATGCGCGAGCTGTTCCGGACCCACTGGAGCACGTCCGCCGATGCCTATCTCGTGGACGGCAGGGCGCCGCCGCCGCGCGCGCGCTATCGCCTACCGCAGCTTGCAGCCACCTACCGCCGTCTGCTGCGCGAAGCGGAAGCCGGCGGCGGGGGGCGCGAGGCCATCATCGCGCGCGCGCGCAAGGTCTGGAAGGAAGGTTTCGTCGCCGAGGCGATCGACCGCTTCTGCCGCACCGAGCAGGCGCTCGACGTCACGGGCGAGCCTCACGGCGGGCTGCTTACCGGTGAAGACATGGCGCGCTGGAGCGCGCCCTACGAGGAACCCCTGACTTGCGACTATCATGGCCACACGCTCGCAAAGGCGGGCCCGTGGAGCCAGGGCCCGGTGGCGCTGCAGACCCTTGCATTGCTCAAGGATTTCGACCTCGGCGCGATGGACCCGCTGGGACCCGATTTCATCCATACCGTGATCGAATGTGCGAAGCTTGCCTTCGCCGACCGCGAGAAGTTCTACGGCGATCCGGATTTCGTCAGCGTGCCGATGGACGTGCTGCTGTCGGACGACTACAACGCGGTGCGCCGCGGGCTGCTGGCGGACCATGCCTCGCTGGAATTGCGTCCGGGTGAGGTGCCGGGCTACGGGGCGAAGCGCCTGCTGGTCGGCGACGGCACGGGCAGGGCTGACGGCGCGGGGGAGCCGGGACGCGTATTGGATGGGCCACTGGAACGGGGCCTGCGGTCGGATACGGTCCATATCGACGCTGTGGACCGTTTCGGCAATATCGTTTCCGCGACGCCATCGGGCGCTTGGCTGCAATCTTCCCCCGCCGTTGCGGGACTCGGTTTCCCGCTCGGCACGCGCGCCCAGATGTTCTGGCTGGACCCGGATCATCCTTCGGGCCTCGCGCCCGGCAAGCGCCCGCGCACGACGCTGTCGCCGTCCCTTGCGCTCCGAGACGGCGTGCCCTATCTGGCCTTCGGCACGCCCGGCGGCGACATGCAGGACCAATGGCCCCTGTGGTGCTTCCTGCGCCACGTCCATTTCGGCCTCAACCTGCAGGAGGCGATAGACCTCCCGCTGTTCGAGACGCTGCACTTTCCCAACTCTTTCTGGCCACGCGAGGCGAGCCCCGGGCACCTCGGCTTGGAGGGCGGCACGCCCACGGCGACCGTGAACGAGTTGCGCAAACGCGGGCATCACGTCGAGGAAACCCCGCGCTGGTCGATGGGGCGCGTGCTGATGGCGGCCAACGACGGCGGCATGCTGCGCGCCGCCGCCACGTCACGATTCATGCAGTCCTACGCGGTCGGAAGGTAGGTGCGTCGCGCGCCTAGGTATCCAGCGTTTCCTTGTAGAATAGGGTTTCGGGCGCGTAGGGCGTTTCGATCAGGTTCTGGTCGTGGGAGTACTTGATGAAGCGCTCGATGTTGGTGCGGTTGCGCGCAAAGCCGTTCTCCCAGGGATCGCGTACGAACAGGGCGCGCTCCTCTTCGAAATAATGACGCCCCCAGGCGAGCCGCGACCAGTTGGGGTCCTCGTAATAACTCTCGGCGATCTCCTTGGCGGCGTTGAACATGTCGAATACCGCCTTCGCCACCCACGGCGCCTTGTCCACCACTTCCTGGCGGATGGCGACGACGTGCATGATCGGGAAATCGCCGATCTTCTCGTAATAGGCAAGCTCTTCCGCCTTGCAGTCGGCGAACAGGCGGCGTGCGGCGGTTTCGCCCGACACCACAGAATGGGGCGGGTGGGGCAGGAAGAACGCGTCGATCTCCCGGTTCTCGAGGGCGCGCCCGAGGTCCTGGCGATCGCCGATAAAATCGAGCTTCACGCCCTCCTTCACCTTGAACTTGACCTTCTCTTCGGTGGTCAGCAGCCAGTGAATCTTCTCCCACGGCACGTCGTAGTAGAATTTCATGTCGCCCTTGGCGAGCAGCGACAGCGTGGTCTGGAAGGAACTCAGCGCCACCTTCTTGCCGATCAGGTCGCGGGGATGCCACAGGTTCGACTCGGGGTGCACCCACATCTGGCTCTGACTGAACAGGCGGCGCGGAAACACCGGGATGCCGGCGATGGGCATGCCACGGCCCTTCGCCATCAGGTAGCTCGACATCGAGAACTCGGCGACGTCGTAGTCTCCCTTCAGCATTCGGCCGTGACGGTCGGTGCCGTCGCGCAGCGTCACGCTTTGGCCCACCTGCAGCACCTTGAGATCGATCCCGTCCGGGACCGGCACGGTGCGGTCGAAGAAGGGGAAATGCCGGTCGTAGCGCTCGATCCCGATGGTGAGCTTGAGCTTCTCGGCCATGATGCAGGTTCCTCCCTATGGTCGTGATTTTCGTTGTTCTGCCGGTAGTCTAATTGTCGTAGGGGCGCACCGAACGGACCCAATCCTTGTTGACGAGATGGATTCGCTCGTCCTCGTCCACGAAGGGGAAGAAGCGCAGATCGCCGTTGAGCAAGTCCTGGACGCGCATGGTGGCTTCGATGAAGACGTGGCCCTTGAGGATGGCGCCGTCGCCCAGAACCAGCTCGACGTACTCCCGAACCTTCGGGATTTTAGGCATGCGCGTCATCGACGCTTCTCCCCAGCTTGTGTCTCTACCGCTTGGCGGCGCGCCAGAATAGCCACTGCCGGCGGCGATGGGAACAGGCGCCACCGGGGCGGGAATTGACCGACGGAGGCCGCTGGGGTTGAATGGCGCCGCCCAAGAACATCCTTCCGAGAATAGCGGAGAACCCGATTCATGAAGCTCAAGGACAAGGTCGCCATCGTCACCGGTGCGGGCCGCAACATCGGCGAGGCCGTGTCGCATCGGTTCGCTGCCGAAGGCGCGAAGGTCGCCGTGGTGGACCTCGACAAGGCCCGCGCCGAGAAGGTCGCATCCGACATCCGGGGCGAGGGCCAAGCCGCCCAGGCCTTCGTCGCCAACGTTGCCGACGAGGGGCAGGTGAAGAAGCTGATCGCGGACGTGGTGGCGGCTTTCGGCCATCTCGACATCCTCGTCAACAACGTCGCGATCTCCGACAACCAGCACATCCTCGAAATCTCCAAGGAAGATTGGGACAAGGTGATCGCCGTGACGCTGACCGCGCCGTTCCTGATGGGCAAGTACGCGGCCCAGCAGATGGTCGCACAGGGTGGCGGCGGCAATATCCTGAACATCGCTTCGACTTCGGGCTGGCGCGGGCGCCATCGCGCCATAGCCTATACTTCGGCCAAGGGCGGGGTCATCAATCTCACCCGTTCCATGGCGGTGCAGCTCGCGCCCCACAAGATTCGCGTCAACTCGATCTCGCCTAACAAGATCGGCTCGCCGGTCGGCAAGGAGGAGTTCGATCCGACCCGTCCGGTGGTCAACCTCGCCGGTCGCAGCGGCGTGCCCGAGGACATGGCCAAGGCCTGCCTGTTCATGGTTTCGGCGGATTCCGACTTCGTGTGGGGGGAAAACCTGTTCCTCGACGGCGGCACCATGGCCATGGAAGTGACCTGAGAAGGCCGTCGTTCTTGCCATCGGGCGTGTTCCTCCTTAATTGAGGGCGTTTCCCGGCCGGCGGCCATGAGGGGCCGTCGGAACGCCGCCGCGAGGTCACGCCCCGACGCCATGCGCATCATCCCTCTCACCGGCCCCGTTTCCGCCGACGCACGCGGCGCAGTCGTGGCTATCGGCAATTTCGACGGGGTGCACCTCGGCCATCGGCGCGTGATCGAGGAAGCCCGCCGGGCGGCCGCCGCTTTTTCGGGGCCCCCCGTCGGCGTGCTGACCTTCGAGCCGCATCCGCGCCGCCTGTTCCGGCCGGACGATCCGCCGTTCCGGCTGTCCTGCCCCGATTCGAAGGCGCGCGCCCTCGCGGCGCTCGGGGTGGACTTGGTCTACGTCGCTATCTTCGACCGCGCCTTTTCCCGCATCCCGGCGGAAGCTTTCATCGACGACGTGTTGTCCGGCTGGCTCGGCGCGCGCCATGTGGTGGTGGGCGCGGATTTCGCCTTCGGCCACAGGCGCGCGGGCGACGTGGCGCTTTTGCGGGCCCGTGCGCCTGCGGCCGGGTTCGGTGTCACGCCCGCGCCCCAGGTGACGGGCCCGGACGGCGCGGTGATTTCGTCCAATACCGTGCGCCGCGCGCTCGCGGCCGGCGACCCCGCCGCCGCGGCCCGCCTGCTCGGACGGCCGTGGGAGGTGGAAGGAGAAGTGGTCCACGGCGACGCGCGCGGGCGCGCGCTCGGCTTCCCCACCGCCAACGTGGACATGGGCGAGCACCAGCGCCCGGCTTGCGGTATCTATGCGGTACGGGCGGGGTTCGAGGAGGACGGCGCGGTGCGCTGGTACGACGGTGCGGCCAGCTTCGGCCTCCGGCCCCAGTTCGCGGGCACCGACCTGCGCCTCGAGGTCCATCTGCTCGATTTCGCGGGCGACCTCTACGGGCGCAGGCTCCGGGTGCGGTTCCACGCCTTCCTGCGTGGGGAGCGGAAGTTCGAGAGCGTCGATGCCCTCGTCGCCCAGATCTCCCGTGACGTGGCCGATTGCCGTGCCGCGCTGGCTGCCGTCCCCGCTGAAGGGTGAGCCGAGCCTTCCCAAACGGTTGACTGGGACCCCGGTTTGGCCTTCCATGCGGCCTTTCCGCGCCAGGCCCCACGCAAACCCAGGCCCGAAACCACCCATGAGCGTCGATTACAAGTCCACCGTCTTCCTGCCCAAGGCCGATTTCCCCATGAAGGCGGGCCTGCCCGAGCGCGAGCCGGAATGGCTCGCCCGCTGGGAGCGGATCGGCCTGTGGCCCCGCCTGCGTGAGGCCGCGAAGGGCCGCGACAAGTTCGTCCTCCACGACGGTCCGCCCTACGCCAATGGCAACATCCACATCGGCCACGCCCTCAACAAAATCCTCAAGGACGTGATCAACCGCACCCGGCAGATGGAAGGCTTCGACGCCAATTACGTGCCGGGCTGGGACTGCCATGGCCTGCCGATCGAATGGAAGATCGAGGAGCGCTACCGCGCCGCCGGCAAGGACAAGGATCAGGTGCCGATTCTCGACTTCCGCGCCGAGTGCCGCGCCTTCGCCGCCGAATGGATCGCGGTGCAGCGCGAGGAGTTCAAGCGGCTCGGCGTGCTGGGGACCTGGGACGCGCCCTACACCACCATGGCGCACGCGGCCGAGGCTGCGATTGTCGCCGAGATCGGGCGCTTCCTGCTCAACGGCGGGCTCTACAAGGGCGTCAAGCCGGTGATGTGGTCGGTGGTCGAGAAGACGGCCCTGGCCGAGGCCGAGGTCGAATACGACGATCATATGTCCAACACCGTCTGGGTGCGGTTCCCGGTGGTCAAGACGCTCCATGCGGCGCTGGACGGCGCCTCCGTCGTGATTTGGACCACCACGCCCTGGACGC
The DNA here is from genome assembly GCA_050485485.1 of Alphaproteobacteria bacterium. Classification (GTDB taxonomy): domain Bacteria; phylum Pseudomonadota; class Alphaproteobacteria; order SMXQ01; family SMXQ01; genus WHSO01. The sequence continues at coordinate 8,608 of JBJHBM010000015.1, read as the reverse complement.
TGCCCGGCAACCGCGCAGTCGCCTACGGGGACGACATCGACTATCTCGTGGTCGTGGTGACGGCGGCGGCCGAAGGGTCGCTTGCGCGCGCGGGCGAAAAGCTGCTGTGCGCCGAAGGGCTACTGCCCGATTTTCTGGTGAAGGCGGAAATCGCCGGCCACGAGGTCGTGGGACGGCTCAAGGGCCGCGACCTCGAAGGCATGGTCCTCGCCCATCCGCTCCGGGGGCAGGGCTACGACTTCGACGTACCGTTGCTGCCGGGCCACCATGTGACCACAGAAACTGGCACCGGCTTCGTCCACATTGCGCCGGGTCACGGCGCCGACGACTTCGAGATCGGCCGGCGCTTCGGGATCGAGACGCCCGAGACGGTGGGGCCGGACGGGCTCTATCTCTCTCGCGTGCCGCTGTTCGCCGGGCTGCACGTCTTCAAGGCCGACCAGCCGGTGTGGGAGGCGATCGCACGCGCCGGCAACCTGCTCGCGCGCGGTACGCTGGTCCACTCCTATCCCCATTCCTGGCGCTCCAAGGCGCCGCTGATCTTCCGCGCGACGCCCCAGTGGTTCATCTCGATGGAGACCAACGAGCTGCGCAGGAAGGCGCTCGGCGCCATCGACGCGACCCGCTTCGTGCCGGTGCAGGGGCGCAACCGCATCCGCGCGATGGTGCAGGACCGCCCCGACTGGTGCGTCTCGCGCCAGCGCGCCTGGGGCGTGCCGATCACCGTGTTCGTCTCGAAGAAGGATGGCCAGCCGCTGCGCGACGCCGCCGTGATGACGCGCATCGTCGAGGCGGTAAAGGCCGAGGGCACCGATGTATGGTTCACCGCGAACCCTGCGCGTTTTCTCGCTCCCGAGCACGACCCGGCCGATTACGAGAAGGTGACGGACATCCTCGACGTCTGGTTCGATTCGGGCTCTACCCATGCCTTCGTGCTGGAGGGCAACCCCGATCTCAAGGTGCCCGCCGACCTCTACCTCGAGGGCTCCGACCAGCATCGTGGCTGGTTCCAGTCCTCGCTGCTCGAATCCTGCGGCACGCGCGGGCGCGCACCCTACGACGCGGTCCTGACTCACGGTTTCATCAACGACGAGCAGGGCCGCAAGATGTCGAAGTCGCTCGGTAACACCGTGGCTCCACAGGAGGTGTGCGACCAGTACGGCGCGGACATCCTACGGCTGTGGGTGGTGGCCTCCGACTACACCGAGGACCTGCGCGTCGGTCCCGACATCATCCGCTACCAGGTGGACACTTATCGCCGGCTGCGCAACACGCTGCGTTACCTGATCGGCGCGCTCGACGGCTTCGCCGAGGATGAGCGCGTGACGTCCGAGGAAATGCCTGAGCTCGAGCGCTGGGTGCTGCACCGGCTTTGCGAACTCGACCGGCTGCGCGGCCAAGCTGCCGCGGATTATGATTTCCATCGCTTCTACGCGCAGCTTCACAACTTCTGTGCGGTGGACCTATCGGCGTTCTACTTCGACATCCGCAAGGATTCGCTCTACTGCGATGCGCCCGCATCGCCGCGCCGCCGTGCCGTGCGCACCGTGATGGATCATCTCTTCATGTGCCTCACCGCTTGGCTCGCGCCGGTATTGTGCTTCACGGCGGAGGAGGCATGGCTCGCGCGCTTCCCGTCCGAGGACGGCAGCGTGCATCTGCGCACCTTCCCCGAAGTGCCGGGCGCTTGGCGCGACGAGGCGTTGGCGGCGCGCTGGGCATCGCTGCGCGAGGTGCGCCGCGCGGTCACGGGCGCGCTCGAGATCGAGCGGGCGGAGAAGCGTATCGGCTCCTCACTGCAGGCCCATCCCGTGGTGCATCTGACTCCCGCGCTGGCCGAGGCCTTCGCCGCAGCCGAGGCGGGCGGGGTCGGCGGCGCCGACCTGTTCATCACCTCGGGCGCGACCCTTTCCCTCGATCCCGCGCCCGAGAGCGCGTTCCGGCTCGCCGACGTGCCCGACGTCGCGGTGGTGCCGGAGCGCGCAGCCGGCGCCAAGTGCGCGCGCTGCTGGAAGGTGCTCGACGAGGTCGGTCGCCAGGAGCCAGCCGACCTGTGCCGGCGCTGCGCCGACGTGGTCGCAGCGGCGGGGGTCTAGGACGTGAACGTGGCCCTGCCGCCTTCGGCCGCCCGTGCCGCGCGACGCGTCGCGCTTGTGCTCGGCGGTGCCGTGCTGATCGCCGACCAAGCCAGCAAGTGGTGGATCCTGGAAGTGTTCGCTCCGCCGCCGGGCGGCGTCGCGGTGACGCCGTTCCTCAACGTCGTCCTGGTGTGGAACCCGGGGGTGACATTCGGGTTGCTGGGGATGGGGGGCGAGGTGATGCGCTGGGTGCTGGCGGGCGTGGTGGCGGCGATCGTCGCGGTGCTCGCGCTATGGCTCGCGCGGGGCGAACGGAAGGTGCAGATATATGCGCTGGGCGCGATTATCGGGGGTGCGCTCGGGAATTTGGCCGACCGCCTGATGCATGGCCAAGTGGTTGATTTCCTTGATTTCCATGCCGCGGGCTGGCACTGGCCCGCCTTCAACCTCGCCGATGCCGCCATCGTCTGCGGCGTCTTCGTGCTGCTGCTCGACACTTTCATCGCGCCGCGCGAGCGGCTAAATTGACTTTCGAGGGGCCCCGGGGAGGGCTTTGAAGGACCCATTGGCATGATACGAGAGCCCAACGCCCACTTTCCGGCCCGCGCGGCGGCGCGTCTTGCGGCCATCGCGCTCCTCGCGGTCGCGCTCGGCGGCTGCGGCGGCGTGCGCGAGACGATAGGCTTCGAAGCGGAGCCCCCGGACGAGTTCCAGGTGATGGTGCGCGCGCCGCTCTCCATGCCGCCCGACTTCGGCCTGCCGGCCCCCGCCCCGGGCACCGCCGGCCCCCAGCAGGCCACCCGCGACCGCACCCGCCAGATCGTGCTCGACGCCGAGGGCCGCGCCCAGGCCAAGCGCGTCCGCCCCGAGGACATCCGGGGGGTGACGCGGGCCGAGGCCGTGCTGCTCGCCCGCATCGGCGCCGACGACGCCGCGCCCGACATCCGCGCGACCGTGGACCGCGAGACCGCCCAGCTCGAATCCCAGAGCCAGACCTTCGTCGAGAGCCTCCTGTTCTGGAAGCAGTACGAGCCCCCGGTCCAGGTGGTCGATCCGGTGGCGGAGCGCCGCCGCCTGCAGGAGAATGCGGCGCTCGGCCGTCCCGCCGATGCTGGCGCCACCCCCCAGATCGAGCGCAAGCGCTCGCGGAGCCTACTCGAAACCCTGTTCTGAGCCGCGCGCCCGCCGCCGATTTGCCACACTGATGCCGTAGGACTCGGCGCGAGGACCCGACCGCCCCGACGACCGATCCAGCCCGAGGAGCTTCCGTGGCATGACCCCCCGTTTCGCCCGCGCCCCCCTTCTGGCCCCCCTTCTGGCCCTCCTTCTGGTGGGGGCCGCGCTCGGCGCCGCGCTGCTGGCGCCCGCGTCCGCGCCGCGCGCCCAGGTTTTCAACCCCGAGACCGCGACGCTTCCCAACGGCCTCCAGGTGGTGGTGATCGAGAACCGCCGCGTGCCGGTGGTGCGCCAGACGCTGTTCTACCGCGTCGGCGCCGCCGACGACCCGCCCGGCAAGTCGGGCCTCGCGCACTTCCTCGAGCACATGATGTTCAAGGGCACCGCCACGATGGCGTCCGGCGAGTTCTCGCGCACGGTCGCGCGCCACGGCGGGCGCGACAACGCCTTCACCTCGGCCGACGTCACCGGCTACCACCAGACCGTGGCGCGCGAGGACCTCGAGATGGTGATGCGGATGGAGGCCGACCGCATGGCCAACATCGTCATCACCGAGGAGGAGGCGGCGCCCGAGCTGCAGGTGGTGATCGAGGAGCGCCGCACCCGCACCGACAACCGCCCCGCCGCCCAGCTCGGCGAGCACATCGCCAACGCGCTCTACATGCATCATCCCTACGGCATCCCGATCATCGGCTGGCGCCACGAGATCGACGGCCTCACTGCCGCGGACGCGCGCGCCTTCCACCGCCGCCACTACGGCCCCAACAACGCGATCCTGGTGGTGGCGGGCGACGTCACCCTGGCGGAAGTGCTGCCGCTCGCGGAGAAGTATTACGGCCCGATCCCGCCCAATCCGGAGGTGCGTCCGCGCGCGCGCCTGCAGGAGCCGCCCCACCGCGCCGCGCGCCGCATCACAATGGAGAGCCCCCAGGTGGCGGAGCCGCGCCTCACCCGCGACTACCTGGCGCCCTCCCACACCACCGGCCACGAGGCGGGGGAGACGCGCCACGGCTACGCCCTCGAGGTGCTGGCCGACATCCTCGGCGGCGGCGCCACCTCGCGGCTCTACCGCGCGCTGGTGGTGGAGCGCGAGCTCGCCCTCTCCGCCGGCGCCTACTACGACGGCGACGTGCTGGGCCCGGCCCAGTTCGGCTTCTTCGCGCGGCCGCGCGCGGGCGTCGCCATGGACGCGCTGGAGGCCGGCCTCGACGCCGAGATCGCGCGCCTGCTCGCCGACGGCGTGACCGAGGACGAGCTCGCCGCCACCAAGAAGCGGCTCCGGGCGAGTGCCGTCTTCGCCCGCGACAACCTGCGCCACGGCGCCACCGCCGTCGGCATCGCGCTCTCCATCGGCCGCGACCTGGATGCGGTCGAGAAATGGCCGGAGCGCATCGCCGCGGTCACGGCGGAGGAGGTGAGCGCGGCCGCGCGCCACGTATTCCGGCCCGAACGCTCGGTCACCGGCCTTCTGCTGCCGGCCGTTCCCGCCGCCGACGCCGGCTCGCCCGAGCGCCCGCGCCGCGAGGTCGGCAACGTGCCCGGCGGGGAGGGCGTCCGATGAGCCCCCGTCTTCGCGCCCGGTTCCGCGCCCGGTTCCGTGCCCGGTTCCGTGGGGGCCCGCTCGGCCTCCTCGCTGCCGCCCTCGTCCTGGTCCATGCCCTTGCGCTCGGCCCCGCGCCGGCGCGCGCCATCGACATCGAGGAGGTCAGGAGCCCCGGCGGCGTCACCGCCTGGCTGATCCGCGACGCCTCGGTGCCGCTGGTGCAGATGCGCTTCGCCTTCCGCGGCGGTGCCGCGGTCGATCCCGAGGGCAAGGGCGGCCTTGCCGGGATGGCGGCGGCGCTCCTCGCCGAAGGGGCGGGCGAACTCGATTCGGCCGCGTTCCAGGCGCGCCTCAGCGCGGAGGCGATCGGCCTCGGCTTCTCGGCCGGCACCGACGCGGTCAACGGCAACCTGCGCGCGCTCAACGAGAGCCGGGAGCAGGCCTTCGACCTCCTGCGCCTCGCGCTGACCGCGCCGCGCTTCGACGCGGAGCCGATGGCGCGCGTGCGCGGCCAGATGCTGGCGGCCCTGCGCCGCGCCGAGGAGCAGCCGCGCGGCGTCGCGGACCGCGCCTGGCACCGTGCCGTGTTCCCCGGCCACCCCTACGCCCGCGACATCGAGGCCAACAAGGAGTCGATTCCGACGCTCACGGCCGCCGACCTGCGCGACTGGACGCGCCGCCACCTCGCCCGCGACAATCTCGTGGTGGGCGTGGTGGGCGACATCGCGCCCGCGGAGCTGGCACCGCTCCTCGACCGCGCCTTCGGCGCGCTGCCAGCCCGCGCCGACCTGCCCGAGGTGCCCGCCGCCGAGCCGGGGGACGAGGGCCGCGTGGTGGTGGTGCGGCGCAACATCCCGCAGACCGTGGTGACCTTCGGCCAGCGCGGCATCCCGATCACCGATCCCGACTACTACGCCGCCACCGTGATGACCTATATCCTCGGCGGTGGCGGGCTCACCTCGCGCCTCGCCTACGAAGTGCGGGAGAAGCGCGGCCTCGCCTACTCGATCACGGCGCGGCTCGTGAACTACGACCGCGCTTCGCTGCTGATGGGCTGGGTCTCGACCCAGAACGCGCGGGTCGGGGAATCGCTCGACCTCATCCGCGCCGAATGGCGCCGCATGGCGACCGAGCCCGTCTCGCGGGAAGAGCTCGACGACGCCAAGAACTACCTGCTCGGCGCTTACTACACGCGGCTCACCTCGACCGCGCAGATCGCGGGCGTGCTGGTCGGCCTGCAGCTCGACGACCTCGGCATCGACTACCTGGAACGGCGCAAGGCGCTGTTCTCCGCCGTGACGGCGGAGGACGTGGCGCGCGTGGCGAAGCGCCTGCTCGACGCCGACCGTCTCACGGTGGTCATGGTGGGCGACCCCGAGGGCATCGCCGCGAGGCCGTAGGGCGTGCCATCCGCCCGGCCTGGCCCGGGGAGATGGCCGATGCCTTCTGCTTCGTCATGGCCCGACTCGTTCGGGCCATCCATTTTCCGTTTCCGCGCGCCGCTTCAGGGCGCCGCCGCCTCGGCGCGTCCGGTCCATTCGTTCCAGATTTGCGGCACCTTCTTCCAGAACGGCGGAATGCCCAAATCCTTCTCGAAATCGTAGCCGAGCGCCACCGCGCCTCCCGCGCCCGCGACGATGGCGGCGTGCGCGAGCAGGTCGAGCGCGATGAAACCACCGACGATGCCGCCTACCAGCGCGGGCTCGATCAGCAGCGCCGCTCCGCCGGCGACCGCGACGCCGCCGCCGATCATCGCCCATTGGCCGTATGTGAGGCCGAGCACTTCGGAGTCCCGCTCGAGCCAGCCCTGCAGCGTGGACCAGCTCTCGGCGCGCGCGGCGGGCGCCGCGACCAGCAGCAGGACGGCGAGCAGCACGGCATGGACCCGACCCATGAGCCTTACCCCGATAAGTTCCGGCTGCCGCAATATAGTCCAAGCGGTATCGGGCCGGCACCGATACTTCACGGAGCCTCCGCTGGCCCATGTCCCGCTTCCTTGACCGGCTCGCGCCGTCCCTCGCGGCCGCGCCGCCGGTTCCTCTCCGTCGTCGTGCCCCGGCTTGATCGGGGCATCTACATTCCGGTGACGAATCCGGGACTTACGTTGCGGCAAGTTGCCGGATCGGCGTGCAGAGTATTTGGTGTACAAGAAAAATTCCCGCATGTTTAATTGCGTTATGGGGACGCAATTCGGCAGGGAGCGAAGCGGGCGGTTCCAATGGGTGAGGCCGGACAGGCCTGTCGCCCGCGCGCGTTCGGCCCTTTCGTAGGATCATCATGAAAAGCAGGCGAGATTTTCTCGCTCGTGTCCTCGGTGCCGTCGCGTTGTCGGTGTCCGCCGCCGCCGGCTTGTTCAGAACCGATGCTTCCGCGAGAGGAATCTTACCGATGACGAAGCAGGAAATGATCGACCTGTTCCAGAAGCATGTCGGTGCCGAGCTGGCCGGCGACCTGGAAACCACCATGGCCACGATGTCGGCCGAACCTCACCTTCACAACGTGCCCACGATGATCGGCGGCGTCGGCCGCGAGGGCGTGCAGGCCTTCTACCGGGACCGTCTGGTCGGAAAATTCTTCCCGCCGGACGTCGAGATGACCAACGTGTCCACCACCGTCGGCGAGGATCGGATCGTCGAGGAGGTCTTCATCACCTTCACCCACACGACCGAGATCGAGTGGATGCTCCCCCACGTCCCGCCGACGGGCAGGCGGGTCGAAATGGCCGTCGCCGTCGTCGCCGGCTTCAAGGACGGGAAGATCTCGCACGAGCACATCTATTGGGACCAGGCGGCGGTCCTCGTGCAGCTCGGGCTGATCGACCCCACGGGCCTGCCGGTGGTCGGACCGGAAGGCGCCCGCAAGGTGCTCGACCCGAAGCTGCCGGCCCGTCCGTACTGACGCTTCGGCGCAGCAGGCGTGGATCGTCCGAATGAATCGGGCGATGACGCGCTTGGCGGGTGGGGCCGACCGAACGCAATTTGCTCGAATCGTCATGCCCCGACTCGATCGGGGCATCCGTTCGTGGCCTGGCCGAGGGTACGGTACCCCCGGAATGTCCGGAAGCGTCGATCGCCCCGGTTGCCCCCGTGGCGCCGGATGGTAAGCTTGGGCGGTCCCTCCTGCCTATAGCGAGTGCCGATGCCCTATACCCACGACGTCTCCGCCTGCCTCGCCGAGCGCATCGGCGCGGGCGGGCTTGCCGCCGCCGACCTCGATGCCGCCCTCGACCGGCTCGCGCCGTCCCTCGACCGGCTGCGCCGCCGGCGCGCGGACGGCACCTTGCCCCATCTCACGATCCCCGCGCGCCGCGACGACCTGGCCGGGGTGATGGAGGTCGCGGCGCGCTTCCGGGGCACGCTCTCGGACGTGCTCGTGCTGGGCACCGGCGGCTCCAGCCTCGGCGGCGCGACGCTGGCGGCGCTCGCCACCGACCGCGCGGCGCCCCGGCTCCACTTCCTCGACAACGTGGACCCGGAGGGGATCGAGGACGTGCTGGCGCGCGTCGATCCCGCCCGCGCCGGCATGCTGATCGTCTCCAAGTCGGGCACCACGGCGGAGACGCTCGCCCAGGCGCTGACGCTGCTGCCGCTGCTGCGCGACGCGGCCGGCGGCGCGGCGGCGCTGCCAGAGCGCGTCGCGGTGATCTCCGACCCGTTGCCGCCGGGCCGGCCCGAGACGCCGCTGCGCCGGCTCGCGGGGCGGCTCAAGCTGCCGGTGCTCGACCACGAGCCCGGCATCGGCGGGCGCTTCGCCGCGCTCACCAACGTCGGACTGCTGCCCGCCGCCATCGCCGGGCTCGACCCGGTGGCGG